>CAKZUB010000125.1 GCA_937921505.1 uncultured Clostridia bacterium | reverse complement strand
TTGGTTTGCCTCTGGTCTTTATTATTGGTATTCTACTCCAACAAGTTATAGAACTTCTACAAGTCTGGCAGGACCATGGGGTGCCTACCAGTTTGTTGAGACAAACCCGCATCAACCGATAATGTGGGATAAATTAGACTCCTTCAACACACAGCATGATTTTATTATTCCAGTGACAGGAACCCAAGGAACGACGTATGTATATTTTGGTGATACTTATTCGCAATATACAGGTATTGGGAATAGATTAAATGCAGCATTTCCAATCACATGGAATGGAACTGTGCCTGTTTTAAATGGCTATGATCAATGGAGAATTGATACAATTACTGGTTCATGGAGTGTAGAGTAATAAAAAAAATATAATTAATAGTATAAAATCCATATATCTTTAGAGTTTAGAAATGTCTGAGATATATGGATTTTCATTGGGAGTAAAAATTCAAAGGTTTTAAAATATAAGATAGAGAATAGAGCATGGATGCTAATACTAGTGACGGTAGTATATATTTACAAAAAGAAGAAAGGTTAGGAATAGTGGCTATTATGTATAAAGATAAATTATATCAATTCAAAGAAGATAATTCGTGTAAGATACTTACTTCAAAACCGCCTAGACATTGGTACAATTACCTTTGGAGCAATAAGGGGTATTGTGCTCAGGTATCGCAAGTAGGAAATGGAAAAAGCCAATATATAAATGAAAAATCAGATATGTGTAGGGTGAATCATCAAGATACAAGATACGTTTATTTGCGAGACGATATCAGCGGTAGCAGTTGGAACATAGGAGAAGGTCCTATGAACGTGCCGGTAGATGATTTTTCTTGTGAACATAGTTTGGCATCTTCGACAATTCAATCACAAAATAACAATATTTTGGCATCATGGAGATTATATGTTCCCTTTGATGGATTTCATGAGGTTTGGACTCTCAGATTAAAGAATAATAGCATTAAACCTCGAAATATAAGTATATTTTCAGTTGTAAGTTTTGAATTGGAAGGCTTTCAATATCCGAGATATTACGAAATGTATCGATCCTGTGAGACATCCTTTGATCAGGAATTAAACGGTATATATTGTTCATCCAAACATCCATTTACTCCTCATAATCGCTATAATGCTTATATAGCAAGTTCCGAGCCAGTGGCAGCTTATGATGGGGATTTGTCTGTATTCCTTGGGACATTAGGAACTAGTACAAATACTGATGCTAGTATAAGTGGTATTTATCAGAGTCCAGATACTGTTGTAAAGGGCCTAGATTGCAAGAATAGTGAAACAGCACTATTTACTTTGGGTGGCGTTTTGCAGAATAAAATCACACTGGAGCCGGATGAAGAAAAAGTGATTCATATTGTATTTGGTGTATCTGAGAGTTTGCAGGAAGCAAGGGAAGTTTCTGGAAAATTTAGTGAAGACAAAGAAGTAGAGTCTTGCCTTTTAAAAACAACTGATTATTATAACAAAAGGTATTCTACACTGGAAATGGTTACACCGAATGAGAAGATAAATCAAATTATGAATCAATGGTTAAAAAAACAAGTGGATTTTTGTATCGTTGGGAAAAAAGGAGTACGAGATAACTTACAAATAGCCGTAGCATTGTTAATGTATCAACCAGAAAAAGCAAAGAGTGAAATATTAGAGTGCCTAAGACATCAATTTCAGGATGGACATGCTGTTTTGACTTGGTATCCGTATGATGATACGAGATATTCTGATCAGCCGTTTTGGATTATATGGGCTGTTTGTGAACTTTTGAAAGAAACAGGAGATTTTACGGTTCTAGATATCAAGTTAGAGTACCAAGATGGTGGTAAAGGCACAGTTTTAGAACATGTGAAAGCTGCTGTTAACAGATTGATCCAAGACAGAGGACCCAATGGTTTAATTAAAATATGGAATGCTGATTGGAATGACGCGCTCAATGTCACTACTGATCCAGAAGCAGAATCAGTAATGCTTTCTGCGCAAAGTTGTTTGGCTTTTCAAGAATTAGCTTTACTTATGAATAGAATCGGAGATACACAATACGCATCCTTTTTGAAAAAAGAGTATGAAACATTGAAAAAATGTATCAATGATAAGGCATGGGATGGTAAATGGTATGTAAGAGCAATCAGTAAAAACGAAATTATAGGTTCAAGTGAAAGTACAGGAAGTAAGATTTATCTTAATCCGCAAACATGGGCTGTATTGGCAGGTGTTGTTGATGATGACCGGATGTTACAAGTAATCGAATCCATAGATGCGATGGAACATGATTTTGGATTTCCATTAAATCTTCCTGCATATAACGAGTATTCAGCGAATGTTGGACGTATGTCAGGCATGTTACCAGGTCTGTTTGAAAATGGAGGCGTATATTGCCATGCTACTGGATTTAAGATATATATGGACTGTTTGTTGGGGCGTGCAGATGAAGCAATTAATACTTTGCTCAAAATAATGCCAGACAGCAACTTAAATCCATCATATATTTCTGGGGCAGAGCCGTATGTATTTACAAATTGTTATGCAATTCATCCAAAGTATTATGGCAAGTCCTATCAATCGTGGACAACAGGTACATCAGCGTGGGCTATGATTTCTTTATATGAAGGTATTTTAGGAATCAAGAGAAGTTATGATGGCTTAGTAATTCAGCCATGTTTGCCATCAGAATGGGACCAGGTGCAAGTATATAAGGAATTTCGAGGATCAAGATATAAAATTATTATTCAGAATGCAGGGGAGAGATCTTCAAATACAACAAAAATTACTGTGGATAATGTAATATGGAATAGTAATGTCCTTCCACTTTTTAACGATAACAAAGTTCATGAGGTATATGTTATATTAAACGAAAAATAAGAATGGAACAATTTTTAAAATTTAAAGGAGAAATAAAGAATGTTAAAGCAGAAAAAAACAATCAGTCTTATACTTATGATAGCCCTCGTAATTATGATAATCCTAGGTATTATAGTTAGTTCTGCATCAGCTCCGGTAATCAGTAAAGAAACACCAAACTCAATTGCAAATGCAACAATAGACAATACTACATATTGGTTAGACACAGAGGGTGAAGTTGTGAAAGCGCAAGGTGGAAATATAATTAAGTCAGGAGACTATTATTATTTGGTTGGTGTAGATTTTCCAGGTGCTGGAACGGTTTCAACAACAGATTATGCTGGTTATAACGCAGTAAAAGTATACAGATCAACAGACTTGGTAAACTGGGAGTTTAGAAAGGATGTTATATATCCTGGAATTTCGGGATGGCCGGCAGATTTAACGGATGCAACCAAGTGGGTAGGAAGACCGAGTATTTTATATAATGAATTAACCAATAAATATGTTTTAATAACTCACATGGAAGGACAGATGGTGAGTGCGACTAGTGATACACCAGATGGAAATTATACATATGAAAAAGCAATGAGCTTACCAGTTGGTGTTACAGGATCACCTAATGATATAAGTGTTTTCCAGGATGGAGCTGACGGATATTTTGTTGCAAATATGGATTATCAGGAAGGAGCAAGAATAGCGGCTATATTAAAACTTACTTCCGATTATCTTGACTTTGATAGTGAAATATTCAGAGACACAGTTCCACATCAAACTGAAGCATATCATTTAGTTAAAAAGGATAATTTGTGGTATTGGTTTGCCTCTGGTCTTTATTATTGGTATTCTACTCCAACAAGTTATAGAACTTCTACAAGTCTGGCAGGACCATGGGGTGCCTACCAGTTTGTTGAGACAAACCCGCATCAAC
>CAKZUB010000124.1 GCA_937921505.1 uncultured Clostridia bacterium | reverse complement strand
AGATGTTTTCAGCGAGGATTCGGCGCGCATTTTTATAAGTTTGTCAAGTTTTTTATGCAAAAAAAGTGGAGGAAATGCAAAAAAATAAATTAAAAAAATAGAGTAATCACAGGCTCTGTAGAGTTTCCGTGATAACTCTATTAGGTCAAAGGGGGATATAAAGATGTTTGAGATTAATTATTTTCAGTTTATTTGCTTTTTATGGGCAGCACTTGGCATTGGGTCAAGGATCGTAATGTTAGTCATGGGAGAAAAGTGGGCTAAATGGGAAGTAAGTAGTGCCTATACTCAAAATAAACCCAAGTGGATTTACCCGGTAGGTGTTATAGGTTATTTCTTAGTCATTCTTACTTGGTATCAATTTTTTGTGACAGATATTAAGTATAGCTGGATGGTAGCCGTTTTAATTACAGTGACTACCATTAAGATTACTGTTCTTTTATTCAATTATAAAGCTTTTCATAATTTTCTTGTTAGTATGTTAAAAGATAAGAAGAAAATGCTTCAGCTGAATATTGGGGTGGTCCTACTATCTTGTGTATTGATATTAATGGGAGTATTTTTATATTAATAAGATTTACATAATATGAAAAACACCGTACAGAGTGTATAGCGTTAGCCTTATACACTCTGTACGGTGTTTTTTTTATGGCATATCTATTGACAGATTCTAATAATGTGATACTATAAAGGTATACCCCCTATAGGGGGTGGGGTTGTAATTGTTTTTAAGGAGGTTAAAGTATGAGAGAGCAAATGCAACAAGAAGCGATTCTTACTTTTAAAATAACAGGTATGAGCTGTACATCATGTTCAAATACAATAGAGAAGTCATTAAATAAAACAGACGGCATCCTTAAGGCAACGGTCAATTTTGCATCAGAAAAAGCAACTGTACACTATTTGCCAACAAAGATAAGATCAGGTGAAATACAAAAACAGATTTCTAAGCTAGGTTTTGAAGCGGCTATGCAAGAAGAAGCAATAAATGGAGAGAAAGATGAGGATGAAATAAAGGTACAAAAGGCAAAGAAAACAATGGCTGTATCGGCTATTTTGTCAACACTTATTATGGTACTTATGATGATTGATATGTTTGTTGTGATGGTGCCAGGGTATCTATTCATAACAGCAGCTCTTGGTTTTCCAATTATATTTGGCACAGGATGGTATGTTCATAAAGGAAGTTACAAAGCCATTAAAAACAAAAGCGCTAATATGGATGTACTCGTAACATTAGGTTCATTACCACCTTATTTAATAGGACTATTAGGCTTTTTCTTTCCGGTACAGACCTTTATTGAAATGGCAACTACTATTATGACATTGCATTTAGTAGGTAAATATTTAGAGGTTAGAGCAAAAGGAAGAGCTTCTCAGGCTATTAAAAAGCTCATTCAAATGGGAGCTAAGACTGCTAAAATCTTAATAGATAATGAAGAAATTGAAGTTTCTGTTAAAGAATTACAAGTAGGCAATGTAATGCTCATCAGACCAGGAGAAAAGATTCCAACAGATGGTATAGTGATAGAAGGCAACAGTTTAATTGATGAGTCGATGGCAACAGGAGAATCTATGCCTGTTAAACGTAAAGTGGGAGACAATGTTATTGGAGCAACTCTTAATAAGCAAGGATTATTAAAAGTAGAGGTTACTAAAGTGGGAAATGACACTTTTCTTTCACAAGTTATTAAGTTGGTTGAAGAGTGTCAAGGGTCCAAAGTACCTATACAGGAGTTTGCCGATCGTATAACAGGCTATTTTGTGCCAGCGATTATTGTGCTTACACTCTTTACTTTTATTTCATTTAATGTGTTTCCGGGGGTGCATCTTGGTATTATACGATGGGGAGCAGCTTTTCTGCCTTGGATTAATCCAAACTTAACACCCTTTACTTTATCATTTGTTACTGCAACAGCAGTTTTGGTTATTTCATGCCCTTGTGCATTGGGACTTGGGACACCAACGGCTTTAATGGTAAGTAGTGGTATTGGAGCAGAAAAAGGAATCCTTATTCGTAATGGAGAAGCCATTCAAACTTTTAAAGATGTCAAAGTCATTGCTTTTGACAAAACAGGGACACTCACAAAAGGAAAACCAGAGATAACAGATTTGCTTACAGTAAATGAAATTTCAGACGAAGAGTTACTTTATTTTGCAGCAAGTCTTGAACATGCTTCAGAACATCCTTTAGCGCATGCTATTGTTGAAAAAGCAGTTTATAGTAAAATGACGCTTGGAACAGTAGTGGATTTTGAATCTATTACAGGGATGGGTGTAAGCGGATTATTAGATGGAGATAAGATTTTAGTCGGTAATAGAAGGCTTATGCAAAACAATGAAGTAGCTTATGAAAGGTATGAAAATACTTTAGTACGGTTAGAAGAAGAAGCGAAGACAGCGATGATGATTGCTAAGAACAATAATCTTATGGGCATTATTGCTGTAGCAGACCCCTTAAAGGAAGACTCAGCACCAGCTATTAAAGAACTTGAAAGTATGGGTATTAAGACTGTTATGATAACAGGAGATAATGCCAGAACGGCAGCAGCTATTGGTAAAAAAGTAGGTATTGGAGAGTTCGTTGCAGAAGTACTGCCTGATGGTAAAGTTGCTGAGATTACAAGACTCCAGAAAGATTATGGTTTGGTGGCGATGGTAGGAGATGGTATTAATGATGCACCAGCTCTTAAGCAGGCTAATGTAGGGATTGCAATAGGAACGGGTACAGATATTGCTATTGAAGCGGCTGATGTAACTTTAGTTAGAGGTGAGCTTAGTGATATTATCTCTGCTATCAAGTTATCTAGAGCTACTTTCAGAAAGATTAAAGAAAACTACTTTTGGGCATGGTTTTACAATGCTATTGCTATCCCAGTTGCAATGCTTGGGCTATTACATCCGATGATTGGAGCTAGTGCGATGTCCCTAAGTTCTCTTAATGTAGTGTATAATTCATTAAGACTTAAAAAAGTGAATATTGAACCTAGTTATAAAAAGTAAAATAATAGAGTTTCGAAGTAAAAAGAATGGTCGCATATGTTTTGCGGCTATTCTTTTTGTTTATGTCTTGTGCTAGCTTATGTCACCAAATAATGATAAAATTATCTGTAAATAAGATTTTAAAAAGGAGAAGAAGTTTGATAATTGAAAAGAAGGATGTGGTAGGTTGGATTACATCAGCATTTTATTACAACTGATATTAAGCTTTTATATTTTCTATAATACGCAAGCAATAGGAAACATAGCCTTTGGGGTTGTAGGAGGCATAGTGTTACACCTCATTATTTACTTAATGAACCACTTAAGCTGTTCAAAAAGAACTAAAACTTTTCTTTACATAATACATATCATTATTTTAGTTTTAGCAGCAATTTTTATAAGTAACAGCTTTTGGATATTGGTTATAGCGGTTAATACAGAGCTTATTTATAAGTATAAATATAAAATTATACTCCTAAATTTATTGGGTGTATTAATCTATTTATGGGTCATAGACAGTTTAATATTCAAAGAACAAGGTGTTTTATTTGTATTGGTTATACTTTTTTTAAGTCTAGTATCTAAATATGAGGAAAAAATAAAAAGTATAAAAAAAGCTAATGAAGAGCTAAGAGATAAGCTTTATCAGGCCAATCTAAAAGTAGAAACTATTCAAAAAGAAGTAAGTCAAATTGAAGAACTCACCAAAATACAAGAACGCAATATGTTAGTACAAAAGCTGCATGATAAAATAGGACATACACTAGCGGCTAATATTATGCAATTAGAAGCAATTAAGATTATATTGCAGAGTAATAGTGCCGAGGCTACAAAAATGCTTACATCAACAATAGAGAATCTCAGAGATGGGATGGATGATATCAGACATACACTAAAAGACATTAAACCAGAACAGTCAGAGGTAGGGATCAATCAAATTAGAAATATTTTAGAGGACTTGCAAAGTACTCATAAAATTGAAACAGAACTATCTTTTGAAGGAGATATAGGAGCGATAAGTCTTAATGTATGGCATGTCACACTGCAAAACCTTAAAGAAACGATTACAAATTTAATTAAACATTCAAAGGCGGATAGATTGAGTGTGAGAATAGAAGTTTTTCATAAGATTATCAAAATACAATTTAAAGATAATGGAGCTCCAATAGAACACTATGAAAGTGGCTTAGGTCTAATGGGGATAGAAGAACGCACACAAAGTATTAATGGTCGCTTGGTGATTAACACGAATAATGGTTTTGAAACTTTAATGATTCTCAAACGGGAGGGTATATGATGAGATTACTCATAGTAGATGATGATACTTTAATAAGAGAAAGTCTTAAGATTATCATTGGATCAGATACGCAGATAGAAGTAGTAGGTGCAGTAGAAAATGGAAAAGAATGTATTGATTTTGTAAAAGAAAAGCAAGTAGACATCATTTTATTGGATCTTAGAATGCCTATTATGGATGGCATAGAAGTTTTAAAATATTTAAATACTAAGGGTTTTTTACAAAAACAACTTAAGATACTAGTACTGACTACCTTTGATGAAGATGATCATATTAAAGCAGCAATAGCAAATGGCGCTTCAGGATTTTTGCTTAAGAACAGTACGCCAGATAAAATTATTGCAGCTATTAAATCTATTGACCTTGGAAATGGGGTGTTTGAAACAGAGGTAGTGAGCAGACTAAACAACTTAAAGAGCAACAAGAATATGGCTATCTATGAGCTTTCAAATAGAGAACTAGAAATTGTAGAGCAAATTGCTAAGGGACTGTCGAACCGAGAAATTGCGGGTAAACTCTTTATATCAGAAGGAACTGTTAAAAATTATATTACTTCCATTCTAACTAAAATGGATTTAAAGCATCGTACGCAGATAGCTATAAGTTACTTGAATAGCTCTATGTAATAATAAAAACACTTTAACTATTAGCATATAAATAGTTAAAGTGTTTTTGTTATGGGGGTTAAATGCATTATGTTAGCTTAAGCACAGCTAAAGCAATAAGTACAGCACCACTTAACCAAGACAAGTCTGTATTTAACTTTTCAGCAAATTTTCTCCCTAGAAAAAAGCCTGTTAACAGTGCTAAAGCATTAAAAACTAATGAAAAGATAATAACTTCAATATAATTAAAACTATCAAGTCCTGCGCCTAGCCCCACAACTAAGCTGTCTAAGGATAAGGCAATTCCTAAGTAAAGTGCTTCTTTGGTACTAAGGACTTTAGAATGATCTACATCGGCAAGTGTAGAATCAGAATAAACATTAAGCATAAGCTTAAAATTAATTAGAGTGAACTCTGTATGGTCAGGGGAAGAGGCCTTTTTATTTAAGAAACTTTTTAATAGGCCTTCAAATAGCCTGAATATACCCAAAAGAAAGAGAATACCAAAGCATATGCCAAGAGTCAGCTTATCGGGTAAAGCATTTTTAATAAGAGCACCTAAAGAAAGTGAAATGATTAAAAATGAAGTAGAAATACAAGTAATAAGTGTTCCTGATAAGAAAGGAATTTTAATTTTACTTGTGCCGTATGCGAAGCTTGCTAAAAAACCATCAATGCATACTGAAATAACTAGCAAAATAGATTCTAACATAACGAAGTCCTCTGGAAGGTTTAAGTTTATATCATAATATGGTAATAAATGTAAAATGTAAACTTGTTTATGATAAAAAGAAACAGGGCTTAAGTATTTAGTGAAGCATATGACCTTAGTCATATCAATGAGATGACTTTTGATACTAAAATGCAACACGTGTCATGACATATAATAAAATTGTAACTATTTAATATACACAGATCAACAAGAGGGGGAGCTTTATGAAGAATGTAGAAATCAACACTATATATAAGAGCTTTGGGGATAACATGGCCCTAAATAATTTATCTTTGGGGATAGAAGAAGGAGAGATATTTGGTCTTTTAGGCCCTAATGGAGCAGGAAAGAGTACAACAATTAATATACTAAGTGGTCTTTTAAATCAAGATAAGGGAACAATTCGTATATTTGATAAAGATATTAAACGACATCTTAATGAGATTAAGCAAAAGATGGGCATTATACCACAGGATTTGGCTATTTTTGAAGAGCTTACAGCTTATGAGAACGTTAGTTTCTTTGCAAGTTTATATGGTATAAAAGGCAAGGAAAGAAAAGAAAAGTCCCTAAAGGCACTAGAGTTTGTAGGCCTTGAAGAAAAGGCGAAAGATAAGGCTAAAACTTTTTCAGGCGGAATGAAAAGAAGACTTAATATTGCTTGTGGTATTGCACATGAACCCAGGCTTATTATTATGGATGAACCTACGGTCGGAATTGATCCACAATCAAGAAACCATATTTTAAACTCTATTAAGCAGCTCAATCAAAATGGAGCAACTATTATTTATACAACACACTATATGGAAGAAGCTGAAATGTTATGTGACAGAATGGCTATTGTGGATAGAGGATATGTCATTGCATCGGGTACAGCAGAATCATTAAGAGATATTATAAATGATAAAAATACAGTGCTTATTACGCTTAAGGAAATCAGTAAGATAGATACAAAGATATTGCTTAATATTAAAGGTGTAGAAGATATTCATTTTAAAGAAAATATCTTGCAAATTATTTCTAAAAAAGAAGTCGTTTGTTTAGATAAAATTATCGCTTATTTAACTGAGTCTGGCACTGCAATTGTAGATATAAAACTACAAACACCAAACCTTGAAGATGTATTTTTAGGGCTTACAGGAAGAAGTTTAAGAGACTAGGGGGAAGATTATGAAGCTTTTTTATATTATCAATAATGCACTTAAAAGAAGAATAAAGGATTATAAAAGTCTAGGATTTATGATTATCTTTCCCATTTTTTTAACCTTTATTTTTATTACGGTATTTGGAAATCTTGATAACGCATTTAAATCCAATGAGGAAGAAAAAATAGAAGTTAAAATGAGTATTTATAGTGAAGCTAAATCAGAGTTTAATGAAGCTTACTTAGCGTTTTTAGGGAGAGCCTCGGAAGAAGAAAAGCTAAACTTAAACTTTTGGCAAGCAAAGACAAATACAGAAGCATTAAAAGCGCTAGAAGCTAAAGAAGTAGATCTATTAGTCTCTATAGATCAGGAACAATCAATTACCTTATATCAGGGCGGGACAGTTGATCAAAAAGCAGAAACAGTTAAGGCAATCACAGAAAGCTTTTTAGAAAATAGGGCAATTTATGAGACTATGGCATCTCGTAGTCTGCAAATGCCCCAGGCAGACTATAAAAGTCAAGTTCAGTATAGTGTAAATAGTTTGCCAAAACTTAATAAGAATTTTTATGTACTTTCTATTGCTGCAACAATGATTGCTTTTACGATTCTTATGGCAGGAAGCTATGGAAGTACCGCAATGCATTATATTCATAAAGCAATAGGCAAGAGGGTACAAAGTGCACCACTATCTAAAAACATTCTTTATTTAGGAGAGTATCTATCAGGCGTTATTTTGGCTTTTATACAAGGGTGTATGATGGTTATAGTCAGTGAGTTATTCTTTGACATTGGGTTTAGAAATAATCCTATGCAGATGATTGTCATAATAGTTCTTCTAAGTATGATGTCAGTCGCAATAGGTGTGTGTATAGGAACGTTGACTCATGATGAAAAAGTATCAGATGGGATGGTTTCTCTGGCTATTATGATTTTATGTTTTACGTCCGGCGGATTTAATCCCAATATGGATTTAGGAAGGATTACAGAAATTTCACCCATAACTGTTATTAATAGAGGTATCATAGACATTTGTATCAGACAAAGAACAGATAATCTAATTCAAATACTGCTGATAACGCTAAGTGTTACGATTATTTGTTTTGTTATAGCAGGTATTAGAATCAATGTGCGCGTAAAGGAGGATTACTTAGATGACAAACACGCTAAATATAGCAAAGCATAATTTGAAAATGTTTTTTAATAATAAGTTTTCTATAATGCTCTTAGCTTTGCCTGTTCTTGTAACAACACTGCTGATGTTTATGCTAAGTGGCAATAAGTTTTCAGTAGGAGCCCAGGTGGGTATAGTGATGTCAGAAAAAGTACCTGGAATAGAGGCGCTTTTAAATGAATTGCAGACAAATATAAGTCTTGCGTATTTAGATGAAGATACAGCACTTACTAAGCTAGAACAAAAAAAGCTTAATGCTATTATAGCAGTGCGTACCGATAATCTATTAGCGAACTTAGTAGCAGATGAAAAGAGCTTAGAAGTAATGAGTATTACGGATGAACCAACTATAGCATTTGTAACAGTGCAGTTAGACAAAGCGTTAAGTACAGTTCATGCGCTTGCAGTGATGAGTGGCGCTGATGAAACAGAGTTTGAGAGATTATATGCAGACTATAAAAGTAGCACAGGAGAAATTAAAATAGAGCGTACTGACTTTGAACAAATAACAGCAACAATGGTTTTTGGGATGTTTGTAATGGTGTTTTTATTTACCTGTATTAAAAGCTTGCAGCCTATGATGCATGAGAAAGAAAGTAAGGTTTATGAGCGTATTTGTACGAGTCCGATTAAACACTATGAATATATATTAGGGCATATCTTAGGAGCATTTAGTATCCTATTTATTCAAATTATTATTCAAGGCGTTATTATGAATACACTCAAGCTAACCTTTGGACTTGGGTTTGTAAAGTTTATAGGTATTTGCATGGTGCTTGGAATAGTAGGTATTGCAATAAGCTTAATCATATTATCATGCAGCAAAAATACGCAGGCCTATTTTGTGACAGGGAGCTTTATTATTTCACCGTTATGCATGCTAAGTGATTGTGTATTTCCTAAAGAATTATTGCCAGAGGCTGTGAATAAAATTATGCTGCTATCTCCAGTGAGATGGGTAATGATTCTTTATAAAAATGTAATGCTAGAGGCGAGCTTTGGAGAGGTTATAATGAGCCTTGGCATTGCCATTGGTATATCTGTTGTACTTATTTTAATGGGAATTGTTATTGAAAACGCTAGAAAGATCATTTGATAGGCATTAAGTATTTTTAAAAATAAGCCAATGAGTGAATGTAATAACTTCAAATAGAAGATAATATAAAGTGTTTATTACTTCTAAAGGAGTTGAAAAGAGTGGAATTACATTGGGCACTGCAAGTAGTTCTCATATTTTTCATAGGGATATTTATTCTAAGGATAGGTGGACGCAAATCTATCTCTCAAATGACAATATCACAAACTATTGTGATGGTAGGGCTTGGGTCACTGCTTATTCAGCCTCTTGCTCAAAAAGGAATCTTTATTATTTTATTATCAGCTTTATTATTTGTATTATTGATGGTTGCTACAGAATACTTAGAAGTGAAAGTAGATTTCTTAGAAACTCTATTTGCAGGTAAAGCTGTTGTTGTCATTGAAGATGGTGAACCGCATATTACGAATCTTAGAAAAATAAGGATGTCTGTAGATCGGCTTGAAACCCGTTTAAGACAATCAGGAATATCTTCTATTCAAGATGTTCAGTATGCAACTATTGAAGTAAGCGGACAAATCGGCTATAAGCTTAAAGACAACAAACAGCCTTTAACCCGCGGAGACTTTATGGAGCTTATGACTAACATATCTGAGATTAGACAAATCATGCAAAAAAGTATCAAATATCCAAACAATGATGCTGAAAGAAATGATATTTTTGAAGAACTGATTAACATTAAGTTTGAAGGTAATAAAAATGAACCTTAAAATGAAAAAACAGTGAATAAATGCTTTAAAATAATACATCCTATGAGAGAAAACAATAAATCATGAGGTGTATAAAATGGATGAAGTAACTAAGCAGAATATTCCACAGCAAGGATCACAAAAAAGTAGGCGGAAGAGTGGACTAGAGAAAGATCCTGGAACAAAGAGTACAGATTTTAAGAAACATTGGAATAAGAACAACAATAATAATCATTGATAAAGTGAAGAGTGTTTGAAAAGTCAAGCTTAACAACTTTTCAAACACTCTTTTTGATTCTACACCAAGCTTTCACTTAAGTATCATAGTTTTTGCTAGTGACTAGTATTATCTCTCCTTTTTTCTTTTTTCATGAGGTACATATCTTGATCCGCTTTTTTTATTGTCTCATATAAAGTTGTAACGAAGTTACTCATACCATAGGATAGATCAACATACTCAAAATTTGATACAACATAGGCTTTAATGGCAATCATTTTATCTTGTGCCTGTGCAAGAGATATTTGTTTTAAATAGATGATAAATTCATCCCCACCATAACGAATAATTGCATCTTCACTTCTTATCAGTTTTTTTGTATGTTGTACAAGATCTTTAAGAAGAAGATCACCTTTATCATGGCCTAGGGTATCATTGTAGATCTTAAAATAATCAATGTCGATAAAAATAAGTACATCATCTTGCGTATAATGCAACGCGTCTAAATATTCACGGTTATAAGCTTTTGTCAATGGGTCTATATTGATCTTATAATTTAGTTGGGTGTTTTTGATTTCAAGGTTATCAAAATCCAATACGAGTGCATAGGACAACCCTATTAGAATGAAACTCATCCCATAATTTATAAAGACCAATGTTGGTACTCTAAATATAAAAACAATAACAGTATGTAATATTGTCAGCGATAGAAAACTAATGCTAAAACGTAGTTGAGTTTTAGGACTTTTTATTACTAATTTTATCATATACAATGTTATAAATATAATAATCAGATTATAAACTTTAATAATCGCAGCAAGTGCTGGATAATCATTCATAAATAAGACAGGTATTATGCCAATGGAATAGCAGAACTTTATCTGGGAGGGTATCTTTTGGTGATACATATAAGACAATATGCCTTCAATCATAAAGCCAATAGATAAAAGAATTGAAGCAAAAAGTAATTTTCGAAGCCACAAATACACTTCTAAAGGTCCTGAATAAAGCCTATAGGTATACTCAAAATTATAAACAGCAAAGAAAATACATGCTAAACCAAATTGAATATAGGCATGCTTTATGGTTTTACCATTTCTACCTACTAAAATAAGCAAAATGCCTAAAAACAAAGAGGCACCTATCATAATATAACTAAATGAATCACTCAAGAAATTCTGAAGTTCAATAATTAAGTTAAAATCACTTCTCTGTCCAAGTGTGGGTGTCATAATAAAACCAACATCATGTAGTGCAAAGGATCGAATGATAAAGATATTTTCCTCAAGCAGCAGGCCTTTTGGGATATCGATTAGGAAGGAATAATTCCAGATATTTGCGGTTGGATTTTGAAAATCACCTTGTTGATGGATCTTATGACCATTCAGTTCTACCTCAAAAGCATAGCCATTAATACGAGGAATATGTAAAACATCTGCTTGTAAATCTTTTGGGTAAACAGCAGTACTAAACGTCCATAACCCTGATTCTTTGACATGAGTTAAAAAAGGCAACTCAACGGTTTTTGCTGAAAAGTTAGAGTCCATTGTTGATATTTTCCAAGTAGTTAATCGCTGGCCTATAGGCATAAAAAGAAATTGGGTAATAAAAATAAGCCCAGCGAAAGTAATAATCGATAATATAATTTTTGATATATTTTTTATCCCATCACTCATTTTTGCTTTTCTCCATTAGTGTGTCTTTTATTTGTAGGTCAGTATAGGTTATTAATAGTTGGTTACATGTCTAGTGAAATGTAGGTGAGACGCAATAAGAATCTATAAAAAATCCACCATATTTTCTTTATATTATAGCATTTTTAGAACTAAAGTAACAAATTTTTAATTCATAAAGAGAATAAATTTTAATAAGGAGGCTTTAATCAAAGAATCCGGCATTTTAAAGAGGAGAACAGATAACTTGGTATGCTAAAAATTAAAAATAAGTCGCTAGGATAAAATTATTTTTAAATGGGTATTGACAATGTTAGACAAAGGGCATAGTATTCTTATAAGTAAACTAATAGTTTATAAAGTAAAACTAGAGGTGAGAAATGAAAAAAGAACAAAAAGAAGCAATAGGAGAGTTGCATAAAGTAAGTATTATAGATGTAGCTGAGAAATTATTTGCTGTTAAGGGCATAGATAAGACGACGATGGATGATATTGTAAAGGCAGCAGAATATAGCAAACGTACGATCTATGTTTATTTTAAAGGTAAAGAAGAAATGTACCATCATGTTATCTTGCGAGGGATGCTAAAGCTTGAGAATATGCTAAGAAAGGCGCTATTAACAAGTGAAGATTTTATGTGCCGCTATCAAGCAATTTGTGAAGCAATGGTTAAGTTGCATGATGAAAACCCATTGTATTTTGAGGGAACTATCAAGGCGAATATTATGAAAGAAAAAGAAACAGATGAGAATACTGTTATTAATGAAATCTGGAATGTTTCGGAAGGGATAAATGATATATTAGGAAATTTTTTTGCAAACGGTATACAGCAAGGCATTGTAGTACCAGATATTAAGATTATGCCAAGTGTGTTTGTATTTTGGTCCAGCCTTACTGGAGTAATAAAAATTGCAGAAAGTAAAAGAGAGTATATACAACATGAAATGAATATGACAAGAGAAGCATTTTTGGAGTATAGCTTTAAGTCATTGATAAAAACCATTATAAAATAAGGAGTGAAATGAGATGAATAAAGAAGTTTTAATTATTTATGAATCTACGTACCATGGAAATACTTTTAAAATAGCAAGAGCAATGGCAGATGAGTTAAATTGTGAGCTCATCACAACTGATCAGGCAAAAGAACGTGATATTTCAAGTTATAAAACGATAGGTTTTGGATCAGGTATTCAGTTTACGCGTCATGACCCTAAATTAATGGCGTATGTAAAACAACTTAAAACGAGTCAACAGCAGGCATTTGTTTTCTCAACAAGAGGTAACCCAATGCCACACAAATACCATAAAGAAATAAGAGCATTATTAGCAAAAAAAGGTTTTAAGATTATAGGTGAATTTTCAACAAAAGGCTATGATTGCACAGGACCTTTTGTTCTAGTAAATGGGGGCAATAAAGGAAAACCAGATGAAAATGATCAAAGAAGAGCTGCAAAGTTTGTTCGGAGTTTAGATATCATAAAGCCTCGAATAGATTTGTACCTAGAGAAAACTAAGAAAAGTGTTGGAAAAGAAAAAGGCATGCATATCTATAGTATTAATAACACACTTCTAAAAGGAGATCTTGTTACAGTTAATCAGGCAGAATGCATAGGGTGTGGTACTTGTGAAAAAAAATGTCCATTAGGTGTCTTACACCTAAACAAAGGAAAATCTGCACCTTATGGGGAACTGGATTGTATACAATGCAATTCATGCCAGCATTACTGCCCTGCTAGAGCAATTTATATACATGGTTCATGGAAAGATGCTTTGCGTGTAGCAAAACGCCATGCAAATAGGTAATGTCGGTCATTTAAGACAAGATAGCATAAATAATAAAAGCATCCTATTTCAGCAAGATAGCCTGAGATAGGATGCTTTTATGTATAAAAATACAATTTAAACATGACGTAGCCATCACCATCACCAATAAAGGCATTCGTTGCTAAAGAGTAAGTAGAAGTCGTATGAATAGGTTTACCACCAATTTTAACTTGAGTTATACGGCTGCCGGCTTCTTTAGAAGTATCCAATGTAAAGTTTATATGTTGTTCTCTATAATATATACAGGAATGGCTAGATTATTTCAGTAAACTATATATAAATAGTTTAAAATATTATACTAAACACAGAATTTATTGATCACTTTCTATATATAGAGAAATAACCTATAAACTTAAGTTATTCATCTGTTCAAAGTTGTTTCTCATAATGATTTCACATCATACTGTACCATGAATAATTTAAATTTAAAGATGTGAAATCTATAAACTCCAATAAAAAGATGTCAACCATTTTTGAAAATGTCCTCAAATAGTTTAAACATTAGCACCAGTTTTTCTGGTGCTTTTACTGTAGTCTTTTATCTTTACCTCTTTTAAAAGAGTACTTGAAAACACAAATCTTATCAAGGATGCTACGCACC
>CAKZUB010000123.1 GCA_937921505.1 uncultured Clostridia bacterium | reverse complement strand
AAGATGTTTTCAGCGAGGATTCGGCGCGCATTTTTATAAGTTTGTCAAGTTTTTTATGCAAAAAAAGTGGAGGAAATGCAAAAAAATAAATTAAAAAAATAGAGTAATCACAGGCTCTGTAGAGTTTCCGTGATAACTCACATATTATAAGGAGGAATAAGCATGATAGTCGTTACAAAACATACAGCATCAGAGCAAGAAATTTTAAGTTTGGTTGAGGAATTAAAAAGTAGTTATCCTGTAGAAGTACAAAGAATAACAGGGAGCGGGTGCACAGTTTTAGGATTTATAGGAGATACCTCTTCAATAGATATGATGCTAATAGAAAATGACAGCAGAGTTGAAAGAGTAATGAGAGTGACAGAACCATTTAAAAAAGCAAATAGACTATTTCACCCAGATAATAGTGTGATTGAAGTAGGCGGCAGAAAAATAGGCGGCAAAGATATTACAATTATAGCAGGACCTTGCTCGGTAGAGAGTGAAGAGCAAATTGTAGGTATTGCCGAGTCCGTTAAAGCCTCAGGAGCAACCTTTTTAAGAGGAGGCGCTTATAAGCCGCGTACATCTCCTTATGCTTTTCAGGGTCTTGAGCAAGATGGACTTGAGCTTCTTAAAATTGCCAGAGAAAAAACAGGACTTCCCATTGTTACAGAAATTATGGATCCACGCACCATTGAAAGCTTTATAGAAGATGTAGACATTATTCAAATAGGTGCAAGAAACATGCAAAATTTTTCTATGCTTAAAGAACTTGGCAGAACAAGAAAACCTATACTGCTTAAAAGAGGATTATCCTCTACAATAGAAGAGTGGATTATGGCTGCTGAGTATATTATGGCTGGAGGAAATGAACAAGTTATTCTTTGTGAAAGAGGCATAAGAACTTTTGAAAATTACACACGTAATACACTGGATTTATCAGCTATTTGTGCAGTTAAGAAGATGAGTCACTTGCCTGTTATTGTAGACCCAAGTCATGCAACGGGACTTAAATTCATGGTAGAACCTATGTGTATGGCGGCTATAGCGGCAGGGGCTGATGGGGTCATTATAGAGGTACATAATAATCCTGAAAAAGCTTTGTGTGATGGGGCCCAATCACTTACACCACAAGCTTTTGATAAAGTTATTAATAAAATGAGGAAATACGCTGAAATAGAAGGGCGTCAAATTAGCGAGGTGTGACAATGATAGGAGAAGATCATTATTATAATATTGGTGAAAAACTTAAGATATCTATAGAGAGCTTATATAAGAATAATGAATATCTATTAAAACAAATTGAAGAGGGGATCAAAGAACAACCTAAACTAGATCCTATTGTAGGCTATCAAGGTGTTTTAGGTTCTTTTGGAGAAGAAGCGGCAATTACTTATTTTGGAGAAGGAAAAGCGAGATTTGTTGCTCATGAGGAATTTGAAGATATATTTCAAGCACTAAGTACAGGAGAGATAGATTATGGAGTCGTGCCTATAGAAAATTCTAGTGCGGGTGAAGTATTAGAAATCTATGATCTTATGATTAAACATAATATTTATATCGTAGGTGAACAGGTCATAAAGATAGAACAAAATTTATTAGGGCTAAAGGGAGCTACCATAGAAGGCTTAAGAGAAGTTTATTCTAAATCAGAAGCCTTATCTCAAAGTAAAGGCTTTTTAAGAGCTCACAAACATATTGAGGAAAAACCTTATGTCAATACAGCGGTGGCAAGTCAGTTTGTTGCAGAAACTAAGGACATCACTAAAGCAGCGATAGCAAGTAAAAGAGCAGCTAAACTGTATGGGCTTGAAATCCTTAAAGAAAATATACACTTTAATGATACAAATTGTACAAGGTTTATCGTACTTGCTAAAAATATGAACATCACAAAAGAATGCAATAAAATAAGCATCGTATTTAATACTTCCCACACAAGTGGTGCTCTATATCATATTTTGGGGCACTTTGCATATAATGGCCTTAACTTACTTAAGATACAATCAAGACCAGTACAAGAGAAAACTTGGCATTACTTTTTCTTCGCAGACTTAGAAGGGAACTTACAAGATGCTAATGTGCTTATAGCACTTGGTAAGGTTAAAGAGCAAAGTGAGTATTTTAAAATACTTGGTAATTATAAGAGTCACAGTGCCTGAGGAGATAAGTTCTTATTTACAATATGTTATAGTAAAGGGCATGGTGGTTTTAAAAGTTAAAAGACTGTAATAAAGGAGAGGGCGACATTGTAGTCATAAGACTACAATGTTTTTCATATACATAGTATAGAATTTTAATGTGATGGGACAACAAAAGGGGATGATACTATGTATATGAATTCATTGATAAGCTTAGAAGAAAATATGCCTACATATGGAATAAATGGTAAAAGGGTAAATGGCCATGTAGTGATCTCTACACCAGGAATGATTAAGTGTTATGTACAAAATTTAAATCCACTAGAGGGAAAACAATTAATACTATATGTGTTTTCAAGTAAAGAAAACAGGGGGTGCAGAATAGGGCGCCTAGCATCACCAGAAGAAAGTAAAGAAACAAGGTGGCGCATAGATGAAAAAGATGTAATGGATAGTGGCATTGTGGCTAAGGATATAGATGCAGCTGCCATTATTAGAGAAGGCAATAACATGAGAGACACAGATACTGTTTTAGTTGGATTTGCACGTAATCAATATAGGATCCATTCCATATTGCAAGGATTATTGCCGACACATCATAAACAACCACAGCCAATGGCTGAAACAACAGGAGCACCAGGAGCACCACAAATACCAGGAATGCCAGGAACACCGCAAATGCCAGGAGCACCAGGAGTGCCAGGAACACCACAAATGCCAGGAGCACCAGGAGTACCAGGAGCACCACAAATGCCAGGAACGCCAGGAGTACCAGGAACACCACAAATGCCAGGAACGCCAGGAGTACCAGGAGCACCACAAATGCTAATGGATGAGGAAATAGATATACCAGAGTATGTAACGGAAATACCACAAATACCAGTAGATGAGGAAATAGATATACCGGAGTATGTGACGGAAATACCACAACCTCAGGTAGATGAGGAAATAGATATACCGGGTTATATATCGGAATTACCCGGAGAACCAGTAGATGAAGAGCTGCTAATGCCAGGGCATATGCATATGGGACAAATAGAAGAAGCACAGGATTTAGAAGAAATTGAAATTGAATATGATCATATGAACTGGAATGAGAACAACTTAGATAACTACGATAATAACAACTGGAATAATAATAACAACTACGCTAATAATGTTTCTCACAATAATATAGCAAATAATTATTATAATACAACAATCCCACCACATACACAAGTTGCACCGCAAAGTATGCCTCATAGTCCATATGCCTCACAAGGTATGCCACATAGTCCTTATGCACCGCAAAGTATGCCTCATAGTCCATATGCCCCAAATACTATCCCATCAGATGTTAATGGAGCAGATAGACGTGAAGGAATAAATTATGATGAAAAAGGACCCAAGAATACAATAGAAAGAGTTTTGCAAGAAACATATATTAAACAACAAGCCTATAGAGATTTTAATGACACATTTTATAATAAACGGTCACGAGATGAAAAGAAAACAGACGAGGAAACGCCGGAAGAAGTTAACTATTTAGAAGAGATCGAAAAGAAATTAAAAGATATTCAAGCAAGATTAAAAGGGTCAGAAATTTTGGAACAAGAAATAAAGAGGTTTCAGACACTTGAGTTTATAGATAGAACAGAGTACGAAGACAAGAAAAATAATAATACGACAGATACACAAATAGAAGAACTTGCTAAAAAGCTTGCAGCACTTAAAAGCAGTATTACTGCAAGTCAAACACAAACACATGGGGGGAAGAGTGACAGTGGTGTAGAGGTTATTTATCGCAATGCTCCAAAGACACAGCCTTTTGAGTATCAAGCAGATCATATTGACTGGACCAAGATATCATTATCAGATCTTGCGAATGTTTCAGGGCTGCCTAGAGGCTGGGAAACACAGCCATTTGTTACCTTCTCTTACTATAAATATAATGAAATTCTACTCGGTAAAGAACAAAATACAGATCAATACTATATAGGAATACCAGATATTTTTCATCCAGAAAGAAAAGGGCTTTTACAGCCGGAGGATAAAGTTCAAAGGTTTGCATGTCGTAAGAATATAGCCCCTGAAATTGGTGAATATGGTTATTGGCTAATTAGTCTGTAATTACTTTGCAATTAAAAAACTTGCTAATTGATGTTTAAGCGTTTATAATAAAAATAATTAAATTATACTTTTAAAACTTGTGATAGAGGAATAAAACTAATTACGAACTTACAGAGAGCTGGGGGTGCTGAGAGCCTAGTAGGAAACGAATTAGACAAATGGTCTCTTGAGGGCATGATGAAAAGGGTATCTACTTAGAGAAGAAGTAGTTCCCTTAGTATCTCATGACGCAGCATCTGCGTTATAGATGAGGAATGTGATAGCATTCTGCAAAAGTGCGTATTTTCAATACGAATCAAGGTGGTACCGTGGGTGTATTCTATGCGCTCGTCCTTGGCAATAGCCAAGGGCGGGCGTTTTTTGTTGTTTTTAAAATGGGTAGGAGGAGAATAGATATGTTTTATCCAAGCTTAGAAAAAGTAGTAGAACTTTCTAAAAGTTATAATAAGATTCCACTTAGTTTAGAAATTTATATGGATTTTCATACGCCCATAGGCGTACTAAGTCATATGAGAGAAATGTATGATGAGTATTTTCTTTTAGAAAGTATAGAAGGTGGCGAAAAATGGGCGCGCTATACCTTTTTAGGATTTGATCCCAAAGAGTTGTTTTATGTTAAAGAAGGTAAGACCTTTCACAAGACTAAGGAGGGTATCACGCAGTCTATAGGTAATCCTATTGATATACTGAAAAGCATTTTAAAAGGGTATAGTGCACCTAAAGATAAAAATCTACCACCTCTAACTGGGGGCGCGGTAGGGTATTTTGGTTATGAAACAGTAAAATATGTAGAAGATATTGTTCTAAGTAACCCTGATAATCTGAAGGCTGAAGATATAAAGCTTATGTTCTTTGATGAAATTATTGCTTTTGATCATCTTAAACAGAAGATTACGCTGATTTGCAATATAGATGGGCAAGCAAAAGATATAACAAGAGCTTATGATGAAGCTCAAAGTAAGCTTATGAAGCTTTATGATTTTGTGAATAAACCTACAAAAAAGTATGCTGTAAACTTTAGTGGAGAAATCCTATTTGAAAGTAACATGACAAAGGAAATTTTTATAGATAAGGTCATAAAAGCTAAAGCTTATATTGAAAATGGAGATATTTTTCAAGTAGTACTTTCACAAGTTTTTAAAACCAAGCTAAACTGTGAGCTTTTTGATGTTTATAGAGTACTTAGAACGATCAATCCTTCACCTTATATGTATTTTATGAAATTTGAAGATATAGAAGTCGCTGGGGCTTCTCCAGAAACTCTTGTTAAAGTGCAAGATGGTACGATTATCACTCAGCCCATAGCTGGAACTAGGCGACGAGGTAAAACAGATGAAGAAGATATAAGGCTTGAAGCAGAGCTCTTAAGTGATCAGAAGGAACGTGCTGAGCACAATATGCTTGTAGATTTAGCGCGAAATGATGTAGGTAAAATAAGTGAGTTTAATAGTGTAGCGGTATCAGATTATATGGGTTTTAAGAGACTTTCTCATGTGATTCACCTAACAACCAGTGTTAAAGGTAGGTTGAGAAAAGATCTTGAAAGTATAGAGGCAGTTAAAGAACTTTTGCCGGCAGGTACCCTCTCAGGAGCGCCTAAAGTAAGAGCTATGGAAATTATAGAAGAGCTTGAAACTGAAAAAAGAGGTGTGTATGGTGGAGCAATAGGTTATATAGGATATGATGGTAATTTAGATACATGTATTGCTATTAGAACTGTAGTTAAAAAGGATGGGATAGCTTATGTTCAAGCAGGAGCTGGCATTGTTTTAGACTCAGACCCAGAAAGTGAGTATCAAGAAACAATTACAAAAGCAAGTGCAATTTTTGAGGCTATTAGAAAGGTGGGAGATATGAAATGATTCTTATAATTGATAATTATGATAGTTTTACTTATAATCTCTACCAATATATAGGGAAGTTTAATCAAGCTATTAAGGTTTTTAGAAATGATAAAGTTACAATAAAAGAAATAGAAGAGCTTGCACCGACACATATTATTATTTCGCCAGGACCTAAGTATCCAAAGGATGCAGGGATTTCTATAGATGCTATTAAGTACTTTAGTGGCAAAATACCTATTTTAGGCGTTTGCTTAGGACATCAATCCATAGGGGAAGCTTATGGCGGTAAAGTTACAAAAGCTAGGCACATCTTACATGGTAAGCAAAGTGATATTCATATAGATACTACTTCACTGCTATTTAAAGGACTCTCATCAATCATAACGGTGGGGAGATACCATTCACTTATTGTAGATAAACAAAGTCTTACAGAGGTGCTCCAAGTCATTGCACAAGATGAACACGGTGAGATTATGGCATTTAGGCATAAAAAGCATCCTGTATTTGGTGTTCAGTTTCATCCAGAATCTATTTTAACGAAGGACGGAGAAATAATCATTAAAAACTTTTTGGAGGTAGCAATCTAATGGAACACTATATTAAAAAATTAGTAGAAGGAAAAGATCTCACAATACATGAAACAGAAACCGCAATGAATAGTATTATGGAAGGAAATGCAACAGAGGCGCAAATAGGAAGTTTTCTAACAGCTATGAGAATGAAGGGGGAAACGATAGAAGAGATTACAGCTTGTGCTAAAGTTATGAGAGATAAATGTGAAAAACTGCAAACACAAGGAGATGTGATGGATATTGTAGGAACGGGGGGGGACTGCACTAATACTTTTAATGTATCTACGGCTTCTTCAATAGTGGTAGCTGCAGCGGGTGTTAAAGTAGCTAAACATGGCAATAGATCAGTATCTAGTAAATGTGGGGCTGCTGATATTTTAGAAGCACTTGGTGTTAAATTAGATATTACCCCCAAGCAGAATGAAAAGGTGCTAGAAGATGTAGGATTATGTTTTATGTTTGCGCCAGTTTATCATACAGCTATGAAGCATGTTGCAAAACCAAGAAGAGAGCTTGGTATAAGAACAATTTTTAATATATTAGGTCCCTTAGCCAACCCGGCATACGCAAACCTTCAGGTTTTAGGTGTATATGATGAGAAATTATTAGAGCCCATGGCAAATGTACTTCATAATCTTGGGGTTAAACGTGCGATGGTAGTACATGGGCAAGACGGTGTAGATGAGATTTCCATGTGTGCACCAACAACGGTTTATGAAATCAAAGATGGTACTATCGAGAGTTTCATTTTAAATCCAGAAATGTTAGGTCTTAAGTTTTGCAAACAAGAAGAGCTGGTTGGTGGCGTAGCGAGTGAAAATAAAGACATCATGTTAGACATTTTAGAAGGGCGAAAAGGACCTAAAAGAGATATAGTACTCATTAATTCAGCAGCAGCTCTTTATATCGCGTACGGCGATAAGACACTAAGAGAATGTGTAGAAATAGCAGCAGAAATAATAGATAGCGGCAAAGCTCTGGTTAAACTTTCGGAATTTATCACAGCTACTCAAAAGGTAAATTAAGAATTAAATCAAAAAGGAGACAATATGATACTCGAACAAATTATAACCAGCAGAAAAAAAGATATAGAAAAACTAAAGTCACAAACGACTTTGCAAGACTTGATGAAGCAAATAGAAAAAAACACCTTCCACCAAACAAGCTTCAAAAAAGCTATAGGGGGACGGTTCTCCATTATTGCTGAGGTAAAAAAAGCATCACCTTCTAAAGGACTTATCTGTAAGCATTTTGATACTATCCAAATTGCCAAGGATTATGAAATGGGGGGAGCTGTTGCTATTTCTGTACTTACAGAACCTAATTACTTCTTAGGAGCGAATGAATATCTTACACAGATTAAAGAAATAGTTCCGCTTCCGCTATTAAGAAAAGATTTTATTGTAGATGAATGGCAAATCTATGAAGCGAAAGCGATAGGTGCGGATGCTATACTACTTATCACAGCAGCACTTACGCAGAAGGAAATGGAGCATCTTTTAAAGGTAGCGAGTAACCTAGAACTCGATGTTTTAGTAGAAACCCATGATGAAGAAGAAGTAAAAAGAGCACTTGAAGCTCAGGCTGAGATTATAGGTGTTAACAATAGAAATCTCAAAACTTTTGAAGTAAGTCTTGAAGTGTCGGAAAGACTAAGGGAACTTGTGCCAACAAACAAGCTATTTGTTGCAGAAAGTGGTATTCATACGAGAGAAGACATGAAACGTTTGAAAAAGATAGGCGCAGATGCAGTACTTATTGGAGAAAGTATCGTTAAATCTTCCGACAGAGTAGGGAAATTAAAAGAGCTGCAGGAGGTCTGAAATTTCTTATGGCTAAAATTAAAATATGTGGTTTAACAAGAGAAGAGGATATCCAAGTAGTTAATGAATACTTACCTGATTATATTGGATTTGTATTTGCAACAAGTAAAAGACAAGTTTCTTTAAGTCAGGCTAAATATTTAAAAAGATTATTAAATCCATCTATTCAAGCTGTAGGTGTATTTGTAAATGAACCGATTAGTAGTCTAATAAACGTTGTAAAAGAGCAGGTGATTGATGTAGTACAGCTACATGGCGATGAAGATAGTACGTATATTAAAGAATTAAAAGCAAATATAAAGTTACCTATTATAAAAGCTATAAGAGTAAAAGATAAAATAGAAAGAAATCAAGATTTTGATGTAGATTTTTTGTTATTTGACAAGTATTTGCAAGGAGCTTATGGCGGAGGTGGAGAAAGTTTTGATTGGCAAGTGATACAGGGTACGATGAGACCGTATTTTTTGGCAGGGGGTATTCATTTGGGTAATCTATATGAAGCTGTTAAAAAATCTCCTTATGCAATAGATGTAAGCAGTGGGGTAGAAACCAATGGTTTCAAGGATAGAGATAAAGTGCGTGAGATCATTCGTGTTGTAAGAGAGCAAAATAAAAAAGTGAGATAAAATAAAAGGATGAGGTGATTAGAAATGAATAATCCAGGCAGATACGGTAAATTTGGAGGACAATATATTCCTGAAACACTGATGAGCGCAATTCATGAATTAGATAGGGCGTATGAAAAATATAAAAAGGATCCAAGTTTTAATCAAGAATTAAAACAACTATTTGAAGACTATACAGGTAGACCTTCTTTATTATACTTTGCAAAAAAGATGACAGAGGATTTGGGCGGC
Organism: uncultured Clostridia bacterium; assembly: GCA_937921505.1. Lineage (GTDB taxonomy): Bacteria > Bacillota > Clostridia > Lachnospirales > Cellulosilyticaceae > FMMP01. Next base: position 15,859 of record CAKZUB010000123.1, on the reverse strand, counting down.
GCTAAAATTTATTTAAAAAGAGAAGATCTTAACCATACAGGTTCTCATAAGATAAATAATGTTTTAGGTCAAGTGTTACTTGCTAAGAAAATGGGTAAAAAAAGGGTTATAGCAGAAACGGGAGCAGGACAGCACGGCGTAGCGACAGCAACAGCTGCAGCACTTATGGGGCTTGAATGCGAAGTGTTTATGGGAGAAGAGGATACGGTTCGCCAGGCACTTAATGTATTTAGGATGGAACTCTTGGGAGCAAAAGTTACAGCAGTTAAATCAGGAACACGTACTTTAAAAGATGCTGTTAATGCAGCTATGCAGGAGTGGACTAGAAGCGTAGAAGATACTTTTTATTGCATTGGTTCTGTTATGGGGCCACACCCTTATCCAGAGATGGTTAGAGATTTTCAAAGTGTTATTGGTCAAGAAGTAAAAGCTCAAATGCTTCAAAAGGAAGGCAGACTTCCAGACACGCTGATTGCATGTGTAGGAGGAGGAAGTAATGCTATGGGGCTTTTTTATAACTTCATAGAAGACGTCCAAGTAGAACTAATAGGCGTAGAAGCCGCAGGAGAAGGCATTGACACTGAAAATCATGCAGCTACTATTGGCAAAGGAGAAGTTGGGATATTTCACGGCATGAAGTCATATTTTCTCCAAACAGAAGGAGGTAGTATTGCTCCTGTATATTCGATATCAGCAGGGCTTGACTATCCAGGTATTGGCCCGGAGCATGCTTATCTCCACGCAACAAAAAGAGCAAGTTATATACCAGCAACAGATCAAGAAGCGGTAGAGGCATTTGGATACCTATCCAAAACCGAAGGCATTATACCTGCTATTGAAAGCTCGCATGCAGTAGCTTATGCGATGAAGATAGCGCCTAAAATGCCACAAGATAAAATTATTGTCATTAATTTATCTGGAAGAGGCGATAAAGACGTAGCGAGTATTGCAAAATATAAGGGGGTTCATATCGATGAGTAATTTGCAAAAGGCATTTGATAAGGCGAAACAACAAGGGCGAAAAGCATTTATACCGTTTATAACGGCGGGAGACCCTACGCTAGAAGCAACTGAAAAGTTTATTTATGCACTAGATAAGGCAGGCAGTGATATCATTGAAATAGGAATTCCTTTTTCAGATCCTATAGCAGATGGTCCAGTTATTCAAAGAGCCAATATCAGAGCACTTAAAAATCATGTAACACTAACTAAAGTATTTGATATGGTAGCAACGCTTAGAAGAACAACGGATGTACCTCTTGTATTTTTACTTTATGCTAATACGATTCATTACTATGGTATTGAAAGATTCTTTGAAAAATGTCAGGAAACAAGAATAGATGGTATTATTGTGCCTGATCTTCCTTTTGAAGAAAAAGAAGAATTTAATGTATATGCTGCAGATAAAGGCGTTGATGTGATTTCTCTTGTTGCACCTACTTCCAAGCAACGTATTAAAGAAATTGCCGCACAAGCAAAGGGCTTCTTATACTGTGTATCTTCTATGGGGGTGACAGGTACAAGAGATACAATCCAGACAGATCTTAAATCTATGTTTGAAACGATTAATGCATACTGCACTATTCCCACAGCTTTAGGATTTGGAATATCTAATAAAGAGCAGGCTAAAGTACTTAAAGATCATGCTGATGGCGTTATTGTAGGAAGTGCTATTGTAAAGCTTATAGAAGCTTATGGGGAAGAAGCAGAAATGCCACTTCTGCGGTTTGCAGAGGAACTGATGGAGGCGCTATCATAGTGGTAGCTTGTGATCGCATGGGACGCAAGATGATTTCAGTATTCTCCAGTTGCTCATTCCGCGTTTCTAAAAATCTAAGTAGATTATTAAAATGAACGCCGCAAACTCGCGGATGTTGCTGTGCAACATCTATGCTCAAACAGTGCGGCTAAGAACCATTTGAATAATCTGCTAAGATTTTTTCACGAAACACTACATAGGCAACTTCCGAATATTGAAATCACTTGCTGGACATTTATCACAAGCAACTATAATCCCTTTAGGGGGGGAATATAAAGAAGGAAAAAAAGATTATATGGATTGCTATGCAATTATGGAGATGTTTGGTATAATGTTATACAGAGTATTTACATTAATCTAATAATAATTAAAAGGATTATTTATATACTATTAATTGTTTGAATATGTTTAGAGGAGGATTTTTTTATGAGAAAATTTGTTATTTTTGCATAGCACTAGCTATTGCAACTTTTAAATATAAAATTTGTTATAGCTATTGCTAACCTAAAGAATTTATAATTTAGGAGGCAAATATGGGCTATAGAAAAGCAGAAGAAATTCTACCAATGGAAATAATAGAATTAATACAGAAGTATGTGGATGGAGAAAATATATATATCCCTAGAAAAGAAAATCAAAGAAAAGAATGGGGAAACAGAACTCTTATACGTCAAGAGTTAAAAGATAGAAACTTACAAATCTCCAGAGATTTTCAAGATGGTTACAAAATTCAAGACTTAGCAATTAAATATTTTTTATCGCAAAAAAGCATAGAACGCATACTGCGTCAAATGAAACCAGTAGAATAATATTTGAGTTGATTCAAAAAATCTAATTTTTTGTATTGGCTCATTTTTTTTTAGAAAAATATTTAAGGTGGAAAATAAATGTAAAGTACTCTAAAATAAAGAAAACAACAAAATAGGAGGAAATTATTTATGACTACACCAGTTTGTTTTGCATAGCAAAGGCTATTGCAAATAAAAATCAGTTGATAATGTAATGGCACTTTGCAATTTCTAAATACAATAGGAGATGCAAAATGAGCTATTTAAGAAAAATAGAATACAGAGTAATACCGGAAGAATCTTTTGAGATTCTAAGGAATTGTGCAGGATGTGGTTGTAAAGCAACATTTCATAATACAAACAGCTTTCGTGTTAATGCTAATGGAAATAAAGTAGACGTATGGCTGATTTATCAATGTGTAAGATGTAAGCATACAAGTAATCTGACAATCTATGAAAGAAGAAGTCCAAAGTCCATATTACAGGATGAATATGAGAAATTCTTGAGTAATTCTAAGGAACTAGCCTTTGAATATGGGACAAATAGTCAGTTTTTTGCTCGAAATAGAGTGGAAGTTGACTGGTCACATATAAAATATGCTTTTAAAAGAGAAACAAGTTTGATGGATGGAAATGAACAACTTTTTCATAAAGGTGATTTACTAGTAATTAGTAACAGTTATCTACTCAAAATACGAAGTGATAAAATAGTATCTGAGATTTTAAATGTTACAAGATCCAAAATGAAGGAAATGGAAAGATTAGGTATTATTAATGTGACAGAGAAAAAACAGGAACATAAAATTATAATTAAATTAGATAGAGAGCTATGTAATGAAGACACAATTTGAAATTAAAAAAGGTTATAGACATGATAATATCTTAAGAAAAAAGTTTTAATGATTTAGCTGGTGTGACCTAAGGTAGTGGTTTTGATTATTTTGAACACAATGAAATAATGTTTCCAACACTTTCTCATGCCTAGTGATGATTAATAGAATGAGAAGAACACCTTCCAATAACTAGAGAAGAAACAAATTGACAAAATTTATTATCATGATAAAATAATCTTAATGCTAAATATTTTTATTATGATAAGAGGTGATACCTATGAAAGCAGAATTTGATTTTTCATCCTATATTCAATTGGTTGATTTTTTGGGGGCGTGTTTTGGAGAAAATACAGAAGTTGTCCTACATAGTTTTGATGATATTAATCATTCTGTTATTGCTATATATAATGGCTATATTAGTGGTAGAACGATTGGGGCACCTTTAACTAGATTTGCTTTATCGAAATTAAAAGATAAAGGGAAAGAGGGGCCGCCTTATTATTTAAATTATTTAGGTATGTCTGAGAATAAAACGCCTCTAAAATCCAATAGCTTTTTTATTTTAGATAAACAAGGGAATCCAAGGGGTATGCTATGTATTAATACTGATGTAACAAAATATCAGCAAGCTGCAGATTTGATGCAAAAATTAGCATTTATTCCATCAGTAAAATCTGAAGAAAAGGGAAATAATAATATTGAAGTCTTTCAGTCAACACCTGAAGATATGATTACCGGTCTGATTAATGATGTAACACATTCAATGGGAGTAACGGCAGAACGCTTGAGGGTTGATGAAAAAGTCGAGGTTGTAAGGCGTCTCAATGATGAAAAGTTTTTCTTAATTAAAGGTGCGGTAAGTCAGGTTTCAGCTATGCTGAGTGTTTCAGAAGCAACTGTTTATAGGTATTTAAGTAATATAAACAAAAAAATAAAGAATGGAGAATAAATATGAGTAAAAAAATTATTAATGCAGAGGCAGCTCCTGCTGCAATAGGACCTTATTCACATGCTATTGATACGGGACTTGGTTTTATTATCACATCAGGTCAAATCCCAATTGATCCAGCAACGGGTGAAATAGTCGGCGGTGGAATTGAAGCACAAACAGAACAAGTATTTGTAAACTTAAAAGCAGTTCTAGAAGAGGCTGGTTCTTCTTTTGAGAAAGTTGTAAAAGCAACTGTATTTATGAAGGATTTAAAAGATTTTGTTGCTGTAAATGGTATTTATGCAAAATATTTAGGAGTTGATTCACCTGCGCGCTCGGCTGTAGAAGTGGCGGGGCTTCCAAAAGGTTCTTTAGTTGAAATAGAGGTTATTGCTTTAAAATAATTTAAAAAATAAAGATTGATTATCATGGTAATAAATGTATAGTGCTAAAATGTGTATTGGTTTAATGAAGTGAAATAAGAAAATAGAATTGTCAAGCCTTGATTTTGTGAGTTATTTACAAAACTAAGGCTTGTTTTTTTTTATTTACAGTAGTATTGACAAGAGGGCTAAAAAGTTATATAGTTATAAAGTAATAATAATTTATTATTAAGATAAAAAATTATTATCTTCATTTTAAATTATCTTACATAGGAATAATATTGATATAAGATAAACATACTAAACTAAAACGGAGGAATTTATTATGTCACAAGCAAAACATCCAGCAGAACCATTTAAAATAAAAATGGTAGAACCTCTTAATATTACAACTAGAGAGCAAAGAGAAAAGGCCTTAAAAGAAGCAGGTTATAATCCATTCTTATTAAAATCAAAAGATGTCTATATTGATTTACTCACAGATAGTGGCACGGGTGCTATGAGTGATAACCAGTGGGCAGGTCTCATGCTAGGAGATGAAGCTTATGCAGGAAGTAAAAACTTCTATCATATCTGTGATGCCGTTAAAGATATTTTTAATTATAATTATGTAGTTCCAACACATCAGGGTAGGGGAGCTGAGCAAGTATTATTTCCACTATTATTAAAACAAGGACAGTATGTATGCAGTAATCATCACTTCGATACGACTAAAGCGCATGTAGAATTATCAGGGGCAAAAGCGAGAAACTTCCTTATTCCAGAAGCTACAGATACAGGAACTTATTATGATTTTAAAGGTAATTTTAATATTCCAGCACTAGAAGCCTTTATTGAAGAAGTTGGATCAGAAAATGTTGCCTTTCTTATTATGACAGTAACGAATAACTCAGCCGGTGGACAACCTGTTTCAATGGCAAATATGAAAGAGTTAAAAAGAGTTGCTGATAAATATGGCAAAAAAATTGTAATGGATTCTGCAAGGTTTTCGGAAAATGCAATGTTTATCAAGAAAAGAGAAGCAGGATACGAAAATGCTTCTATAAAAGACATCCTTACTGAAATGTATTCCTATGCAGATATGTTAACAATGAGTGCTAAAAAAGATGCTATTGTGAATATGGGTGGTATGATTGCTATTAAAGATGATGAGGAAATATTTAGAGGGGCTCAAGCAAGATGTGTACCACTAGAAGGGTTTGCAACTTATGGTGGGTTATCAGGAAGAGACATGGAAGCATTAGCAAGAGGTTTATATGAAGGTATTGATGAAGACTATCTAGAATATAGATTAGGCCAAGTTAAGTACTTAGGCGATAAGTTAATGGAGATAGGTGTACCTATTCAGTATCCAACAGGTGGTCATGCAGTTTTTGTAGATGCAAGAAAGATTTTACCAGATATGCCAGGCGATCAGTTCCCAGCGCAAACGATATGTAATGCACTTTATTTAGAATCAGGAGTTAGACCAGTTGAAATTGGCTCTTTCTTATTAGGCAGAAATCCTCAAACAGGAGAGCAAGAAGAGTCAGCGCTTGAACTTGTGAGATTAACCATTCCAAGAAGAGTTTACACACAAAGTCATATGGACCAAATTGTTGAAGGTTTTGAGAAAGTAATGGCACGTAAAGATGAGTTAGTTGGATTAACTTTTGATTATGAACCAGCTGTACTTAGACACTTCCTAGCAAAATTAAGACCACTAAATTAATGAGGAGGCACCTTGAATGAGAGAAAAATGGCAAAGTAGAAAAGGGTTTATCTTTGCTGCAGCAGGAGCTGCAATAGGTCTTGGAAACTTATGGAGATTTCCGTTCCAAGCTTATAAAAATGGTGGCGGAGCATTTCTTCTGCCTTATTTCGTAGCATTAATTACATGTGCGATTCCGCTTATGATTATGGAGTATGCATTTGGTAGAAAAATACGAGGCGGTTCAGTAAAAGCATTCGCTAGTTTAAAGAAAAAAGCTGAAGTTGTTGGTTGGATTCAAGTAATGGTACCTATTATTGTTATGATGTATTATTCAGCAATCATTGCAGTCTCTGTTATTTTTATGATTTATTCTCTAGGACATGCATTTGGCATGATTAACTGGCTTTCAGATCCGGGCCCAATTATGGGGATGGTTACGGGAAGTGCAGCAAATGCACTGGATTTTGGAGCAGGTATTAGCATTTATATATTAGTGGCAGTTATTTTTGTTTGGCTATGTAACTGGCTCATTGTTAAAAAGGGTATTTCAGGTGGTATAGAAAAGATGTCCACCATCTTTACACCACTGCTAATGGTATTAATGATTATATTTATGATTAATGCAGTACGGCTTCAAGGTTCTACAATTGGTTTAGAAGCACTTTTTAAACCAGATTTTTCAATGATTTTAAGTCCTGGTATTTGGGTTTCAGCGTATGCACAGGTATTTTTCTCAACTACTTTAGCAGTAGGTGTTATGATTGCTTATGGTTCATACTTACATGAAAAAGCAGATATTGTTAACAGTGCAATTATTACTGTTTTTGCGAATGCAAGCTTTGACCTTATTGCTGGTATATTGGTATTTTCAACACTTGGTTATTTAGTAAGCAGCATGGGTGTAGAGTTCACATCATTTGGAACAGGTGCAGGTGTTGCATTTATAGCCTTTCCAATTGCGATTTCAACCATGTCACAAAATGTGGTTATTCAAGGATTATTAGGTTTTATTTTCTTTTTCTGCTTATTTATTGCAGGCTTATCATCTAGTATTTCAATGCTCGAATCCTTCGCCACTGCAGCTCTTGATAAGTTTAGAATTTCAAGAGAAAAGCTAGTAACCATTATTTCACTAGTAGGCTTTATAGGAAGTGCTTGTTTTGCAAGCTATGCAGGCTTTAACTATATCCTAGATATCGTAGATGCTTATGTAGGAAATATTGTTATTGCAGGGCTAGGTTTAGTAGAAGTAATCCTCATTAGCTATATTTATGGAACCATTAAGTTAAGAAAAGAAGCAAATGAGTTTTCAGACTTTAGAGTTGGTATATGGTGGGATTATTTATTGAGGTATTTTACACCTCTATTACTAGGAGCAGTTGTGGTAACAAATCTGTTCAACTTAATCACTGGACTATTTAACCAAGATGCTATAGGGGTTCTTTCCAATATCGTATTTGGTTGGGGAACAGTCTTAATCATGGTTGGTGCATCCGTTATATTCTATAAAAGAAAGTGGACTACAGATGCACATCAAGAATAATAGGAGGGATTCATATGTCTACTAGTACCATAATAATGATGATTATTGGATGCGGAACAGTCTGGGGAGGCGCTATCGTTACAATTATTATTGCGTTAGCTGTAGAGAAGAAAAACAAGCTTAAAAAGGAAATTGAGTAGATGATTATAGAAGTTATACCTTTACTTGAAGGTGTGTCAAATGCTACTTTGACAGCCTATACTCAAGAAGCATCTATGGATCAACATTTTCCCATTATAAGGCCGGCCATTATTATCTGTCCAGGCGGAGCTTATGTAGGAATAACAGAAAAAGAAGCGGAGCCCGTTGCTCTTAGATTTATAGCAGAAGGGTATCATGTATTCGTATTAAAATATTCAATTGGAGCTGGAATTGGAAAATTTCCAGCTCCTTTTATAGACGTCGCCAAATCAGTCATGCTTGTACGTGAAAATGTTAAGAAGTGGTATGTTCATCCCGATAAGATTAGTTTATGTGGATTTTCTACAGGAGGGCATGTTGCCGCAATGCTATCTGCATCATGGCAAGAAGACTACTTGGCAAAAGCGATTGAGGCAGATAACCATTTGTTTAAACCCAATGCCTTAATTTTAGGATATCCGTTACTAGATATGCAGCGGTTCAAAATGAAAAATCTTGAAAGATTCCTTGAAATGAAGCCTTTATTAGAAATGATGTTCAGCAACGTATATGGCACTTTAAATCCATGTGATGAGATCTTGAGTGAATGGCATTGCATAAGTAGAGTCACACGAGATATGCCACCCACTTTTTTGTGGACAACTTCAGAAGATACAGTCATCGATGTAGAAGAAAGTCTAGACTTTGTTAAGAGTTTGGCTACAAATAAAATTCCTTATGAGTTTCATGTTTTTGAAAAAGGTGCTCATGGGTTATCACTAGGAGATCAAACGGTTGGTTACTCCGAAGAGGATATGAAAAAGCATGTGAATGCTCACAAGTGGGTGGGGTTGGCACTAAGTTGGCTGAAGCATTTATAAGAGCATCAACCTCAATAAATAAAGTATTTAATTGCATCATAAAAGAGAAAATGATAAAGTGTAACTAAGAGGTATAATGATATGCCTCTTTTTTATGTATAAGCGTATACTTTAAAAATATTTATTTACAAAAGAAAGGAAACACTAAAAATGCGTTTAAGAAGAGACCCAAGAGCTCCTGAGTATTTGGCGAGCGATGAACGAGTTATCCTTAGCCCGGAAGCTTTTAAAGGAAAATGGAAAGAAAGTTTTGGCAACGATAATCCTATTCATGTTGAGTTTGGATGTGGTAAAGGAGGCTTTATTACAGAACTTGCAATCTTGAACCCTACTATTAATTATATTGCAGCAGAAAGAGCTGAAACAGTAGTTTATAAAGCTTGTAAAAAAGCAAATAATAAAGAAGATTTTCCGGACAACCTAAGGTTTCTTTTCTTTGATGTAAGTCATTGCAAGGAAATTTTTGAAGAAGGAGAGGTTGGACGTATTTATCTTAATTTTTCAGATCCATGGCCTAAAAAAAGATATGCCTATAAAAGGTTAACCAATAGACTATTTTTGGAGAAATATGAACATATTCTTTGTGAAAAGGGGGAAATACACTTTAAAACAGATAACAAAGGATTATTTGCCTATTCAATAGAAGAGTTTTCAGCAACGAGTTGGCTTATGAAAAATGTAACACTTGATCTTCATAATAGTGAAATGCAAGATAACATTATGACGGAGTATGAAAAAAAGTTTTCGGAAATGGGATATACTATTAATAGGTTAGAAGCAGTCAAATTAAAAAAGTAGGGTATGCCAAGGCATAACCTACTTTTTATGCTACAGTCAAAAGCAACAAGCTGAGAAAATTATCGAAAGGAACAGGCCTACTGTAATAATAGCCTTGGTAATAATTACAGCCTAAAGATTTTATGGTATTATACTGGGATTCATCTTCGATTCCTTCGGTAACAATGTCTAAGCCAAGATCTTGTCCCATTTTAGTGACACATTCTAAGATGATGAGGTTTTTGTGTTCTGACTTAATATTTTTAATAAATTCTTTATCAAATTTCAACTCATCAAAGTTAAGCTTTGAAAGATAAGCGAGAGAAGAATAACCTGTACCAAAATCATCTAAGGAAAATCTAAAACCTAGTTGTTTTAATTGAGTGAGTGTAGTAGCTACCTTAGCCATATTATGAATAAGTATAGACTCGGTAATCTCAAAGATAATATGTTTATGAGAAATACTAAACTTTTTGGCAGTATCTTCTATAAATGACACTAAATCCAATTCCATAAGCTGTCCAACAGAGAGATTAATAGAAAATTTTAGATTCTTAAATCCCATCTTATCAAGATCATGGACATATTTAAAAGTAGTATGAATAACATAACGACCTATTTGATTAATTAACCCAAGCTTTTCAGCTAAAGGAATAAATATATCAGGAGGAATTGTAGTCTCGTTACCGCGCCATCTTATAAGTGCCTCTGCACTAGTAATTTGATTATCGCATACATTTACCTTCGGCTGAAGATAGACTTCCCAGTGATTGCAAAGTGTAGCCTCTTTAAGCTTTGCTTCTAATTCTAAATTAGTTTGGAGTTTCTTAGACATTTCAGATTTATAAAGAGCATAGCGATTATCTGTGTATTTTGCAATATGGGAGGCAAGCTCTAACTCTTGTATGAGTGTGTCGTAGTTAAAGTGCATATTAGTAATGTATGTAGCACCGATACAAGGGTTTAAGTCAATAGCACATAAGTTTTGTGTAGAAAATAGAGAGAGAATTCCTTTTATAAATACTTCAAATTGATCATGTGAGCCTGTATATAAAATAATAAATCTATCTGTAGAAAAATGATAAGTATTTTCGCAAGTATTAAAAAAGGAGATTAAAGCTTTTGAAATGTCCATTAAAACTGCTTTGCTTTCTCTATAACCAATGAGGGTAAGCAGAAGTTTAAAGTTTTTAATACTTAACATACAGACACCAGTTAGATCGTAAGATGGATTTTTAAGATCTATATGTAATTTATGCGCATTTTTAAGCCCGGTATCAGGGTGGGTATAGGCTAAGTACTGTATGCGTTTTTCGGCCTCTATAAGTTCAGAATCTCTTAACTTTATATTGTTTGCAGTTGTAAGAAGTTTTATATTGTATACTTCAGCATGATATAAACCAAAAGATATAGTAAGAAAAAAGCATATACATAGATTGATAATTAAATAAACATTTAGCCCCATATAGTCTAGCAGTGAGTTAGTCACTAATAATATAAGGATACAAAAAATACTGTGATAAGTTGTAAGGCGTGAAAATCTATTAAATAATTTATAAGAAAAATAATAATAAGCGAGTAACAGTACTGTATAAATGAGCAATGTTATCTTTAAAACGCTTAGCATTTGTGGTTTAAATATTAAAACTAAAATAAGTCCTATATTAAGATATGTCATCGCCATACCAAGAGAAAGATGAAATGATTTTTAAAAAATACTATCATTCAATTTGTTACCTTTTTTACAACTAATCCATATAATGGCATATGAGTGTGAATAAAGGAGAGATGTGAAAAATGCAGATGGGAGAAAGAATAGAAAAATTCTTTAAAGAGTTTATGTATGAAAAAGGTCGCAATAAAAATCACCATTCTGGTAAAAATAAAATCAAATTACTAGAGGATTTATCACATACTTTAGATGAAATAGAAGACTACATTGATGAAAAAACAAAAGAATATCAGATGCTTAAAAAGAAATAAATAGAATAGAACTAGAAGAAAATGCAATACTACTAATAAGATAATATTATATTGCATTTACAAATAATATATAATAAACTAACGATATACCTTGATATAATAATATTGTTTTATTTTATATCATATCCTATAGCGTATAAAGGAGGAAATGCGAAATGGCATATAAGTTTACAGATAATAATTTTAAACAAGAGGCAGTTGATTCACAAATACCAGTAGTTATAGATTTTTATGCAGATTGGTGCGGACCATGCAAAATGATGTCTCCGGTTATTGATGAACTTGCAGCAGATTATGAAGGCAAAGTGAAAATTGGAAAAGTAAATACAGATGAAAATCGAAGTGTAGCTACTCAATATAATATAATGAGTATCCCCACTATTCTTCTTATGAAAAATGGTGAGATTGTAGATACAGTAGTAGGCGCTATTCCTAAAACAGTATTACAAGAGAAAATAGATAGAATGTTATAAAAAAACAGGGTATTCAAAAGCTTTAAAGCTTTTTGAATACCCTGTTTTTAAGTATTAGAAGGTTTGTCGCTAGGAGGAGTTTTTTTGTGAGAGGTAGGTCTCTTCTTAGGACTATCGGTACTAGGTAAAGGAGGACTCTTAGCATGATCTGCAAGCAAAGGAACAATATAAATATTTCTAGTTAGTAATGTCTTATCTAACCAACGATTAATCGTTAAGAGTATAATGGCAATAAGGGGAGAAGCAAAGAACATCCCAAGCGGTCCCCATAAAGCACCTCCGACAATAATTCCAGATATAATCCAAAAAGGACTAAGACCAATAGAATCTCCGAGGATTTTTGGACCTAATACCAGACCATCAAACTGTTGTAATAACAAAATAAATCCAGCAACGCTAACAGCAGGCAAAAATCCTTCAAATAATGTAATAAGTACAGCAGGTATAGCCCCTAAAATAGGGCCAAAATAAGGAATCATATTAAAGACACCTATAATGACAGATAAAAGAAGTGCATAAGGATTTTTAATAATAGATAAGCCTATAAAACAGATGACCCCAATAATAAAAGAATCTATAAATTTTCCAACAAAAAATCTAATGAAAATTTCATGACCTTCTTTAAAAATAGCTATAATCTTACTTGCAGTTGATTCATTTAAAAATGAATAAGCTAATCTTTTAGAGCCATGAACAAAGGATTCTTTTTGTTCGAGGGCATAGAAAGATATAACAAAACCCATGATCCAATTAAACAAAGAAGAAGTAATACTAAAAGCTTGAGAAACTACAGTTGCCATAATAGTATTAAGGCCTGCAAAATCAAAGTATTTCTCTGGGCTAAACATATCAAAGAGCTTAGAGGTATCCACTTGATAGGGAAGCACAGAAATATTTTCATTAATAGTAGACTCAAGTGTAGTGAGTGTATTTTTGAATTCTGAAATATATAAAGGAAGCATATTGATAAGATCTCTTATATTGACTAAAATCTGCGGAATAAGATAGCGAATCATTAAAATGAGACTCCCAAATATACATATATAAACAATAATGATGGACACAGTACGAATTCTCTTTTTATGACTAGGTGTTTTAGGTTTTATAAGTTTTATAAAATGTCTTTCAAAAAAGTCCATGATAGGATTAAGCAGATAAGCCACCAATAATCCATAAAGAATAGGTGATAAAATGTTAGTTATCTTCTTAAAATAAAGCATAATAGAAGGAAAAATATTATCTGAATTAGAAGAAACTCTATAAAATAAAATAGAAACACTTATTACAAAGATGACATAGAGCGAAATACGTAAATAATTATTACCTTGCCAAAGTTTTTTCATCTGCCCACCTCATAAAATGATATAAATTCATTTTAGCATACTATCATATTAAAAAAAAGTTAAAAAGGATGTAAAAATAGTTTTAAAAAAGAAATTCTAAAATACTTGACATAAGAGTGGAGATTGGATATAATTATATTTGCTTTTAGAAAATAAATAGGCGACTGTGGCGGAATTGGCATACGCGCTAGACTAAGGATCTAGTGGTCCTAGACCTTGGGGGTTCGAGTCCCCCCAGTCGCATCAAAAAACCTTATAGCTAATAATAGCTATAAGGTTTTTTTGATTATAACGTTCATGATAATAGAATTCATTCCTAAATACAGGGAATTGGTGCCATGTATATTGATATAAGTATAAATAGATGATAAAAAATTATATATAGAAGTTATTACATAATATGACATCATTTTGGAAAAGATGTTCGAAAAATTCCTCGAAATGGAGCAGATGAGTAATAAGATAGGGATTATAAGGATATGTTTGAAGAAAAAATGTCTAAGGGTTAAAAAACATATTATACTTATTGGTGGGAGAGTAGAGAGTGTTAATATAGCCATCTTATAAGTAAAAAGACCAAAGTGAAATGGGGTATAGGTTATGAAGTCTATCAAAGGTATATTAATTAGTATGATTACAGTGGTTTTAATTATTTCAACGGGTATGTTAGGGTTTTTATCCACAAGAAGTGCTTCAAGAACACTTTTAGCTCAAACAGAAAAAACATTACAAGATGCTGCACTTGAAGCAGCTAAATTCGTTGAGTCTAGAGTTAATGCCCAAAAGCTATATTTGCAAACTGTTGCACAAAATCCAATTATATTCAATGATGATGTTTCGTGGGAAGATAAAGTAGCCTTTTTTCAAGAAGAGGCTAAAAGAAGTGGATACTTGGGATATGCTTTAGCTGATACAAAAGGCAAATCTAGAGTTTTTGATGCGGCACACACAACACTAGATATCAGTGACAGAGACTATTTTAAAGAGGCAGTAGCTGGTAAAATAACCTTTTCTGATATTATTATAAGTAAACTAGGCGATGGCGCTATTCTTATCTTTGCTGTACCAGTGGAAGAAAATGGACAGATCACAGGGGTATTCTATGGGTGGAGAGATGGTTTGGCTCTAAGTCGTATTGTACAAGATATTCACTATGGCAAACGGGGATATGCTTATGCAATCAACAGGCAGGGGATAATGGTAGGGCATGCCAATACAGATCTTGTTATTAAACAGTTTAGTGCTATTGAAGATGCAAAGAGTAATCCAGATTTAGGTGAACTTGCAAAAATTATCGAGCAACATATGATAAAAGGGGAAATGGGTGTAGGGCGATATTTATTTGAAGGCAAAGAAAGAACGATGGCTTTTGCGCCTGTCGCAGACAGTCAGTGGGTAGTCGCTATTGCGCTAGAAAACAGTGAAGTGCTACAAGGAGTCAAGCAACTGGGGAATCGTTTAACACTTATAACAGTAATCATTATTTTAGTAGGTATAGTTATTACTTACTTTATAAGTAATATACTTGTGCACCCTATCAAGGTATTAGCCCAGATTATAGAACGCTTATCACAATATGATTTATCGTTTGATGAAACTTCTGAAGCTATAAAATATTTAAAGCGGAAAGATGAAATAGGATTGATCACAAATGCTCTAGCAAAAATGCAAATGAATCTTATTGATCTAGTCAAAAATATATCAGCCACCTCAGAGCATGTGGCATCCTCATCTGAGGAATTAACTGCTACTAGCCAACAAGCATCTGTAGCTGCTGGCGAAATAGGTCGAACGATAGAAGAAATAGCGAATGGCGCAAGTGAGCAAGCAAAGAATACTGAAACAGGGGTACTCAATATTAACCAATTAGGTGAATTAATAGAAAAAGATCAAACTTATTTAGCGGATTTAAATGCTTCAGCCAATGAAGTAAGTTTCTTAAAGGATGAAGGTTTTGATATTCTAAAAGTACTTGTAGAAAAAACAGATAAAAGTAATCAAGCGGCTGGAGCGATCTATCAAACCATTTTAGATACCAATTCAAGCGCTGAACAAATTGCAAGTGCCAGTCAAATGATACAAAATATAGCAAAGCAAACTAACCTGCTTGCATTAAATGCTGCGATTGAAGCTGCAAGAGCTGGTGAAGCAGGCAAAGGCTTTGCAGTTGTAGCAGATGAAATCAAGAAATTAGCAGAACAATCTAATACTTTTACCACGGAAATAGCTACAGTTATTCAAGAACTCATTGGTAAAACAAGTCTTGCAGTTACTACAATGCAAGAAGTAGGAACTATTGTAGCAGCGCAAACAGAAAGTGTAGGTAAGACTAGTGGAAAATTTGAAGGCATT
>CAKZUB010000122.1 GCA_937921505.1 uncultured Clostridia bacterium | reverse complement strand
TTTACACAATATGTCTGCGCCAGTTTCTTCTTTGTATTCACGGATAAGTCCATTCTCTAATGTTTCTCCAATCTTCACATGACCACCTGGCAAAGCAAATTCGTTCCCGCCACTGTCTCGCTGAACAAGAATTTTATTATCTTGAATTAAAACACCAACCGTTCTCAGGTCACAAATATAATCTTCGGATGCAAATAACCAATCTTTATCCATGTCTAATCACCCCTAAAAATACAAATTTATCATTCCATTTTTTCTATATTATCATAATCAGTATTAGAAGATAATTGTATATATAAAACCTAATTGATTCTGTCGCCTAACGTCCCCGAGTTTACGAAGTTCATGAACCTTAGATAGCTCTTATCTTAGGTTCATAAATTTGGGTAGCGTAGCGGAACCGTAAACTCTTTGTTAGCAGACGTAACATTCTTTTAAGTATAATATTTCTTTAAAAACGTTGCTAATTTACTGCATATTGCATATAATAAGAATATAAGAATTTCTGATTATCTTATAAAAGGAGTGATATATATATGCTAACCGAAATTCGTACAAGATCACAAATTACAATTCCTGCTGATATTATCAAAAAGCTAAATTTAAAGCAAGGTGATACACTTGACATTGATGTTGATGGAGAGAAAATTATTCTCCGTCCTGTAATTGCAATTCCTAAGGAACAATCATACTTTTGGTCTTCTGAATGGCAAAAAGAAGAAAAACAAGTGCAAGCTGATATTAAAAATAATAAAATCAATTCTGCTCAAACAAAAGACGATCTATTTAAGGACTTAGGTTTATGAGATTTTATTATTCTGACCTCTTTAAGCAAAAAGTAGAACTTCTTGAACCTCAAATAAAGAAAGCTTTAAAAAATAAGCTCGAGCTTATGTATCAGAATCCTAAACATCCTTCACTTAGGACTAAAAGAGTACAAGGAACTACTGATATCTATGAAGCCAGTATAAATATGTCTTGCCGCATGACTTGGCAATACTATGAAGATGGCATATTGTTGCGTAATATTGGTCAACATGATAAAACTTTAAAGAATCCATAACCCTTAACCTTCTAGCTATAACCTCCCCCTCATAAAACAATGTCTGCTAACGTCCTCGCACTCAAGACGTTCTTAAGCCTTAGATAGCTCTTATCTTAGGCTTAAGAATGTGCTTTGGCTTCAACTTCTAAAGAGGTGCTACCCTAATCAGCCAAAGCGAACTTGAGTGCATTGTTAAGTGTAGTTGGTCTCCCCCCGCTTGTTCAGAGGCTGACAGGACGTCAGCCCCTCAAATATTTCTTTAACGCCACTCCCGTTTTCATAATACGGTTATTAGTGCAGTTAATGTAAATTAAATGTTTAAGCCAATACACAATCATATATGACACTACATTTTTATAGTAAGACCTTCTCCAATACAATTCACTAGTACTTTCATAATGTAATCCAAGTTGATCTTTTCGTAAGGATTACGAAGATGATTCATAAAAATATCTGCTAATGACAATCTGTGCAGATTTTCACCGTCAAAATTATCATAGTGACATATAAATTCATCAGCTAATATTTTTAAAGCTGTTCTAACCTTCACTTGCAATGAACCGTCGTAAAAGTCTTCATTAAGCATATCATCTATTTTTTGAGCAAGTTCTTCTTCTCCAGCTTTACGAAGCAAGATTTGAGCAGTATAGTTTTCCTTATACCTCTCATTCTCAATGCACATTGCTCTTAGTTGCACAACAATCATATCTAGATATGTTATAACATCAATATCATTATTATTTAACTTATTAATTTCCTTAAACCGTTTATATCTGCTTAACAGTAGCGAAAAATGAACATTGAAGTGTTCTATATACTCTAATAATTTTAGATGTTCATAACATTCTTCTGTCATTTACACACCTCCAGAAATGCTAACCGTTCTCCACTACTTCACTAATAAGAACAGAATACTTATCAATCATCATCACTTGTAAATCCACACCTGGGACACACATTCTCAAATCTAGAATACCCAGTATACTTACATTTAGGACAAATACAGTATTTTAAACTCGTATTGATTTCATTAAGTTGCTTTTTCAGCTCTGGTAAAACTTTCTTAATAAAATCAATATATTCATTACTTACTATTTCACCATGAATACCTCTATTTGCTATTTTTAGGACTTGACTTATCAAGTCGGCTGCCTTACCATTTATTACTTCTCTTCGGTTAAGATATCTCAACATTTCATGTATACTTTTATGACCGTCATAGTCTATTTTCTCACACAAATCTGTTAAAGTCTTTTCAAGCATTAGCCTAACTTTAAATAAATACATAGATTCTTCTGCAATATCAAAATTAATGTTACTATCTACTTTGGTATCTTTAAATATATCAGTATTTGGTGTGACATTTTCTTCTACTATATTGCTATTCGCAGAATTAGATTTGGTTATAAACTCCTCAACCAGTTCCTTAAGCTTCTGTTCAGTAGGAAGAAATCCATTTCCAAAATTAATTGTGTTAGCATTAGAATTCGATATTTTCAAGTCAATAATATGTAAACGTAGGTCATTTAGATTTTCTTTAACCTCAGCTCTTGCCTTTTCTACTTCTCTTTTCAGTTTTATACCTAAAAACTCCATTTCAGAAAACAAAGGACGCAATAATAGGATTAGCCATAGAATAAAAATTAAATTCATAGCGTTAAGTTCTTTAAACTGGTAAATATCATATCTATAATATAAAACATATATAGTACTAAAAATAAGTAAGACTAAATACCACCATTTTCGATTTAAATAAGAAAGAATCTTTTCTTTGAATTTCATATATTATCACGACCCCATTTTCAACTAATCTATGTATTTTAATTAACCTACAAAAAACAACGTTTTTATTCCGCCGCAGGACGCGGCGCTTTCTTTTGCAACCAATTTCACTTAACGTCCCCGCACTCAAGACGTTTCTCAGCCCTAGATAGCTCTTATCTTGGGGTGAGAAATGTGCTTTGGCTTCAGCTACTAAAAAGGTGTGACCCTAATGAGCCAAAGCGAACTTGAGTGCATTGTTATGTGATGCATTATACGGAACTCCCCAAGCTCTTCCTATTTAAATAAAAATTCTAGTAGCAATTATCACATATATGTTATATAATATTATTAGAGGTGATTTTATGTATGAAGTAGTCTATTATTCTGATAATGGTGAAAATCCTATACTGAACTTTCTTCTCACTCTATCAGATAAAGAACAAGCTAAAATATTAAGAGAAATAGATCTTCTTGAAAAATTTGGATTTTCTTTAGGAATGCCCCATGTTAAGAAAATGGCTGGAACTGATGATCTGTGGGAACTTCGAATCAAACATAGTTCAAACAACTTCAGAATATTCTACTTCCATTTTATCAATAATAAATTTGTGCTGCTTCATGCAATTAGAAAAACCACTCAAAAAACTCCTAAGAAGGACATAACGTTGGCACTAAAACGTCAAATTAATTATATAAAAGGATGTGATAATAATGAATCATAGTCAAGTAAAAGACTTATTATTGAGTAATCCGCAAGTGAAAGAAGAATATGATAATCTTGCTCCTATCTATGAGATTAAAGAAGAAATAATACGTCTTCGAACCGAGAAAGGTCTAACTCAAAAAGAACTTGCCGACCTAATCGGCTCAAAACAATCTGCCATATCTAGACTTGAATCAGGTAATTATAATCCAAGTGTCCAATTTTTAATAAAACTAGCAAACGTATTAGATAAAGAATGTCATATCGTATTCAAATAAGTTACTCTACAGCCTTCTCTTTTCGAGCAGGCTCTTTTTTATCTAGTATAATGTGTTACATAACGTCCTCGCACTCAAGACGTTTCTCAGCCTTAGATAGCTCTTATCTTAGGCTGAGGAATGTGCTTTGGCTTCAACTACTAAAAAGTGGTGACCCTAACCAGCCAAAGCGAACTTGAGTGCATTGTTATACGCTGTTGTTGCTTCCTCGCCAAGCTATCTATTCTTAATAAAAAAGGTAGTCTCACATTTTATTTTATGTGAAACTACTCTTATGCTAATCATTCTCTGTCAATTTCAATTGTCTTTTTGCATGTACAATAGCAAGTACTTCAATCTCTTCCTCCGACTTAATCTGATATATCAAACGATAAGAATAGATTAATATTTCTCTAATCCTAGGATTATTGAGCTCTTCAACTATTCTTCCTGAACTTGAAAATCGATTTAATTGCTCTGTTCTTCTTACTATGTCATCAATTACTTTCTTACCATAAATTTTAGAATTATTGGAAATGTACTCATAAATCTGCCTTAAATCATACTTTGCAGAATTGGACCACTTCACCATAATTCTATTTCCTTACGTAATTCATCTGAGGTGACGAAATTCCCACTTTTTATATCTTCCTGCCCCTTTTTAACTTTATCAAGTACATATAATTTATACATAATATCTTCTATAGACGCATCATCCGGAAGTTTTGCGATAATATCTATTGCTTCTTTTTTGATTGTATTCATTGTGGCACCTCCATTTAATTATCATGTCTTCATTATACTATACTAATATTTAATTGGCTATTCCATCTAGCAGGTATTTGTAAAACTTAAGAGGTACATATAAGGAATACCCAGAACAACAATAGCGTATAACGTCCCCGTATCTCCGACGCCTCTGAACTGTACCCGCAGAGCCCTTCTTCGTAGCGGTGCTTGCACCCAGTGAAGAGGTGGGCGAAGCGAACGGAGATACATTGTTAGTCGTTGTGCCGAACTACGGATAGAAGTTTCTACTTATACTCCCCACGCCAAAGTTTTCAGCAGTTCTTCTCAGCATTATAATCTAAAATTCTATACATTCTAATCTTACACTGCTTTCAATTTCTTTTATGATTTTAAATTCATCAATAAAGTTATCCAATAACGCTGGCTCAGAAAGCAAATATAAATGTACTTCACTGGCAACTTCGCTTGCTCCAAAATTAAAATACTCAGATTGCATTCTGATGCTTATATATATTTTCCCTCTTTCGCTAAAATGAATTTGGGCACAGAAGGCACTATTTGCATACTTAGGTCCAAATTCACCAAATTCTATGTTTGC
Source organism: uncultured Clostridia bacterium (assembly GCA_937921505.1). GTDB lineage: Bacteria > Bacillota > Clostridia > Lachnospirales > Cellulosilyticaceae > FMMP01. The sequence goes on along the minus strand of CAKZUB010000122.1, from coordinate 8,562 downwards.
TATCCCTCCATATGCTTGTTCCCTAAGCATATTTAATATTTTTAAGACCTGTTCCAATTGTTGGTAACCTACATAAACTTTATTAGTAAATTGTGAATTCCCGTCATCAACCGTAATTTTTAGTTCGATCATGTCATCATCAGACCAAATATTTTTAAAGTATATGCTAGGCTTCATAAATTCTCCTTCTTTTCTTTCCATCGTTTTTTATAATACTCTCACTTTGCAGCATATTCATGTCTTAGGCATATCGACTAACGTCTGTGATTCCAGACGCCCTCGAAGTATGAGAGGGTGTGCGCAGCGTACTGGAATCAACTTGTTAGCTGATGTTATTCAACGGAAATATCCATAACAATAACTCATATACCTTTACCACTTAATATGTAGTTTTCCTTTTGCATCTTTTCCACTAATCACAATCTTGATTTCATCATCTTTACTCATTATAGTTGTCATACTACCGAATTCATTTATATTCACTGAGCCATCATGTTCACTCTCTAATTTTGACTTTTCTGATTTATATTCTTCTGCTGACAATGAAATCTCATCTAGAACATTGTCTTCCGAATCCCTAAACTGTAATGCAATAAACCCTTCTTCTATTAAATAAGCGTAGTTAAATTCATATTTTTTACCTGGTTTTGTATGAAAAGTACGTATATTATCTCCATTTAGCAATGAAAAAATCATATTTATACTCCCATACTCTGTTTCCTCAAATAAATCTTTATGTTGTGCCATACTCTCATAATTAATCTCTTTATTTGAACATCCAACCAAACTAGTAGATACTAACACCAAAACTATAATAAAGTAAAATTTTACACTCAATATTGTCACCTCATCTTTGTTTTAAACTTACCTGCGAGATAAAAATATAGTTGAATAATATCAGCTAACGTTCCGGCAGTTCCCGACGTCAGTTAGCCTAAGCTAGTGCTTTTCTAGTTTAGGTTGACTGATGTTGGGAACTGTCTGTTATGTGACGTTGGGTACGACCACCATGTATTCCCCTCCGTAAGCGACTATGCTTCTTATAGACATTAACTTGCCAAGTGTTCACCTTTGCGTAACTTTCATCAATCACTGAATTAAATAAATTTTTTTCTTTAGGGTATTTATCCAAATCAGTAAAAGTGCCACAATGTATAAGTATAGACTTGTAAAACTCCTTAAGTCTAACTCCGAACTTGTCAGAGTAATCAAAGTAGAACTCTTCTTGTGGCATAGTAACTTTGTAAGAATGAGCTATAAACTTATAATTGCCTAGCCTTCTATTATTGAGTAGTTCATCAACTCTATCATAAACTTCTTTATACTTATTCGATTTACTTCCTGGAGCACCAATTACTGCTATAATAGAATCATTTAATGCCCATTTAGCAGTCTCAATAATCTGAGATTCGAATCTATCTACTGTATCTCCAGTAGTTAAGAAATTGCTAAAGAAAATCGTATTGTATCGGTGCTTCAATGGTGATTTTCTATATTGAGTAAACTCCTGACCGTTAATGTGAAAACTAAAAGAAACTTCATTGAATTCTATTTTCTCATAGTCAAGGAAAGTACCATGATGAAAAGGAACATTATATGAATCAGGTCCATGCTTAACCCAAAGAAACTCGACGAAATGATGTAACCAATGCCTAAAACTATGACTCAGTTCAACATAATCAGGTAAAAACTCTACACTTTCTTTAGTAGAGTTATACTCATTAAAACAACTTACTATATCAGAAAACGCAAAAATTGCGGGAGCTGGACCAGTTCCAATGTCTAAGAATCTATACACATCCTTAAGTCTTAGAACTCCTTCTCGAAGTAGAAACATAATTATTTTTTGAAATCTTCTATACCTTTCAATAAAATGTAATATTACATATGCATATTCCATCCCTTGTTCCTCATAGGAAATCTCATCACAATTAGCAAGTACATTAATTAGGTTAGAAAAAATACCATGTACAACATCTTCATCGATAATAACATAATTTCTTAAAAAATCATCTAAACTGTCTGTCAATTGCATATACTTCTCATAGTCTTTATTATTATCTTCAATCCATTTAACAAACTCTTTCATATTAGTTCCTTTCTCTAAACCAAGTACCCAATGTCACATAACGTCTTCGTGTTCAAGACACCATAGAAACTTAGCCAGCCTTGGCTTAGTGTCTATGGTGTGTGCAGCTCTGCCCTAAAGATATGACCCTACTGCACGAACTTGAACACATTGTTATATGCTGTAATTCACGGAACTAACCAATGGCTTCTCATCTAATAGGCTTTCTCTTTACTGATGCCGCCATAGGATGTTCATCATCTTCAACTAAAAATCTAGAATCATTAGCTAACAATTCATATAGCTGCACTTCATCAAATTTTGTGTACCCAGCTCCATAAAAGCTCAAATATAAGTCATAAATTGGAACTGCTTTTCTCTTTCCTTTTAGAAATTCAAAACAATGATTGCTGACTTCTTCATCAAGATTAAATATCTTTGGAGCTTTATACCAACCAAGTTCCTTTTCATCTTTACCTAAACCCCAAATTGTTTCTAATATCATGCATTGTACTGCAAAATCATCAAAACCTTCTCTGTATATTTTCTCCAATATTTTTAATGCTTTTAAGTATTCTTCATTTAAGCAATATGCCTCACATAAATTAAGAACTCCATGCATATCATCTGGATTTTTTTTCATATGCTGCTCTCTTAGTTCAATTAATTTATCGTATTGTTTATTGGTTAAAAAATAATCCTCAGCTTCCCAACTCTCAAAATCATCAAATAAATCATCTTGCCCTTGTTTCATCATTATTACCTCATTCAATGTATATTTTTAGACCTGTATAAACCTAGTGAATTATTGCATATAACGTCCTCGCACTCAAGACGTTTCTCAGCCTTAGATAGCTCTTATCTTAGGCTGAGAAATGTGCTTTGGCTTCAGCTGCTAAAAAGGAGTGACCCTAATCAGCCAAAGCGAACTTGAGTGCATTGTTAGACGATGGAATAAGTCGGCCCCTTTTCAAGTGCTACCCTTTAGCTAAATAAAACTTAATATACTGTCTATCTCTAATTTCTAATTCTTTAATACTGTTATTGTCATTTAAATATATTATTGTATCTAGTTCTTTACATCTTTCTTTTCCTTCTTCATCAGCCCATGCAGAATAAAACTCCATATATTGACTACCACATAATCTTTCTTTAATATAATCTCCTATAACTCTGACACACTTTCTGTAACCTTTATATCTTTCTGAACAGCTCTTTATGACTTCTTCTGTTAGATTTTTCTTTATGTAATCATTGGTTATCTTTTCATAATACCCTTTACTTATATTCTTATGATCTGGATCAAACAATAACGTAGCAAAATTAGCTGAAACTTCATATACATATGGATTATCAAAGTGTCTACGAACTTTATTACCTCTATCATATTGCTCTGTAATATAAATGCCTGCCGCATCTTCTTCTGAATCAAATATTACCAATTCTCTTTTTATTTCTTCTACATCTTTATCTGTATATATTGGAATATGTACTTTTATATCTCTCGTAGAATTCACCAAAATATTATACGGACTTAATATTTTCACCGTTTCAATTTCTACTAATTTTGAACCAAAACTACCACAATCCAATTTAATTGGTGATGCTATATAATGAAATTCACTCATATATCTCCTTTACAGTCCTTTAATCCTAATTATTTACACAATACCAGACTTATTCTGTCGTCTAACGTCCTCGAGTTTACGAAGTTCATGAACCTTAGATAGCTCTTATCTTAGGTTCATGAATTTGGGTGAAGCATAGCGGAACCGTAAACTCCTTGTTAGGTGATGTTCGACCGTTCGCAATTAATCTATATATCCCATTCAGTATCTAACATACCATAAACAACATGAGACACAAAATGGTCATATAACCATTCTTCATCTCTAATTACACCTTCATTCTTAAAACCTAATCTCTCTGGTATTGCTCTACTCTTTTCATTTTCTTCAGCACATCTTATCTCAACTCTATGAAGATTAAGTTCTGCAAAAGCATAATCAATCATAGCTTTACATGCTTTTGTCATTATTCCAAGACCAGTAAATTCTGAGCTTAGCCAATATCCAATACTTACTTTTCTATGTGCCCAATCCAACGACTGATATCCGACTACTCCTGCAAACTTACCTTTATACCATATGCCTGCAGTAAAACCCTTATTATTCACAAATTGTTCCAAACATAATTTAATAAATCTTTTTATCTCATCACAATCTTTTACATTATCTACCCAAGGCAGCCACTTCCTTAAATGCTTCCTATTTTTATCAATACTTTTAAAGTCTTCGTCTGCATGTTTTTCTTCTAAAATCTTTAATTCTATATCTTTATCAATTATAAACTTAAACATAATTTCCTCCATTATAAGTAGTAGAGAATGTTACCTAACGTCCTCGCACTCAAGACGTTTCTCAGCCCTAGATAGCTCTTATCTTGAGCTGAGAAATGTGCTTTGGCTTCAACTTCTTCAAAGGTGATACCCCAAGCAGCCAAAGCTAATTTGAGTGCATTGTTATCGGATCGTGCAACCGTTCTTAGTCATGAAGTATATCCATAGCTATCAACCAACTTCATGACTTGATTTTATAAATTCTTTTTACAATTAGACTAACAATTGTTAAAACTAATAAGGTTGTTAGTGAAATTTCTATTTTATAAGGTTTTTTTGCTAATTTATATCCTTTTTCATTAATGATTTTTTCGAAGTCATTCCATCTTGGTCCATAGGGTTCCCAACCAATACCTATATAGTCAGAATCGTCAAAAACAAAATATTCTCGAGTAAATTTATTTGTAGCAGGAACGTCAACTGTTGCCCAAACATATGAAGAACACATTAATGAAAACATGCAAAAAACTAAAACAATTAACAAACCTTTATTATTTTTCTTCACTTCTTCACCTCAATTTTTTTATCAACTAATGACTAAACTACTTAATCTAGCTATTCTGTCAGTATGATGGGGCAATTCCATGGATGTCCGATAACGTCTGTGATTCCAGACGCCCTCGAAGTATGAGAGGGTGTGCGTAGCGCACTGGAATCAACTTGTTATACGTAGTTTTTGCCACCATACCTTAGGGTCTGCCACAATGCTTTTCTTTATGTTTATCCCCTTATATAACCAGATTGCCAATAAATAAACACACTTTAGTATCAACGTTATCTTCTTTGTATAAACTAGCAGCATTGCCAATCATATTCTACCTTTGAAAAATCTCTATTTTTCAAATTCTCTTCTTTTATAAAAAAGTTACAGTTTCCTGAATCACCAAACATAATTCCACATACATCCTCTACATCTAATTGTAATAATAAAATATTATATTCATCACAATAAGTAGGTTCAGATTGAATAAAATATGGATAGCCACCAACTCTACTGCCAGAAGCATCAAATTCATCCCACATTTTGTCTTCCTGTTCTTTGATAAAAGAGCTTCCTTTAAATAAATCATTAAATTTTTCACAGGTACAAGATATTGGCATTTCTCTTAATTCGAAATTCATTTTCCCATCTCTATCAAATGGTAATAATTCTTTATACTCTTCTTGATATGGATTTTTTATAATCAGTTGGTTCACATCCGTAATATATTCCTCAATATATCGAACTTCACAAGGAGCATCATAGCCATAACATTCATCGTTATGTATATAAAATTGAAGCAACCCTCTTTGGGGCATATTCTCTAATTCAACTAAATCGGATAAATTGATTTGTACTAGAAACACCATTGGCTTACCTTGCAAATCAATAGGGTAATCTTCTATTTTTTCAAGATAAGGACAACCACCTAATTTACTTTCCCATGGTCTTGTATTTTCCAATGTAAAGGTAATTTCATTACTTTTACGAATTGACATTTTTATTATTTCTTCATATTCCTTAAATAATTCTGAAACTTCATACTCCTTCATTTAAATATCCTCCAAAGTTCTATAAATACCCTTTAATTAATTGCTAAATGTAAATAAGCTAAATGCTAATACCTCTGAACGAGTACTCTTTTTAACAAAAATTACGTATAACGTTTCGCACTCAAGACGTTTCTCAGCCTTAGATAGCTCTTATCTTAGGCTGAGGAATGTGCTTTGGCTTCAACTACTAAACAGTGGTTACCCTAATCAGCCAAAGCGAACTTGAGTGCATTGTTAGGCGATGAAATCAATGGAAACTACCAATAGCCATTAATCAAAATAGCAAGTTATAATTAATCAATTAATTGGAATTTGTCGTGACAAAGATTATGCTCATAATCTCTCCAATAAACAGGGATTACTGTACATAATTTTCGAATATTGGTTCAATGTGTTTTTTAATGAACTCTATTCTGTCTTTTGCATTTTGTACAAAAGTAGAAGCAATAGAAACTACTATTCTTTTCTCTGTATTGAAATAAATCACATTCCCTCCATCTCCCATAGCTGCACAGGCATGTTCTTTATCATCAATAACCCACCATAGATATCCATATGAAAGGTCGAATTTTTTCCATCGACTATGTTCCCTTGTACTTTCATTTATCCATTCAGTCGATACAATTTGTTTACCATTCCACATTCCGCCATCCAAGTATAATTGACCTATCTTTGCCATATCGGCTGGGGAGAGAGTAAGCCCCCATCCTCCTGCGTTTGTTCCGATTGAATCAGCAACCCAGCCACTAATACTTTTGGATTTATTAAATGCACTTTGTTCTTTTGCACTATGAAGAACCACATTACTTGATACAGTAATGCCCAATGGCGAGAATAAATTTTCTGTTGCAAAATCAAACACAGATTGTCCAGTTGCTTTTACAAGAATACCTGACAAAATATCTGGTCCTACAAGAGGAGTATATCTAAATTCCCCTATCTGCCCCTTACCTCCCAATAAATCAAGTGTAAATCTTACCCAGTCATTACTCATAAAATACTTTATGTAAGTGTATGGTGCAAACTTATATTTATATGGCACTACCATTGTCAGCAAGTTTTTAAGTGTAACATTTTGTATTGTTTTTTCTCTTTTCTTAACTGTATAATCTGGGAAAAAATCCAATATTCTCTGGTTAATACTTTTGATGTATCCTTTGTCAATGGCAATACCAATCAATGTGGAAATAATGCTTTTTGATACCGAATAAACATGGATTCGGCTGGTAGCAGTGCATTCATTAAAGTAATTTTCATATCGTGTTTTACCGTCCTTTAATACAACTATACCTGTAATATTGCTATAAGCATCGTTTATTTTATTTTTAAGTTCTTTAATTTTTTCTGATTCATACAATATACTTTCCTCCTTTAATTTTTGAAGGACGCCCTTAAATAAAGGATAAGACCATTAAAAATTAATTGCAAGCACTTTCTTAAAATGAACAAATACATGATAAAACAGACATGAAAAACAATTCATATTTTTAGAACATTATATAAATTATCCTCACTTTAAATTCAAATTTATCGTTTTCTTTCTTCTATATTGCTATACTCATCATAATCATACTACGTATAAAAAATACTAATTGCTTCTGTCGCCTAACGTCTCCGTATCTCCGACGCCTCTGAACTGTTCCCACGAAGCCCTTCTTCGTAGCGGTGCTTGCACCCAGTGAAGAGGTGGGCGCAGCGAACGGAGATATATTGTTAAGCGGCCGTGCTCATCACTAAATTTACCAAGCTCACAACCCCTAATCTTTCTTTATAAATAATTGTACCGGATGAGAATAGTCTTCTTCATTGTTTAAAATCTCATTTGGAACAAATCCTAAAGATTGATAAAATGGACGAGATGCTACTCCTGATGAATCTCCTTCAATAAATGTCTTAACTTTAAATTCTCTAACTTGATGCAAAGCTTTAAACATATATCGCACTAATTCAGAACCAATACCTTGTCTTCGAAAGTTCGGGTGAACCGCTAACCATCCAATATGATTTTGACTAGGTGAAAAAATCATTGCACCAATTATGAAATCTTTATCGTTCTCATCTTCAACAAATATTGCTGTTCCCCTTTTAATGTTATGTATAATACCTGTTCTAAAATTCTCGTCATTTACTAGGTCTACGTCATGAAAATCAGTTTGTACTAGTCTAACAAACGAAAACCATCTATCAAAATCAGTTAATTGACAGACCTTTATATCCCAATTTTTTCCCTTTGTCATTTTGTTTTTCCTTTCTTCCATTAATACCTACAAGGTTTCATCTACTTGCCGAGCATGGCGCTTAACGTCCCCGCACTCAAGACGTTCTTAAGCCTTAGATAGCTCTTATCTTAGGCTTAAGAATGTGCTTTGGCTTCAACTTCTAAAAAGATTCTACCCTAAGCAGCCAAAGCGAACTTGAGTGCTTTGTTGAATCGAGTAGCTAGAAAACAGGAAAATTAGTCCTGTTTCCTTTGCTCTCACAGAACCGGACTTACGTTTGCCGTATCCGGCTCCTGAAATCTCTCACCGAATTAATAGTAATTCGACAACAACCCAACTTCGTA
>CAKZUB010000121.1 GCA_937921505.1 uncultured Clostridia bacterium | reverse complement strand
TCATTAGAGTAAATAACATTTTAATAGATATGTGTAGAGATATTTGGTCGTATGTAAGTAGGGGAATATTAAAGCAAAAAAAAATACCAGGCGAAGTTGGCTCATCAACTATGCCGCATAAGATCAATCCGATACAATTTGAAAATGCTGAAGGTAATTTAGGCTTAGCTAATGCCACATTAGACCACCTATCCAATAAACTTCCTATATCTAGAATGCAAAGAGATTTAACAGATAGCACTACATTAAGAAACCAAGGTGTGGCCATGGGTTACAGCTACATAGCATTAAAAAACATATTGAAAGGATTGAGCAGAATAACTGTTAATAAACCAAAAATGAAAACTGAGCTGAACGAACACTGGGAAGTATTAGCTGAGGCCATTCAAACTGTTTTACGAAAGACAGGCTCTGATAATGCCTATGAACAATTAAAGAATATGACCCAAGGGACAGAAATAACTCAATCTTCAATAACTGATTTTGTAAAACTTCTTCATATTTCTAAAGAAGAAAAAGATAAACTAATAAATCTCACACCAGAAGCATACACGGGTATAGCTTCAAAACTTATAGATCTAAAATAATGTGTGGCATAGTTGGCATATATCATAAGAAAGAACCAGCTTGTGGTGATGTATACGATGCCCTGATTCAAGTACAACATAGAGGACAAGATGCTGCAGGTATATCCACATGGGATACTGAAAAAATATCAACACATAAATACACAGGATTAGTAACAGAAGTTTTTAAACACCAAACAACTTTTGATAAGTTAACAGGGAATATTGGGATTGGACATGTTCGCTACCCTACTGCTGGGGGTGATAATGTGAGCGAGGCTCAACCCTTTTTCACTGCAAATCCAGTTAATATTTCCTTGGCCCACAATGGTACACTAACAAATAGTGAAAAACTAAAAGAGGAATTGATTAGAATAAATTTTTGCCAGTTTAATACAAACTCTGATTCGGAAGTTTTACTGAAACAATTTTGCTATGAGCTTTATAAAACTAACTTTAGAAAATTAACTAAAACACATGTTTATAAAGCACTTAATAATGTATTTCAAAAATGTTCTGGGGGTTATGCAGTAGTTATGATCGTTGCCGGAATTGGTTTGGTTGCCTTTAGAGATACAAAAGGTATTAGACCTTTATCTTTAGGGAAATACAAAAACTCATATTTAATTGCATCTGAGAGTAGTGCTATAACAGCAATGGGATACGAATTAGAAAGTGATATAAAACCTGGACAAGTAGTAATAATCGATGAACAAGGAAATGTTGATAAAAAAAGACCAATAAAAGGATCAACTAACCAACCTTGCCTTTTTGAATATGTATATTTTTCTAGGCCTGATTCTACTATAGATGAAATATCTGTACATAAATCAAGATTACGAATGGGAGATTTTTTAGGTGAAAAAATTCTAAGAGACTTCAAAGACCTCGAAGTTGATGTGGTTATACCCGTACCCGATACAAGTAGAACTTCTGCAATGCAGGTTGCTTATAAACTTGGGGTAAAATATCGCGAGGGTTTTATGAAAAACCGGTACATAGGAAGAACGTTTATCATGCCTGGTCAAAGTATTAGAAAAAGATCGGTTGCCCAAAAACTAAACCCAATAGAAATTGAATTTAAGGATAAGAATGTGTTATTAGTTGATGATTCAATTGTAAGGGGGCATACCTCAAAAAAAATAATTCAAATGGTGAGAGACAATGGAGCTAAAAAAGTATTTTTTGCTTCGGCTAGTCCCCCAATACGATTTCAAAACGTCTTTGGAATTGATATGCCTGCTATAAAAGAACTAGTTGCTCACAATAGAACAATAAGACAAATAAAAAACTTTATTGGAGCAGATGAATTGATTTACCAGGATCTTGATGATCTAAGATCATCAGCGAGCATTGGGAATCCAAAAATAAAAAAATTTGAAGATTCAGTCTTTACAGGTATTTATTGTGATTCTTTTGTAACGAAAAAGTATTTGCAAAAACTAGAAGACAGTAGGCAAGACATTAAACGATAATTAATCTCTTTTTAAAATAATGGTAAAAATTTTAGTTATAGGGTCAGGTGCTAGAGAGCATGCAATTATCAAGTCTTTAAATAAATCAAAAAAAGAAAAAGAGATATATTGCCTGGCTAGCAATAATAATCCCGGCATATCAGATATCTGCAATGAGTTAAAAATTATAGATATTAATAACTCAGAAATAATTAAAGATTATTCAATAAAACAAAGTATTAACATTGCAATAATTGGACCAGAAAACCCCTTAGCATATGGTGTTGCAGACTCTTTATGGGAAGCTGGAATAGGAGTTATTGGTCCAAAGAAAAATCTAGCTCAAATCGAAACTTCAAAGTCATTTACAAGAAACCTTTTAAGAGAGTATAAAATTCCAGGTTGTCCAAAATTCAAAACATTTACAAATATGGAAGGTGTGGAGGATTTTTTATCTCTTTTAGGCGATAACTATGTTGTTAAATATGATGGATTAGCTGGCGGTAAGGGAGTTAAAGTTGCTGGGGATCATCTGCATAGCCATGAAGAAGCTTTATCATACTGCAAAGAACTAATTGAAGATGGAGGCCATTTTGTAATAGAGCGAAAACTAATTGGTGAAGAATTCTCTTTGATGAGTTTCAGTGATGGCGAAAACCTTGTTCATATGCCAGCAGTTCAGGATCATAAAAGAGCCTATGAAAACGACACAGGTCCAAACACCGGAGGTATGGGAACATATTCAGACTCTGATCATAGTCTACCCTTCTTAGAAAAAAACCATATTGAATCAGCTCAAAAAATAAATGAAAAGACTGCAAAAGCATTAAAACATAAATTTGGAGAAGGTTACAAAGGAATACTATATGGTGGCTTTATCGCAACTAATGCAGGAGTGGAATTAATAGAGTATAACGCACGTTTTGGTGACCCCGAGGCAATGAATGTTTTGTCAATATTAGATTCAGACTTGATCGAAATTTGTGAAGCAATCATTTCAGAAAACCTTAATAATACTAAAATAGTTTTTAAAAATTTAGCAACTGTATGTAAATACGCTGTACCTGAAGGGTATCCAGATGATCCAGTAAAAGGACATCAAATCGATGTATCTGAAGTAAAGAATAAAAATATATTATTTTATGCATCTGTTGAAAATAAAAACGATAACCTGATACAAATAGGAAGTCGTGCTATAGCCGTGGTTGGGCATGGTGAAACAATTTGGGAAGCTGAACAAATTGCTGAAAAGAACATATTAAAAGTGAAAGGTCCGCTTTTCCATAGAAAAGACATAGGCACTACAGATCTAATACAAAAAAAATTAAACCATATGTCATCCCTTAAATGATAAAGCTTGGCGTTTTAGGATCTACAAATGGTACTGACCTACAAGCAATTTTAGATGCTATTGATCAAAAATTAATTAAAGCTTCTGTAAGTATTGTTATTTCAAATAAAAAAAACGCTTACATATTAGAACGAGCAAAAAAACATGGAGTGAATACTCAATATATTCGCCATAAAGGAAAATCTAGACAAGAATTTGACCAGGAAGTGACAAACCTGCTAAATAAGAATGAAGTTGATTTGATATTACTAATAGGTTTTATGAGAATATTATCTGATGAGTTTTGCCATACCTGGAGAGATAAAATATTAAATGTTCATCCCTCTCTTCTCCCAAAATATGCTGGGGGTATGGATACGAATGTCCATGAAGAAGTACTCGCTAATGGCGATGATGAAACAGGGTGCACTATACACTTTGTGACTGAGGAGGTAGACGGCGGCCCTATTCTAGTTCAAAAGTCATGTAAAGTAGGTCCTAATGATAACATTGATACTCTGAAAAAAAGAGTCCAAGCTTTAGAAGGACAAGCATTCATAGAAGCAATTAACCTAATAACTAATAAATAGATATGTTAGAAAACCCACAATTAAATAATGAGAATGTAAAAATTAATCGCGCTTTAATCTCTGTTTTTGATAAAACAGGTTTAGACAAACTTGCCAAAGAATTTGTTTCAAGAGGAATTGAAATTATGTCTACTGGCGGGAGTGCTAAGTTTTTAAGAGACAAAAATATAAAAGTTACTGATGTGAGTGACTATACTAACTTTCCTGAGATCATGGATGGGAGAGTTAAGACAATCAATCCATTAGTTGAGGGGGGAATACTTGGGCTTCGAGATAAACATGAAAAGGATGCTAAAGATAATAACATCAAATGGATTGACATTGTAATATGTAACCTCTACCCTTTTTCTGAAACAATTTCAAAAAATGATTGTGACCAGGCTTTAGCGCTAGAGAACGTAGACATTGGTGGCCCGACAATGATTAGAAGTGCAGCTAAAAATGTTGGATGGGTGACTGTAATAGTTGACCCTAATGATTATGATTATCTATTAGAAAATATTACTGATGAAAATGAGATCGATTTTGATTCTCGATCGTTTTTCTCTGCAAAGGCATTCGGCCATACAGCTCAATATGATACTATCATTCATAATTACCTAAAGCCAGGTAAGCTTTCTGATGATTTTACGTTGACATTCTCTAAACATTCAGAAATGAGATATGGAGAGAACCCCCATCAAGCTGCAGCTGCTTATACCATTCCTGGAGATAGGTCAAATAACATTCTTAATGCAAAAATTCACCAAGGGAAAAAGTTATCTTATAATAATATAATGGATGCTGACGCTGCCCTTTCTTGTTTAAAAGAGTTTAATTCAACAGCTTGTGTAATTGTTAAACACGCTAATCCCTGCGGAGTAGCCCTAGGTGCCAATATGTTAAATGTATATAAAAGAGCATTTAACGCAGATAGTCTTTCAGCATTTGGAGGCATTATAGCAATAAACCAACCTTGTGATGACATTCTTGCTGAAGAAATCTCAAAGGTTTTTGTTGAAATTGTGTTAGCACCAGCATTCACTAAAAAATCATTAGAGATCTTTTCAAAAAAGAAAAATCTCCGTGTACTTGAAGTCGGAAATATTCAATCTCGTGAGCAGTTGTTAGAAATTAGAAATGTAGTAGGTGGTGTAATTGTGCAAGAAACGGACACAAGTATTTTATCAGAGGATAATCTACAAGTTGTTACAGAAAATAAGCCATCAGATAATGATATGAAAACAATGCTTTTTGGGTGGAAAGTATTAAAACACGTTAAATCAAATGGCATACTAATCGTTAAAGATAATACAACAGTCGGCGTAGGAGCAGGACAAGTAAGCAGAGTTGATTCAGTTGATATTGCTATGAAAAAATCGGGTGAATCAATTAAAGATTCCATATTGTGCTCTGATGCCTTTTTCCCTTTTAGGGATAGCATTGATAAAATTGCTGGAAGTGGAATAAAAGCAGTACTTCAGCCAGGAGGTTCAGTTAGGGATGATGAAGTTATATCTGCATGCAACGAACATGGAATTGCTATGGTATTTACTGGGCAAAGATGTTTTAAACATTAATAAGTTATACTACACATATGGACATACTTTATTCTTAAATTTATTTTATGAGTAATTCAAAAAATATAGATATTGCTAAGAATGTAATTGATATAGAATCAAAGGCTGTTGCTGCTATAGCAGATAAAATAGGTAAAAGTTTTGAAGATGCTGTAAGTTCAATTCTAAACTGCAGTGGGAGGTTAATCATCCTTGGGATGGGAAAATCGGGCCTAATTTCACAAAAAATTGACGCTACCATGTCTTCTACGGGTACACCATCCCATTTTGTACATCCCGCTGATGCATTTCATGGTGACCTTGGGATGATAACAAAAGATGATGTTGTTTTAATGATTAGTAACAGCGGCGAAACACATGAGCTCCTTCAAATTATTCCAGCGCTAAAGAAAAAAATGGTTCCTATAATTGGTATGTTTGGTAAAGAAAATTCAACTTTGTTTAACAATGTTGATCATGCTTTAGATACTTCCGTTGAAAAAGAAGCATGTCCCCTTGATCTTGCCCCTACTGCAAGCACCACCGCTACGCTAGCTATGGGAGACGCTTTGGCAGTGGCACTTTTGGAAAACAGAGGATTTGATGCTCACGACTTTGCTGAACTGCACCCAGGAGGTTCTTTAGGGAAAAAACTTTTATTAAGTGTCGATCAATTAGTTCATAAAGGTGAAGACATCCCTTTTGTAAAAGATCATACGAGCCTCAAAGATTCTCTTCTAACAATATCAGAAAAAGGATTAGGCATAACTGGAGTGTTAGATAAAAATGAAACCCTGATCGGCATTATTACTGATGGAGATATTAGAAGAGGCGTAGAGCAAAATGGTAATAACATATTTGATAAAACGGCAAAAGACTTTATGTCTGCTAATCCAAAGGTTATTTCTTCAGACACATTAGCAATAACAGCTTTAGAGCTTATGGAAGAATATAATATCACCAGCTTGTTTGTTTATTCTTCAGAAAACCTTAATAAGCCTGATGGCGTAATTCATATTCACGACATTCTAAAGGCTGGTATAAAATAATTTTACATAAGCCTAACACAAAACTAACCTTTCTTAATTAAAATAGATCTACAACAAAAGGTTTAATGAATAACGACACAATAAAAATTTTATTAAAGTCGACTGGGATTATTTCAGCGCTTTATCTCTTTTTAGTTGGTATTGCAGGTATGTCATCAGCGATAAAACGAATGGGTTCTGATTTTGCAGAAACAGTATTAACTACTACTAGCGATCCTTTTATAGCATTATTTATTGGTATTTTTGCTACAG
>CAKZUB010000120.1 GCA_937921505.1 uncultured Clostridia bacterium | reverse complement strand
CAAAGAATAGCTATGAAGTTTTGCGGTTACTGAAGTTGTTCTACTCATAAATATCATCTCCTAATGTCTTTTTCTTAGGATATGAAAAACCAATTAAAATATACAGGTATATTAAGCTATTTAAAACGGTTTATCTATAGTCGAAAAGCTTATTATTCTAAGATAAGAGGTTGCTTTATATTATTGTATTCCTACCAATTTACTATGTTAACCCTTTTTTAGAGAATTTTTTTAACCTACACAAGTTACTTTTCCAACAAAAAATTAATATCCTAGTAAATAAATATGTTTACCTGGTTATAGTTTTATTGTATACTCATTATTATTAATAAGGTTATTCTTCATATACTATATAAACTTGTTGTTATCTAAAAAAGGGGGCATTAATATGAACTTTTATTCAAAAGTAATACACGGTGGCATATCAGAAGATGCGGCAACTGGAGCTGTCAGCGTTCCTATTTATCAAACATCTACTTATAGACAAGAAGGTATTGGTAAACACAAAGGTTACGAGTACTCAAGAACCGGCAATCCTACCCGTCATGCGCTAGAGACACTTATAGCAGAACTTGAATCAGGGGTGGCTGGTTTTGCATTTGCATCTGGTCTTGCAGCTCTTTCTACAGTCATTATGCTTTTTAAGTCTGGGGATCATATTCTTTTATCAGACAATGTGTATGGCGGTACTTTTAGAGTAGTTGATAAAGTATTTGTTAATCTAGGTATTAGCTATACTTTAGTGGATACTTCTAATCTTACTGAAGTTGAAAACGCTATACTACCTAACACCAAAGCAATCTTTATTGAAACACCTACTAATCCACTTATGAAACTTACAGATCTATCAGCCGTTGCTGAAATTGCTAAAAAGCATCATCTTCTTTCTGTAGTTGATAATACTTTCTTTACACCTTACATCCAAAGACCTATTGAACATGGTATTGATATTGTCGTTCATAGTGCTACTAAGTATTTAGGCGGACATAGTGATTTAGTAGCTGGTCTTGTCGTTGTAAATAGTGAAGAACTAAAAGAAAAGATGCATTTTGTACAAAACGCAGTGGGTGCAATACTTGGCCCACAAGATAGCTGGCTACTGATAAGAGGCATTAAAACACTTGCTATTAGACTAGATAAAGCTCAGGATAATGCTAAAAAGGTCGTTGCATTTTTGGAAACCCTTCCACAGGTTAAGCAAATCTATTATCCTGGTATGGGTGCTATGATTTCCTTCGAGCTTGATACTGCTGAGTCTGCTCATAAGCTTCTAGAAAACGTAGAAATGATTGCTCTAGCTGAAAGTCTTGGTGGTGTTGAAAGTCTTATTTCTTTACCTGCTGCTATGACTCACGCCTCTATTCCCAAAGAGCAAAGAGAAAAACTTGGTATTTCAGATAGTCTTATAAGATTGTCTCTTGGTATAGAAGATGCTGATGATATTATAGCTGATTTAAAGCTTGGATTATAAAGGGAGATAAAGGAGGAAATAGTATGCATTATATAAATGATATTCGCGAACTTATTGGTAATACCCCACTTCTTAAATTAAATCGCATCGCACCTGGAATCCTCTCTAATATTTTTGCTAAGCTAGATTATCTTAATCCAGGTGGCAGTGTTAAAGATAGAGTAGGCCTTGAAATCCTTACGGTTTCTGAAAAAGAAGGTCTTCTTAAACCTGGGGCTACTATTATTGAAGCTACTGCTGGTAATACAGGGATTGGGCTTGCGATGGCTGCTTTTGAAAAAGGTTACCACCTTAAGCTTGTTATTCCTGCTAAGTTTGCCATAGAAAAACAGGTGTTAATGCGTGCACTTGGCGCTGATATTATTGTAACACCAACTGAAGATGGCATCGAAGGGGCTATGCAAAAAGCTAAGGAACTCGCAGCCAATACCCCCAATTCTTTTATGCCAAGACAATTTGAAAATCAGCTTAATGTGATGGCTCATCGCAGAACTGGCAAAGAAATCTATGATGCTCTTGATGGTAAAATTGATGTACTTGTAGCTGGTGCTGGTTCTGGTGGAACCATCATGGGAATTGCCTCTTATCTTAAAGAAATGAATCCAAATATTAAAATTGTACTCACAGACCCTGAAGGCTCAATACTAGGCGGTGGCGAAGAAGGAACTTATCACATTGAAGGAATAGGTAATCACTTTATCCCAAGTATCTTTGATCGTTCTCTTATTGATGAAGTCCAAAAAATATCTGATGAAGAGGCTTCTTATTATGTCCAGCTTCTGGGCAAAAAAGAAGGGGTTTTGGTGGGTTCTTCTTCTGGAGCCGCTCTTGCTGGAGCTGTTAAAGAAGCTTATAAAGCCGATACGGAAATTAATATTGTAACAGTATTTCCTGATAGAAGTGACAGATATTTCAGCCAAAATTTATATGACTTTGAATTTAACTTGTCTGATTTTAGATTTAATGCGTTATTTGATGGTTGGGCTGATGCTTATGACGCAACTGTAGCTGATAGAGATGGGGAATACCAAGAAGTTTTTGTCAACTATCAAGACATATTAAAGCAAACTGTTAAACAAATAGATAAACCAGAAGGTGCAAAGGTATTAGATATAGGCTCTGGTACAGGTAATCTAGGCTACGTTGCTTCCCTCGCTAGCTATAGTGTCACAGGGATAGAGCCTAATCAAAAAATGAGAAGCCTTGCCCAGGAAAAATATCCTAGCTTACATTTTGAAAATGGCAGTTTTCTTAATATGCCTGTCCGAGATGAAAGTATAGATGCGATTATAACGAGTTTTGCTTTTCACCACCTCTCAGACGATGAAAAAGGAGAAGCTATCAAAACCTTTTCGGCTAAACTTAAGGCTTCTGGCAAGGTGATTATTGCCGATACGATGTATGACACTTTGGACACTCGCGAAGAAATTCTGCAAGATGCTTTATCAAAGGGATATACTCATTTAGCAAATGATCTGCAAACAGAATTTTATACTACTCATGATGTACTCAAGAACTTATTTGCTGCTGAAGGATTTATAGTGTCCTTCCAACAAATGAATAAATTTGTATGGATTCTTACTGCCACTAAAACTTCTTAAGCTTATACCTTTTAAAACATAAAAAAAGTTATTTCTGTAAACACATATTCTCTGTGCTTACAGAAATAACTAAATAGCGTTAAATTATTTTCATATAGCGTTCTTCAAAAAGTTTAGCTGTAAGTGGTTTGTCATAATAATAGCCTTGAATCATGTGACATCCCATTTCCTTAAGCAGTTCAGCCTGTTCTTTTGTTTCTACGCCTTCTGCTACTGTTTTTATGTTTAAAATCTTTGCCAGGTTAATCATCGTCTGTGTGATGCTTTTACTTATATCATCTTTTTCTATTTCAATAATAAAACTTCTATCTAACTTAAGTACATCTATTGGCAACGCCTTGAGATAACTAAGTGAGGAGTACCCCGTTCCAAAGTCATCTAGTGCAACTTCTACCCCAAGTTTTCTTATTTCATTCATCTTTACTATGGTCTGATTCTTATCTATCATGGCCATACTTTCGGTTAATTCTAGTTCTAGATATTTAGCATCTAATCCTGATATTTTTAGAGCTTCTTTTATAATATCAAGTATATTCTCTTGATAAAATTCGATAGCTGAGATATTTACTGAGACACTATATTTTTCATATCCTTTATCTTGCCATCTTTTATTTTGCAGGCACGCTTCTAGGAGGCCCCATTTACCGATTTGGGTAATAAGCCCTTCTTGTTCTGCCACAGGAATAAATACACTAGGTGAAATAATGCCCTTTTTAGGATGTTTCCACCTTATAAGCGCTTCCATGCCTACTATCTTTTGCATGAGTGTATCTATTTTAGGTTGATAATTTAAGATAAACTCTTTGTTCTTAATAGCTTCTTGTAACTCCATAGCCATACCTTGCTGATATAAAATGTCCTCTTTTAATTGACTGTTAAAAATCTGAAACCCCACATTTCCCATCTTTTTCATATTATTTATAACAAATGTTACATTATCACAAAGCTCACTCATTTCATCTCCTTGATGGGGATATGTAGCCGCTCCAACTAATAGCTCTACTCTATAGTTTATATTTGCTTTAACTTTTATTTCTAAGGTGTGAAGAACTAAGCTTTCATATAACTTAGTAATGTCCTTCTCCTCTTGCACTTGAAATAAAACAGCAAATCCTTCATCTCCTCTTTTGCAGCAAATACCTTCTTTTGGAGTCAGTTGCTTTATAATGTGTGCTGACTTTTTTAAAATTTCATTTCTTATTTTTGATCCATAGATACTGCTTATAAAAGTAAGTTTATCAATATCAATATATACGAGTGCATAGTACGCTGCTCTACTACTAGATTACAACAACTTATCTGCCTCTATTAAAAATTTTCTCTGATTATATAAACCTGTTAGTTCATCTTTAAATGCTAGCCTTACCTTTTGTTCACAAGTTTTTTTTCATTTAAAATGAGTTGTTTACACTTAATCTTTTTAATCCAAACTACGTTGCATGCCATTACAATACTACTTAAAATCCAAAGTAACCATAACATTTCCGCTTTCATCCCTATCCCTCCTCACAATCATATGACCTGGCCTATCCCCGTTGTCCTATCTTATATAATATGTTAAGCCTCTTAAAGCGTTCTTTAAAACTCAAAAAGTTACGATAAAACAACTAGTATTTTCTATAAACGCCTATAATCTTTGGTAATTATATGAAAAATTTAGCTACCATATTGTTTTTTTTTTATTTAATGAGTAGAATAGAATAATTAGATAAAAATAAAGTTAAAGGTAAAGGTGAGATAACATGAACAATAAATTAAAAGTTGGTATTGTTGGTGGTACAGGTATGGTCGGTCAACGTTTTGTGACTTTACTTGATGGCCATCCTTATTTTGAAGTAACAGCTATTGCCGCTAGTAAAAACTCTGCTGGCAGAACTTACGAAGAAGCTGTAGCTAACAGATGGAAAATGAGTACACCTATTCCAGAAGTAATTAAAAAAGTGGTTGTAAAAGATGCTGCAAACGTTGAAGAAGTAGCAGCTGGTGTAGATTTTATTTTCTGCGCAGTTGATATGAAAAAAGATGAAATCAAAGCTCTAGAAGAAGCTTATGCAAAAGCTGACGTCCCAGTTGTATCTAACAACTCTGCACATAGATGGACTCCAGATGTACCTATGGTTATTCCAGAAATTAATGACAGCCATTTAGAAGTTATTGCAGCTCAAAGAAAAAGACTTGGTACTACGCGCGGCTTTATTGCAGTAAAACCAAACTGTTCTATTCAAAGCTATGTGCCAATGCTCTCAGCTTTAATGGCGTTTGAACCTACAACAGTAGTGGCTTCAACTTATCAAGCTATCTCTGGTGCTGGTAAAAACTTTACAGATTGGCCAGAAATGATAGATAATGTTATTCCTTTCATAGGTGGCGAAGAAGAAAAAAGCGAACAAGAACCTCTTAGAATTTGGGGTGAAGTTAAAGACGGTGCCATTGTAAAAGCTGAGACCCCAGTTATTACAACTCAGTGTATTCGTGTTCCTGTAACTGACGGACACTTAGCAACAGTATTTGTTTCATTTAAAAACAAACCTTCTAAAGAACAAATTCTTACTGCTTGGGAAAACTATCAAGGAAAACCACAAACACTAGGCCTTCCAAGTGCTCCAAAACAATTTATTAAATATTTTGAAGAGGATAATAGACCACAAACAAATCTTGATCGTGATATTGAAAACGGTATGGGTATTACAGTAGGACGCCTCCGCGAGGATTCTGTTTATGATTATAAATTTGTAGGTCTTTCACACAATACAGTACGTGGCGCTGCTGGTGGTGCTGTACTTATTGCAGAACTTCTAAAAGCAGAAGGTTATATCACAAGCAAAGAAGCATAAACCTTAAGATTTTAATAGCAATAAACTTAAACGATACAATGGGCTTGCCTGTTGTATCGTTTTTATTATGTAATACTTTTAATACTTTGGGTTATTAATAGATGAAGCTTCACATTAATTACCTTCTGGAGGAAAATATGAGTTACTCAACCACCCAAGTTATAAATAAACCGCTTATAGCGCACTATGATACCTTTGAAAGTATTTATGATACTTACTTTAGTCGTATTTTAAACTATGCACGCTATAAAGTGGGTAACGAAGAAGATGCTCATGATGTAACAGCCAAGACTTTTGAAAGAGTGTTTCGCAACCTACATAGATATCAGCCGACTAAAGCTCCTTTTTCTTCTTGGATTTTTTCTATTGCCTCTAATGAGCTCAAAAAAAACTACAGAGAGCAATGCCGCCACAAGTGGTTATCTTTCGATCAAGCTGGTTCCTTGCTAAGTAATTTGGCAGATCCCGAAGATAAAGCAATTGAAAAGGAAACATACAAGCATCTTTATGAAGCCTTGTCTTGTTTAAAAGAACGTGAAAAAAATATTATTTCATTAAAGTTCGGCGGACAGTTAACAAACCGAGAAATTGGTAAAATGCTTAATTTATCTGATAGTAATGTTGGAGTAATCCTCTATCGAAGCATTCAAAAATTAAAAAAAGAATTAGAAATCAGGAAGGTGACTTTATGAACAAAAAAACTATTTTAACCCAATTTTCTAGTGATTTAGAAAAAATAATAGAAGGACGTGAAATAGATCTTACATCTATAAACGATAAAAATTATAAGACAAGTATTGATACAGCTGCACTGCTTATAGAAAGTTTACCTAAGTCCCCTATAAATCAAAAAGAAGAACTTAAAGCCAAAGTATTTAAGCAAATAGAGCAAAAACAATCTCTATCCAATCAAATTAATGAAAGCATTCATTTTAGTCTAATGGGTATGAAAAAAAGAATAACAGTTGCTGCAACACCACTCGTACTTTGCATACTTCTTATATTACCCCCTACCTCAGCTTTAGCAGAAAATACTTTTGAGTTTATTAAAGAAATCATAGCCTCTTATCAGTTGGGTAACCATACCACAGTACAGCAAGTTGAGTTTGATATTACGTCAACAGAGCAGCTATCTAGTCTCCAGCCACCGCTTAATATGTGGACTTATAAAATGAAGATTGGGACTTTTGGCGGAAATGTTCTTTCTGGAGAATCTGCAGCATTACAGACCTTTAAATCAATCGAAGAAGGTCAGAATGCTGTTGACTTTACTTTAAAAATACCTACCTACATGCCCGAAGAAAGTAATCTGCGCGAAATGGTTCTCTCTCCTTCTGGTCATGTCTTCTTAGTTTATGATAGCCCCAAAGGGGAAATTGATATGATACAAAAGCAGATGAACTCTGCTACCAAGACATCTAACCTTATTACTACCGTTGAAAAGGAAGCTATTCATATTACTACCAATGGAAAAACTGAAGCTATTCAAATAAATGGTAAAGAAGCTATATGGTCTGAAGATGAAGAAAAAAATACTATTGTATGGGAAGATAATGCTTTCTTTTTTTCACTTGGAGGTAATCTTTCAAAAGATGAAATCATCAAAATTGTTAGTTCTTTAAAATAATAAAAATAGTAACTCTCCTTAATCCATGAAAAATCCATAAAGACTTGATATACTCCAACTATACTATTCATCTAAAGGAGATCTTACCATGAATAAAAACCAAAGTAATAAAACTTCTAAAGATAACGTTAATAAGAAAATCCTTTTTATAGTAAGTGCTGTTTTGCTAGTCGTAGTATTCGCACTCTATAATAACGGGAACAAATCACAAGCTAGTCCATCTACTGACAACATCGTAGCAGCTAGCGGAGACTTAACTATTCTTAAATCCGATATTACAGAACAAGCAACATTTTATCCATATAAGTCCAATGATACTTATATGGAAATCATAGCCATAAAGGCATCTGACGGCAGTGTTCGAACAGCGCTTAACACATGTCAAGTCTGCTATAAATCTGGCAGAGGATATTATGAACAAAAAGGTGATGTGTTAGTATGTAAAAATTGTGGCAATCAATTTACAGTCGATCAGATTGAGCTTATCAAAGGTGGCTGTAACCCTATTCCAATAACAAAAGATCTTAAAACAGAAAGCTCTGAAGAAATACTCATTACGGCAGATGCACTCGTTCCATTTGAGCCAGTCTTTGCACGTTGGAAAAGATAGGAGGTATTAATATGTATTCAAATAAAAATAATAACCAAGAACAACCTAAAAAATTGAAGGTGCGTGGCCCTTTAAAATATATAGGCATGATGGGTGCTTGTTGCCTGCTTCCTATATTAATAGTAGCTCTTCTCCCACTATTACAGCTTAATAATTTAGGTGCTAATACACTAATAGTTGGGATGTCCTCTCTGATTTGCCCAATTATGATGGTTGTGATGATGTTTACCCTGTTTAAGAACCAAAAAGGGCACGGCTGCTGCTCAGATGACAAAAAAGAAGATGTTATAGATAAACCGTTTTAAATAGCTTAATATACCTGTATATTTTAATTGGTTTTTCATATCCTAAGAAAAAGACATTAGGAGATGATATTTATGAGTAGAACAACTTCAGTAACCGCAAAACTTCATAGCTATTCTTTG
>CAKZUB010000119.1 GCA_937921505.1 uncultured Clostridia bacterium | reverse complement strand
CTTGAAACTCCACTTATAATTCCCAGTAAAAAAATGGTAATTATTCGAGGTTTATTTAGTGTGCCTTTTTTTAGGACTCCTGGTTAAATAATTTCCAATTTTATTTGAAATTCATCTTGACATACTACCAGTCGTCTATATCAAATAACGCTCTCTTATAATTAAGAGAAGATCTATCTAATTAGCGTATTGTAGAAATAAAAAATAGTCAAGTAACTTTTATTTAAAAACAATTGGTATTGCAATTGGTTTCATGTTGCAAAGCGTTACACTTTCTTCATCAGGCTGACTTATTCCAATATACACTATAAATTCATTGCTATCTAGAATACGAATACCTTCGTCATTAACAGCCAATAATGATTTACAAGAAAATATCAGTTCAACCCTTTTTGTCGTTCCCTTTGGTAATAAGATGCGTTTAAAACCACATAAATTATAATTTCTTACTGCATATTTAGATTTACAATCCTTTACATATAATTGAATGACTTCATCTGTATCAAATTCTCCAATATTAGAGATCGTCACAGATACCTGAATATTTTCCGCGCTTATTTCATCCTCATTCTTTCCTATAAGTTCAGGAACTATTACATTTGCATCAGATAGTTGTACCTTACTATAGGTTAGGCCATATCCAAAAGGGTACTGTGCTTTTTCTTCTATATAACGATAGGTTCTTCCTTTCATAGCATAATCCTCAAATGCTGGAAAATTCTCCAAACTATTATAAAACGTAATAGGCAGCTTCCCGGAAGGTGAAACCTTGCCAAATATAATATTTGCAGCTGCACTGCCCCCTTCTGCACCTGGGTAGCCTAATTGCAAGATAGCATTTACATTTTCTTTTGCAAACGAAAGATCGATTGCACTTCCCGCCATAAGACAAAGAATAGTCGGTTTACCTACTTCTACAACCTTCCTAAGCAGCTGTTCTTGTACTTTGGGTAAACTTAAATCAACCTTATCACCCGAAGCATAACTATTACCAGTATCGCCCTCTTCACCTTCTAAAGTTCCATCTAAACCAAGGCATAATATGACAACATCACTATTTTTTGCTACAATAACAGCTTCTGAAATGCGGTCATTTGGCCAAGCTAAATTTTCAACTTTCTCTTTAAATAAGTGACTGCCTTCTGAATAATAAACAGTAACCTCTTCTTCTACTGAATTTTGTATGCCTTCTAATACAGTAATGTATCTTGAGGATGTACCATGGTAGTTTCCAATGAGCGCTGCTCTACTGTTTGCATTAGGCCCTATCACCCCAATAGCTTTTAGTTTTTGACTAAGTGGTAAGATACCATCATTCTTTAAGAGTATAATAGACTTTTCAGCTGCAGTTTTTGCAAGTGTTCTATGCTTTTTACATTCTACTACATTATAAGGAATTTGGTCATACTCATTTTCATCAAATAATCCGAGTAAGTATCTTGTTGTAAAAAGCCTCTCTGCTGACTGAGTAATAGTCTCTTCTGATACTAATCCTTGTTGATGTGCTCTTAATATATTTAAGTATGTATTCCCACAATTCAAGTCACAGCCTGCATTGATAGCTAAACTTGCAGATTCTACCGCAGTGCTGGTTACTCTGTGATGCTCATGGAAATCTTTAATCGCCCAACAATCAGAAACAAAATGTCCTTGATGATGCCATTTGTTTCTTAAAATTTCTTTTATTAAAGTGTTGCTTCCACAGCAAGGCTCATCATTGGTACGATTATAAGCTCCCATAACAGCCTCAACCTTTGCCTCTTTAACACATGCTTCAAAAGCCGGAAGGTAGGTTTCCCACAAATCTTTTTGTGTTACTTGTGCATTAAATGCGTGCCTTATGGCCTCAGGTCCTGAGTGTACTGCATAGTGCTTAGCGCAAGCTGCCGTTTTAAGGTATTTTCCTTTTCCTTGCAGTCCGTTTATAAATGCTACCCCTAAACGACTTGTAAGATATGGGTCCTCTCCATAGGTCTCATGACCTCTACCCCATCTAGGATCTCTAAAAATATTTACATTTGGTGACCATAAAGTTAAGCCCTTATAAATGTCTCTATCGTCTTCTCTAGCGTATGCATTATATTTCCCTCTTGCTTCTGTTGCAACTACATCTGCCACTTGCGAAAGGAGTTCCTCATCAAACATCGCTGCAAGTCCAATGGCTTGTGGAAACATTGTTGCTGTTCCTGCCCTGGCTACGCCGTGTAGTCCCTCATTCCACCAATTATATGCAGGTACATTAAGTGAACGAATAGCTGGTGCATCATACTTTAGCTGAGAAGCCTTCTCTTCTAAAGTCATTTGGCCTACCAATTTTTTTGCTTTTTCTTCAGCTTCTTTTCTATCTCTCATAATAACCCCTCTCTCACATTAGCCTTTTTACTGCATCTACCTCTACCTATTGATCTATGCATGCTCTAAGTTACACAAAAACATATCTAACACTTAGCGTTCTCTAATAAGTGCTTTTAATTTAAAAAAACCCCTGGGACACATCACATAAGCGAGAGGTGTGGGGTGTTCTACTTATCTTATAATAGGCTATTACATCTCCAAAACCAAATAAACCAGATGAGTTTCAAGCCAATTTATTCCTTTACCCCTCCTAATGCAACGCCCGCTATTATATACTTTGACAACAAGAAATATACTATAAATAATGGTAATACCGTCAGCGACAGGCCTAAATACACTGAGCCATACTCTGTCTTATAAATATCACCCCTCAGTAGACTTACCATTATCGGCATTGTATATTTTTCACTATTAGTAAGCAAGATTAACGGCATAAATAGGTTATTCCAACTTGATACAAAGGCAAAAATTGCCTGCGTCGCAATAGCGGGTTTCATCATCGGTATCATGATACTATTAAATATACGAAACTCACCAGCACCATCTATTCGCGCCGAATTTATAATATCAAGTGATAGTGTAGAGAGTAAGTACTGTCGCATATAGAATACCGTTGCTGGTGCAGCTATTGCAGGCAGTATTAGCGGTAAAAATTTATTCGTCATATTGATACTATACATAAACTGGTAAAATCCAATACTTGTTACCTGTGCTGGAATCATCATTATCGCCATTATAAATGTAAAGAACGGTTGGCGCCATCTCCAGCTGTACACTACTAAAGCATATGCAGTGAGCGACGAGAAGTACACTGCACAAGCCGTTACCCCTCCTGAAATTATCATCGAGTTAATGAAACCCCTTAACGGGTTAAAGCTTTTACCAAGTAGTATTTGTGCATTGCTTAGTAGATGATTTGAAGGTAATAGCGATATAGCACTCTGTTGAATCTCGAATGTTCCGCGCGTAGCATTCATAAACATAATCCAAAACGGTATTATACTTAAAAGCGTGAGGAAAATGCAGACTGTGTAAATAACTATTTTCAATAAGAGATGAGGTATGTTCTTATTTAGCTTCATACTTCCACCCTCCTTGAGTCCTTTTCGGCTTTTCTAAGTAACTTTATTTGATTCTTCTTCACTTTATTAGCCTTTGCCTCGTATTTATCGCGCATAATATAAAAGATTATAGCTGAAAGTATTGATATAATAAGAAACATAATCATACTTGCAGCCGCTGCACGGTTATACATGTAGCTTCCGCTAAACGCCTGATTATAAATGAACACGCTTGTTGTAAGCGTAGCGTTGTCTGGACCACCAAGGAGGAACAACCTTGGAATATCGAACATCTGTAAACCACCGATCATACTTGTAATGAGTGTAAAAAGCAGTATAGTCCTCAAGTTCGGGAGCGTTATATAAAAGAAAGTTTGTATACCTGATGCACCGTCAATCTCCGCCGCCTCAAAAAGTTCGGGATTTAACCCTAATACACCTGATATAAGTATTAACATTGTATATCCATACCACATCCAGAACTGGATGAATGCTACAATTCCTCTAGCCGTCGATTTCTGGACAAGAAAGTTTATGGGTGTTTCAGATAATCCAAATATTTTAAACAAGTCATTAACGGGCCCCATAGGATATCCGAAGAGAGAGTTAAATAGTATAGCTATAGTTGCAGCTGTTATTATATTTGGCATATACATCAGAACTTTGAACACGCCTTGACCCTTTATTTTGTGGCGATGACTGGTGAACCACGCTGTGAGCAGTAGCGCGAGCAGTATTTGTGGAATGAAGTTAAGTATCCAAATCAGTGCAGTATTCTTTAATGATAGCTGAAAAGATGGGTTGCTTAGTATTAATTGGAAATTCTGAAACGGATTTACTAAGAACTTAAAATCCCTTACACCCATACCTTTTAAGTCAGTAAAGCCTATCACAGCTGTATAAATTGTGGGATATAGTGAAAAAAATAGGAATACAAGCACAAAAGGCAGCGAAAATATGTACCCGTACTTAGCGTAGTTAACGCCCTTGCGTCGCATAAACATTCACCTCCAGTAAAATTTAAGATTTTATGATATATTTTAAGGGGCTTCAGAAAACTATCCTTCTGCCCCTTATTATGAGCTAAACTATTCTACAATAATATCAAGATTATCAGCAACCTGCTGCTTAAAGTCGGCTATAGCCTGTTCACGACTCTTGTTGCCAGCCGTGTACTCACGTACCTGAGCACGCCAAGTGTTGTTGATTGTTTCATCATACTGTGTCAAGTTCTTACCATTTGCGAATTCACCCGCAGGAACGAATACGTCAAACATATTCTGTCCTCCCAAGAAGTCTAGCGTGCCATCGGACTTCTTCATAACCGCACCAGAAGCAACTGTATCTTTTGTACCACCAGGTCCGTTTAGAGTACCATTCGCCCAAGCATACTGAAGTCCTTTTTCTGAACTATCGAGTGTAATCCATTCAATTATGTCACCTACAGCTTGTGGAATTTTGGTATCTTTATTAGCAAGAACCCATGTGCCGCCCCAGAAGAAGCCAACTGGAGGTTCACAAACTGCCCAGTCACCATATGTACCTTCACCAGGTTTTGAGCCGCCAGAGTTGCCTGCCATAACGTAGTTAATGAGCCATGCAGGACCAAAGTAACCGAAGATTTTTTTAGCACCGGCATCTTTCATATCAGCGAACCAAGCATCTTGCCAGTCTTGTGTATCATTGTGATAACCTTTATCTTTAAGTTCTTTAGAAAAATCTAAGAATGCTTCGCGTTTAGGGTCAATATTGAGTTTGCCATCTACAATCCAACCCTTTTCTGAGCTGTTTTCAACCGCATGCCACATGTCCCCATCTGCGGATACGATACCATAACCCTTTGCCTTTAAATCAGCAGCTGCTTGGTAGAACTTATCCCATCCAAGACCAATTTTATCTTTGATTACAGCAGGATCGTCTGTGCCCCAGATCTCTTTTGCGATGGACCTGCGATAGATGAATGCACCACCGGTAGCTTGATAACCAAGACCGACAAGCTTCCCATCAGGATTTGTTCCGATGTCGACTGTATATTGAGCAATTTCAGCCTCTTTTAAGAGTCTATCTACTTCAATACCGAGATCCTTATAGGCAGCAGCATACTTATAGGCATCCCCTTGTGTATATTTAAGTATGAATGAAGCTTCTGCGCAGAATATATCAGGCGCATCTGCACCACCACCTACAAGTGCCTGATCTAGAGCAGGTTGGTACGCCCCATCTGTAGTAGCGATAATGGTGGTTTTGATTTCATAAGGAAAATCTGGGTTAAGTTCCTTAAATTTCTCAATCATTTTAGGCACTTCGTCTGTGAAACTCCAAACATTGATAACTTTGACATTTGGATCATTAGTAACTTCCTTTACAGTTTCTGTGCTTGAAGCACCTGTGCTTGAGCTCTCTTTAGCAACATTGTCACTTGAGCTCTTTTGAGTGTCATTAGTGTTAGCACATCCTGTTAATGTCATGGACATAAGTAGTACGCTAGCGAGAAAAAGTGTAAAAATACGTTTCATGAAATCCCTCCTCCAATAATGTAAATCATTTAACGATCACATTAGAATTATATAGGATATCTTCCTAACAAGCTCCTTGTATTTTGCTAACTTATATTCAAATATTGCTTATTTTCTATCAATTTATTTGTGTAAAATATACGATTTATAAAGTCACACACATGCAACCATTGTCACTTATTAGATGTATACTCATTATGTAGCTATAAATACTGGTAATATTTAATAACACTCAGTTTTTCTAGTAAAATAGATGCTATTCTAACAAAAAAACTCCAACACTATTATATTGCCCCACTCACAAACAAACTCTCATGAGAATAGGGTGCAATACTGTGTTAGAGTTTACAACATGCTATCCAAAAAAATATGGGTTAGACCTATTAGATTAAATAACGTAAATAGACCTATATTCTTTGGGTGTACAGCGATTTTTAGCTTTAAATACTCGGTTAAATGTAGCTAGACTGCTAAAGCCGGATTTCATAGCAACTTGCATTATAGATAAATCTGGTTCGATCAATAACTTCCTAGCATGCATGATTCTACAGTTAATTAAATAATCATAGCAAGATACCGTCATAACCTGCTTAAAAATACGTGCAAAATGATATTTACTGAAACCAGCGATTATTGCAATGTCATCCATCTTGATATTTTCGGTACAATACTCATTAATATAGTTGCATGCACTTAAAATTACCTCTATGTATTCATGCTGCTTTTGTTTTTTTATATTTAAAAATTTATCATTCTTGTTGATGTAATTCCTTCCTAATGTGGCAAAAAAACGTATGATCATGGAATAAACAGAAGCTTCTCTAAATAGCAGAGTTGAAAAGTATTCTGAATTAATATCTAGAATAAGAGATGAAAGCTCTTTATGTATATCAGGCATTAAAGAAGGTGTAATAAATACGCAAGGACGAAACATGTGAAATGCTGAATTGAAACCATTTAGACTATACAGCAAACTACAGTCAAACTGTAGTATAATGCGATATCCTGTGGGCGGTGCATATAACTGGTGCAATTCACCTGGCGGTATAATGATGATATCTTCTACATCCAGATTATATGTCACTTCATCTATAATGACCTTAAAACTATTTTCAATAGGCATGATGATTTCGATATCAGTATGCCAGTGTTGGGGATAATCCTCATATTCCTTATTTGGAAAGATTCGAATCTTAAAATCTCCATGATAATTCACAATTTCGTGGGTTCTGTTTAAATTTTCGATCACTCAAATAACACCCTCTCATTTATTTACTTTATATCAAATGGAATCAACTCACTCAAAAACATTTAGTAAATCTACTTACCTTTTATTTAGGTCAAAAAAATCCTCACTTAATTGTCTTTGAGGAACTTTTCTCTTACTTAAAGATAATGCTTTATGAGGGCAGTGATGAATACATCTGTAGCATTTTTCGCAATTAGCCTTATCAAATAAAGGAAAATTTCCCTTTCCAAGTTTCATAGCATTCATATTGCAATTTTTTATGCATTTACCACACCTTATACAGTTTTTTTTATGTAAAAATATTTTTAAGGTAATCCATTGTCCTATCATCTTGTTAGGAAAATTTAGAATACTATACAATTTAAATCTGGGAACATCGTAGCTATGGGATTTACAAATAAATTCTTTTTTGACTTTTTCTGCTTCTCGTTCGATTTTCTGTACTAAGTCTTTTTCAAATGTAAACAATATATCTATAAATGGAAAAAGTAAGACCCCATCTGTAGCAGCACACCTAAAAGTTCTATATGAAACAGGAATGATATTTTTTCTGATACATTTTTTAGCAAAAATTCTTAATGCATTACCAGAATACCAACCACATGTTGTATAAATATACGCTGGCATCTTTTTGTCTATTGAGCTAGCATTGTCTATAAATTTTATAATACTCTCTGATGGATGTGTATGATACGTAGGAAAACCAATAATATATCCATCATAATTATCAATAACAAATTCATTTGATAGTTCTTCAACTGCTATTACTTTTGTTTCAAATGACTCTTTTAGCTTATTGTTTAATACTTCTGCAACCAATTTTGTATTACCAACACCTGAATGATATAAAATTAATATTTTCATATTTACCTCTCTTTTAAACTAGTACCTAATGTCCCCTAACGTTCCGTGTTCAAAATACCGAGATTAATTACTTCGACCAATAAGTTGGACGAACTAGCATCACGGGAAGCTTTGTATGAGAATTACCCTTAGTAGTGTTGAGCTGTGCTTGGGTAAGGAAGATGCTGCCTCTTAGGTCAGCATCTCTAATATCAGCATCTCTTAAATCAGCTCCGATGAGGTCAGCTCCACTTAAATCCACTCCTCTAAGGTTTGCTGCAATAAGGCACGCTCCCCTCAAGTCTGCTCCTTTAAGATTAATTTTTCTAAGGTCTGCTCCAAAATAATCTAATCGCTGAGAGTTACTATTCCGATTTTTTAAAGAAGTGTTCTTCTTACTGTGCATTTTAGCACGTACCCACTCGCTGGTATTTTTAAGTAATATGTTAACTTTTGTGCGATGAATTGTCACATCTAGCGCTAATAGAGAATCAACATCTAGGAGGGTAAGGCGTTCGGTACTATCTAGCAGTGAACTTATATCTTCTCTAATACCTTGATCCGTTTGCAGAATAAATGCTTGAGTAAGATACCATATCATTTCATGAAGTTGCCTCATAATTAGGAAAGCTTCAAACATCTGTTTTGCAGACTCTGGGGCTTGTCTCCAGTCATGTCCATTATAAGTAACCTGTGCTACCTTTTGACCAGCACCAAAACAATCATAAGCGGTACACCCCTTAAGCCCCTTATTCGTAAGACTTTCGTGAATAGAGCAGGTAAAGTCTGATTGTAAGTTTATGCAAGGCTTGCCGGCGTCTTTATTTACTGGAAAGCCTTCGGAGGCTGAAAAATATAATGCTACACAACAAAGACCAAAACATTTTTCACAATCAACTCTTAGTTCTTTATTAAACTTGTTTTCATATTCATATATCATATTCATTTACCTCATTTATAAAAATGTACCTTGCATCGATTTTACAGTACATATTCCAATTGAAAATCTCTTTGATCGCTTTCGTACAACGCCTTATTTATTTCAATTGCTTCTTTGCATCCAATAGCAAAGTAAAAAGCTATTGTCTCCTCCGCTGAACCCGCACAAATATAAAATTTATCCGCCTTCCACTCTCTTGCTCTTTCTGTTGCTAACATAAATAAACGTTTTCCGATTCCTTTGTTTCTGTGTTCTAGAGTTATAAATAATTGATCTAGTAATACATAGTTAAATTCATTACCAAAAAAATTCCGATTTACTGTTACAAATCCTAGTAACCGATCCGCCTGATCAAAAGCACCTATTGCACATCCATCTTCTTCAATAGTCTTTCTTAAATTATTGTAGTGATAATCATAGCCATTCGGCCAATCTAAATCATGATAATTAATTTCTACTAACTGCCTCACTCCATCAACTTCTCTCCAGGCTTTGCCAATGAATTGTGATGGATTTATTTCATTTATTTTTTTGATCTCATTATTCTTAATCTCTCTATATCGTATACTCTTCATAGGCATACTCCTTTTGCATTTTTCATCTTAAAGCTTTTTGATTCTTTTTAGTTTTTATCATCATCACGCATATCTTTACTTTAAACTTCTATGTATTCTAAACTATATGAGTTTAATCAATTACATGTAAAAAATTATGCTAATAACCCTCTTACATAGTTTATCAACGGTTTAATAAGTATTTGTTTTGAATTATCATATGAATTACTAATTGCTCCCATTGTTCCTTGTTCAGCTGAATTCTTATTTTTCTTTACTCTTAATACAAACTTAAGACAGTTCATTATCATTTTATCATTAATTCTCATATCTTCATAATTCATACCACTTGGAAAATAGAAAAAGGGTATATTAGATTCATTTGGAATATTTTCTTGTTCAAATCGTTTCACTTCTTCAACAGCAGAAGCAGGAGTAGCACCTGTTGCAAATATAATTAGGTGTTTACTTTTAAATAGCCCAAGGTTGCTTTTTATGAACTTCATGCCATTAATCTTGTTGGCGTGTATCCCACCTCCAAAGATTACTATGTCATATTTAGCAACTTCAGAAATACTTGCATCTTTTAGTTCAATAGTAGTACAGTTTAATTCTTCTTGTATCCACTGAACATATTTCTTTGTAAATCCCGTATTTGACTTGTATATTAATAAAATTGTCTTCATTATTGTCCCCTCCCCTATCTGAATAAGTAATTTCAATTAAGTCTTACTTTATTCGATTTATGCTTTCTCTTACTATCCCTACCATGTTATCTTCGGCCCCTAGGCTGAAGTTAAAAATAATTCCTTGTCCTCCACCAGCACCAATTGCTGAAATAAAAATATCCATCCCATTACCAACTATAGTCAAACTTAAGCTTGCTCTACTTCCGTTTCGCATAAAATATTTATCATATACTCGGAGTGCAATTTTAATATCTTCACAACTATAATCACTTTTATCTACCAAATTCATAGTCATACCACTATTACTAATATCATTTTCTAACTGCTTAAGCACTTCCTCAAACTTACCTGTCATTGTTTTTTCATATTTTGCCACTATAATCCTCCTTGATAAATCTAATTAAAATCTTTATAAACTTCTCTTTTAAATTCGACTAGCTCTTTATTATCCATTAAATACCTCACAATTTTTATATTTCCAATCAACATATCAACACATCTCTCGTGAATGTAGTCTCTCAAAAATTGTTTCTATATCTACTATCCAACTTTTAATAAAAAGAGTGCTTTCTTCCAATTTACTTTTATTCTTTTCATAACTCTGCAATAATTTTAATTGGTGCTTCCAGTATTCTTTCAGTTTTTCAAAAAAGGCTTTTTCATCATATATTATTTGATAATTTCCATTGTGAACTTCATTATCCAATAGCTTCAACTTTTCTAATGCTTGCTCGGCCGATAATGCCATATATTTTTTAAAATCTCGTAAGACCCATTGCTTTTCAAAAATATTCATTGACTTCCAACCATGGTATTGTTCTGTAAAAGTTGAAAATATTTTCCCCATATATAATAGAACCTCTTTACTTGCACTTTCATTTAATGAAACCATAGCTGTATTTTTCTTGTCGTCTCCAATCAATTGAAAATCCATTAATACCTGAATTGATCCAATTTCCTGTCCATTGTAGGCATTAGCATTCTTGGTGGATAATGCAAACCCAACACCTGCACTTTCTACATCTAAAATATGTGTACTATTCATATTATAAAACTCTTCTGTAGACATTCCCATTTTAGAAGCGACAATTTTAATAGCATCCATTGCAGTTTTTGTTTTTACTAAACCGGGTCCAATCGTATAAGTATATACATTCGTTCCCTCAAGCTCCATTGCTAATGTATTGCACAATTCTACTTGTGCTGTTTTAAATACTTCATAAGCTCCCATAAATGGTGAAGCTCCTGAAGATGATACGAATACAATAATCCCATTATTTTGTTCCTTCATTTTTGGAAGAAACTTTTGTGTAAAAATCAATGGAGCTCTAAAATTTACCGCATAGCTCTTATCCCAAAAATCAGAACTAACCTCATCTACTGCTCCTATTTTGGTAATTGTAGCATTATTAAAAATAATGTCCGGGCATCCGTAATTTTTAAAAATATATTCTGAGATTTTATTAATTTGCAACTTATCAGATAGGTCAATCTCATAGAACTTAGCTAACTTTTCGCAATACAATTTATTAATATATTGCTCTGCCTGTATACCCTTGATTCTATCTATTTCAGCAATAATTATTCTTGCTCCCATGTGTGCAAACATCTTCGCAGCTTCAAATCCGATACCACCACCAGCACCTGTTAAAAGTACAGTTTTTCCACGTAAGCTATTTTTAAAAACTAATTCTTTCTCAATCAACATACTATGCCTCCTCTTTAAACCTTCCTATTATTTAAATATAAGTAGTTTGTAATTAAATATTTAATATTATTAATTAGCTTTTATAAAATCTTCAATTGTACTATATTCTTTGATTTTTACATTGTTCTGTTCTATTAACTCAACAAACTCTTTTTGTATTTCTATAGCTCTCAACTTAAACCGTTGAAGATTTTTTACATCATATGAGCTCATCAAATCATATGTATTAAGTCCATATTCTAATGTTGTCCAATCTAATGTACTTTGTAAATTAACTCCTGAGATATATGCTAATTGATAATTACCACTATCACAACATATTATTATTTTATTCCATGTTGAAACTAACTCTTCATATATTGCAGCTAACTCTTCATAATTACCTTCATTTTTACCTATGTTAGACTTATTCTCATTATTTAGAAATTTTTCTGTTTGTTTGATTATCTCGTTACAATATTGTTTAATTTCTTTTGAAGAGTTTGCTTTAATAATTGATTCATAAAGAGATAAGTAATTGGTTGGAACTTTCTTCATGTTAATTAAATCTTCTAGCTGTTTCTTTAATCCTTTGCTAAAATATGTTTGATTGGCATATGCAACACTATCAGCTAATGACATCAACACATGTCCTGACAAGGTTCTTATTGCACATAAATCTTCTTGAAATAACATCTTTGTATAGCTAATCATCGCCTTTTCAAGATTATTAGTAGCTTTTTCTAACATAAATCTATTATTCATCAGATTTTTCTTCAGTTTCTCTTGTAAATCAGTGAATCTTTTAATATCTTCTTCTGATCTTGAGTAGCCAACCTTGACATTAGCTAATAGTGGTGTTAGACATTCATTGAATTCTGCTAGTCCTTCAACTCTTTCCCATGACATTGGAAATAAGTCAAATCCAACTCCTTCAACAATAAAAGTTTTACACAACTCATAAGCTCGTTCTGTTTTTGGAATAAAATAAAAATCTACATCTGATAAATGGTTAGCTGTTCCATTAATATAAGATCCATAAATTACCAACAGACTTATATCATCTATATATTCACTTTTTATTCTATTAACTACCCACTCTACAATCTTATCATTTCTTATGCTCATAATTTTTCTCCTTTTTCACCAGCAACAATGTCACCTAACGTTCAGTACTCCAGTCGCCAAGACCCTTAGTGCAACGTCGCTTAAGGTCTTAGGTGTGCTTTTCAGTCTTTTCATGCAAAGCACACCTAGAATATTAAAATTATTCTTATTTTGAGAGATTTATTATTTTAATTTAATAGGTAATAGTAAATCAAGTTGTCCGTCAATACCATTTTCTGGCCATCCCATATGAGAAGCATATACCCAATTTAAATGTTCTTCAAGGCAACCACTCATAATTTCTGCACCTTGCTCACTATAATTAGGGGCATATTTTTCGTTGTTATTAGCCCACTCATGTAAAAACTCCCACTCGTGGAAATCACCGAACATAATGGTGTGTGCAGCATATATCCCACCTTCAAACCTTTTCTTTGTAAGAGGAACAGGCACTTCCATATCTTCGGGTATGGTAACCCAATCCTCATATCCGTGGTACGGTTTATTCGCTGAAGGATTAGGATGATTAAATCCAAACATCCTCGCATCAGGCTTAATTTCATATAGCTTACTCTCGCGGATAAATTTATCCATTACGTCTCCTACTGTTTCTTCAGGGTTTTCTCCAATAAAGTGATATGAAGCAACCGTACACGGCGGCAATACAATGATACGCACATCCTTTGCTTTTAATTTCCCTATAATTTCACTTGCTTTGTTAATTTCATACATTGACCTTTCCTCCTTAAAATTAATCCTTGAAAGGCTGAGCGATTCAATGACTTTAATAATATCCGCGTCATGTAATAAGTTGATCTTGATGTTAGCTTGAACACTTTTATTCAAACGTGATACAAAAATCCGTAATACATCGCGAATTGTATTCAGTGCTGTGATTTCATGATCAATCTCGATAATGTTTCCTGTAAATATCTCCACTATTTGAGTTTGTTTGGCATCATCAAAAATCAATGCAATCTGTTTTAATGGTATACGCAATTTTCGCAGTGCTATAATCTGCTGCAGACGTCTTATAGCATTTTCATCATAAATACGATATGCGTAATCTTCTTTACGCTGACTGGACAAAAGACCAATTTGCTCGTAATACCTAAGTATTCGTGTTGAAACATTAAAATTTTTAGACACCTCGCTGATAGTCATCATTTATTATATCCTCATCTCCTTTCTGATTTAAGCATAAAGGGCGACACGATGTCAAAGTCAAGGAATTACTTTAATTTTCTTTAAGATTATAAATAATCTCCATATCAGGTTTCTCTGTACAAAAATAATGTACCTAGATTACTATTGTTTATAATAATAATTTTAAAATTATATTAACGACTTTTCTTGGTTCTTTATTTGAAGTATCAATTAAATGTGATTTACGTTCTAGTGATTGTTCAAGTGATTGATCTAATAGACGAAACTCTGGATTGATATTATTATCACGTATTTTTGCTCTCTCTCCCAGAACATTTTTTGTGGCATATAATGTTATAAAAACTAATTCAAATTCTTTGTACGTAATTAATTCTAATATCCTAGCTAATATCTCTTTATCGCACAAAACTATTGATGAAAATACGATATAATCAAATTTAGATTTTAGATAATTATCAATTACAAACGCCATATTATAATCACTGTTCCTTAACCGTGTATCTTCGCATGAAAACGGATTAACCCTCCATACATCATCACCATCTAACCACGCTGAGTTATTTAGCTGCTCATATAGTAACCTTGCACATGTTGTTTTTCCTGACCATGCTTCACCTGTTATCATTATAAGTTTCTGTATTTCTTTCCCTTCCTTTCTATAGCTCTTATCTTAGGCTGAGGAATGTGCTATTTAAATCCTTATTTGAAATATAATTGCTCCTGTTTCTTCTTGCAATTCTCTTTTTGCTGCTTTATATGGCAATTCCCCTTGTTCAATATGCCCGCCTGTAATTTCAGCTCAAATACTCTTTTCTATATGTAAATCAACTACCCTCTGAATTTCTTTCCATGTTTTTACCCAGTCATAATTTTGATTATCAATTATATATACATCAATAGGTAGTTTAGAAATAATACTCAATTCAATTTTCTTTCTATATTCGAAATAGGTTACCATTCCTTCAAATCCACTTAACGAATGGGCTAATCCAAATGGACTCTCTTGAATATAAGTAACTACTCCCTCCATCCAAACTTTCTTACCATCTTCATTCACACGTAACTCTGATGCTTTTTCAATTGTTTCATATACATTGGGCTGGTTCAGATAAATAAGAATAGGCTCCAATTTGTTTACTGTTGTAATTAGGTTCAGTAAATAATTCTTAATGTGCTCTTCCGACATACAGTGAAATAAAAGCAGTTCGTTGATGTGATTTTGTAGAAAAGCACATTCAAATACATTTACCCCTTCATCTTTTAATGCCTGTTTACCAAATCTATCCCATTTTTTTATATGTAGATCAGTAAAGGTTTCAAATTCGACCCTATTATCATATACCTCATAGCTTTCCATAAGCTGAAAAAAAGACTTGTCTTCAATAGGAAACTGCGTATACGGAACAACCGCGTATCCATCCTCAATGTACATATATTCTTCCATCTGTACTTTATAGACTGGATATTTTTTCATAATGGCATCTACTTGTTCCAATGGAATACAAGCACACCAAGCAAGGTCTGCCGGATGTCCATCTCCTTCTTGATACAAATGGGCTTCTCCAATTGTAGAAATATATTCTGAAATTTTTCTTGATATCGTGGTCTTTCCCGTACCCGGTAAACCTTCAACTAAAATAAGTTTTCTCATAACATCTCCTCTTGTATAATAAATGATGGTGCATGCAGAAACTACCAATAGCTGTTAACTTTTTGAAAGATACTACATACACAATAACTATTTGTTCCTTTCAAACCATTCTTCCTTTAAAATAGCATATTTATATGCATCACGCCAAATAGGTTGTCCATTAGCATCTCTCTTGAAAAATATTGGTTTTATAAAATGCCCCTCTCTTCTCATCATTAATCTCTCCAGTAATCTCCATGATGAGGTATTATCTGGATTACACCCTGCTGTTATTCTATGGGCACCAAGTTTCTTAAATCCATATTCCAGTATCTTTTCTGACGCTTCTGTAGCATACCCTTTGCCATGGTATTGAGGATTAAAAACGTATCCTAATTCCCAAGTCATAAAATCTACTGGTTCTTGTTGTTGAAAATAAACATTACCTATTAATTTCTTGTTATTCTTGAGGCATACCGCCCAAAACGCTGCATTTTTGGAGCGCTTATATGCTTCCTCCCTACACTCTTCCTTACCTTTAATATCATATGGTTCATATTTTACAACTTCTTCTAATGATAGATATTCATATAAATCTTCCCAATCATCAGGTTTAAACTGCCTTAAAAATAATCTATTAGTTTCCAAAATATCCACTTTAACACCTCTTTATATTTAATATAAAATTTTTCAAAAAAACACAGCACGCACCTAAATACATTGTTATCTGGTGCTCGACTGTTTGCCAAAAAAAATGACCTATAGTTCTATCTCTATAAGGTCATCTACTCTCTGTCGTCTAATAGTTTTCTTCCATGTAA
Source organism: uncultured Clostridia bacterium (assembly GCA_937921505.1). GTDB lineage: Bacteria > Bacillota > Clostridia > Lachnospirales > Cellulosilyticaceae > FMMP01. The sequence goes on along the minus strand of CAKZUB010000119.1, from coordinate 8,219 downwards.
AACAAATCCTCCTTGAGCAACTTGTTCTCTTGCTTGATTTACTTTTTTAGTCACATAAAGTTCATACATTATTTCTTCCCAAGAAGCTTCATCAGGTAATCTACTCAAAGTTTCTATTGCATCTAATTTAGCATATCCCAGGGTATCAACCTCATTCAAAATAATTATTATTAATTATACCATATTTTTCATTTTAAAATACATAAAAGTTTATGTGTCGAGAATAGCAGAGTCACGGTAGGCACGCTGGTTGCCCATAATGAACAGAGATGCATTATTATCGAACGTTTATTTTCTTAAGTCTATCTCTATATTACCAATTTTAATAGTTTGATTGCTAATCCATTGCACATCTGGTTCATCATAAGGTTCACCTATATACAATCCTTAGAACTATCTTTAATAACTTTGAAGTATTTAGTTTGTTTGTAAAAATTATCGAAATTAAGAATAGCATTCCTCCTTGTATCCAAAAGTCTAAAAGAAAGATAGCGAATGGAGATACATTGTTATGTCATATTAGATGGGAAAGATACCTATAGCCATAATAATATTGGATTACTTCAAATTTATTTATCAATCTCAACTTTTAAAAACCTATATGTATGCCAGCTATTGACGAAATGACCGCTTGCAAATAAAACAACAAAAACTCCTAAGTAAATTGATGTCCCCCATAATGATGCAAACCCAAGTGCAAATACAGGAAAAAGTGCCATCGGTATTGGTATAAGTACTAAAGGCTTAAATAATAACAAAAAATTATGCCCTTTTATAATATATCTGACCCATAAAAAAATATAGGAGATTATACAAAGTATCATCAAAATAAATATAATATTAATATTCAAACCTTCGTAGTTATCCTTTGAAATTATTAATATTATTAAAGATCCTACTTGACCTATACGTTCTAAAGCTGTATATAATATTCCAGCATCTTTTAATCCCTTAGGTACATTTTGTGGCTTAAATATAATAAATAATAGATTTGGTATATATATTGAAGCTGCAATAAACAATCCTACAATTGAAAAACCCATATTTTATTCACCTCAAGTTAAATCTTAATTATCTATTTGAATTTTCTATAGTGTCTAGGGTGTGTGCGGCTCCTACTCTAGAGACTTCACCCACCGCACGAACTTGAACACATTGTTATATGCTGTAATTCACGGCACTTACCAACGCCTTCTTATCTAATAGGCTTTCTCTTTACTGTTGCCGACATAGGATGTTCATCATTTTCTAGTAAAAACCTAGGATCATTAGCTAATAATTCACATAACTGCACTTCATCAAATTTTGTATACCCAACCCCATCAAAACTTAAATATAGATTACAAATTGAAACGGCTTTTCTCTTTCCTTTTAGAAATTCAAAACAATGATTGCTGACTTGTTCATCAAGGTTAAATATCTTTGGGGCTTTATACCATCCAAATTCTTTTTCATCTTTACCTAAACCCCAAATTGTTTCTAATATCGTGCATTGTACTGCAAAATCATCAAAACCTTCTCTGTATATTTTCTCCAATATTTTTAATGCTTTTAAGTATTCTTCATTTAAGCAATATGCCTCACATAAACCAAGAACTCCATGCATATCATCTGGATTTTTTTTTACATACTGCTCTCTTAGTTCAATTAATTTATCGTATTGTTTATGGGTTAAAAAATAATCCTCCGCTTCCCAACTCTCAAAATCATCAAATAAATCATCTTCCCCTTGTTTCATCATCATTACCCCATTCAATGTATATTTTTAGTCCATGTATAAACCTAGTGAATTATTGCATATCGTCCTCGCACTTAAGACGTTTCTAAGCCTTAGATAGCTCTTATCTTGGGCTGAGAAATGTACTTTGGCTTCAACTTCTAAGAATTCACTACCCTAAGCAGCCAAAGCGAACTTGAGTGCATTGTTATGTGATGTTACGCACGGAAAACTCCAATAACTAAAATTCGGTTCTACCATAATCTTGTATGCAATAAAGTTTCCTTTATTGCTCCCTTTTCATCCTGTTAGCGTATGAGCCATCATCATATTCGGTTGAAAACTGTTTAATATAGGATGAAGTTATGAAGAAGACAGAACTACCTAAATAAAATAATGCTGACGACAACCCGAAATAACCCTCCACATTTAAAGCTACTGCAGATTGAGCAGAACCCAAACATAGATAACATATGCCTAAAGCTATATACGATTTATATTTTTTTATGAGTACTTTATAATGTATAAAATTGTCTGTATAAACATGAATTTCTCCCTTCGATACATCTTTCCTAAACAATGCCCAGGATGATGAATTACACACAAACTCAACTTCATTATCTGTGATCTGTTTTCTTATATCGTACAATTCTTTTTTACTCTTACCAAAAAATATATATTCATAGTTATAATTACAAGTACACTCCTCAAAGATATAGCGAATTCCGTTTGTATTAACAAGCTTCCATCCACTTTGTTTAGAAAGCCAGTCTTGCTCTTTTTTTACATTCATAAACAATTTAATTATCTTTTTCATACTCTCACCTCATAATAATTAAAATCTTTTTAATGAAATAGTGTGTAATATCACATAACTTTTAGCATTGATGATATTTTCAAAGCTTAGATAGCTCTTATCTTAGCTTTGGAAATGTGCGTAGCGAACACCAATGCATTGTTAAGTGCAGTTGGTCTCCCTATGATTCAGAAGTCCACACGGACGTGGGCTTTTCAATAAAAAATTATATTCTATGTCTTACTCTATACCTAAGAACTGTTTTCAACTTATTTTCTTCTGTCTTTCTAGCATCAGATATATAAATTTCTCTATGTTCTAACGTTAAAATCTCTAAATTATTACTACTAATGAATTCTTTCATTTTTGTAAAACTTTCTGGTTCATTATCATATGACCCTATATGTATCATCTGAACACTAAGTCCATCCTCTAATTCTCCAAACTTCACTTCATCAAGAAATGGATGTGGCTTTTTTCTTTTAACATATTCAAAGGCTTTATCCGAAATTTCTTTTGTTACAAAATTTGGCTGCCTTATCATTATTTTATACAATAATTCATCTTTATTAAAGGTCATAGCTTGTTTACCTTCATCAGTCAAATTCCATAAACCTTCAAGTGGATATACAACATATTCGAAATATCCTTCTGGAGTAAATCCTTGTTTTGGCATCATTCTGACAGCATAAGCTAATGAATATAAAACCCCTATTTTGTCCGTAAACTCTTCAGTATTTGGATTTCCCTTACCACTGATCATAAAATACTTCTGCTTTGGAATTGTAACAATTTCAGGTTTATTTTTAGGCATATACAATTCTTTCTCATGTTTTTTCCATTCATGCTTCATATATTTATTCTCTCCTGTTTAATTTATATTATCTATAATAGTATTCGTTTAACATATCTTTTCATATTGAAACAAGTAAAAATTATCGTGTTCTACATATGGTTTAAATTCACCAATCTTAATAAATCCCATCTTCTCATAAAAGTAATGGTTTCTATAACTTTTATATGGTGTTTCCAATATCCACTTACTCGCTTCAGGAAATTTTTTTTCAATACATTCCATTGCTAACGAACCAATACCTTTGCTCTGATATGCCAAATCAATAAAAACTGAACCAATTCCATAACACCTATTTCCTTTATCCCAAACACCTATTCCTCCAACTATCTTATTATCATCTACTATCTTATAATAAAAGCATTGACTTATAGTCTTAGTAATATTTTCTAACAAGTCGTATCCGGGAGGTCCAAATCCATATAACTCAACTTCTTCTTTAAATGCACGTATCTTTACATCTAAGATTTCTTCAGCATCCTCAACAGTTGCTCTTTTAATTGTAATCATCAATCTACCTCCTTTTTATTCAACTGAACTTTTTACCGAAAGTGGTTAGTCGGGTAAGTCAGAGGGATTACTCCCTCCTTCTCCCCTAAAAACCGTACTTGAGAGTTTCCCCTCATACAGCTCAAGTCGTCATTAATTGACCCTTATCATAAGTCAACAAACAGCTCGTTTTCGCATCCTATAATATTCTTCAAATTCCTGCATATAAGGATTTGCTTTAAATTTTATCAGTACATGTCGTACTATCTTCGTATCGCTAGCAAATAGCATTTTATTCTTTTTGCTTTCAAATATCCAATCTCCTGTTGCTGTTTGAGTAAAATATCTTTTCTTTCTCCAACCCTTACTCTTCGTTGGATGCCTACGTTTTACCCATCGCCATAAAGTCTTAAATATCACCTAATCGGTACTCTGGAATGTGCTTTTAGCACATATATTTCTGTGATAGTTACTCCAACCACGAATAATTGCATTGAGTTCTCTTATAAGAACTTCTTGCTTTTGCATTAGATTGACTCGCACAGTTCTCCATCTACTCCTGCTGTTCTCTTTCCCTTATTGGTTATAATCTTCTTTACTGCTAATAGTTTTGCATTGTATGACCTTTCTAGTAAGTATTGTAAGATTTTCACTAGATTATATCTTCCTTCACGTACTGCTTTAGCTATCCTTGACTGAAGTCTATTAACTACTTGTTTTACTAAATTCCAGTTCATGTTCTTCCCTTTTGCTGTGTAGTCTATGTCTTTAAATGTGCGAATCACGTTATTAAGTATTTAGGTCGCTATACACATCGTGTGGCTATCTCTGATTCTAGAATTAAAACTGTTACAGCGACTCATGTTTCTTTTTCATACCAAGATAACACCGATGGTGGTACCCAAAAACTCATGACACTTACATCTGATGAATTTATGCGAAGGTTCTTACTCCATGTTCTTCCTCACAAGTTTGTTAAAATCCGGCATTATGGCTTTTTGTTCAATCGATTCCGATCTGCTTAGGTAGCTCTTTGCCGAAAGCTCATTGCTAAGCAGCGAGGTATTGTTATTACAACATTACCGGTACTTGATAAATTTGAGCTTTTAGTGAAGCTCATTGGTAAAGAAAAACTTTGTTGTCCTGAATGTGGTAGATACTTTGTCTACAACCATGAAGTCAATATCAACTAGGTGCTCCATTAATTTGATATCCATTTTTAATCGCCCCTTTGTTGGGGAAGGGGATGCTATGTTTACTTTTACATCTTTCTACTATCTTACCATGTAAGTTCATAATATCTAGAAGTTTTTGAGATTTTTGCAACTGGCTTGCTAACATACTTTTTCCTAGTTCCGCGACTTCGTTCAACAAGATATCTCAGATAACACACCCTGTCTTTGGATAGGGTTGTTTTTTTGTGTTATCAGATATATCCCTAAAAGTTAGATGAAGTCCACATGTACTACACTCTAAATTTAAACAGTCCCAAACCCTCTTTAGTACACATGACACTAATTTTAATGCAATCCTCAAGCTCCCTTTAATTCAGATTATAAAAAGGTGAATTTATGACCTACCTCACAATTTATATAATCTATAATTGGTTTAAAATTTTGGTATTCGTTAATAAATTCATCCTGATTATCTCCAGCAAATATTGATGCAACGGATAACCTGAAAATAACTGCTCTCAATATCATTTCTACATTAAACTCAGAATGGCAGATTAATTCTATTTCTGACGGCGGGCTTTCCTCCCATGCAATAGAATCGCATAGTAAGATAGCTTCTGCATATTCTACGGGTGCTATTGTAGGTGAAAAATCGATAATTAGAGGAGTTAAAGCTTTATCAAAAAGTATATTACCTGATAAATCAGAATGAACAATTTGTACTTTATAGTTTTCTTTTAATTTTACCTTAGAGAGCATTTCTTGTAATATTTTAAATGCCTTTTTTGATATATTTTGAGGCAAACTTTCGTTTTGCCATGCGATGCGTTGAGATTTAGACCATGGATTATCTGAGTTAGGTATGTTAGTAAAATTTGTGTCTGCTAAATCATGGTGAAGAAGTCTCGCTACCTCTAATTTTTGTTTAACATTCCCCTTCCTATGTTCACCAGGTTCATATCGAGTGCAGCACCATCCTTTATATACAAATTTACCATTATTACTTTTTATGGGTTTTGACAATCTGTACCCATGCGGATTTATATTGTAAATAACATTTAATACCCATTCACAGAATTGAACATTATCCCCAACTGGTTTTAACACAGCATTTTTAATCCTAAATGATGTATTTTGTCCCCCTTCTAACAAATTTACCTCTCCATTGAGATTGAATGCATCTAGAATATCATTTTGTATTTTCATTTTTATCTCCTTTAGTTACATTGTCCTATTTTACTGCAGTGAAATATATGTTTTTCATAAAATCACTTCTAATTACCACCCTCTTACATAGGATTTCATCTAGCGTCCTCTCACTCAAGACGTTCCTATTATAAATTAAGATAAATCTATAATTATGTGCATTTTCTTGATACAACCATAAAATGTGGACTCATTCCCATAATTTCGTCTTCATTTTCTGTATGCCTTACAATGTTTAACAATCTATCCCTGCTGTCCTTATCTTCCCATTTTTCATTTAAATAAGGTGTAAACCAAATTATTCCTTCTATTGCATGCTTCTGAATTGTTTCGAAACCTACTGCTTCAATCTCTTTTTGTAATCCTAATGGGGTATGGAAGTATGCCTGTGCAATAAAATATGGATATTCCTTTGGTCGTATATGAACACCTGATAATAATTCATTTTCAATCATATTGTTATATACATCATCATCTAAAAAGTTATTATCCTTTCCGTAGGTTGACACTGCCCAAGTTGTAGAACTAAATTTTGATATACCTACTGAAAATAAAAGTCCGTCTTTCTTTAAAACTCTTTTAGCCTCCTTCAAGACTTGTAATCGATCATCTAGATTTTGGAAATGATATAACGGTCCCATAAGCAAAACAATATCTGCACTTTCATCAGGTCTATTAATATTTCTTGCATCACAAACTTCTGCAATAAAAGTATTATTTTCATTTTGATTTTTAATCGCATATTCAACTGCTGATGGTGCTAATTCTAAAAGATGTACTTCGTTATTCATCTCTGAAAGCCAAGAAGAATAAACTCCACTCCCCCCACCAACATCAAAAATTTTAGCTTTTGTATTAGTAATATATTTCTTCAATATTTCTTTCGTTCTATATAATTCAACTTTTCCAAGTCCTCTTTCTAATCTACCTATTTCAGCACCAGCATTATAAAATGTAAATACTTCATCTATCTTTTCCATATATATCTCCTTCACATAAGCTTTTATATAAATTTTTTCTATTAAAATAACATTTATCATTAGCAAGTCCAAAAATGAAGGCTCCAAAAGACCGCCTCGATATTGTCATATCATATAACGTTTCCGTGTTTATGACGCGCCTGAGCCGGACCCTAAAGATAGACCGTCTTGGTGGGACTTCGTTCCCGGTGAAGGGATGTGGTGTACTGATCTTTCCCTAAAAACGTGCCCGCCAGCACCTCTTGTAAACACGCTGTTAGACGACGATGGTAGTATAGATTAAAGCTGCAAAAATTCAAGGTTTAAACTTCTCTATCCTGTACTCATTAATTTTAGCTCTAGATGGTTCAAAATGTTCGGCAGTATCATAGTAAACCCAATCTCCAACTATATCAAAAACATAACTTGTTACTTCCTTAGTGATGATGGTCTTATTAGATCCATCAAGTTTTATTTTATTAATATAACCAGTATTACCATCCCTATAGAAAACCCAATCTCCTAATACCTTTAAGTCTCCTGCATTAACACTGGAAATCTTAATAGTGGTGCTTCCATCCATTTTGGTTTTAAAAATACCATCCTTATCTGTAAGGCCATGATATATCCAATCATTAACAACACACCATGAATCAATATTACTATTTGTTATTAATTGATTATCAGTTCCATTAATCCTAATTCGATATAACGGGAAATCAAATTCATCACTACCTTTTTTCTCTTTACACTCCTTATAGTAGATCCATCCATCTGATACTTTTATATCACCCCATCCATCTGACTGAATTATTTCTGTTTTATTCTGACCGTCAAGTCTCATTTTGAATATTCTTCCATCATGAAGACCGTAATATATGTGATCGGAAGTTGTCAACCTACTTGTCGCATAAAAGATATTTGATACTTAGTATTATTCGTAGTTCGGTTTGCTATTGACATGGAGCCTCCGTAAGCGTGTTTCTTTGCCTTGCGTGCCCCTTTATTAGAAATAAGGCAGCAC
>CAKZUB010000118.1 GCA_937921505.1 uncultured Clostridia bacterium | reverse complement strand
GGTGCTGCCTTATTTCTAATAAAGGGGCACGCAAGGCAAAGAAACACGCTTACGGAGGCTCCATGTCAATAGCAAACCGAACTACGAATAATACTAAGTATCAAATATCTTTTATGCGACAAGTAGGTTGACAACTTCCGAAATCTATCTTTTCTAACTCTATCATTTGCTGAAAGTATCTCTTTTACAGTCATTGCATGGGTTCCAAAATTCTTAACAGCTTTTAACAACTTTTTTGTTGAGTTTGATGTTGCTAATCCTAATAAATCGTTACCTTTCCCAACAGTTCCCCATGCATCTATTATTTCTTTACTTGGTTTATATGTATATAATTTGTCATATCCATACTCCAATTGGGTTATTTTTTCTGCAAGCCATTGTGCCTTATCACCATAATCTATAAATGAACCAAGAGGTGCAAATGTATTTGCTGCTATTTTAGCACCTTCTATAACAAATTGATCATATACAATATGTAGATATCTTATTTTCTCATTACTCCCATAAGTATCTTCACTTACTAAGATACTCCAGTGTCCACTTGGATCAACATATCTAATCGGATTATTCTGTACATAGGTATAAAGATTTAAGCCATCACCTCTGTAAGTATCCTCTTGAGTAAACCTGCCGTCTTGAGGATTATAGTATCTGGCTCTTAGATAATATTGACCTGTTAGATTGTCAAATTGTTCTCCTGCATATCTAAATCTATTGATGACTTGCTCTAAATAGTTGCTCGTATTGCCAAAGGCGTCATACTCGTAGCGGTTTAATATCTCTCCTGCTCCATTAACTAAGCTTACAACATCACCATGTGCATTATTAAGGTAATAATTTAATTCTCCTGCCGCATTCTCTCTTGCAATAAGTCCTAGTCCTCTTAGGTTTCTTGCTACAAGTTCATCAGCAGCATTAACTTCTGTAAGGATGTTTCCTCTGTCAAAGACAAAGTCATATCTTAAGCCATTTTCAATAGTTGCTATTCTAAGTCCTAATGCATCATACTCATTAACCGTTCTATTCCCACCAGGCATAGCAACTGTCTTTAATCTATTAAATCCATCATAAGTATAGACTGTGCCATTTGAAGCTGTCAATTGATTGCCGTTATTATCATAACCATAGGCAATACTACCTTTAGCAGAGTCTGTAACAGTTACCAGTCTATTTCTGCTGTCGTAGTTATAAGTCGTTGAGCCATGAGATCCTGACCATGACTTTCTGTTACCTGCATTGTCATAAGAATAGGTATTATTGCCTGCTGTTAGAAGCCTTCCTACCTTATCATAAGTATAGTTTATGCCAACACCATTTTCTACCTTTGAAACCTGATTGCCATTATTGTCATAGGTATAGGTAAAGTTATTGATGTTCCCTTGTGAGCCACTTTGTATGAGTGAAGTGATATTTTTATCTTTATCATAACTATAGCTTATATTAATACCATTGCTGTAATTAACGCTTGATAAGGTATTATCACTGTTGTACTGATAAGAAGCTACTTCACTATTACCATTAAGTACGGTTTGAAGTCTGTCATTATTATCGTAATTATATCCAATAACCTACCAAAAAGATCGCGACTGTTTATATAATAAGACACACAGATCTGATGACGAAAAAGCTATTAGAAAAATATTATCTCCCTTTCTAAAGACGTTGGAACTTTATGACAAAATTATTGTGGCTCTCGGTCTTGTCAACGAGTCAATAAGCAGATTGGGGGAGCAGATAAAGAATCATTGAGTAATTGGGTAAACTTTTTCGGGGATATTAAAAAGGGGTGGTGTATATCAGGCTACTAGAGCCGTTATCGGATACGTATTTGCTGTTTTTATGAAACATGGCAATATGCCGCGCCTGGCATAAAAACCTTGTGGTTGCTGTATTTTATCCGAACACTTTTACAGTAACTATATAAATTAAAGCGATGACAAAAAGAACTGCAGCATTGATTTTTTGACGTAGAAGCTTTATTTTACTGTGTGGGGCGGGGTACTTGCTTTGAAGTAAAAATATCGCCCCACACTAAATAGATTCATTTCAGAATGTTTATCTGTTACCGTAAACACAATAGTACAAATAACATAAAAGCGAAGATGCTTGATACTGTGTAATAACCCATAAAAACAATTTTACAGGCTTAAAATCTGCAAATATTATATAAGCTTACTTTTCTTAAGACCTTTTGTTTTACTCGATTAAGTGGACTTGAATGGATTCTAATATTGATAGGTACTGTGTTGTTACTTTTCTGTAGTATTTTGCTTAAAACAGTGTCTTTGATGGCCTTCGAGGACACACAGCGGAAACTTTTATTAAAACACACTATTGCCCCCTTGCTCATTAGTGGCAGACCGTACAGCCTTTGGTGTAAGCTGTTTTTGTGCGTTGTATAATAAATTATGCTATGCCAATAAAAACGTGGTATTAAGTGTTTTAGAAGTTTATATAGCAAGGTTGCTTTTTATAAACTTTATGTCAACTCGTACGATAAGAAGAAAGGTCACATCAGCCGAAACTGTGTAACCTGTTATACTCCTTATAATATTCTTTTTACATATTATCGTTAATAATGAATTGCTTAAATTCCATTGGAACTTGAGGATGGGGAACAAATAACTTTTCTCTATAATAGTCAAAATCGTTATAGTAAATTTCATGTAAATTATTTGAAGACGACCAATCAATTTTTTTGATCTCATTGTCTTTTAACACCTTATAATTTCTATAATTATCACCATTCTCAACTATTATTAAAATATTTTTACCTATACCATAATTAACAATTTCTTTTATTTTAGTTACTTCATAACCTAATGTATTGATAAAGAAGTTAATTATAGTACTAATTTGTGCATCTTCCTCGGCAATAAAAATTAGAAATTTCAATAAATCTTCTTCTTTCATAAAATGAACTCCTTTATTTGGTTAATGGTATACGAATTATTTCACTTCCACTAGTAGTTTTCAAATATGGACCTCCATGAACTGCGTCACTTGCATTTTTATAACCATAGTTTAACTGATATGAATTACCTTTACCATCAAAATATCTCACGCCATCGCCTTTCTTTAGTGGCGCCTTCGTAAACCCTTCTAACGTATTATCAAGATATTTTTCAACGTCAGTAATTTTAGCATTTTTAAATGAATCTAGCTTATTCATGTTAAAAGAATTAGTCTTAGGCGTTCCCTTATTTATGTCTTTACTGATTGGGCATTTGCTTACTCTATTTGCTTTAACCTGTTTTACAATCTGTTCTGCTGTTACGGACACAGTTGCAATGTCTATAGCTATACCTGTCATATGATAAGCGGCTTTTTTAACTTGTGCATCTGTGGCTTTTCCATTAAATGGAGTCCATGCATCTAATACTTTATTTTTAGAGTTTGCAACATATTTATAGTCTTTTACTATTGATTCAAAGCCTATGGCTGCTAACTCTTGAACAGTAACTTCATTGTCTATTAATGCTTTTAAAGTTCCTATAGCATTTTTAATATTTTCTGGTGCATGATACATACCAATTATTGTATTGCCACCTCTAATTAAATCCAATCCCTCATCTTTTGTTCTTGATATAACACCCTCTGCCCAGATATCATACTGATTTAATGCCCAGTGTCCACTTAGGTCAACGTATCTAATCAGATTCTTCTACACATAAGTATAGGCAAACCCGTTAATTGTTGCTTCTTGCCCACTTCATCTCAATGAAGTGATGTTTTTATCCTTATCATAATTATACCTTATATTGTAGTCC
>CAKZUB010000117.1 GCA_937921505.1 uncultured Clostridia bacterium | reverse complement strand
GCTGCCTTATTTCTAATAAAGGGGCACGCAAGGCAAAGAAACACGCTTACGGAGGCTCCATGTCAATAGCAAACCGAACTACGAATAATACTAAGTATCAAATATCTTTTATGCGACAAGTAGGTTGACAACTTCCGTTATTACACATGAAGAATATAATCAGTTGATGCAGTTGATTGGTATCCATAAGACTTCTAAATTATTTAACAGTCTTACATTAGAAATGCAGGTTTTGATTGGCATCCTTAAAGGTATTTCAGCGGATGAAGTTATTAATAAGGAAGAAGCAGTAAAATTAAAGGAGTGGATGGAAGAACATAGTGACTTAAAGGGGAATTATCCATTCAATCAAATATTTAATGCTTTAGAAAACATATTGGAAGATGGAGTTGTAAGCCCAGAAGAAGAACAAGAACTGTTAGCTTTGTTTCATGAATTTATAAATCCTAAGGTAGAGAATCATTCAGAAGTCATTGATTTTAAAGGGAAGATTTGTTGTTTGACAGGAACTTTTACAAATGGTGTCAAGTCAGAAATTGAGCAGAATATTATTCGAAAAGGTGGCAGTTGTATACCAAGTCTTAATAAATCAGTCAACTATCTGGTTGTTGGAGGCGAAGGGAGCACTAACTGGGCTTATGGAAATTTTGGCGGCAAGATTAAGAAAGCATTAGAAATGCAAAGTAAAGGCATTGCAATCGAAATAATAAGTGAGCTGTCGTTATAAGTTAGAAGCAGATTTAATTTGTGAGACTGCAAAGACATTTGGTTTTATATACATTGGGAAACGAGATATTAGATAATTTTAAGGAGCTAGATAAAAGGTTATAGCAGTTTGAATTTGTAAATCAAGTAGCATAATGCGTAATAGAGGTATAATATATTTAAAGAATAGGTTATAATGATAGTAAAGTAATAGTAAAGAGGTGATGATATGGCACTAAGAGAAGCCGCACATAGAATAATAGATCATTTGCCAGAAGATAAAATTGCTTATGTTATATCAATTCTTAAAGGAATTGAAGGAATAAATATATCAGAAGAAGAGCCAGATCAATTTGATTTACTAATGATACAGGATGCCAAGATAGATAATGAAGAAACAACACCTTTAGATAACTTAGTCAAAGAATTGGGGTTTTCCATAGATGAACTTCAAGATTGAGATTAAGAAAAAAGCAAAAAATTTTTAACTAAAGCTAGGCAGGAAAGACCAAGAAAAGTTGCTTCGAGCAATTTATAAAATCCCAGAAGGTGATATTAAAAGATTAGCAGGGCAAGAAGGGCTATATAGATTGCGGGTAGGAGATTTTAGAGTGATATACAGTATTCATTATGAGGTCATAACTATAATGATTTTTAATATAGGCAATAGAGGCGATATCTATAAAGATTTATAATTGAAAAAATGATGGATAGTATTACTACGATTCACCTCCATGGGTATAACCCGCGAATTTCTGACAATTTAGTTGAAATTCGGGGGTTATTTAAGTTTAAGAGAAAATAAATTTTAGGATTAATGCTAATGAACCCTACCACAAATAGTATAAGCTGTAAAAAGTGTAAGTGTAATTAGGATAAATGAATTTATAATCTGAATTAAGTACCTTTGCATATAAAAGAAATTGCGAACGCTTCGAGTATAGAATATAATAAAAGTAAGATATAAATGCTTAATCTCTACAGATAATGGAAAAGATTTACAGAGATGTATAATCAGAGAAGGAGATTTATCTCATGTTAATGGTAAGTGAAATCAAGCAGGCTGTTTTAGATATCACTAAGCATTACCCTATTAAGAAAATATTTTTATTTGGTTCTTATGCAGATGAAACATCAACTGAATATAGTGATGCAATAATACAAGTAACTAGGTTGGTTAATATTTATGGAGAATAAAGACTTCCAAGTTTTAAAGAAAATTCTTCTGGAAATAGATGCATTAGATATTATTAATGATTAATTAACGTGGAGCTTCTAGGTATAACTTAGAAGCTCTTTTTCATTGTATTTAAAAAAGGGATATACGCTGCTCTAGAAGTATTGGGGAAACTAGCTTCTATAAGGTCATCAAGTTATTTTCTATGCACTGTTAGACGTAAATAGATATGATAAATAGGATTAAATCCAGAGTGGGTAAAATATAAAATTATATAACTTAAAATAGGCTTGCGATTAAATCGAAAACCTGTTTTTGGATTTGGGGTTTAAATTGTGTTATGTTTTTTACTTTTGCTGTGTCTAATAAGTGAAAAGGAGGCAGAAGGGATGATAGAAAGTATAAATACTGAGAGTTATGCAGAAGTAGATATAGAATGTATTATGAATGAGTATGGCGATTCTCTTCTAAGAATGTGCACATTATATGTGAAAGATAGGTATTTGGCAGAAGATATTGTACAAGAGACATTTATAAAGGTATATCAAAAATATCATACATTTAATAATCACTCACAGGAAAAAACATGGATTATGAGTATTGCTATAAATACTTGTAAGAATTATATGAGGGGAAGTTGGCTAAGCAAGGTCAAAACTGGTGTATTTCTTGAGTCTACGTCACTAACTAACATAGAAGAGGACGTATTGCAAGAAGAAAAGGAAAGAGAATTATTAGAAAAAGTAATGCAGCTTAAAGTTAAATATAGAGAAGTCATTCTGCTTTATTATTATCAAGAAGTAGGAGTTAAGGATATTGCTGAAATTTTAAACATTAAGGAGGGTTCTGTAAGAGTAAGATTACAAAGAGCAAGGCAGCAACTAGGGGGACTATTACAGGAGGTTAATAATCATGAAGTATAAAGAATACATACCACAAGATTTTAAAAACATAGTAAATGGCCAGTTAGAAGATATTAAGATGAATAGACAGATGATGAATCAAGTAAAAAATAAATGTTATAACAAAAAGACGACAGGAAATTTCTTTTATAAACGAGGGGGATATCAATTTATAGCAGCTGTATTAGGGGCTGTTTGTATATTTGCAGGGACAGGATATGCCATTACACATGTAGATGGATTTAGCAAATTTATGAGTAGTGCAGGGCTCAAACAGGTGCAAGATTATATTCAATCTGTAAATCGTTCTGTCTTAAAAAATAATGTTAGATTGGTTGTAGAAGAGGCAATTACAGATAATTATAATACACTACTTGTTTTTAGCATTATTAGTGAAGGAAATACAGTTTGGAATGAGCATACCACATTAGGATATTCGAAAATGAGTTTTCAGAAGGTTGGATCTTATGAAAAGCCTATTATTTCTGAAGATGGAAAGAAATTAACTTATTATGTACAGATAACAAGTTTTGAGAACATATACGATACCAATCATTTAAGTCTTGAAGTTAAAAATATCAATGAAGAAAAGAGCTATGAGAAAGCAGTAAATATATTATTAGAAGAAATAGTCCCTCAAAAAGAAATTGTGACTATTGATAAAGAAGATGAGCTAGGGTCTAATGAACTAAGAAAGGCACTTAGGAAAAGGCTGAAGAAGGCATATAAAACAAATGATAAGTTTGTAATAGATGCAGAAAACAATCTTGCATTTGAATATGCAGAATTTGCACCAGATGATATCACTGATGAAGAGGGAAGGCGAATACAAGAAGGCGGTTTGACATTATATACAAGAAATCGAGAGAAGGAGTTTTTTAGAGGTAGGTCTAGAGAAAATAAATTAGGATGTATTTCTGAATTAACAGATATACGTACAGGAAAAGTTTATACAAGTATTGGTCGGCAGTTTATTGATGAGGCAGTAAGCAAAGGGGCATTGGGTATTAGTTGGTTCCCTGATATTAAAGATGTAAGTATAGTACCCTATCTTAAGGTAACAAAAATTACTTATGATGAGACTAATATTTTAGTAAAGGATACATGGAAAGTTAATTTTAAATTAAAGCAAGATGAGGATTTGATGAAACTTCCTGTTGATGTGACCTATACAGAGAATGGAACAACATTGTATATAACACATGTAACTTTCTCTAAATTTGGGCTTATTTTAGAAGGAACTGAAGAGGGGAGACTCATTGAACGAGATAAACTTTCAGCTATAGATACATTAAAGGTAGAATTGGAAATGAAGGATGGTTCTAGAGTTCCACTTATAGCTAATCGTGGAGGCCTAAACATGGTCAAATATATTACAACTTACTCTACTTCTATGGAAGAAATCTTATGGAACATCGATAAAAATGAAGTAAAAGCAATTTGTATTGATGATCAGAGGATTTTTATTGATTAGCTGCGTATTAAAAAGATAAGCAAATAAAGAACATGAGAAAATAAGAATATTACTTAAGTATGGAGAACTAGATAATAACTTCCACTTAGCTAGGTGAGGAGAACCATATCATAAGTAAAGGAGGTTTTTACTAATAGCTTAATAATCTGCAATAATGATTATGCCATATCTCTTATAATTTCACTAGAATTAACCACACAAAATCTAAAAAATTATATGATTGATTAAGAGCCTAAACTACCAATACAACAGTAGTTAAGGCTTTTATTATTTACAGAATATAGAAGGGTGCAATGACAAGGAAAGTAATAAAAGATACTATAAGGTCAACAGAAAGATATATTCTAGATGTAACAGAGCAACAGCTATTAGAACTAATCAAAGAATCGATAGCAGGAGGAGTATTCTCAAAAGAGCTCATGAAAAGCTTAACAGATTTGATTTTTTTTCAGTATAATTTTCATAGAAGGTTAGTAAATTCTGCTTGTAGCAGATAGAAAATGTTATCTACGGTGTTATACCGCTTCTCAATAAGATAGAAAATTTATATTTTCAGCAGAAAATAGCATTATTCTCTTGACTCTTCCTTTGGGGAATCCTTTATACTAAGTTTATCACTGATAATTTAGAAAAGAGGTCGAAACAAATGAACAACCTAATCAAAATCAAAGATGTGTCAATCAAATATGACATTACAGCCCGGACACTGCGTTATTATGAGGACATGGGATTGCTGTCCAGCACCCGAAGTGATGACTACGCATATAGAATGTACGACGAAAACGCTATTAGACGGCTTGAACAAATACTCATTTTACGCAAGCTGAATATTAGCATAAAAGACATTCAGCGTGTTTTCAACACTTCTGGTTCCGATGTAGTTTTAGAAGTGCTGGGGAAAAAAGTACAGAACATAGACGACGAGGTTGCGCTTTTGCATGAGTTGAAAGAAATCGTGTTGGATTTTATACGCGAAGTGGAACAAGTGAACTTTGCAGACAACTCCGACATAAAATTGCTGTATAATAAGGCTAAAGAGATTGAAACACAATTGATAAGCAGTGACTATATCGGCAAGCCCTCCAATATAAACCGCTTGATTGAAATAACGGAAAAATTAGATAAAAAAATTCCTGATATAATGGTCGTTAGCATACAGGGATTCAAAGCAGTAACGTGCGGCGACCAACCGTGGGGGGAAATGTTCAAAGAAGGCGGATATATGTACCAATTGTGGCAGCATTGTCATTTGTATAAGAGTGTGATTTTCGATTGTTTTGATTTTTTGCTGTCTAAAAGTGACAAAGCTGAATGGATATGTGCCGTTAAAGATGGTGTTACCAATGCGGATGTAAGCCCTTTTAAATTGTTCGATTTTCCCGGAGGCTTATACGCGATGGCAGTCAGTATTGACGAAGATAACGAGAGCATACATAAAGTGGAAGATAAAGTTCGCCGATGGATTGAAAGCACAAATTTTGAACTTGACAAAAGCCGCAGCATTATGTTCAATATGCCTTATTTATATGAATATGGAAGAGATATCGCCTATAAAGACATAGAAAAGGGACTTGGCTATAAACAAATGCAAAGATATTTTCCCATCAAGCTAAAAGAAGGAATATAAAAATACAAGGAATTTGCCATGTATTATTTAGGTAATTGCGAAATGCAAAGTATGACAGAACCCATAGGGAAATAAAACTTATTCAGGAAGCAAGGGATAATGCTATTCGTAAGGTGAATGAAGAACTTATTCTGCTCTATTGGAATGTTGGTAAATATATTTCAAAACAACTTGAAAATCAAAAGTGGGGAAACTCTTATGTGAATGAAATGGCAGCGTTTATTTCTGAAAATTGTCCAGAAGTGAAAGGGTTTAATAGAAGAGAGCTTTATAGAAGGAAGCAGTTTTATGAAACCTATAAAGATAATAAATTTGTGTCACCACTGGTGACACAAATTAGTTGGACAAATCATCTATTGATCTTGTCCAGTACTAAAACAGACGAAGAAAGAGAATTTTACATCAAGCTTTGTTTGAAGGAGAAATATTCAAATACTTTAAACCCTTGTTAACAATACAACTGAAAAAAATTGTCGCTAAACTTGGGGTTATAACAATAAACAGAAAAGAAGACTGTATAGGCGCTCTAACGCATTTATTTAAGTTTTAAAGAAAATAAATTTTAAAAGATGGTTAATTAGGTTATAATATAAGTATAGAAGAAAAATAAGTGTTTTGGAATTACCTTAGAAGGAGATCAAAATGAACAAAATAATACAGCAACTTAATTTAGATGATGACTTTCTTTTTGCAAAGGTAATGAGTGATAAAGACATTTGTAAAAAAGTACTTGAGAAAATACTAAATATCAAAATACAATATATTGAGATGCCTAGTGAGCAGAAAGTAATTGATATTTTATTAGATACCAAAGCTGTAAGACTGGATATTTATGTAAGTGATAAAAATAATACTGTTTATAATGTGGAAATGCAAAAGGGTAAGCGTAAAAATTTAGCAAAGAGAAGTCGTTACTATCAAGGAAGCATAGATTTAGACATGATTTCTAAAGGAAGAGATTATAACGAGCTACAGAAAAGTTTTGTTATTTTTATTTGTACTTTTGACCCATTTAATAAGGGGAGACATTTTTATACTTTTGAAAATAGATGTAATGAAGATAATAACTTGGTACTAGGTGATGAAACAGCAAAATTATTTTTAAACACTAAAGGAACATTAGATGATGTAGATGAGGAAATGCTGGAGTTTTTAGCCTATATTGTCATCCAGCAAATTAAAAGCACCATCGTTAGTCACATTATTTGAGCCTAAATCGGCCATAGTTTAGATAGACGATGCACATTATCAGCAAACGATTAGGCACATTAAATGAGCAGTTAGCTACTCGGTGCATATTAA
>CAKZUB010000116.1 GCA_937921505.1 uncultured Clostridia bacterium | reverse complement strand
AAAGATGTTTTCAGCGAGGATTCGGCGCGCATTTTTATAAGTTTGTCAAGTTTTTTATGCAAAAAAAGTGGAGGAAATGCAAAAAAATAAATTAAAAAAATAGAGTAATCACAGGCTCTGTAGAGTTTCCGTGATAACTCTTTTATTATTAGGAGGAAATTATAATGAGTAGTTTAAAAGCGTTTTTAAATCCTATTAAGGTTGAAAATAAAGAGGTTGAAGTAAGTAAAAGGTTTGTAGAGGATGGGAAAGTAGTACCTTTTGTCATTAAACCTATTACTCAAAAGGAAAATGAACAGCTTATTAAAAAGTATACTAAGACAAGTAAAGCTGGTGTTAAAAGCTTTAATCAAACTGAGTATACCCAAGCACTTACAGCTAGTGCAGTAGTATTCCCTAATCTGCAAGATGCAGAACTCCAAAAAGCTTATGGAGTACTTGGGGATGTTGAAGTATTAAAAAGTATGTTATTAGTCGGGGAGTTCGCTACACTTTCAGAAGAAGTTCAAAAGTTAAGTGGACTAGATATAGATATCAATAGTGAGATTGAAGAAGTAAAAAACTAATAAAGCAAGGTGATAGCGAATTCAACCTCGCTCACTTTGCACTTCAAAAGCTACATATTTTACCAAGTACTTTGGTTAATATGGAAGATAAAGAAAAGGTTTTTATATACGGGAGTATCCTGGCAAGAGTAGAGTCAGAAAAAGAAGAAGCTAGAAAAATAAAGGCGAAGGGAGGTAAAAGATAATGCCTACATTAAATGCGTCTTTTAGATTGTTTGATGGATATAGTAAAACAATAGGGCAAGTAATAACAGGTACAGATAGGGCAACTAACAGAATGATTCAAGCTAGTGGGGCTACTGATAAATTTAATGGTAGACTCAATAAAATGAGTAGTGGGGCTGGTATGGCTAGCAATGCTCTCGGCAAACTTGTTGGAACTATAGGGGCTTATTTAGGCATAAAGAAGGCTATAGATATAACAGATTCATATACAAATACAAGCGCAAGACTTGCCTTGATTAATGACGGATTACAGACTCAAGAAGAATTACAGGATAAAATATTTGCTAGTGCCATGAGATCACGAGGCGCTTACGGTGATATGGCTAACTCAATAGCTAAAATGGGGATGCTAGCCGCAGATGCATTTGGTAATAACGATGAACTTATAGCATTTACAGAGCTTATGCAAAAATCGTTTAAGTTAAGTGGTTCAAATACCGCTGAACAACAAAGCGCAATGTTACAATTGAGCCAAGCTATGGCGAGTGGAAGGCTGCAAGGCGATGAATTCAGAAGCTTGAGTGAAACATCCCCTATGCTTTTACAAGCAATAGCTAAATACACCGGAAAGACTAGAGGTGAACTGAAGGAGATGTCATCAGATGGAGCTATTACAGCTGACATAATCAAAAATGCAATGTTTGGTATGAGTGATGAAATTAACGATAATTTTCAAAAGTTGCCAGCTACATTTGGAGATATTTGGAATAAGATAAGCAATGCCAGTTTAAAAGCTTTCAGTCCGTTGTTGCAGACTATCAGTGGAATGGTTAACAGTGATGGATTCACAACGTTTTTAAATGGAGTAGCCGGTGCATTAAACGTAGTAGCTCAATCAGTATTATGGGTTGTAAATACAATAATAAATGGGTGGGATTTTATAGGACCTATTTTAGCTGCTATTGCTACAGTATTGCTTGTTTATATGATCATACAACTATGGGCTATGATACCCCCTCTTTATGCTGTAGCCGCAGGGTGGTTAATGATTAACTGGCCAATACTAATAGTGATAGGAGCCATTGCTTTGATGGTTTATCTTATGCAGCAATCAGGAGTAACTATGCAGCAAGTGGCTGAGGTTATAGGAGGCAGCATAGGGGTATTAATACAATTATTTATAAACATGGGTACTGCCATTACTAATACTTTTATAGGTATAGCTAAAATAATAGATACTGTTATAACTGGAGCTATTAATCTAGTGCTAAAAGGTGTAAATGCTATTATAACAGCATTGAATAAAATACCAGGAGTTAATATCGGATCGGTATCTGAATTCCAAGGGTTAACAGGAGGGTTGAAGTTCCAAGAATACGGAAGTTTAACTGATGCTTATAATAATGGAGCTAGTAAAGGTGCCGATTTTTATAACGGAGCCAGTGATAAACTTAAAGGTTTATCAGATTTCATGAGTGGCGGTGACACCCCACCAGGAATGCCGGGCTTAGACAAGCCAGTAGCTGTTACTGGTGATGGCAAAAGTGGAGCGGTAAAAGTAGATGTGGCCAAAGAAGATTTGAAATATCTAAAGGATATTGCAGATAGAGAATATATTAATAAATTCAGTACCGCAACACTCGCACCTAATACAACTGTCATGTTTACAGGTCCTATCTCTAAAGATGTTGACACTGATAAAATGTATAAACGCATAGGAAAAATAATGAAAGAGCAAATAGCTATAGTAGCAGAGGGGTGATTTGAATGAGCTATGCAATGTATCTGGGTGATGACAATCAAACCTTAAAACTTCCCACCAACCCCGAAGAACTACTGGTTAGTAGTGAACAAGCTAATGAAAAATTTGAGATTCTTAAACTAGGACAGATTGTGATACCTACCCACATGGAGCTGAAAGAGTATAGCTTTGAATGTGAGTTCCCTCATAATCCTCTATCCTATGTAGAGACACCAAACGAGTTCATAGGTCCAGATGATTATATAAAGATATTTGAGTCATGGAGACTATCAAACAAACCTATACGCTTTATTGCACACAACGGAATAGGTGAGGATGTAAATAGTTTGGTATTAATAGAAAGTATAGAAATCACAGAAAAAGCTGGTGAAGAAGGTGATAAATATATTTCTTTCAGCCTTGTAGAGTATAAAGCGTACAGTAAGAAAGAACAGGTAGTAGTTCAAGCAGCTAATACAGCTAAAAAAGTATTGTCGGCAATAACAACTGATAACCCTAAAAAGCCTAAAACTTATACAGTGGCTAAGGGCGATACATTATGGGGAATTGCCAAGAGGTTTTATGGAAATGGCGCTCAGTATACCAAAATATATAATACCAATAAGAGTAAGATCAAAAACCCTAACTTGATTTATCCTGGGCAGGTGATTGATATCCCATGATAGAGTTTTTAGTGGAAAATAAAGCAGATAATAAAATTTATGAGATAGGTGAACTAGTAAGTAGTATTACTTATACAGATTCTTTTAATGATGGTTGTAGCAGTCTTAATTTTAGCTATATAGACGATGATCTAAGAATAGCTAATGGATCTGTTATAAGATTTAAATATAATGATACCAATATCTTTTTTGGATATGTCTTTAAATCTAAAAAAGGTAAAGGAAAAGAAATAACAGTAACAGCATATGATCAGCTAAGATACTTGAAAGCTAAAGATACCATGGTTGTTGATGATATAACGCTCGGAGCCTTAATTAAAAAAGGGTGTGTGCGTTTTAATCTAAAGCCTGGTAACATAGCGGATACTAAATATAAGTTGCCTACAAGCATAAAAGATGATAAAACTTGGCTCGACATATTCTACGATGGGGTAGACGATACTTTTCTAGGAACAGGAAAAAAGTACAGCATTAGAGACGAATTTGGTTCCATAGCACTAAGAGATTTAGAGGACTTAAAGCTTAACTTAATAATAGGCGATGAAAGCCTTTGTTATGACTACGATTATGAGAAATCCATAGATAATAACACCTATAATCAAATTAAACTTGTAAAAGAGAATGAAAAGAGCGGCAGGCTTGATGTTTTTATAGCTCAAGATAGTGATTCTTTTCGTAGGTGGGGTATTCTTCAATACTTTGAAAAAGAAGATAAAAGCATGAATGATGCTCAAATAAAAAGTAAAGCAGAGGCTCTTCTTGGACTTTACAATAGAGAAGAAGAGTCGCTAGATCTACCGTGTTTAGGTGATACAAGGGTAAGAGCTGGAACAAGTATATTAACAAGCATAGCTGATATCGAAATAGATAAGAGACTTATTGTTAATAAAGTTACGCATGAGTTTCTACCTATACACACAATGGATTTGGAGTTGATATTATGATCAATGAAATAAAAACAATCGTTCAAAACTACTTAAATAACGCTAAGCTTACAAGGATAGTTATTGGAACAGTAGCAACGGTTAATCCGTTGTCTATAAAAATTAACGAGAAGCTTGCAGTTCCAGAAAAACTTATTAGTGGAAATCTGAAGCATGGGTTTACCAACACTGAACAAATAGGAACTAAGCTAAGACTTATTCGTAATGAGGGTGGACAAGAATATTATATACTGGAGGTAATACAAGATGTTACCTAATGCAACGATAAATACTGATTTAGAGATTCTAGATGAAGTACAAGCTAGTAAGACGTATAAGTTTAACAATGAAAAGATACAAGGCACTACAGATGATCTACAAGCATTACAACAAGCTATATATAAGATACTTGATACTGAAAAGTATGAGCATCCAATATATAGCTTTAATTATGGAATCGAGTTTAGCAAATTAATAGGTCAAGACAGCACCTACGTACAGATTGAAATGAAGAGACTAATTAAAGAAGCATTGCTGCAAGATGACAGAATAACCGATTGTATTAATTTCAACTTTAATGTAACCGGTGATGAAGTGCTCTGTGAATTTGATGTAGTAAGTATTTATGGAACTATTATAGTAAGTAAGGGGGTGAGTATCTAGTGTTTTCAAACATGACTTATGAAAATATCTTAAATAGTATGCTTGAAAGTGTTACAAGCGATGTAGATAAACGAGAAGGCAGTATTATATATGATGCTCTTGCTCCATGTGCTTATGAATTAGCTCAAAACTATTTTATGCTCAATAACTTTATAGACTTGGTGTTTAGCGATACTGCGGTAGGTGAATATTTGGATAGAAAGGTGGCCGACTTTGGACTTAGCAGAAAACAAGCAACTAAAGCTATAAGGAAAATAACAACTGATAAGGTAGTAGATATTGGCACTAGATGGGCTATTGAAGCTGTGACCTATAAGATTATAGAGTTAATCACTACAGGGCAATACAAGGCAGAATGTGAGCAATATGGAGACATAGGAAACACCTACACAGGAGCCTTGCAGAGTATAGACAATGTAAGTGGTGTTACTGCAAATCTTACAGATATAATCGCTACTGGCCAAGATGAAGAAACAGACGAGAATCTTAGAATTAGATTTTACAATCGTGTGCAAATGCCAGCGACTAGTGGCAATGCATATCATTATAGGCAATGGGCTCTTGAAGTGGAAGGTGTAGGCGACTGCAAAGTATATCCTCTTTGGGATGGTCCAGGAACTGTTAAAGTATTAATTGTGGATAGTAGTAGAGATATAGATAGTACTTTAAAACCACTGGTATTTGAACATATTGAAACAGTAAGGCCTATAGGTGCAACGGTCACAGTAGACAGTCCAACAACCAAGATTGTATCTGCAACTGCCACTATTACTTTAGATGGATCCAAGACGTCGCAAGAAGTCTTAAATGCTTTTACTGCAAAACTATCTGATTATCTTAATAGCACTGTTTTTAAGACCTACAGCATTAGCTATGCAATGATTGGAAGTTTGCTTCTCACAACTGAAGGTGTAAGCGACTATGAGAACCTGCTTATTAATGGAGCCACAGCAAATATCACTATAGCAGATACAGAGATACCCGTTATGGGTACTGTAACATTATCTTAGGGGGTGCATGATGGAGCTGATTGAATTACTACCTTATTATTACCAAGATAATGAAACAATGAAAGAGTTACAGAGTATTTTGAGTACTAAGGTCAACGTGTTGGCAGCTGATCAGAACACTACGATAGATCAAAATTTTATCAATACAGCCACGGGATTATTAAGTAGGTATGAGAAGATTTTTGGACTAAGCATCGACGTAAGCAAAAGCAATCAGTTTAGACGTGAGAGAATCAGAGCTAAGATAGCTGGCACTGGAACAACTACAAAACAAATGATTGAGAATGTGGCAAGATCTTATAGTAATGGTGAAGTACAGATTATAGAGGATAATGCTAATAGTAGATTTACCATTAAGTTTATAGGTACTATAGGAATACCTGCTAATATGGCTGATTTAACTCTTACTATAGAAGAAATCAAGCCTGCACATCTTAGTTTTAGCTTTGAGTATACTTATAACACTCATGGAATGTTAAAGGCTTACACGCATGGTTACTTAAAGCAGTTTACGCACAAGCAATTAAGGGAGAGTGATATAACAAATGGAACTAACTCCTAATATAGGATTAAAAAAAGCAAGTGAAAATGATTGGTATGACGTAGTAGACCAGACTAACCATAATCTAGAACTTATAGACACAAAAGTTGGAGAGCAAGGTCAACAAATAAGTGATTTATTAGCCCCGGCAACAACTACTAAGCTAGGAAGAGTTAAAGTAGGAGCTAATTTAGCTATAACATCTGAAGGGGTCCTAAGTGGAGCAGCACCGTACACCCATCCCGGAAGCGGAACA
>CAKZUB010000115.1 GCA_937921505.1 uncultured Clostridia bacterium | reverse complement strand
GGACTTATTTGGTATGTCACAAAATTATAATACCTTCTATATACTGGGAATTCTATTGTAGGCACTGTAAAAAATTTGTCTCTATGCTTATCTATATGCATATTTGTTTATATGGTAGTTTCATCCTGCGAAATATCAGCTTTAGGATAAAACTGAGTAAATTCTTTTTGACTTACTCCCATAACCCTTTGTTGTTTATCAAATATAATGGCTCTTGAACTTGTTGTTCCTTGATCTAAGGCTATAATATACTTCTCCAAAAAATCACCCTCTCCTAAGTCTATCCATCAAATTTATACACCAAGTAAATTGGGTCCTATTGTTAAATTATTATGCCTATTTTATCACATCCATTATCTGGCAACAACTACCTATTTATTTTTTTTTAAGTTATTATGCACACCAAAAAAGATGCTATAAATCACGAATGACTTATAGCACCTTTAAGCAATATATTTATTTCATTGTATTAGAAATCTCTGTGAAAATTAATCCTAAAGCATGCGCACCTGCATCTGGATAGCCAAGACTTCTCTCTCCAACTGTTCCAGCTCTTCCCATGCGTGCAGCAAAATCTTCTGTTTTTTTAGCACCATCAGTACCTGCAATAGCTGCTTTTTCTAAAGCAGTTTTGAAATCATCACCCGCAGCAGCACTTGCGCTCCATGCATCTGCACAAGGAACAAGCGCATCAATTAAAGTCTTATCACCAACTACTGCTCCTCGGCCAAAAGAACGTTCTCCTACCGCTTGAATGCCTTTTACTGTCGCTTGCATCATATCTGCAAAATCTAAAACAGTTAATTCTTTTTTTGTTCCAACAGACTTACCGGCTGCTCTAAATGCTGATCCCCAAATAGGTCCTGAAGCGCCTCCGCAATATTCCATAATGACTACAGAACACGCTTCTAAAAAGCTTCCTACATCTGTACTATCTGCAAGTATATCTTCCCATTCTCTTTTTAACTGCTTGAATCCTTTAGCTACACTCATACCAAAGTCCCCATCACCAGCGTGAGAATCTAAATCACAAAATGGTACTTCATTTTTAATAATAAATTCACTCATCTTATCAACCATATAGATCAGATTATTTAAATCTGCTTTTTCATTATTAATTTTTGCGTACGTCTCATTTGTTTCAACTGTATAACATGGCTCTTTTGTTTTTGTAGTCTCTGCTACAGCATCTGTATACGCTACGTATTCAACAGGTCCTGAAACCTTAAATGCTGGTGTATCACTTTCTTTTGACAAAAGTGTTTTAAGTTCTTCATCTAATTTCATAATAGATACAGAAGCACCTGCCATATCTATACTTGTCATATAGTTGCCCACAAACGTTCTACAAACTTTTACATTTTTTTCGCTAAGCTCTCTACTAACTGAGTTATTAAACAAATAGAGTTCTTGCAGTGGTGTTCCACCAAATCCATTGATTAACAAGGCTACTTCTTGTTGCTCATCTTTAGTGATCTTTAAGTCTTTAAGTAAACTTTCTACCATTCTCTTTGCTATTTCATCTGCCGAAGCAACCTTTTCACGTTTAATTCCTGGTTCGCCATGGATCCCCACGCCGTATTCCATTTCACCTTCTCCAATTTCAAAAGTCGGCGTACCTTTTGCTGGTACTGTACAGGAAGTTACTGCAAAGCCAATACTGCGTACATTTGCAATCGCCTTTTCTGCTGCTTCTTTTACTTTTTCAAGTGACATACCTTCTTCTGCCGCAGCGCCTGCAATCTTATGGACTAAAACAGTACCTGCTACCCCACGTCGTCCTACTGTATATAAGCTATCTTCTACAGCAATATCATCATCTACTCTTACATAATCAACTTTAATGCCATCCTCAGCTGCTAAATGAGCTGCGTTCTTAAAGTTCATCATATCGCCACTGTAGTTTTTAATAATAAGCAATGTGCCTTTATCACTAGCAGTTTCTTTGATTGCTTGGTATACCTGTATTTGAGATGGGGATGCAAATACATCTCCGCAAACAGCAGCATCTAGCATTCCTTTTCCGATAAACCCTGCATGCGCTGGTTCATGACCACTGCCGCCGCCGCTAATTAAGCTGACTTTATTATTATTGATGTTTTTCTTTTTAATGATCTTATATTTTCTTACAAACTCAAGCTCTGGATGTGCCATAGCAATCCCATTACACATTTCAAGTACTACAGTCTCCGGTTTATTAATAATTTTTTTCATTTGATTACCCTTTTAAACCTTTCGCTTTATAAGCACTACCTATTCTATCTGCAGCTATAATCGCTCCTGCAACAGCATCTACTGTAATCGGGAATGGCATAGCATGAATAGATTCTTCTAAAATACATGCTTTATTTGCTACTTCTAAAAGTTCTTCTTGTGTTATATTATCTACCCCGATATCAGCTAGACACACTGGTAGTCCTACTTCTATACAGAAATCTAGTACTTCATACAACTCTTCTTTTGCAGCATTTTCAAGTACAAGCTGCGCAATTGTACCAAAAGCAACTTTTTCACCATGGAAATATTTATGAGTGCCTTCTAAGATTGTTAATCCATCGTGAATAGCATGTGCACCACCTAAACCAGCACTTTCAAAACCTAGACCTGATAATAATATATTTGCTTCAACAATGTTTTCTAAAGCTTGTGTCACCATATTACAATCACTGGCAGCTTTTGCTTTTGCACCATCTTTTAGTAGTGTTTCATAACATAATTTAGCGATCGCGAGTGCTGTATTGGTTCCTTTAGCTGGTCCACAAACGCCTTCCATATATCCACAAGGTAATCCTGCATTAACGTTTGAATAAGAGTTTGAAGTAGCTCTTGCTTCAAAATATGTTGATAAAGCATCTCCCATACCCGCTACAAGAAATCTAGTTGGTGCTTTTGCAATGATCGTAGTATCTACAAGTACTACACTTGGATTTTGTTTAAAATAAGCATAATCATCAAAAGCGCCGTCTTCTGTGTATAATACTGCTGAATGGCTAGTTGGAGCATCTGTTGCTGCAATAGTTGGAACAATAATAAGAGCTTCTCCTTCAGCTACACATTTTGCTGTATCAATAGCTTTTCCGCCGCCAAGGCCAATCGTACATGAGCAGATATTACTCTTTGCAACTTCTTGTAATCTAGCTACTTCTTGGCGTGAACATTCACCTTTAAAATTACTTGCTACAAAAGTAATCCCAAACTTTTCTGCTGTACGATCTAATTGATCCTTCACACGCGCTACATCATCTGGATGTGCAATCAGTAATGCTGATTCCCCAAAAGTTTTTACAAAGTATCCAAGATTTAATAGTTCATCTTCTCCCTGAACATATTTTGTTGGGCAAATAAACGCTTTTCTCATAATAATTCCTCCTATAAATTTTTTATTTTTGGTACCTTTACTTACTCTTTATCTATGAGTCAAATCTACACGTCGTAAGGTGTATCTCTTAGTTGTGTAAATAAGTCTTCAAAACGAGATGTTTTTCTATAAAATACAGGTGGCTTCCCAATAGGTGCTAAAACTTCAACATCTCCACCGTGATACGTTTTACCATTCCATAAATAAACCCACTCATCCTCTGGCAAATAAAGCTTTCTTATATTTTCTCCCGGGTTATATACCGGTGCAACTAGTAGATCTCTACCTAATAAATATTGATATTTCAAATCATGTGTATTATTATCTTCTTCATAATGTATAAAAAGAGGTCTCATAACTGGTATACCTTTTAGACTATTTTCTTCAATAGCTAGTTTTAAGTACTCATAAAGCATTGTATGAATACGTGTACACCATGCGAAATGTTTGATTGTCTCTCTATCTGAATCAAATTGCCAATTATCATCTGGTCTATTACCTTCATGCGTTCTCATAATAGGTGTAAAGGCACAAAATTCTGTCCATCTCATAAAAAGTTCCTTAGTACGTTTCATATCATACAATGTCGTATACCCACCTATATCACTCGTATGCAACCCATGTCCAGTCATCCCTACTGATAAAGCAGCTGTCATAACGGATGCTAGTCCATCATCTAAACTCCAGTCTACATTTTGATCTCCTGCCCACATGAGTGTAGAGTATTTCTGAGAGCCTGTGGCTCCTGCACGCATATAATAAATTTTTTCACCTAAGTCTCCATTTTCCTCAAGTGCTTCATAATTAATCTGAGCCCAAAGTGCTGGCCATTTATTATGCATAACCATGGCATCTTCTCCACTAAAGAGTTTACAATCTGTAGGTAAGTACTCACCAAAGTCTGCCATCCAGCCGTCTAAACCAAAGTCTAGCATATATGTTTTTATTACTGATTTATACCAAGTACAAGCTTCTGGGTTAGTAAAGTCCACAATACCACAGTAAAATTCTCCAAAGTCTACTAAATAATCACTGTCTTCTTGGTTTTTTACTAAATAGCCTTTGCCTTTTGCTTCTTCAAAAAGGTCTCCTTCTACCGCTACATAGGGATTAATATACCCCATAAAACGAACCCCTTTTGCTTTCCACTCTTTCATTTTAGCTGGTAAATCTGGATAAAGTTTTTCATTCCATTTCCAGTTCCACATTAATCTTTTTCCAAAAGAAGTCATGCGTATGCCTTGCCAGTCCTGTGCCCATATGCCTGTTATATCACTGTTATAAGCAAGCATCGTATTTAATTTGCGCTCACAGACCTCAGTACCTCCTTGAATGCCAAGCCATGCCCCTTTATAGGTCCACTCTGGAAGAATAGGTTGTTTGCCTAAAAGATCTGTTAGTTTATCTAGAATGTCTATATAGCTTGTCCCTGTTTCTAAAAGAATACGAAAGCTATCAGACCACAAATGCATTTCATGATACGCCTCATGTCTAAAGTCAAGTGCAGTATAACATGATTCATCTATATGCAAGTAATACTTCCTTGAAGATACAAAAGTCGCCTGCGGAAAGAATGTCCAATAATAATCTCCTCCAGCTTTATCATTTACATCTGCTAGAAAGGTGGTGTATGTAGACTTATTTCTGCCAACTCCTTGCTCAGATGTAAAAATAGGGAAATTTTTGCCTCTTAAATTAAGATATGAGAACTGCTCGCCTCCACCATAAACACATTCATCTGCATCAGCATGAAGTCTAAGCCATGTACGATTATATCTCTTGTCAGTTGCCTTTCCATTTAAAACAATTCTATTACCTTCTTTGGCAATAGTGAGTGTAAAGGCTGCCTCCCCTGTGCCACGAGAAAACTCAATATGATAACCTCGGCTCTTTTCTATGACCTTAAAATAGCTTAATGGAATACGTTCTATGATTTCATCTTTTATATCAAAGTTTCCTCTGTACATCTCAATATTTTCTTTGCCATATCCTAAATAGATACAAGGAGCTGCTTGAGTATGTTTTAAAATTAACTTTTCGCCACATCTTAGTTCAAATTGTTCTTGGTTAACTATCAATTGCATCGTGTCATCTCCTCAAACTTTTAGTAATACACTCTTATATTCTCGCCTTCAATACCTACATAAGCGCCTCGCTCTTTAGCTGGTATACTATCCTCGTGTGCTATAAGCCACTTATTTTTCATAAATAACAATGCGTCTTCTTCTATGTAAGAAATCTTTTCAAAATCTATAGGCTCATTGGTCCCTTTTGTAAGAATAACCAGACATTTAAACCCTTCATCTGAAAGTTTACAAGGTGCAAAATGCATCGTTGTTGAAAATAACTCGATAGCAACTCCTTTGGGTACATAGAAGCCTTTTATAGCTTCTGTCTTTAATTTGCCCTCTTTAATATCTGTAACTTGTGATAGTAAAAGCACAAGATCTGTAGCTCCTATATTAATCTCGCTGCACTTATGATATTCTTGAGCATTTAGCAAAGAGTTATTGCCATTGCAGTACCCGACTTCTATAGCTAGTCCACCATACAAAGTCTGTTCAATAACCTTTGCAAGAGGCAGCTCTTCCATTTCTCTATCAGAGGCTACGTATATATTGCCTTGTTCTGGGATATTAGTTTTTTTCTCTAGATACGTAACGAAAGGCATAAAATCTATACCCTCTATTACCTTTCCATATTTTGAAAACTCTTTAGTAAAAACAGAATACATTTCAATATGAGGGTTGTTTTCTCTTATTTTATTCATATAGACACCTCTACTCAATGATTTCAACTTTCATCATCTACTCTTTTCAACTATCCATCAGGTATTTTCTGAAGTTCTATTTTTTCTGATTATAATGCTTTTGCAGCTTCATAATCAGCAAGCTTTTATATTATCCTACTGATCCCATCTCTAAGTAAGTCTGAGCTCAGTAGGCTTATTATCCTTTGACTGCACCACTTGTTAAACCAGATATAATTTGTTCTTGGAATAACATATAGCATATAACACTTGGTATGATACTGATAATAATAGCTGCGTACATCGATACGAAGTCTGTTGAGAACTGATTGGTAAAATATCTTATCCCAAGCTGAATAGTTCTTACTTTTGTAGAAGATGTTAAGAGCATTGAATAAACAAATTCATTCCAGCATGTTAAAAATTGAAATGTCGCTGCTGTTACAAGTCCTGTCTTTGATAGTGGCAAAATAATCTTGAAGAATCTTCTAAAGAAACCACATCCATCTATAATAGCTGCTTCTTCAATCTCTTTTGGTATCCCATTCATAAATCCTCTGACAATAAAAGTAGATAGTGGTATACCAATAGCTGTATAGACTATAATGAGTCCAATATGCTTATCATATAGTCCCATTTTAGTAATAATCGTAAAGTAAGGAACCATAAGTGCATTAAGAGGAACTAATATTCCTGCTGAAAACATTACAAAAATAACTTCTTTTCCTTTAAAGCTAAACCTTGCAATACAATAAGAAATCATACCCGCTAAAGTAACATTAATAGCAGTAGCTGCAATACTAATTAAGATTGAATTACTAAATAAAATACCTAAATTAGAAGTCTTAAGTGCATTCTGATAGTTTTTAAACTGCCATATAGCAGGCAAGCCAAAGGGATCACTCATTAATTCTGCATTTGTTTTAAAGGAAGAAATAAGTAGCCATAAAATAGGAAATATAGCATATACCACAAAGAATATAAGAACAACCCATTTAAGTACGTTTAATATGGTAGACATGAGTTTATTAGTTTTTATCACTGAATTTTTCTCTTTTGATAATTTAACATCAAGTGCTGTCATCTTTTCCCCTCCTATGCCTCAGATTGTTTGCTATTAAATATTTTTCGTACACCTATAATAACTATTGTGCCTACAATAATAAGCATTACCCCTGTTGCATTTGCGTATCCATAGTTATTATTTTGCATTTCTTTATAAAGATAGAGCACCAAAACAGATGTTTTATTTGCTGGCCCTCCGTTTGTAAGTAAATATACTTGTTCAAACTGACGGAGTCCAAGAACTATAGCGAGTGTTACACAAGTTATAAGTGCATTTTTGACAAGTGGTAATGTAACGTATAGGTCTTGTTGAATTTTATTAGCACCATCTATACTTGCTGCTTCATAGTAGTCCTCAGAAATAGATGTTATTTCAGCGAGTATAATAACCATATAATACCCTATATAAAATACCCAGTAGATAAGAAGAGATGGAAAAGCAGTCTGAAGCGTTCCAAGCCAATTCCTTTGCAAGTGCTCAAGCCCTACCAAGCCTAAAAATGCATTAACTAGGCCATATTCACTGTTGTACATAGTAGACCATAAGGTAGCAAGTGCTATCCCTGATATAACATAAGGTAAGAAATATATAGTCCTAAATACTTTCCAACCTTTTGGTTTTTTAGAAAGAATAAGTGCAACTAATAGTGCGAGTGGTACCTGTATAAAACCTGCTGTTAAAGCCCAAATAATATTATTAACAATAGATCTTCTAAAAGTAGGATCTCTAAACAGTGCTGAATAATTATTAAACGCTACAAAAACTGCATCACTTATACCATCCCAACTAAAAAAGCTAGTTGTAAACACATAGCCTACTGGATAGATAAAAAATAAAGCAAACAATGCAAGTGGTGGTATTAAAAATAGCGTGATACCTAATTTATCACCTTTGGTTGTCTTCACAATAATGTCCCCTTTCTAATTATGTAATATGCTTTTTAAAAAAATCCGACACTTTTATTTATGTCGGATTTTTTATTAGACAAAATAATTGATGTATTATTTAGCTTCTGCTGCTTTAAGAAGTTCTACAAATTGTTCTGGTGTAGATTCTCCAAGTGCAAGACTTGAAAGCGCTTGAGGGAACTCTGTAACTACTTTTTGTGGCATAGCAGCGTTGAAGTGACTTGCAACATAAGGTGCTGCATTACTTTGCTCTATCATTGCCTTTTGAATTCTTTCTGTGTCTTCACCTACATTTGTTTTAACATAGAATAGTGCGCCTGATTCTTTAGATACTTTTGCAACATTTTCAGGATCTGTTAAGTATTTTAAGAATTTAACAATTGCTTCTTCTTTATCTTTATCATCTTGTTTTCCAGCTGTAAGGTAAGCTTGAACAGTTCCGATGTAACCGCCTTCTTGTCCTTTTCCACCTTCATAGTAAGGCGCTGGAGCAATTTGTACGTTATCATAAAGGCCTTCTACACCATCTTTTGTAAATCTACCGATGAACCAAGGTCCATTCATAAATACTGCAGCTTTTTCATTTAAGAAGTATCCAGCTGGTACAGATGCTGGTGCACCTACTGCGTCAGAAGATGTATAATCAAACATTTGTTTCATAACTTTTGCAGCCTCTACAAACGCTGGATCATCTAGTCCTCTGCTATAAACATCTGGACCACCAATAGATGTTACAATCTGAGAATACCAAAGCATAGATGTCCAAGCATTTTCTCCTGTCATTTGTGTAACTGGTATAACGCCTGTTGCTTTTAATTTCTCAAACATTTCGAAGAGCTCTGTATAAGTTTTAGGGAATGCTTCATAACCTGCTTGTTTTAAAAGCTTTGCATTATACATAACAGGTAGAACGGCCATTTCGTAAGGGATTGCTAAGTTTTGTCCTTCATAAATGCCTTCTTTGTCTAGAGTTCCTTCTAAAAACTTCCCTTTCCACTCATCATCTAAGTAAGGTGTGAAATCCATCAATTTTCCCGATTTATAGAAAATCTCTGTGTTACCTGCATTATCTGTTGTAAAAACATCTGGTGCATTTCCTGCTATAACATTTGTCTTAGTTTTTTCTCTATAAGCTTGATAATCTGGCATTTCTTCTACTACTACTTTAATACTTCCCTTGTTTTCTTCATTAAATGCAGTAATAAGCTGACTCATTATATTAGCTTTTGAATCTGATCCTACCCAAATCGTAGGAAAATTAATAGTAATTTCTTTTTTAACTTCTTCTTTTTTGGCTTCTTCTTTATTTTGTTTTACCTCTTGTGTTGTTCCCTTATCTTCTGCTTTTGGAGCACAACCACTTAAAACTGTTGAAGCTAAAACCCCTGATGCTACTAATAAACTTAATGCTTTTTTTAAACTCATATTCTTATTCATGTTTTACCCCTCCCGTTTTTTTAACTAATTACTTAAAAGAATTAATTAATTGCTTGTAACAATACCGGTATTCATATCGTCCAATACCGGTATATGTTTTTGATGCCTTTATAATGATTTTGCCTATAATAATAATAATATATAATGTTTGTTTAGTCAATATTATAAAACAAAATATTTATTTTTTTTTGCTTCCAGTTTCATTGCACAATTTATTATAATTAATTAATCCTTTTAATTTATTATTTAGAAGTACGATCCCAAGCTTGCGTAAATATACCTAGCCCATGGTTAGTAAAAGGATGTTCAAAACTATCTAAATAAACTTGCAAACCACAAGTTACTATATCAGCCCCAGCTTTAGCTGCTTGAACAATTTGATTGCCATTTCTAAGTGCCGCTACTATAATTTGTGTTTTATAATCATAATTTCTATAAATATCTACGATATCTTTAATATATTGCTCACAGCTATCCCCACTATTTTCTTTCCAACCCACAAACGGTGATACAAATAAAGACCCATTTTTTGCTACTGGTAATGCTTGAGAAGGAGAAAAAACTAAAGTTACATTTGTTCTAATGCCCATATCCTCGAGCTTTCTAGCAGCAGTTAACCCTTGCAGATTACAAGGAATTTTAATAACAAAATAAGGCGCTATTTTAGCTATTTTAAGAGCTTCTTCTATCATATCATCTGCATGATCTAAATGAGGATTAATTTCTACAGATACCGGAAAGTCTTCCCAATTTTTAAAGCCCTTTTCCTTTGCCCAACCAGCTATCTCTTGAATAACTACTAAGAAAGGCTTCCCACTCGCCTCAATGTGTTTCGGGTTTGTTGTGATGCCATCAATTTTAAAAGTATCATACGCAAGTTTAATCTCCTCAATTTTAGCACTATCTAAAAAATACTTCATAATAATTCCTCCTCTTATTTTTTTATAATAAATTTGCACCAAAAAAATCTTTGGTCGCTAAAGCTATACTTCCGATGTAATCTTCTTTCTTTGTTAAAGAGCTCTTTTCAAAGATCATATGATGATATTTACCTATAAAGAGGTTAAATTTCTCAATGAATTTTTCTCTAAGTAAAGTATTTTCAAATAAGTAACCACATAAAATAATCTTTTCTGGTAAAATATTCTTTGTCGCATTATAAGTTACGTAAGCCAAACTTTCCACAAGATAATTTAAATACTTCGCAATAGATTTATCTTCTGAGAGTAAGCACGCAATGGTATTTCCTCTTGTTATTTCTTCATCATACTGTTGCAAAAGATCATAGAGTTGGGGTGTTTTTTTAGCATCAATAAGTTCTGTTAAACTTTGTCTAATATGCTTTGTTGATACTATTGTCTCTAAGCAGCCTTTTTGTCCGCATCTACAGACTAAGCCCTCTTTTTCTAAAATATTATGACCTATTTCTGTAGCTACCCATTCGTGCGACTTGTAGATATCGCCGTTTAAAACAGCAACAGAACCCACCCCAGGCCCCCACTTAAGGAATAATGCACTAGAAGCTTCATTGATATTACCATAGAGTCTTTCTGCAATTGCAAAAGCACATACATTACTTTCAACGTAAACTGGCAGTTGTATCTCACTTTCAAGTATTTGCTTAATGTGTACTGGTCCATCCCATATATCAAGAGCTTTTAGACTAATACCTTCCTCGTGATTAACAGGCCCCAATATAGTAACACCTATCGCTAAAATTTCATCTTTAAAAATGTTATTTTCCCACATGAACTTTATAACTCTTACACTTACATTTTTTAAAAATTCAGTTGCAGCCAGGGTTATATCAGTGTCAAACTTTTGTTTACTAATGACTTGACCATTCAAATCACCTATAGTTAATGTTGTGTGTTTTACAGAAATATCAATACCAATCACATATTTAAAGCGATAATTAATTTCCATCATGACTTTCTTACGCCCTACTTGAAAATCTCCAGTTCGTTCACCTGTATACTGAATAATTTGACGTTCTAGCATTTCATTGCATATAAGCGACACCGCACCTTGTGTGAGTCCCAGGTCATCCGCAATATCTTTCCTAGACATCTTCCCAGCTCTATGCAAACGTTCCAAAATAGCCTTGCGATTAGCTATTTTTACATCACCCATATTTATACCTTGTTTCTTATTATTGCTCACCTTTTGACCTCCATACTGAATGTCTTTTTTCCATTGTATCAAAAAGGCTGTTCTTAACGCAAATAATACTTGAAAATAATTTTCACTAAGTGCTTATTTACCCAAATTCAGATACATCTGTCTAATATCACCTTGTGACATTTCAACAGGATTATTAAGCATATTAGGATGCATGCTTCCTTCTACAAGTGTGTCCAACGTTTCTAGATCAACCCCTGCTTCTTCTAGCGTAGTTTTCATTCCCATAGTGCGCTTCATTTCTAGTACTTTATCTGCCATACTATAAGCATCTTCGAACCCACACTTCCTAGCAAGTTCGTGAACACGCCCACCTTCTACTTCCGCATTAATTCTTATAAAAGCATCTAAAGTAAAGGCACAAGCTTCACCATGTGGTATATGGTAAATATTTGTGAGTGGAAACGAGCATGCATGAGACCCAGTTGTTTTTGGCTGCCAAAAAGCCATGCCAGCTATAACAGAAGCTTCGCACAACTTCGTTCTAGCTTCTAAGTCATCTGTTTTTTCATAAAGCCTTGGTAAGTATTTAAAAACTAAGTCCGCTGCATAAATAGCTAATGCATCACACACTGGTTGATGATTTTTACTCCAATAACCTTCTAATGCATGCGATAGAACATCAAGCCCTGTACATGCTGTAACATAAGGGGGAACTGTTAATGTAACAACAGGGTCAATAATAGCCATTTTAGGAAAGAACAGCGGCGAGGCAAGCGGTGCTTTAAAACTCTTCTCAGTATCTGTAAGTACAGCAATGCACGTTACTTCACTTCCCGTCCCCGCCGTAGTCGGGATAGCAACAATCGGGATACCCTCGCTTGGCAACTTTTCCCCACCACTATGAAACGCTCTTGTATCCTTGTCTGATAAAGCCACTACCGCGGCCGCTTTAGCACAATCGAGTGCCGAACCGCCTCCAAGTGCCACCACAAACTCATAGCCTTTTTCTCTAATTATTTGTGCACATTCATCTACTTCTTCAACAGTAGGATTCGGGGTAACATGGTCAAAATATGCCTTTATACATCCTTTTGAGTCATTTATTATTTGAGTTGCCAATCCACTTTGCACAAACCAAGGGTCACTTACCAAAAGGCCATTTTGATAACCTTTTTCTTGCAATATTTGTGCAATTTCTGCTAACTTATTCACTCCAAATACAACCTCTACAGGCTGTTTATATAGCCATTCCATCGCTGACACATCCTCTCTTTGCCTACGCCTTATAGATCTCATCCTCAATTTCTTTTACTTTTTGTTTAGCATTTTCTAGGAACGTCTGCCTCCATGGTTCAAGTCCTTCTGTGAATGCAGTATCTAAAAAAGCGTCTACCATTTCAAAAGCCATCATATCACTTACAATCCAACCACCCATAGCTAAAACATTTGCATTATTAATCGCACGGCACTTTTTAGCAGTATAGACACTTTCTACAACAGCTGCATAAACATCTTTATATTTATTAGCAACTACAGCCATCCCCATACCTGTTCCACAAATTAAAATACCTCTTTCACAGGCGCCACTTTGTATTTTTTTTGCGCCTATAGGTGCTACTTCAAAAAAAGGCTTAGGCTCATCACTATTTGTCGTACCTATATCTTCTATTTCATATCCCTTTTCTAATAAATAACCTTTAATAGCTTCTTTTAATATAAATCCAGACTTATCTGACCCAAGAAACAGTTTCATGACTTATCCTCCTGTTTTTTTCTTTTAATAACTGCATGTGTTGCTTCTATAATATTGTGCGCTTCAAGACCAAATCTTTTTGACAGATAATCCATCATCCCTACCTCACCAAATACATCTTGAATGCCTACCATTTCTACCGGTGCCACGCAACCCTTTGCTAACACTTCGCATACCGCAGAGCCAAGCCCACCTATTACATTATGATTTTCAGCAGTAACTACAGCTCTTGTTTTTTGCACTGATTTTATAATAGCTTGTGCATCAATTGGCTTAATAGTATGTATATTAATAACCTCTGCATCAATACCTTGTTTCTGAAGTTCCTCAGCAGCCTCCATTGCTTCATGTACCATAATGCCTGATGCAAAAATCGAGACATCTTTTCCTTCTTTTAGAACATGGGCTTTTGTAAGCTCAAAATCATCTTCTTCTTTAAAAACAGGATTTGCAACCAAACGGAATAACCTCATGTAGACCGGCCCTTCATGGTTGATAATCTGCGGTAAAGCTTTTTTAAGCTGCACAGCATCTACAGGTTCAAATATCATTAAATCAGGTATACTTCTAAGAACACCTATATCCTCCACACTCATATGTGTGCCGCCATTTAACTGTGCTGAAATCCCAGGGTCAAGACCTACTATTTTTACATTACGCTTAGCATAAGAGATAGAAATAGCTACTTGATCACAAATTCGCCTTGTCGCAAACGGTGTAAAAGTATTAATGATTGGAGTAAACCCATAAGCTGCAAGCCCAGCTGCCATCGATGCCATGTTTTGCTCAGCTACACCTACATTTAACACTCTATCTTTAAATTGTTTGCCTAGTTCTGTAAGACCACACGCTTTAGCTAAATCCGCATTGATGACACAGATATTTTCATCCTTCTCCATCATTTTTACAAGTTCCTCAGCAAGCACTTGTCTCATTTCCATGTTCGTAGTCATGCCTATACCCCCTCCGCTGCTGTTCTTTGTTTTTCCTGTTCTACCATTTCTCTAGTAATAACCATATTATGATTGCCGACTCCTGCTTTTTCTGCAAATTCAAGTCCTTTACCCTTAATGGTATTTAAAATAATCATACTTGGTCTGCCAGCCACAGCTTTAGCTGCAACAATAGCTTGTGATATCTCTTCCATATCATGTCCATCTTCAACAATTACTACATGCCATCCAAAAGCTTCCCACTTCTTATCCAAAGGATCTAACTTCACCACTTCATCAACCGTACCATCTATTTGCATTCTATTATAATCTGTAAAAGCAATTATATTATCTAATTCATGTGCACCAGCATACATCGCTGCTTCCCATATTTGACCTTCTTGTGACTCACCATCTCCTATAATCGTATAAATGGTTACGCCGTCTTGTTTTATTTTAGAACCTACTGCCATGCCTACCCCACTAGAAAAACCCTGTCCCAAAGAGCCAGTAGTCATATCTATACCTGTTGTTTTAAGCATATCGCAGTGACTAGGTAATATCGTCCCTGGTTTGTTAAGCTGTTCAAGTAAGCTTTTTTCAAAAAAACCTTTATGTGCTAGTGTTGCATACAACGTAGGTCCAGCATGCCCTTTTGATAATACCAGCCTATCTCTTAGCGGCATCTTAGGCTCACTTGGATTAACTTTCATAAACCGATAATAGAGTACCGTAAGAACTTCTACTATAGAAAGACAACCTCCTACGTGTCCAATCCCTACTCCCGCTAACTCATCAATAGTTAAGTTTCTTATTTCATCTGCTTTTTGTATTAAGTCTTCTACTTCTCCTGGTTTCACTTCCACCTACCCCTTCCCAATGTCCTTTTAGTGTAAAATAATCTGTTTAAATTAATTATATATATCTTTTAATTAATTGTCAATATGTTTTAAAAATACCCACCACCAATACTAAAATTAATTATCACATACTATATATACTTGTAATTAATATTTGTAATATCTTTTAATTAATTATTGATTTTTTATTTTTTATCGTTTATATTATAAATAGTTAGATCATTA
This sequence comes from uncultured Clostridia bacterium, assembly GCA_937921505.1. Taxonomy (GTDB): domain Bacteria; phylum Bacillota; class Clostridia; order Lachnospirales; family Cellulosilyticaceae; genus FMMP01. The sequence goes on along the minus strand of CAKZUB010000115.1, from coordinate 5,630 downwards.
AATTTAAAGAGGAGGATTCTACTATGACTACATATAAAGGCAAGTTACATGAGACAGTGTCCAAGTTTCCAAGCTTAGAAGTATGGAATGACTCATGCTCTTATTCCGAACTATGTTATGCTATTGATCATGGTGCTGCAGGCGCTACCACCAATCCTGTTATAGTCAACAATGTGCTCAAAAAAGAGTTTAACGATTGGAGCCCCAAAATCAACGAGCTTAATGCTCAAAATCCCCACGCTACAGAAGATGAAATCGCTTGGCTTCTTATTCACCAAATGGGTATTTTAGGTGCAAAAGCATTAGAACCGTTATGGCTAAAAAGTGGCGGTAAGCAAGGTAAAATTTCAATGCAAACCAATGCAAAGTACTACCGCAATACTTCTAAAATGGTTGAGCAAGCTTGTAAGTTTAATAACCTCGCACCAAATATTCAAGTGAAAATACCTGCAAGCTGTGCTGGTATTAAAGCTATGGAAGAAGTTACTTACCATGGTATTAGTATCAATGCAACAGTTTCTTTTACCGTTTCTCAAGCTATCGCTGTAGCAGAAGCTGTAGAACGCGGTCTTGCAAGACGTCAAGCCGAGGGTAAAAGTATCGAAAATATAACACCGGTTTGCACATTGATGATCGGACGCGTAGACGACTGGCTTAAAATAATTACGGATGAACAAGACATCTTAGTAGACGGCGGAGTTATTGATTGGGCTGGAGTAGCTGTTTTCAAAAGAGCTTACGCGTTGTTCCAAGAAAAAAATTATACAACACGTCTTCTCACAGCTGCTTACCGCAATCATTACCACTGGTCACAGCTTATAGGGCCTAATGTATGTATGACTATTCCTTATAACTGGCAGGTAAAACTTAACAACTGTAATGTTCCTGTTAATGAAACGCTTCATTTACCAGTAGATCCGGCTATACTCGAACAACTTCTTTCTATTCCAGACTTCAAAGATTTTTATGAACCTTCTGCACTTACGCCAGAGCAATTCGATACTTTCGGATCCTTTAAATTGACTCTCCATCAATTTTTAAAAGGCTATGATGAGCTTATTTGTCAGATTAGAAGTGTCATCATTCATTAATCTTGAAAATATATTTCTATTTAAATTAAACTCAACTCAGTTTACAAGTAGCAAAGGGATCAGCTCATAAATTTATGACTGATCCCTTTTGTTATATCTCTATTTTATACAGCATGTGGATTTTATAAAAAAATAAAATATCGTGATTTTAATCTACAAAGTTGTTATAATCAAGTGGAAGGATTTGAAAATTAAAATAACTCTAGGGAGGTAATTTTATGACAGCAAAAACAAATATCGTTGGGTGGGAAACAATTACTAACTTTGTAATTGATGCTTTTAAAGGTTATGGTATTCCAGAAGAAGATGCAAAAATATGCGCAGATGTTTTACTTGAATCAGACAAAAGAGGCATTGAATCTCATGGGGTTAATAGATTTAAGCCTATTTATCTAGATAGAATTAAAGCAGGTATTCAAAACCCTGTAACAAACTTTGAAATAATCAAGGAAACAGCAACAACAGCTGTTGTTGACGGACATGATGGCATGGGACAAGTCATCGGCTATAAAGCAATGTCAATGGCTATTGAAAAAGCAAAAAAATTCGGTATGGGTATGGTCGTTGCACGCAACTCTACACATTATGGTATTGCTGGCTATTATACAACAATGGCATCTGATGCTGGTTGTATTGGTATCACAGGGACTAACGCAAGACCTTCTATTGCCCCTACTTTTGGTGTTGAAAATATGCTAGGTACAAATCCTCTCACTTTTGGTATGCCCACAGATGAGGAATTCCCTTTTGTTCTCGATTGTGCAACTTCCATCACTCAAAGAGGCCGTATAGAATATTATTCACGTATGAAAAAGGAAACTCCAGCCGGTATGGTTATCGGTCGTAATGGCGGCACCTTAACAAACTCAGATGAAATTCTAAATGACTTAAACACAGGCAATGCCGCACTGGCTCCTCTTGGTGGTATCGGCGAAGAACTTGCAGGATACAAAGGTTATGGCTATGCAACAGTTGTTGAAATTCTTTCTGCTGCTCTTCAACAAGGAAATTTCCTTCGCGCTTTATCAGGCATTGGTGAAAATGACGAGAAAGTTCCTTTCCATCTTGGACACTTCTTTATTGCTATTGACACAGAAGCTTTTATGGGACTTGAAGCTTTTAAGAAAACATGTGGTGATATCTTACGTGACCTAAGAGGGTCTACTAAAGCCCCAGGAGAAGATCATATCTTTACAGCAGGAGAAAAGGAATATCTTGTATGGCAAGAAAGAAAAGACAGCGGTGTTCCAATCAATGAGGCTGTTCAAAAAGAAATGATTGCCATCCGCGATGATTTAGGATTAACAAAATACCAATTCCCATTTGAGTAAAAAGGAGCCTACTATGAATATAAGAGAAGAATCTTTAAAGAAGCACTATGAATGGCAAGGTAAAATCGAAGTTATCTCAAGAGCACCTATTAACACCCGCGAAGACCTCTCACTCGCTTATACACCAGGCGTTGCTGAACCCTGTTTAGCTATTCAAAATGATTATACTAAATCTTTTAACCTTACACGTCGAGGCAACCTTGTTGCTGTTATTACAGATGGTACTGCTGTTTTAGGACTTGGAGATATCGGACCTGAGGCTGGTATGCCTGTTATGGAAGGAAAGGCTGCGTTATTTAAAGAGTTCGCAGGTGTAGATGCTTTTCCTCTTTGTATTCGTTCAAAAGACGTGGATGAGCTTGTTCGTACCATCTACCTTATTTCTGGCAGCTTTGGAGGTATTAATCTCGAAGATATTTCAGCTCCTCGTTGCTTTGAAGTGGAACGTCGTTTAAAAGAATTGTGTGATATCCCTGTATTTCATGATGACCAACACGGTACAGCTATTGTCGCTGCTGCTGCACTTTTAAATGCTTTAAAAGTAGTCAAAAAAGATATCGGAACAGTTAAGGCTGTTATAAATGGTGCAGGTTCTGCAGGTATCGCTATTGCTAAGCATCTTTTAAATTTAGGACTTAAAAATCTCGTAATGGTTGATCGGTTTGGTATCATCTGTGAGGGTATGGAAGAACTTAATTCTGAGCAAATACTTATGTCACAAGTTACTAATAAAGATCATATGCGTGGCAGTCTTGCTGATGCAATGATTGATGCGGACGTATTCTTTGGCGTTTCTGCCCCTAATGTTGTTACTCAAGATATGGTAAGATCCATGAGTACTGATCCTATTATTTTTGCAATGGCAAACCCAACACCCGAAATCATGCCTGATGAAGCTAAAGCAGCTGGTGCAAAAGTAATAGGGACAGGCCGTTCTGATTTTCCTAATCAGATTAATAATGTACTTGCTTTTCCAGGCATCTTCCGCGGCGCCCTTGATTGCCGCGCATCAGTTATTAATGAAGAAATGAAAGTTTCAACTTCTTACGCTATTGCAAATCTGGTTTCTGATGAAGAATTAAATGAAAATTTCATTCTTCCAGATCCTCTTGATAAACGAATTGGTAAAGTTGTTGCAGAAGCAGTTGTTAAAGCAGCCTACGAAACAGGGGTAGCTAGAGTCTAGAATTTTGCTTTAGTCCGCAGAGAGAATTGAGGATTTTCCAGTTGCTCACTTTCGTATTTCTAAAAATCTAAGCACTTTCTTCAAATGAACGGTCGAAACTCGCCAATTATAAAATTTGTATACAAATTTTATAATTACTGCTCAAACAGTCTCCCTAAAAACCATTTGAATAAACTGCTAAGATTTTCTTTACGAAATACTACAGAGGCAACTTCCAAATCCTCAATCCTCTCTGCTAGGTATCGAAATATATAGTTTGGCATTAGCTTTTGCACAACCTATTGGAGTTAACTCATAAAAAATGCGTAAATCCATAGTCTGGATTTACGCATTAAAATCGTTTAATAAATTTATTTGTTTTTGCCTTTGCCTTGAGATTTATCTTGAGATGCTCCTTGAGACTGTCCTTTGCTATTTTCAGGTTTTGATTGCTCTTTTTTGGATTCAACCACTTTAGCTTTAACAGTTTTTGTATCAGAAACTGCTTCTTTTGCTCTAAGCTGAGTATCTTCATCTGCTGAATCATCTTTATCTTTTACTGCTCTATTCTCTTTGATTTGAGCCATAATTTCTTTCACTGATTTTTGTGACCACTCTTCATAGTTGATTTCTTCTCCAGCTGCAGCTGCCAACTTTTCAAGTAAATTCATTTTTCCTGGTGTAATACCTAACTCCTTCGCCATAGCAAATCTATTTTTGATAAACTTAGGCTGTTCACTTATTTCTGTTTCCTCTTCTTGCTGGATAAATTCCTTCAGCGATTCTTCAATGGTTGCAGTTAATGCTTCATCATCTGATGCAACAGCTAATGTATACACAGTTTCTTCATCATAAGTGGCTACTATCATTTGAATGGATTCATTTAAAGTTTTTCCTTCTTCAAGTAATGTCGCAATAAGTTCTTCATTACGACCTTCAATAAGTTCAATCACTCCGTTTTCATCTAATACGAAGTTATATTCGTCTTCGATAGTTAATGTAACAACAGCCGTAAACTTTTCCTCTTCAGTCACTACAACTTCAGTGGCTGGCACCTCAGTTACAACTTCTTGTGCACGTGAAGTAACACCAAAAGTAAATACCGACGTTCCAACGAGTGCTAAACCTAGTAGTTTCTTTAATACATTTTTCATTATGTAACCTCCTCAGATTATTTTTTGTGTCATCCTAAGCGCGCTAGAAGAGATCTCATTCAATTCTCTTCGGCAACTGGCTACCAACTCAATAGAGTACAGGCCCTCTAGTTTTGCGTCCCATTCTTTCAAATGGTTTGCCTTTTCGGATGTAAAATAATTATACCATATGTATTAACAAAATACCATGCTTTGACTTTCGCTCCGCCTTTCCGCGAGCGATGGATTTCATTAAATTTTTTTACTTAAGTTGTTATCAAAGAACTTGTAATGATATAGGCCATTAACCCACAAAAGGGTAACTAAGCTTACTTTGTATTTTGGGATACTTATAGCATACTCTCTTAGTTCCGCATGAGGGATGAGAGGAAAATTTTCCTCTTTCCGTCACTTCCGCTCCAAGTCAAGCTGAAAATCTTCCTCTCATCCCTCTGCTATATTTCTGGAAAATGAGTGTAATTAAAAATAAAACCTCGCGACTTCAGCTTTCAGAATTGATGAAGAATACTTTGAAGCTCTTTATACCACCCAAGCTTCAAGGCCCAATACACCCGTTAGTGTAATCATTGCTCTTCTTAGCTTCTGTTAATACTCTCTTGCCTGGGAATTCAAGAACAATAGGTTCTACATTTGCATTCCATTATGCTTCTATTAACACCACTTTACAATAAAATTAACTAGCAATATCCTTAGAGCTTAAGTATTTAACTAATGCGGAAATGGCTTCTGTATTTTTATCAAGTTGTAGTGTTTTCAACAAATTGCCCATAATTAGTTCGTGAAGTAATTTCTCTCCAAAACTATACTTTGTTTCTTGTGGGCTTTGAAATTGCCATTCTGAGAAATCACTATGTAGAAATGGTAATAATGTAGTAAGTGCATAGGTAAC
>CAKZUB010000114.1 GCA_937921505.1 uncultured Clostridia bacterium | reverse complement strand
TACTTCATTTCACCATCACATCCTTATACTTGATACCTTATTATACCACAAATACCCAAATATAAGAATCGTTAAACCAAAGAAAAAGCAGGTTTTTTTATACCTGCTTTTTCTTTGTATACCTAAAGTTCAGAAAGAACCACTTTATACACCACTTGCTTTTATTTATTTATTTCTTCTGTTTTAGTATTAAGCTCTCTTTTTTTCTTGGTCATAAGACCGCCTATTCTTCCTGTTTCTTTAGCTGATAAACTTTTCCATCCGCCTTGTTGAACTTGATCTAAAAGTCCCAGTTCTTCAGCTATTTCTAGTTTCATTTTCTCATGTTCTGATAAGGCGTCAAATAATTTTTCCTTATTTTTAGATTCATTCGTTTTCATATTCTCTCCTCTTTCATCTAAGTGGTATTTATTAGAGTATGTATCTAGAAAACATATTTTATACACTAGGCCTGCATTTATAGTAATTTTTCAAAAAGTCAATAGTATTATTGTTTTTTCATTGACACTTATAATAATCCGTGATATAATTTTACACAATATAATAATTGACGTAGAGGCGCGGTACTCATCAGTATACATTTTGATTCTTGTAAGAGGATAAGATAAATGTAAAAAGGGACTATCGCCGAAGAGTAAATAACTTGCATTATTTATTTCTGGTTGTATTGTTAAGAGCTATACAACTGTCACTTCTTATTGTAAAATAAGAGTGGAGTGCTACTTTATCATTTTTTCATTCTTTTTAGAATGATACCTTTAATGATTTTTAGTAGCCAGCCTTTATGTGCTGGTTTTTTTATTTATATTTTTTTATAAACTTATATTAAATAATGATTAGATTTAAACTACAGTTGCACTTATGATACACTATGAATATTATGGTATAATCACATACTCATCAACTGCAAACTTAGTTTAAATCGCTAAGTAAGTTATTACCACGAAACGCTAATGGAGGGATTGATATTATGACAATTTTTGAAGGAGCCGGTGTTGCTGTTGTTACACCATTTTATGAAGATGGAGAAATTAATTTTGGTAAATTAGAAGAGCTTATAGATTTTCAGCTTCAAAATAGTACAGACGCTATTATTATATGTGGTACAACTGGTGAGGCGTCTACAATGTCTGATGATGAACATCTTGAATGTATTAAAGTCGCAGTAGATAGAGTTAAAGGAAGGGTTCCTGTTATTGCCGGAACTGGCAGTAATGACACAAGACATGGTATTACACTTACCAAAAGAGCTAAAGCTCTAGGTGCAGATGCTTCTCTTCAAGTAACTCCTTATTATAATAAAGCCACACAAAAAGGTCTTATAGAACATTTTTTAGCTATTGGTAAAGCTTCTGATCTACCTATGATTTTATATAGTGTTCCTAGCCGTACAGGTGTAAATATCACACCTCATACCGCTTACGAACTCTCAAAGTATGATTTTGTAATAGGTCTTAAAGAAGCTACAGGTAATATCGCACAAGTTGCTCAAATAGCAGCCAAATGTGGTGAGAACCTACCCATTTATTCTGGGAATGATGATCAAATTATCCCTATATTATCACTTGGTGGCAAAGGTGTAATCTCAGTATTATCAAATATTGCTCCCAAACAAACCCATGATATTGTCAAATTATATTTAGGCGGCCAAACAAAAGAAGCTCTCAAAATACAGCTTAGCCTTATACCTTTAATAGATACATTATTCTCTGAGGTTAATCCTATTCCAATAAAAGAAGCACTTAATTTGATGGGATTTAATGTAGGCCCATGCAGAATGCCTCTTTCCCGCATGGAAGAAGATAACATCACCCAGTTAAAACAAGCTCTTATTAACGCACGATTATTAGCTTAAACCACAAGCCGAAAGGATGATGCACATGATAAAAATACTAATGCATGGCTGTAATGGCAGAGTTGGGCAAACCATATCTCGGATTATATCTCAGCACGAAGGCATTCAAATCGTAGCTGGAGTAGATCCTTATTTAGAAGTTCCAAATCCCTTTCCTGTGTTTAGCCATATTCATGAATGTAATATTGATGCAGATGTAATTATAGATTTTTCTACAGCCAAAGCAGTAGTTTCTTTACTTGAATATGCAAAAAGCAAAAAAGTACCAACCGTTGTATGTACTACTGGACTATCCGCGGAAGATATTTCCTATCTGCAAGATATAAGTTCTACCGTGCCAATCTTCTTCTCAGCTAATATGTCTCTTGGTGTTAACTTGCTTATTGCACTCGCTAAAAGAGCGGCTGAGGTTTTAAGTGATAGCTCTTTTGATATAGAAATTATTGAAAAACATCATAATCAAAAAATTGATGCGCCCAGTGGCACAGCTCTCGCAATAGCAGATGCTATTAATGAAACATTAGATAATACCTACAGCTTTTGTTACGATCGCTCCTTGGTACGTGAAAAAAGACCTCAAAAAGAAATAGGTATTCATGCCGTTCGTGGTGGCACTATAGTAGGTGAACATGAGATACTATTTGCTGGCAATGATGAATTTATTTCTCTTACCCATCAAGCAACCTCAAAAGAAGTTTTTGCAGTAGGTGCTATTAAAGCTGCTAAATTTTTAGCCCATAAATCTCCCGGGCTTTATAACATGGAACACTTATTAGATGCTTAAATTTAAGAAGGAGCAGACCTTACGATCTGCTCCTTTTACAGCATAAAATCCTGTCCAAATTGTTTAAAGTAATTCATTCTTTCTTTGTAATCTGGCATGATTTGTCTAATCTCCTGCCAAAATACTTGTCCATGATTAAAGTGTTTTAAATGCATTACCTCATGCAACACAACGTATGCTATCATTTTATCCGGTGCACATAGTAGCTTAACATTATAAGAAATATTCCCTTTCGATGAACAGCTCCCCCATCTTGTTTTTTGTTTGCGAATCGTGATTTTGTTATAGCTTACTCCAAGTAGCCCTACGTAGTAGTCTGTTAGCTTTGTCAAAATAATTTGGGCTTGCCTTTTAAAAAACTGTTCAATAAGCCTTTCTGCTTCTGCTTGATCCTCCACGTCTTTAGCCTTAATAATCAACTGATCTGTCTCTAGTACTATCTCTCCCTCGTTGCACGGGTCTGTCACCCTGCAAATCACTCTATACTCTCCTAAATATAAAACACGACCCGTCAGTCTCCAATCATTTTCCACCTTATGTTGTGAAGCTTGTTCAACTCTCTTTTTAATCCACGAGTGATGCTCCCGAATGAAGCGATTGACTTCGGAAGTTTTTAAATACTGTGGTACTTTTATAATAATATTCATATTGTCATCGATATGAATCGATACTGTTTTTCTCTTTTGCCTTATAATCTGGTACATTTTCCCCTTAGCCCTTTACATATTTATTTTATATTGAATTACTTCTATTATTATATCATATCTTATTTAAAAAACTGAAAAAACTACATTCAATTTTGTATTATAGACAATATCATAAGCAAACACCTTGTGATATGTAGAGGACATAAAAACGGGCTTTTTAACACAAAAGCAGAGTGCCTTTCACTCTGCTTTTATATTTTTCTTCTCTTTATTCTTCTTTATTATTATTATCTGTGATCTCCATTTTTCCAATAGAAATCTCATAAGCTACTTTTGTACTTGTTTCACCCGTTTCAAGTTTCTTTTGGTAAGTTCTGCTTTGAATTCTTCCCCATACTTGTATATGGTCTCCTACTTTCAAGCTCTCAGCAAATCTGGCATTCCTTCCCCATGTGATACAAGGAATATAATCTGATTTATGATAAGATCTATTAACTGCCAATAAAATATCTGTAATCTCTCGACCAAAAGGAGTCGTCCTATATACAGGGTCTTTACATACATAGCCATTAAGATAAATATGATTTTTATTTTTTAATAATTCTTGTTCTGAAACCTCTTTTGCCTCTAATATAAATACGGTTAAAATAAGTCTATTTTTACCTTCTTCATATTGATTATAAGATCTAAATTGTCCTACGGTTTCTAATATCTTTCCTTCTATATTCCCCAAAGTTGGTAATATGCGCTCCGAAATAGTAACTGGCAAAATATCATAGGAATCACTTAACCTCGGCACTTCTAAATCAAAAGTATAAAAACCTTCTCCATATACTTTATGACTAAATCGAATATCACTGACTACTTTCCCTATAAGTAGTACCTCGTTATTTTGTAAGATATGCTCTACCATTCCCTACCCTCTCCTTATCCTTATTGGTTCTTTAACAGTTTCATCTGTCAATATAATATCTATTCCTACATGTACAAATTTATACCATATTATAGATATTATTTTGTGAAACAAATGTACTGGCATCAAATCCATAGAGAATAAAGATGGCTACTCCTGCTAGTAATTCTTCAGTATTACGTGTTTTCCCACACACCGGAAATTCTATAGGTATTGTAAATGTTCCTTTTTGAGTAGGAATACATGTCTGTATACAACATTGTATTTTAGTAACTCCTCCTGGATCTTTTTCTACACTTGATAAAGAAATATCTGCATCATTATGCCATCCATAAGTGATACATCCCTGTCTTTTAATATGATAGGTATCTGGAATAAGATAACATTTACATTTAAAATACTTAAGAATTTTATGCTCAAAATATATTTTATGATTGACAAAAGGCTTCTGAGCTAGAAAATGATCAAACAAAACAATAATATCAAAGCTAATATTTCTATAAAGATCATTCTCTATGCTATTTTTTTTAAATTCAATAACGAGCAAATCTACTCTCTCTTCTTTCTCTAAGCACTCTACATAGCTCCTTAGTGATAATATTTTATTGTTTTTATAAATAATAGATTTTGAAGGAACAATATGATGTATTTTAATACCTCGGTTTTTACTGATCTCATACATATAATCAATCGTGTCTTTTCCCATATCTAGTGTATTGTCTACTCCTATTGTAATCATAATGATCTCCTTTAACTTTGATAGTCTACGAGTAGTTTTTACTATAAATACTATTTTTATGTTTTATAGGAATAAAAATAGTTTGATTTTGCATATTATAAACTCAAGTTATAGTGTATTGTTTTTTATTTACACATTTAAAATAATATATATTGACACATTTTTTATATTTGATACTATATATTGTATATCTCTCTTGCAAACTCTTAAATTATATGGTAAATTAAATTAACTGTTATTCCCATTAATATATGCTATATCAAAAGGAGATTATTAAGCTATGACTCATTTAAAAGACCTTATTACTCGTTATTATACCCATTCTCTTACCACAACACATCAAAGTGTTTACGATCTATTCACCTGGCATGCTATAGATGTTAAAATTTCAGACTATAAAACTGGAAAACTTATTGTACATATGGAGAATTTAGAATTCCCTACTCACTTTTCACAATCTGCTTGTGATATTATTGCAAGTAAATACTTTAGAAAAGGTGGCATCCCTACCGAATGCGGTCATGAGAATTCATTTAAACAAGTCGTCCATCGCATGGTCAATTTTTGGGTCAGTGCTGCTTTAGATGAAGGCTTAATAGATGATGAGTCAAAGGCTATCGTGTACGATGAGCTCGTCTATATGATGATTGCTCAAATGTGGGCTCCTAATAGCCCTCAATGGTTTAATACAGGGCTCAAATCAAGTTATGGCATCTCAGGTCCTAGCCAAGGCCATTTCTACTTTGATCCAACTCTTAATGATGCTGTTTTATCTCCTGATTCTTATACTAGAACACAGGGGTCTGCTTGCTTTATAGTGAGCGTAAGAGACTCTCTTCTAGGCGAAAAATCAATTACAGATCAATTAGCTACAGAAACAAGACTTTTTAAATATGGTTCTGGTGTAGGATCTAACTGGTCAAGCATTCGTGCTAAAGGTGAAACTTTATCTGGTGGTGGTAAATCTTCTGGACTTATGAGTTTCCTTAAAGTATTTGATCGCAATGCAGGTGCTATTAAGTCTGGAGGAACAACAAGACGTGCTGCTAAAATGAATATTTTAAATATTGATCATCCAGAAATTGAAGATTTTGTCAGTTGGAAATCTCACGAAGAAGATAAAGTAGTTGCTCTTGGGAAGATGGGTTATGATACTCATTTTGATGGTGAAGCCTATGAAACTGTTTCTGGGCAAAACGCTAATAATTCAGTGAGAGTGCCCGATGCCTTTATGGATAAAGTTTTCGATGAGGAAGGCTCAGTTAATCTTATGAATAGATTGGACGGCTCATTTTCTCACACCATTTCAAGCAGCACGCTCTATGCCAAGATCGCTAAGGCTGCATGGCGTTGTGGAGATCCCGGTATACAATTTGATGATACGATTAATGCATGGCACACCTGTCCTGCCGGCGAAGATGGCAAAACCTTTGCTTCTTATAATCGCATCAATGCAAGTAATCCTTGTTCTGAATATATGTTCCTAGATGATACAGCTTGTAACTTAGCAAGCATTAACATCTTAAAATTCTACAATAATGATACAAGTCAATTTGATCTTGAAGGTTATAAACACTGTATTAAAATGACTCAGATCGTATTAGAAGCCACCATTCATCATGGTCAATTTCCAACTCCAGACATTGCACGAAAATCTTATCATTTTAGAACAACTGGACTCGGCCTTACTAACCTTGGCGCCTTATTTATGATGATGGGATTTCCTTATGACAGTGAAGAAGCTCGTACTGTAGGCGCTGCTGCGATGAGTCTTTTAACAGGATATTCGTACTATATCTCCTCATTATTCGCCAAAGAAGTAGGACCTTTTACTTATTTTGAAATAAATAAACCTCATATGATGAAGGTACTACGTAACCATGCAAAATGCAGCGCCTATAGTGATACAGACTGCTTATTAGAAGGACTTAATTACTCCCCTATTACCATTTCTCATGATTTACTTATAGACTTAGGCTTATCTCAAATGAGCGAAATCCTTAAAGAGACTTGGCAGAACACTTTAACTTCGGGAGAAAAACATGGGTTTAGAAATGCACAAGTTTCAGTTCTTGCCCCTACTGGAACGATCGCTTTTGCAATGGACTGTGCAACGACTTCCTCTGAGCCTTTTTTTAGTCATGTTGCTTATAAAAAACTTGTAGGAGGCAGTAGTATGGAAATAGCCAATCCAATTATTCCTGATGTACTTAAGAAGTTAGGCTATACTACTTCCAACATCCAAGATATCACTGACTACATTCTAAAAAAAGAGCACAAAGATGGCTATGAACAAATTGTAGATGGTAAAATTGAGGGAGCTCCTCACCTCAAACAAGAGCATTATGCCCTTTTTGATACTGCCAATAAATGCGGTAGTGGTACGCGTTATATTGCGCCAACTGGTCATGTTAAAATGATGGCAGCTCTCACTCCTCACGTATCTGGTGCTATTTCAAAAACAGTTAACTTGCCAACCGAGGCAACAGTAGAGGATATTTCAGAAATTTATTATCTTTCATGGAAGCTAGGCGTTAAAGCTATCGCCTTATACCGTGATGGCTGCAAGACTTCACAGCCTCTTAATACAACTATCAGCGAGCATACAAGTACTCATTTAGAAGATCTAACTTATGAACAGTTGCTTGATTATGCCAGAAAAAAAATGATTCCAACACAAGCTCCACTTAGAGTTAAACCAACTGGCATCAGAAGGGCTCATGTTCATGAAGCGGAAATTGCAGGACTTAAACTTTACATCACTGTTTCTTTTTATGATAACGGCAAGCTCGGTGAAATCTATGTATCAGCCGGCAGACAAGGTTCTTTAGTGAAAGGCTTATTAGATAGTATTTCTACTACCGTTTCTGAAATGCTTCAATATGGTGTGCAAGCCTCAGATATTGCAAAAATGTACAGAGGGCAAAAGTACGAGCCTAGTGGCTTTGTATATGGACACCCCTATATTAAAATGGCTGATTCTATTTCTGATCTTATCAGTAAAATTATTGATATTGAGTTAAATGATTTTACTTATTCTCAAGTTAAACCCACAACTGCTGACTCATCTTCAAAAGAAGCTACCCATAAGATCTCTAAGATTTATGGTGAAACTTGCCCTTCTTGCAAGAGCGAAAGACTTGTTAAAAATGGAACTTGCAAAGTTTGCATAGAATGTGGTACAACAACAGGATGTAGTTAATATGGAACTTTTTCCCAGTTTCTGCATATTATAAATTAGACATTTTATTTGACATCTTGTGATACTATATCAAAGAGAGGCGAGTATACAAAATGAATAGCCCCAATAGTTATCTCATAAAAACTTTAAAAAAAGAACTAACTCTTGCCATTGTTAATGCTAATTATAACTTATTAACTCCTGAAGTATTAAGTCTGAGTCGACAGCTTGACGACTTAATCAATCCTCTATTTAAAAATCAACTTGAATCTATTCGCATTTTATATGCCATTAATGAATAAACGGTTGTAAGAGCTCGCCTCTTACAACCGTTACTTATTTTAAGGATTTAGTTTATGTTGTCTGCCCTCATAGTCAATGTTATAGGGCTGATTTGTAATTACAAGTTCAGAAATCGTAACAATTCTATAGCCCTTTTCTAAAATACCTTTGAGTATAGTATCTAGTGCCTGTGCTGTATACTTAGAATCATTATGCAGCAAAATAATAGAACCTGGCCTTAAATTTTTATGATTAAGCACTCTGTCTATAAGTGGCTGTAGTCCATATTCCTTCCAATCTAGAGAATCAACATCCCACTGAATAACATGATAGTTGCATTCTTTAGCTGCTTCAATGACTGTATTGTTATATTCTCCATAAGGGGGCCTATAGAGATTAGTCTCCTTGCCTGCTACTTCTTTTATAACCTGATGTGCTGCCATAATATCTTTTTTGACAGCCTCTTTACTCATATTATTAACATGAGGGTGTTTATCAGAATGATTTGCAATCTCATGCCCACTAGCCACAAACTTTTTTACTGCGTCAGGATATTTTCGAATCCAGTCGCCTACAATAAAAAACGTAGCCTTGACATTATATTTTTCAAGAGTGGCTATAAGCTGCTCAGTATCATCAGCTCCCCACGCAGCATCAAAAGTAATAGATACCAACTTCTCTCCATTTGTATTCACACAGTAAATTGGAAGCAACTTATTAGCGGCATAATAGTGGTGACTGCTTAAAAAAGGGCTGATAAGAACACATATAATAAGCCCTAAAAAATAAGGCTTCTTCCAAAAAATATATTTCATGATGTCTCCTCCTTATGCGCTTATCTTTCTCATTTCTACTTTTTTTATACCTCTTTGTATCCCTCTAGCAACCTCTTTCCTTTTTTAAGGTGGGCCAAAAAAATAAGAGTCCCTTTAACTTAAGGAACTCATGTTTTAAAAAATTCTTTTATAACCGATTATAGGATCATCGCCTCTTTGCTGTATCGGCACAATACATACTGACTTTCCAGGCACTGGCGCATGAATAATCCGATCATTTCCTACATAGATCGCAACATGTCTTACATTACCATTTACTCCGTAGAATACTAGATCTCCTGGTAGCAATTCCGATCTGGTAATCTTGATACCATCTGTTTTATATTGGTCACGTGAACTTCTTTGTAACTTCACGTTAAAGTTTGCATAAATTTGTTGTGTAAAGCCAGAACAATCTACTCCGGTCTTTAGATTATTACCACCACTTTTATAGGATAACCCTATAAATTGCTTGGCATAGTTAATAACTTCTTCACCTTTTTGAACTTGTCTTATTGCTTTTGGCAGAGCTTCTTCAGTCTGCACATCCTCTATTTGATTTGAAACTTGAAAATATTCTTTTTGTATGTAAACTAATTCGTTACTTTCAATTAATATTGCATAGTAATTATCTATTTCTTCTACTACAACTAACTCTTCTCCCGCACTTAAGTAACAAGTTACCTCTGCATCTTCACTTGGTGCTTTATAGGCTATCGTATCTTCTTTAACCAATCCTTTATTTATGTCTGATGCCCATATATTTGAGGTAAAAATGGTAAATGCCGCAAATGCTATTAACATACTTTTTAATATGCCTTTTTTCACTTTTTTGCCCCCCAGAAAGTTGTGTATTTTTAAGTACTTGTTTTAGTGCATTATGTATTTATTTTTAATAATTATTACAGACTTATTATAAACTATAATCAATTATGTGTCAACTATTCCCGGTTTTATTCATATTTAGTTTAAACTAACTTAAAACTCTTTTAATGCCTATGAGGGGTTTACCATAACGAAGTGCACTCATTTTTATACCTGTTCTCGCATCACTCGCATGTATAATCTGACCATTTCCAGCATAAATAGCTACATGATCAATAGTTCTTCCATTTGAGCCATAAAACACAAGGTCTCCTGGCAACAGATCATTTTCACTTACTCGGTAACCATTTGATGCATATTGTGTTCTTGAGCTTCTTGTAATACTTACTCCAAAATGTTTCATGATTTGTTGCGTAAATCCTGAACAATCTACACCACCTGTGAGGCTATTACCACCATATACATATCTGCCTCCCAAAAATCTTTTAGCATAAGCTACTACTTCTTCACCAATATAAGTATCTTGTCCTTTTACCTGAAGTGCTGCCTTCTGAGCTACATATTCTGTTTTTGAATACGGAAGAACCTCTAATCCCTCTTCTTCTAGCTGGCTTTTATAAATATATCCTTCTTGATCATTAACTTTTATTTTATAAAAATCATCTTGCCTTTCTAAGACGAGTACAAGCTGCCCTTTATCAAAAAATCCTATAATATCCGCTTCCGGTGATGCTTGTTCTCTAAGCTTGGTATCAGTCATTGTCGTATACGCAAGTTTTCCTACTAGATCAATATCTTCTATGTTTATTACTTTTTGTATGTTTTCATCTGCTGCAATTATGTACTCTTCATCTTGCTTGGCTATAATTCTAACGAGTTCCCCTCTTTCTAAAGAGATGAGTGTATCTTCTAATATCTCTTCTGATATCTCTTCTGCTCCAAGTACCGTTATATCCTGTAATACTCTTGCTTCAACATCACTCTTTAGTGTACCATATACTGCCGCATTAGCCGTCCCTATAACTGACAGCGATACAATTCCCATGATCAGCATTTTATTAAGTCTCATTGTATTCCTCCTAATGCATTTTTATTAGTTGTTAATAACTTGTTGTAATTATTAACTATTTGTTACAAACTTATTATATATTCTTCCTGGAAGTTTGTCAATAACTGTATTCCCATATTTTCTCTAGTTTTTTTTCAGTTAATATTTACGAAACATTTTTTATGTTAAAACGACAAAAAAGAACCTCCAGCGTTCTCGCCTTTGGTTCTTTCTCAAAAAATTATTTGATACTAAATTTAAAAGTTGTTGTGCTTGTGTAAGTATCACCCTTTTTAAGCAATACACCTTCTTTAAAAACCTCATTATAACCTATGGGTAATTTTTGTGTTTCAAAGCATACCCCATAATGAGGTTTTTGTATTTCTCCATTAGATAACTTAATCGGGTCATCTGCATAATTCATTGTATACATCACTACCCCAGGCTCTGTCGTAGCAATCTCCATACATCTTTTTGAAATAGGATCATAGAATTCTACCGCTTTGGTCCCATCATTTAAAACCCAAGGATGATCATAACCATTACCATATTTTAATTGCAGATCATCTTGATGAATATCTCGTCCAATCGCTTTTCTCTCTTTAAAGTTAAACGCCGGATGTTCCTCTACACTTAGAAGTTCTCCATCTGGTATCAGCTCTTCATCTAATTTACATATTTTATCTGCATTAATAAAAACTTCTTGATCTAAAACAGATCTTTTTGCATTACCTGAAAGATTAAAATAAGCATGATTGGTAAGATTAACAATAGTATCTTCATCTGTCTGCGCTTTATATTCAATCTTTAACTCATTTTCATTAGTAAGCCTATAGACTACCGTTACTTCTAAGTTGCCTGGAAAACCTTCCTCACCATCTTTACTTAAATAAGTTAATTGTAAAACAACCTCTTTTTCAGCTACTTCTTGCGCTGCTGTCCATATTTTTTTGTCAAATCCTTTACTTCCGCCATGTAGTGAATTGCCATTATTATTTTTAGCAAAAGTATAAACTTTATCATTAAGAGTTACTTTTGCATCATGTATCCTTCCTGCTACTCTACCAATCAACGCATTAAAATAAGGTAAATTTTCTTCGTAATACGCCATATCATCCCAGTTAAGAATAATACTTTCAAAACAACCGTCCTTATCTGGCACCACAATTTTTGTAAGGATTCCCCCTAAACTTAAAATTTCTACTTGCATGCCAACATTATTGATTAATTGATAGACTGTAACTTCTCTGCCACTGTTAAAAGTTATCTTAGATTGATTGATCTCCATATTTAAACCCCTTTTCCTAAATATTAAATAATAAACCTCTATACATTATGATATCAAATGCTATACATTTTTTCCACAACTTTCTCTTATAATAAGCTTAGTAGGTATCAGTACTTTTTTAGAAATATTACGGCCTGTTTTTAGTCTTTCAACGAGGGTATCTACAGCCGTTTCTCCCATAAAATCTGTGTACACCTTAATTGTTGTAAGAGAAGGTGTTAAAAATTGAGAAGTATAAATATCATCAAAACCTATAATACTGATATTTTCTGCAACGCATAAACCTTTTTCATTAATAGCTTTATAAGCACCAATAGCCATCGGATCACTCGCAGTAAAAAAGGCTGTTAATCCCTCTTTTTTTTCTAGTGCTGTATGCATTAAACGATACCCATCTTCTGGTGTAAAACTTCCTATAAACATATGATCTGCATTAAATAAGTTTTTATCTTTCATAAATCCTTTGTATGTTTCTTCTCGGTAGTCTATAACTCTATCTTTTTTATCATTAATATATTCTGAACCCCCTATATATCCAATAGCGCGATGTCCAAGCTTATAGAGATAATTTAAGGCATCTGTGACCCCGTTTTTATAATCAGTAACAACGCTGTCATATTTAATCTCATCCGGCGACGAATCTATAAAGACAATATATTTGGCGAGCTTACCAAGCCGTTTAACCTCTTCTTTCCCAAACTTCCCAATGGCTACTAAGCCATCTATATCTTTAGAAGAAGCATCCTGTAAACTAATATTTCTAAAACTGACACCTTCTTTCTCACATTGCTTCTCAACAGCTATTCTAATTGATAAATAATAAGGGTCCTTGAGTTCTTCAGTTTCGGTATACCACTGCGCGATACCAATAGTAAGTTTCTTCATACGATTTTTTCTTTGACTTACTGTTACGTATTCAAGCTCCTGGGCTATCTCAAAGATGCGCTTTTTAGTAGTTGCTGGCACATTAAGCGTTTCATCAAAATTAAGCACTCTCGATACCGTAGCAATAGATACTTCAGCTTTTGCAGCAACTTCTTTAATAGTAGCCACAATCTCACTCTCCTTTCGTGTTTTTCTTTCAACTTTTACTAAAATTATTTAACCATGCCAAAAGGCTACTTTACAACTTAAACACTATTATATCCTTTTTTATTATCTCTATCAAGTAATATTTTTTTAGTAAAAATATTGATTTTTTTTACTCATGCTATATAATAATATTATAACGACACAAATACTATTTAGGAGGATGTTATGGACCTATCATTTTTGCAAGAAAAATTTATTTCTGTGTTTGGAAAGAGCTCTGAAGCTACTTTTTTCGCACCTGGCCGTGTTAATTTAATTGGAGAGCATATTGACTATAACGGCGGTCTTGTTTTCCCTTGTGCC
This sequence comes from uncultured Clostridia bacterium, assembly GCA_937921505.1. Lineage (GTDB taxonomy): Bacteria > Bacillota > Clostridia > Lachnospirales > Cellulosilyticaceae > FMMP01. The sequence goes on along the minus strand of CAKZUB010000114.1, from coordinate 8,218 downwards.
ATTACACTTGGAACTTATGGAAGTGTAAGTAAACGTTCTGATAAATTATTCAGAGTCTATTCTTTAAACTTTGAAAACTTAGGCATCATCCAGTTTTCATTAGATGATTTATCTTATAATACTGATCATAACTGGTGTAATTATTTAAAAGGTGTCCTTAAATATATGCTTGAAGCTGGCCATACGCTAGATACTGGTCTTGATCTTGTTGTATTTGGCAATATTCCTAATGGTTCTGGCCTTTCTTCATCTGCTTCTTTAGAAATATTAATGTGTAAAATATGTACAGACATGTATAAACTTAATCTAAGTGGTGTAGAAGCTGCTCTTTTAGGTAAAAAAGTAGAAAATGAGTATATTGGTGTTAACAGCGGGATTATGGATCAATTCGCCATCGCCTTAGGTCAAGAAAATCATGCCTTACTTTTAGATTGTAATACACAAAAATATGAACATATTCCTTTCCAATTAAAAGGTTATAGCATTATTATTATGAATACTAATAAACGCCGCGAACTAGCTGATTCTAAATACAACGAACGCAGAGGCGAGTGTGAAAGTGCTCTTAGTAAACTTAAAACAGTTTTTAATATAGAAGCTTTATGTGATCTTAAAGTAGAACAGTTAGATGAAGTCTCTCATATCATCAATGATGCAGTTGAATTTAAGCGCGCTCAGCATGCCATTACCGAAAACACACGCGTTATCGCTGCTACTAAAGCTCTAGCTAGCAATGATCTTGTTACTTTTGGCAAGCTTTTAAATGATTCTCACCGTTCTCTTAAGGATGACTATGAAGTAACTGGCAAAGAGTTGGATACGTTAGTAGCTGCTGCTTGGAACGCAGAGGGCGTACTTGGAGCACGTATGACAGGTGCTGGCTTTGGTGGTTGTGCAATTGCTCTTGTAGCTGATCAAAATGTAGATGCATTTATAGAACAGGTTAATGTTAAATATACTAAAGAAATAGGCTATGAAGCTTCATTCTATATCGCTTCAATAGGCAATGGTCCTACACAAATTCATTAAAATGAGGAGGTTCTTATGAAAATACTTATAGTTGGCGGTGCAGGTTACATTGGTTCACATGCTGTTAAACAACTTCTAGAAAATAATTTTGAGGTTGTGGTCATAGACAGTCTAGAAACAGGTCATAAAGAAAGTGTTCCACTGCAAATTCCTTTTTATCATGTAGATATTAGAAATAAAGAAGCACTAAGAGAAGTGTTTCTTAAAGAAAACTTTGATGGTGTTATTCATTTTGCAGCTAACTCTTTAGTTGGTGAATCTATGACTAATCCTCTTAAATACTACAACAACAACGTTCATGGTACACAGGTCTTATTAGAAGTAATGGTAGAAACAGGAGTTAAATCAATCGTCTTTTCTTCTACAGCAGCAACATATGGTAATATTGAAACAATGCCTATTACTGAAGAAATGGCAACTTGCCCTACTAATACTTATGGAGAAACAAAACTGGCTATTGAAAAAATGCTTGGCTGGACAAATAAAGCCCATGATCTTCGTTTTGTTTGTCTTAGATATTTTAATGTAGCTGGAGCAGATACAAGTGGTACAATCGGAGAAGCCCACACTACAGAAACACACCTTATTCCACTTGTACTTCAAGTCCCGCTCGGTCAAAGATCTCACATTACAGTCTATGGCGATGATTACCCTACCAAAGACGGCACTTGTATCAGGGACTATATTCATGTTACTGACCTAGTAGATGCACATATACTTGCTCTTAAACACCTCACCTCTGGAGGAGAAAGTAATGTATTTAACCTAGGAAGTAATAGCGGCTATTCTGTTTTTGAAATCATAAAAGCTGCTAGAGAAGTAACAGGACACGAGATTCCCTTGGTAGTAGGCGAAAAGCGTGCTGGAGATCCCGCTCTTTTGATTGCTTCTTCTGAAAAAGCAAAAACAGTTCTTGGCTGGTCTCCTAAACGCACTGATGTTAAGGAAATTATTGCAAGTGCTTGGAACTGGCACCAATCTCATCCTCGTGGTTACAAAGGAGAATAACATGAACAATACATGTGCACTTATTGACAGACTGATTGAACTTTCTATAGCAAATCATCTTCTTTTAGAAAGAGATGTCATCTATACACGTAATAGAATACTTGCTTTATTACAAGTGGCAGAATACGAAACATCTCACACACTTAAGTTAGATCTTTATGAAACATTAGATGCGTTAAGTGATGTTGCTGTAGAAAAAGAGATTATCCCAGACAGCCTCTATGCCAAAGATATTTTTACAAGTACCATTATGGACGTTTTTTTACCTAGTCCATCTGCAATAGAAGAAAAGTTTTTTAATCTTTATAAAGAGTCGCCTAAAAAGGCTACAGACTTTTTTTACAAGCTTAGTCAAAGTTCAAATTATATTAAAATGAGCCGCATTGCCAAAAATGTAGCTTTTAAGTGTGATTCACAATATGGTGCTATAGATATCACCATTAATCTTTCCAAACCTGAAAAAGACCCTAAAGAGATTGCTCTTCTTAAAATGGCGCCTCCTAATAAATATCCTTCTTGTTTATTATGTATTGAAAACGAAGGCTACGCCGGAACAATCAAACTTCCTGATAGAGCTAATCACCGTACAATTGGGCTTCATCTTAATCATAAAGATTGGATGCTACAATATTCTCCTTATCTTTATTATAATGAACACTGTATTTTGCTTTCTAAAGCGCATGAAGCTATGCAGCTTACCCGTGAAAGCTTTTATAATTTACTTGACTTTGTCAAAATGTTTCCACACTACTTTATAGGTTCAAATGCAGATATTCCTATAGTCGGAGGTTCTATTTTATCTCATGAGCACTATCAGGGTGGGTGCTATAAGTTCCCCATTCATTCTGCAAGTGTACTGTGGGAGTTTAAAATTCCTAAGTTCCCTGATGTAAGTTGTAAAGTTTTAAACTGGCCACTTTCTACCATTCAGCTAAGTGGCGAGAGTTTAGATGATGTTGCCTTATGTACTGATTATATCTATGCAACTTGGAAAGCTTATTCTGATTGTGAAGCTCAGATTCTTTCTCATACAGGAGATACCCCACACAATACGATAACACCTATTGCTCAAAAAGCAGGTGATCACTATGTTATGAATGTTGTTCTTCGCAACAATCGTACGACTGAGGAACATCCTCTTGGTCTATTCCATCCTCATATAGATGTTCAGCATATCAAAAAAGAAAATATTGGGCTTATAGAGGTCATGGGACTTGCCATATTACCTGGAAGACTGCTTGAAGAATTAGAGACTATTAAAGCTTATTTACAAGGCAGCTCTGATACAGTAGCCGATTATCATAAGCTATGGGCTGATGCGTTAAAGGCTGAATATAGTTCTGACCAGAATATAGACTTATTCTTACAAAAGGCACTTGGTGATAAATTTGTAAGAGTATTAGAAGATGCGGGTGTATTTAAATTAGATGATTTTGGTACCCAAAGATTTAAAGCCTTTATCGCTACTTTATAAACAAGTTGAAAGTTTTTATGTAACGTATAAAAGAGCAGGCCATTTATATAGCCTGCTCTTTTATACGCTATTATTTTATAATGCCTAGAGCTAGTGTAGCAAGTCCAACTATTAGAGTATAAATTGCAAAAACCTTATACTTATCTGTTTTAACTAACCACGCAATCGCTTTGATAGAAAGAAATCCTGAAAGCGCTGCAGCTATAAAGCCCACCGTCATAGGTAAGATCTCAAGATGCGAGCCCACTTCTAAAGCATCTTTTATTTCAACCAAACTGCCGCCTAATATAGCTGGTATTCCTAATATAAAAGAAAATTTAACTGCAAATTCTTTTGAAAATCCAGCGATTAATGAACTGCTTATCGTAGAACCCGAACGAGATACCCCTGGAAATATAGCTAAAGCTTGAAACATACCAATAAAAAGTGCATTTCCATATTTCATTTCTTTAATAGCTTTTTTCCCATGATCTTTTCTATCTGCAAGAAATAATACTGCTGATGTAAATAAGAAACACGCCCCTAATATAACCAGACTTCCTTGTTGCACAATATGGTCATAATAGGATTTAAAAGGTATTAAAATAAGTAAAGGAACTGTTGCTGCAATCAACATAAATATCATTTTCCTATTTAAATTGGGGTTCTTAAACGTAAATTTAAGCGTGAAAATATCTCCTAACATGCTAAAAGCCTCTTTAATAAGCTCCCAAATCGTCTTATAAAAAGCGATAAACACTGCAAATAACGTCCCTAAATGAAGTACTGCAATAACAAACGTAGAACTTTCTGGTGCCATTCCTGTAAAATGTTGATATAACGCAAGGTGACCTGAACTTGATACAGGTAAAAATTCAGTAACCCCTTGTACAATTCCTTGTATAATTGCTTCTAATAACGACATATGTACTCTCCTTATAATATTAAATTCAACTCTAAAAATACTTATTTATTATACAACTTTATTACTCTTAAAGCTATCCCTACCTCTCATTTTTAGCAAATATTACCATCTTATTACTGGAATAGATAAGGATAATTTACCTGATTTAAGTTGAAAATACTAAAGTAATCTAGTAGAGGAGTTGATAGATACTATGAAAGAAACTCAAAAAGGCCTTTCAGAGCTTAGGAGCAAACTTGATCATACTAAAGATGCTTTGAATGCTGATAATGGTTTTAAAACAAATGGTAATAGTGGTGTTCAACCTGGAATAAAAGATACCAAAAACAAAAGATAATTACTGATATGAGCAGCTTAGGCTGCTCTATTTGATTAATTATTTTTTAAAAAGTATTAAGAATACTTATTCTTATGAGAGGCTTGAATAAATTTTGTCATTGTCCAAATAAATGCAACACCTATAACTACTGTTTCCATCACTATAAATATGAGATCTACCTTGTTCCAAAATAACGTAATAAGTTTAGTGACTCCAAACATAAAAAATAAAACAGCTGAAAATGTCTTTATAAAAATATCTGGAATCTTTTTCCCTATCTTGCTTCCAATCCATATGCCTATCATACTAGTAGCTACCATTGCCCCGACTGTTCCTATTAAGATAATCCATGGATAATCAGCATCCATAGATAAGGTAATAGCTGCAAGCTGTGTTTTATCTCCGAGCTCCCCTATAAAAAATGCTGATCCAACTGTAAAAATAGGACTTTTATATTTTCTTAGTTGCTCTTTCTCATCATTTCCATATTTCAAAGAAGAAAAGGCAAAATAGATAAAAGCTGCTCCTGCAATGGTGCCAAGAACTGATACTGGAATAAGACACCCAAGCTGTGCGCCTAATAATACCGCTAATCCATGATTAAGGAGTGAGCCCATAAATACTCCCGCTAAAACAGCAGTTGCCCTATATTTAGTTGCAAACATCATCGCTAAAATCTGAGTCTTATCTCCCATCTCTGCAACAAATACCAGTAAAAATGCACCGAGTAATTCTCTAATCATTAACAAACCCTCTTTCCTCTTTATTTTATCTATTTCAAAACTGTAAACTAATTTTAGAGCTTATCTTAATATATATGCGGACATACCAATAGGCTATAACAATGAATTTGAAATTAAATTCAGTATTATAGCCTTTAAAACAAAATAAAATTATTATCCACGCTTAGGAATAAGTCCAAAGCCTACACCGCAGATTCCTCCTAAAATATGGACCCCACGAGCTATGCCATCCTGTAATCCAATACTTATAAACTCTCCTCCAACATAGATTATTAGAACCAATATCAACGTAAGTGGGATTTTTCCTTCTTTCATACCTCCAATTGATGATAAGACGATCATCATAAATACAATCCCACTTGCCCCTAATAGCACATTACTGGGATATAAAATAATATAAAATAATCCAGATACCAAAGTGGTGACTATGATCATTATTAGTAATGGCTTTGATTTATACTTTTCTTCAAGCGTAGGACCTAATACCAAAAATAGAAGCATATTATTCGCATAATGATTCCAATCTGCATGACCTAAACTATGACTCAATACTCTAAAATAAGTCAAAGGATCCATCCAAGATGATGAATAGACACTAAAAAGCAAATTCGTAGAGATGTTGCCTGTCATCTCCCCTAATAGTAATACAATTAATGAAACAAAAGCAAAATTTAATGTTACAGGCGAATTATATTGAAGTTTCCCAAATAATTTTTTCACACTTTCACTCCTTCACTTACCTAGCAATGTGACAAGTTACTACAGCTTAGCACCCCATTGTTACCAATGACGCATCCTTCTCCTTGCCAGAAGCTATGAGGTCTCCCAAGTTCCTGATACTTTTCTCTATACATGCCACGGTCTTGGACCCCGACAGACCCTCTAGAATCTTGCCTATTACGATTCCTTTGTACCCTCTTCCGTGGCGTTAAACACGTCCTCATCTGCTCTTTGTCCTATTTCTAGGACTGCGACTAACGGGGCTGAATGTGCTTCAGGGATTACGGTCTCCCCTATGGCCTATATAGTTCTTCGGTGTACATTTCACCTTTACTGTCACCAGCAACGGCGCAACACGCGATATGGTTGGGTGGCTAGCCCTTACCCAACAGGGACTTACATCCTGTCAAAAGTACCAAGCTTTGCTTGGCGTACTAACGTCTCCGTGTTCAAGACGCCATAGATACTTAGCCAGACTTGGCTTAGTATCTATGGTGTGTGCGACTCTGCTCCAGAGACTTACCCACCGCACGAACTTGAACACATTGTTATCTGGTGTTCGACTGTTTGCAAAAAAAGATGACTTATAGTTCTATCTCTATAAAGTCATCTACTCTCTGTCGTCTAATAGTTTTCTTCCATGTAAAACTGATAATATTATTATTTCTTCTGAAATTTCATATATAATTCTATAGTTCCTGTATATAATTTCCCTAATGTCTTCATTTTGAAATTCAGGCACTACTCTTCCTTGCCTTGGGAAATCTATTAACTTTTCTGTCATCTGTATTATTTTCTCAATAAAAATTTGGGCATAAAACTCTGAATCTGCGCTAATATAATCTCTAATTCTATTCACATCATCTAAGGAATCATTAGACCATATTATTCTCATGATTTCATCAATCTTTTCTTTGCATCTTCATGTGTAACAAATCCGCCTTGAGCAACTTGTTCTCTTGCTTGATTTACTTTTTTAGTCACATAAAGCTCATACATTATTTCTTCCCAAGAAGCTTCATCAGGTAATCTATTTAAAGTTTCTATTGCATCTAATTTAGCATATCCCATGGTATCACCTCATTCAAAATAGTTATTATTAATTATACCATATTTGTGATTTTAAAATACATAAAAGTTTATGTGTCGAGAATAGCAGAGTTACGGTAGAAACATAGATTGCTCCATGTCCCCCGCGCGGATCCCGGCGTGCGGAACTACCGCACCGGGCTCTTCAAATATACTCACTTCCGTAATTAGGCAAAACATTCCTCAAATCTTATTTGATTATAAGCTTTTTCAACTACCTTTGGTTTAATTAGTCCATACCATTTCATTTTTGCACTAAATTCTTTCCAGTTAAAGCTTTTCCTTTGGCTTCTACGATTCATCCACTTATACAATATCTTTAAGGTTGCTTCGTAAAATTCATTGATGCCTTTACTATTTCCTATTACACCGTAATAGTTATAATATCCTCTGTACTTTGAATTTAACATTTCCACTATTCTTCTAATTCTTTTGCTGCGATTGTCTTTACACCGTAGGCTAAACGTCTTTATTGATTTCTTTACTTTCCATGCTTGATACAATGCTTCCTTATTAATCAATCCATATAGATTGCCAAATCTGTAGCTTTTATTTTGTTTTGCTTTTCTTGCTATTCCCCACAGTGATGTTTGCATTATTTTCTGCAGTCCGGATAATGTTTCATTTGTGGGCTGCATATATTTGTTAACCTCTTCCCCATGTAGCCGGCTTTCCCGTCCTCAGAGTATTATAGGTTAATCCGAATTCTCATAACTCTTTAGCCATCCTATTTTTCGATTGGGTAGGCTTACCAACTACCGCGTTGGAAGCTATGAGACCTCCCAAGTTCTTGATACTTTTCTCTATACATGCCACGGTCTTGGACCCCGACAGACCCTCCAGAATCTTGCCTATTACGATTCCTTTGTTTTGACTTCCGTGACGTTAAACACGTCGTCATCTGCATTTTAGCGTTTACGGGGCTGAATGTG
>CAKZUB010000113.1 GCA_937921505.1 uncultured Clostridia bacterium | reverse complement strand
GGGACGGTTCTCCAATAATGCGGTTCTAATGAACCGCATTATTGGAGAACCGTCCCCCTAAAACTCTTATATAGCTGTACTCATAAGCTTTTAAAAACTTAATTTTGAATGTTTTTTCCTAAAGCACTTAAGTCATACCCCGTAGGTCTTTGATATATTCTTAAATCAAACTCTGAAACAACAGCTAGTATATGATCAAAAATATCAGCTTGTATACCTTCATAGTCTTCCCATGCAATTTCACTTGTAAAAGCATATATTTCTATGGGCAGGCCATTTTCACTCGCTGCAAGCTGTCTGACCAGGCAAGGCATGTCTTGACTTACTTTAGGATGATGTTTCAGATAGCTTTCTATATAAATTCTAAAAGTGCCTATATTGGTTAAATGCTTGCCGTTGACAATATGTGCATCATTTATGTTATAGTCCTTATTATATGCTGCTATTTCTTTTCTCTTGTTTTGAAGGTATGCTTTAAGATACGCAATTTTCTCAAGTCTGTCTAGTGTTTCTTCGTCACAAAACTTAACACTTGTCACATCTATATAGATGGCTCTCTTGATTCTTCTCCCGCCGGCTTCCTGCATTCCTCGCCAGTTTTTAAAGGATTCTGAGATGAGCGCATGAGTTGGAATTGTAGTAATTGTCTTATCAAAATTTTGAACTTTTACTGTGTGCAAGGATATTTCTAGTACATCACCATCTGCCCCATACTTTGGCATTTCGATCCAGTCCCCAATTTGCAGCATATTATTAGATGTGATTTGTATACTCGCCACAAGCCCTAGTATGGAATTTTGAAAAATAAGCATGATAACCGCCGTCGCAGCACCAATACCACTTAGTAAAATCCACGGTGAACGATTTATTAAGACACTTATAATGATTATAATACCTATCATATAAGATATAATTTCAACGACTTGAAGATATCCCTTAATGGGTCTTATCTTGGAAACCTCATAATTTAAATAAATAGTGTTTATTGCATCTAAGCACCTGCCAATTGCTAATAAAACGATTAAAACAATAAAAGAAAAAGCAAGTCTCTGAATCCACACCTCATAGGCTGGAAATATGGGTGCCAATGCATGTATTACTCCTATCGGCACAATACGTGCCAATCGTTCAAAAACCTTTTTCTCTACAACGATATCATCCCATTTAACCTTTGTCTTCTCAGCATAAGCATTTAAATATCTAAGCAGAACCTTTCGTACAATTAAATCAGCTGTTAAACTAATGATAATAATAAAGATTACGGCTATTATATTTGATAGATAGCCTACTAAATTTTCACGAACACCATATCCTATCAACAACCGTTCAATCCATACTATCAATGTTTAATCACCTCTATTCTTCTACAGATTTATTATTAAACGAGACTTGTCTACTTATACTCTTATAAGTATATCATTATACTAAATTGCTTTCCATGCGCTCTCTTTAAAATAAGCCTTATCGCACAAAAAATTGAGAGGATACAGCTTAAGTCCTCTTTGATGAATTAGCCTTACTAATCAACTTTTCAAGATAGATTGATTTCATCTGTCTGCTAGCCATAGCCTGCTTAATAGGCGGAAGTTTTAATATTACAGACAAAACAGCCGCCATAGCTTTATGGCTTCCAAAAGCTTGATTATCAAAGATTAAGTCTTGTAACTGTCCTTTTTCTATAGCCATTAGTACCACTCTGTGAACTGAATTGACAGGTGTAATAATTTTTTCTTCGCGTCGTTTTAGAAGTATACTCCCCTGCGAACAGGCTCTTGCACAAACACCGCATCCTAAGCACACATCTTCATTAATTTTGATTCTTTTTTCTATCTTTTCTTTTGATACTTCCTGCACTTCAAAATCAATGGCCCCAATAGGACAAACTTTAAGACATTTGCCACATTGAGTACAGCTATCCTGATTAATTATAGGGATATAGCCTGTAGTTTGTACAGGATGCAGCATGCCAAACTTCTTTGCTGCAATCATAGCTTCACAGCAGCAGCCACAGCAATTACAAATAAACGTTACACCCTCTCTGACATTTTCGCCGCACTGTACAAGATTATTCTCATAAGCGTGATGTAAAAGTTCAAGACACTTAGAAACTTCTACTCTTCTTGCATGATGATGTTTTACTAAAGATGTGGCTGTACTATTAAAGGTCATACATATGTCCATAGGCGCGTCGCAAGCCTTGCCTGCATGATGCGTTTAATCGGGAGCAGAGCCACATAGGGGCCTCTTTTTCACTAAATAATAAACTAAGAATTTTAAACAAAACATATCATATATCTATTAATATATAAATATTTTACTTTTTCATCATTCTTTTACCCAGTAATACTTACAATCATTAGACCTTTCAATAAACCCATACTCTATTAAATACCTTCTAATTGTGGCATAATCCTCATATATTCTTTCTAAAACTCTGTTTATTTCTTTTTCAGAGTACTTCTTCCCTTTTGAAAAATTCTTAACTACTTCAGACAAAACTATTATTTTCTTCTTTTCCTTAGCTGGGAATGTCTTGATCGCTCCATTTTCATCCATATAATTTTTAATTGTGGCTTCTCTTTCTTTATCCGTGATATTATATCTATCATCTAGAGTAGTGGCTGTTTTATGAGCGTCACACAAAATATCTTTGTCTAATATATTTACCTTTTTCTTTGTATCTGATGCTACTAACTCCATCATGGCTAAAAATAACCTTGCCTGCTTTTCTTTTTCACGTAATTTATAGCGATGATTTCTTATGGTAGACTGTGCTACGCCTACCTTTAATGCAATTTCTTTATCCGTTACGCCTGATGCTATTAAGATTAGTAACTCTTTTTGTACTTGCGATATGCCTATAAATGATGGATGCATACCTAATAAGTAGTCCAGGGTAGAGCCATGTTTTTGTTCAATATGAAGTTCAGTTGCCCTTTTTGAATCATAAAGTATAGCGTCTATTTCATATATTCTCCCCTTTGTAAATTCCTCTTCACAAATGATACATTGATAACTTGCATTTCCTTCAATATATCCTTTCTTTACTTCTTCAATCGTTGCCTCCCAAAATAATTCTCTATTACTTTCATTCATAGTATCCAACCCCTCTTTAATATTTATCATTATATTGATAATATATCATTTTTAGATTTTTGTCTATGTATATGTAAACTTTTTATTATTTAGTCTATATTTTTTACTTTATCCTCATAACTTTTATATCTTAAATGCTTAAAAAGCACATTTTTCTTATTCATTAGGTTGAGATACACCCTATCTGTTGTTTTATAAATACTAAAGTATTTACTGATCTAATAAATTATAAGACTACATTTCTTTTAAGATAAGAAGGCTAATTGTTATGATAAAGATTCTACCTTAAATAGCCGAAATATATTACAGAGTGCTTATCGACAAATTAGCTTTTTAAACTACACATAGTATACTTTATTTACACTATTCTAAGGAGGTCCAGCTTAAGTGAAAATTACTTTTAAAACAGTCTTGTCACATATTACTTATATCTTAATTCTTTTGGGATGTTATTTTTTGATTAAAAAAATCCCCTCATTCACGCCACCTATTCTACTTGTTATTGAGTATTCTTCATATATTCTATTTGGACTTGGCATGCTCTTAAGCATTCGATTTAATCAAGGGAGAGTCTTTCTTATTATTTTACTGCTTACACTGTTTCAATTGTTTTTAAACTATTATTCAAGGTTATCAGTTCACATCACAACTTATTCTCAGGTTCTTTATCCTGTGACATGCATACTTTTACCCCTTAATATTGCTATTTTCTCGCAATTAAAGGAACGTGGTATATTCTCCTTATGGGGAAAAATACGTATCTCTTTTATACTTATTGAGATGTTAGTTATATATAGAATTGCTGTATCCATTGATCCATTAATCCAAAAGATAGTAGATTATAAATTTATAAAATTCCCTTTAGAGAAGATGATTATGCCTCAAGTGGCTTTACTCATATTCTTTTTAACACTGATACTTTTTATAATAAAAGCGTACTTCAAAAATAGTATCTTCGAAGTACGCTTAATAGGTGTTATTATTTCTGTTTTCACAGCTCTCATTTTCATTAATGATAAGCTATCCTTTTCTATATTTTTAAGTGCAGCCGGTTTAATGTTAATTACTGGTGTCATTGAGGATTCCTACTCCATGGCCTATCTTGATGAGCTTACAGGAATCCCCTCTCGCCGCGCACTTAGAGAGGACTTGATGAAACTGGGAAATAAATATGTTATTGCAATGGTAGATATTGATTTTTTTAAAAAATTCAATGATAAATATGGCCACGATGTTGGTGATGATGTTTTAAAACTAGTAGCTTCTAATTTAGTTCAAGTCACAGGTGGTGGAAAAGCCTTTCGCTACGGTGGGGAAGAATTTACAATACTGTTTCCAGGTAAATCTATAAATGATATGATACCCCATTTAGAAGACCTACGTGTGCAAGTATCCAAATCAGGCTATACCAGAAAACCCTCAAAAACTCAGGCAACAAAATCAAAATCAAAGCGCGGTAGTTCAAGTCAATTATTTGTTACTATCAGCATTGGAGTATGTGAAAAAAGTAGTAAGTTCAAAACTTATAGTGATGTAATAAAAGGTGCCGACAAAGCGCTGTACAGAGCTAAGAAAAAAGGACGAAACTGTGTAAGCAAATGATAAGCGAGGGGACTAAGCGTGGGGACGGTTCTCCAATAATGTGGTTCTGTAGAACCGCATTATTGGAGAACCGTCCCCACGCTTACTTCATAGACTTGAAGTTGAGGAGCGTAATCGCTAGAGCTAAAATGCCAAAAGTTCCTATTATAATCATCATTTCAAAAACCTTAGCTGTCTGTGTGACATAGAGCATAACACCTTTAGAAAAAACTGAGCTCATCATGAAGATTAGAAAAACAGGTATTACAACAGCGGCAACATATGCTTCTGCCTTCTTTTTATAGAGCTTAATACCCATGACAAATATCAAGGGAAGGATAAGACCTAAATCAATTGCTTGTGCAACAAGAGTTGTGCTTTGTGCTAAGTCTTGCACTGGTATAGTGCCGTAAAAAATAGTTTCCAACACTGTCTTGATCCAAAACAAAGTCATGAGTGTAGCTATAAAAATCAAGGTACCTCCTACTAATTTATTGGGATACTTCGTCTTAAACAGATCTTTCACTTGTGACGCATCAACTTGCTTAAGCGTGAGATACAAAGTATAAAAACATAACCCCATGATAGCAACATAACAGATAAAAAGTTTATTATACATTGTGTAAAACGAATATACTGTATATGTAAAAAGCAGATACAAAGTAACTCCCATAAAAAATAATTTTGATTTAAGCGATCCTTTTCTAGTGTATATAAAAGAAACGGCAAGTGCAGGTAGTGCTAATAATAAATTAACCATATCATGAGGAATCGCTTGATAGACTTGTACGGTCGTATGATATTTATAAATGCCTCCACCATAAATTGTCACTAATTCTCCATATACTGTCATAAAATTATACTCATTTTTAAAATTAATTGATAAAATGCCTATAGTTGATGCTATAAATACAAGTATCCCTATAGCCATGACAAAGTAACTTATTGTTTTTTTATTTTCCATAACTTACTCCTTCTTTTCTATATCCTATTTCTAGGATCTAACTATCTGTTAGACCGCTACACTAGTTTATTGTCCTTTTATCCTCCTTCAGATTTTTAAATAATAAGGCCGCACAGGTAATAGCAATCAACATAGTTCCTCCGATTACAGTAATACTTGGGATAATATTATCTCCCAGCATCCCCATAGCAGTAAGTTTAGCCGTTAATGCCGCCATAAGGAGCGATAAGAAAATCAAGTACACAGAGGCAAACAAATATCCAAAAGCAGTTTTTTTAAGTAAAAGCACACCAACTAGTATTGAAAGAGGCAACATAAGTCCAAGATCCATCCCTTGTACAACAAGCGTGGTTGAGTGTCCTAAACCTGCCGGATAAATAGTTCCATCTAATAAAGGTGGTACCACCATACTGATCCACAGTAAAGCAACATTAAGACCATTTACTATTAGGAATATTCCGGGAAACTTAACAGGAGTTTTTTCATGAAAACAACTCTTTAATTTCTCAGCATCAAATGAGAGTAACATAAGAACTAAAGCAAAGAAAGAAGCTCCCATTAAGAAAACATAGATAAGAAAAAGTACGCTATACATTGCCATCAGTAAATAAAATAAATAAGTAAGTAAAAAATATCCAAGCGTCCCTGATAGTAAAAGTCTCCCTTTTAAAGAACCCTTTCTCGCCCCCACCAAGCTTATTAACAATAACGGAATACCAATAAATAAAGTAATATAATCCTGAGCGATGCCTTGAATGGCTACATCGGCTTTCATATGTTGGTATATACCTCTGCCATAAATTTCTATTATTTCACCGCGTATTGTTTCATGTTTATAGACTCCTGGTCCTTGATTTGAAAATATACCTACTATAGAAGCTACGGCTGAACATAATATAATCCCTATTATAAGAATGGTTAATATCTTTTTTTGTTTCATATGCTATCCTCTCCTTATTTTAATAAAAGTTGTTTAATCATCTCACAGTGGTGATCAATTATTTTTTCTTGTCTTGACTCTGATAAGTGTTTTTCTAAGATCAACCTAGAAATTACGCCATGGGTATATACCCATATCATTTGTGCTGTTAACTGCACCTCTAGAGGTTTAAATCTATCTTTTTCTATGCCTAGTATTAAAAGAGCAGTGAGTCCTTCTATCGTATCATTTTCACCTAACATTGCCACTTTTTGCTGTATTTCTTCAATATCATTCATGACTACAGCCCTATAATAGTCTGGGGTCTCCAAAGTAAGTTCAATCATACTTCTAAGTAAGCTCATCAATGTACTTTCTGGTTGTTCATTATCCCATGGTATTTCTGAAAGTATTTTGGATATTCTCTTGACATTTTCATCGTAAATCATACATAGTATTTCTGATTTACTGTTAAAGTAATGATAAATCGTGCCTGGCGAATACTCAATTTGTTTAGCAATTTTTCTTATTGAGAGTTTTTCATATCCTTCTCGAATTAATATCTCACTTGTCGCATCAAAGATTTTCTTTTTTAAGAGTTCTCTATCCATTTCTCTTCTTTCTTTAATCCCCATATGTTTCTCCTTTATATTTTAAACATATAATTATTATTAAACACTGTTTAATAATAATATACTCTATTTTTCACTCTATTTCAATAGATTTTTAAAAGTGGGATGCGACGGGAACATGCCGAATTGTTTTACTTCTGTGCAAGTAAGCTGCAGCGCTGGCTTGAAAATGGTTTCGTGGTGTTTAGAGGCTATCTAGGAAAGCGAATGTGGTATAATCAGGCTATGAGCCAGCGAAAACCCTACCCGTCTGACCTGACGCCCCAACAGTGGGCTATCCTAGAACCTATCCTGCGCAAAGCGCTCTACCAACGCAAGCGTAAA
>CAKZUB010000112.1 GCA_937921505.1 uncultured Clostridia bacterium | reverse complement strand
TAGATGAACTTAATGGACCTCACTTCTTGAACAGCAAGTATTGCACAAATGAGAATGACAAACTTCTGAAAGCTACGTTTATAAAATAGTGGTCTATAAATCTCTAAATATTGGTTTAAAGGTTTAAATATTGATTTTCCGCAAATACTATGCATATGATCAAGCCCTTTCCTGTAGGATTTGTTGTCAAACTTAGTATTTACAGGAATGATAGGCTTGATCTTTGTATTTTCTGGAATTTAAAAATTAATTACTTGTAAAGTGGTGTACTATAAATAATTTTATTTGAATAAATTAGGAGAGTGATTTTAACTTGACTTCTCAACTACTCATGCAAGTTGCTATTTTAATTATTTTACTTGGCTTTTCAGCTTTCTTTTCAGCGTCCGAAACTGCTCTGATGTCTATTAGTAAAATTGATGTACGCCATATGATAGAGCAAGATATCAAAGGGGCTAAATTGTTAAGTAATCTACTTGAAGACCCTAATAAGATGCTTGGCTCCATACTAGTAGGTAATAACCTTGTGAATATCGCCGCTTCTTCTTTAGCAACCGTTGTGGCAATAAATTTATTTAAAGATACCGCTTCTGGTCTTGGTGTTGGCATTGCTACAGGTGTTATGACATTGCTTATACTTGTTTTTGGTGAAATAACACCTAAATCTTTATCAAATGCACATGCTGCCAAAGTATCTATTCTTGTTTCAAAGCCTATTTCACTTCTTGTATTTTTACTGAACCCTATTGTTAAGATCTTAATGCATACTACTCATCTTATTATTAAGATATTTGGTGGCAATGTAGCTGATAGCAAACCTTTTATTACTGCTGATGAGTTGCGTACTATTGTTACAGTAAGTCACGAAGAAGGGGTACTTGAAGATGAAGAAAAGAAAATGATTTATAATGTATTTGACTTTGGTGATTCCTATGCTAAAGATGTTATGATTCCTCGTACAGATATGATTGCTATAGATATAAATGATACATATGAGGATATATTAGAGTTATATAAAGAAGAACACTTTTCTCGTATGCCTGTTTATGAGGAAAGCCAAGATAATATTATTGGTATACTTTATATAAAGGACCTTATTATACAATCATTTGATCCTAATCATTTTAAAGTAACTTCTTTTTTAAGAGAAGTTTACTTTGTACATGAATTTAAACGTATTGATGAACTTTTTAAAGAAATGCGTGCACAAAAGATAGGTATTGCTATTGTTCTAGATGAATACGGTGGGACTTCTGGTCTTGTTACAATGGAAGATTTAATCGAAGAGATCGTAGGAGATATTGATGATGAATATGATATTACTGAAGATGATATTATCAAAGTAGATGATGGAGAATATTTAGTTGATGCCACTTCTAGAATATCTGAAGTCAATGAATACCTAAGTTTAGATATTACATCACAAGAATTTGACTCTATTGGAGGGTTTATTATCGGCTTACTAGATAGATTTCCGACCGAAGGGGAGCAGGTTGTGTATCACACAACTACTTTTATTGTAGAAGAAACCTCTAATAATCGTATTAATAAGCTTAGAATCTTCTTGAAAAAATTACAATAGGGCAGACTTTAAAATCTCCCCTATTGTAATAGCTTTATATATTTATTTGATATTGCTTTTTGTAGTAGTTCATATATTCTCCTGAAATAATACTTTGCCACCAGCTCTCATTTTCAACGTACCATTTAATTGTCTTTTTAATGCCCTCTTCAAAATTACATTTAGGTCCCCAACCTAATTCTTTATGTAATTTGCTCGAATCTATAGCATATCTCAGATCATGTCCTGGTCTATTTTTTACAAAAGCAATAAGTGTTTCTGGCTTATTTAATTCTTTTAATATAGTCTTTACGACTTCTAAGTTACTTCTTTCATCATGTGATCCTATATTGTATATTTCTCCCTCTTTACCATTATGCAAAATACAATCTATAGCACTGCAGTGGTCCTCTACATAAATCCAATCTCTTACATTAAGCCCATCACCATATACTGGAATAGCTTGATTAGTTATAGCTCTTGTAATAATGAGAGGAATAAGTTTTTCTGGAAAATGATAAGGCCCATAGTTATTAGAACATCTAGATAACGTAACAGGTATATTATACGTACGTTGGTAAGCTATAACCAATAAATCTGCTGCTGCTTTAGAAGCTGAGTAGGGCGAGCTAGGATTAAGCGGGGTATTCTCCATAAAAAACAGATCAGGTCTATCTAGTGGTAAATCTCCATAAACTTCATCTGTAGATATTTGATGATACCTAAGTATATTATACTTTCGAGCTACATCCAGAAGCACTTGAGTCCCCATGATATTGGTTTTTACAAACACATTAGGGTCACTTACAGACCTATCTACATGAGACTCCGCAGCAAAATTAACAACTACGTCAAACTGCTCTTTCTCAAACAAATCTTCAACAAACACTTTATCCACTATATTGCCTTTTACAAACTTATAATTTACATTTGTATCTGCGTCCTTTAGCGTTTCCAAATTACCTGCATAAGTGAGCAAGTCTAAGTTAACTATTTTATAGTCACTATATTTTTGAAGCATGTACTTTATAAAATAACTCCCTATAAATCCTGCTCCACCAGTTACTAGTAGTTTCACTTTCTCACTCTCCTTCATATGAAAACAGACTGTTTATTTCATTAAATTTTTTTTGTGCTTTGTCTTTATCTGAAAGTATAACCTCCTCGACTTCATCTAAAGGCCATCTAATATCAAGTGTCGGATCATTCCATATAATACCACTATCATATTCTGGCCTATAAAAGTTAGTGCATTTATAATTAAACAGTACTTCATCTGACAATACTAGAAATCCATGTGCAAAACCTTCTGGTATATAAAGTTGCCTTTTATTATCTTCTGATAATATGAATCCTTCCCATTCTCCAAAAGTTGGCGATCCTTTTCTCAAATCGACTGCTACATCAAACAGCTTACCTTTAGTTACTCTTATTAGTTTACCTTGTGGATATCTCGTTTGAAAATGAAGTCCCCTTAAGACTCCTTTTTTCGATCTTGATTCGTTGTCTTGTACAAATGCTGTCTTTATATTCGTCTCATTAAAATCTTTTTTATTATATGTTTCCAAAAAATACCCTCTGCTATCTTCAAATACTAAAGGTTCTATGACATAGAGGTCCTTTAGTAATGTTTGAATAAACTTAAAATTTCCCATTATTATCCCCCATCACTAATTGCATAAGATGTGTTCCATATTCTGTTGACAGCAGTGTCCCAGCTAACCCTCGGAGTTGCTCCTTTGTAATATATCCTTTTTTATAGGCCACCTCTTCTAAACATCCTATATAGATGCCTTGTGTGGTTTGAACCTTTTCTACAAAATTTGAAGCTTTTAATAGTGCTTTATAGGTACCTGTATCCATCCATACTACTCGCTTTGGAAAGAGCTCAACTTTTAATTTTCCTCTTCTAAGATATTCATTATTAACTGAGGTTATCTCTAATTCTCCTCTAGGTGAGGGTGTTATATTTTTAGCTATTTCTACTACTTCATTGTCATAGAAGTAAAGTCCTGGAACAGCAAAATGTGACTTAGGAACCTTTGGTTTTTCCTCTATGGAAATAACATTAAATTTTGTATCAAACTCTACTACTCCAAAATCCTCCGGATGCTCTACCATACACCCAAATATAGTGGCTCCACTTTTTCTTTGAGAAGCCTCTTGTAAAATCACATCAAGTTCATAGCCATAAAATATATTGTCTCCTAATACAAGGGCCACAGTATCGTGACCAATAAATTGCTGTGCTATAATAAAAGCCTCTGCAATTCCAAGAGGCTGATCTTGTATCGTATAGCTTATACTAACACCTATCTGCTTACCATCTTCAAGTAAGGTCCTAAATGTTTCTATATCTCTTGGTGTTGATATAATGAGTATCTCTTTTATATCAGCTAACATAAGAACTGATAAAGGATAATAAATCATAGGCTTATCATAAATAGGTACTGTCTGTTTAGAAATGGCTTTGGTAATAGGATGTAATCTAGTTCCCGTTCCTCCTGCTAATACTATTCCTTTCATTATTTTCCCCCACTATTCATATAATCTTATGCTTTTTCCGTATATTAAATGTTATTATAGATTCCACATCTTTAAATTTAAGTTATTCCTGGTGATGCATGATGTGAAATTATTATGAGAAACAACTCTGCACAGATGAATAAGTTAAGTTTATATACTGTTTCTCTCTATATACTCATTATCATACTATGATTAAAAACATTCTTTGGTTAGTATTTGCGTAAAAAATACCACTCAAAAAAGCAAATAAATAAAAGCAAGTGGTGTATAGTACTTTATAGGTTCTTTCTGAACTTTGGGTATTATAGGACATATAAATGCACTGGCAGTTTAAGATAGCTGCCAGTGCATTTATATTAAAGGAAATAAACTAAAATCTTCACTTTGAGGTAGAAATGCAAGTTTACATTTTTTTGTGAGG
>CAKZUB010000111.1 GCA_937921505.1 uncultured Clostridia bacterium | reverse complement strand
CAAAACTGAACCCGTAGCTATTGTGCTTTCAAGACAAGATCTTCCTTTCCTTGAAAACTCAGGAGTGGATGCTAAAAAAGGTGCTTACGTAGTAGCTGGATGCGACCCAAAAGACAGTGATATTATCCTTATTGCAACAGGCTCAGAAGTACAGCTTATCGTAAATGCAGTAGCTGAACTTGCAAAAGAAGGTATTAAAGCTGCAGCTGTAAGTATGCCGTCAATGGATGTCTTTGAAAATCAATCAGAAGCTTATAAAGAATCAGTATTACCATCACATAAAGCAAAAAGAGTCGCTGTAGAGGCTGCAACTTCATTTGGCTGGCATAAATATTTAGGATTTGAAGGTAAAATGATTTCAATAGATACCTTTGGTGAATCTGCACCAGCAGATGTGATCTTTAAAAAACATGGTTTCACAGTGGAAAATGTTGTCTCTGTAGCTAAAACAATATTATAGAATAATAGGTTTAAATAGTAAAAACAGCTAGGATGATCCTAGCTGTTTTTACTATTTAAACCTATTATTGATATTCATAATTGATACGCATGATAATATTTTGCTCAAAATCACCAAATTTTTCACCAAATAGATTCAGTCCGCCTATATATTTAGCATCATCTTTTATTCCTATACGGAACGAGATGTAATTGTTTGCATATAAATCTAAAGAGGCTATGGTATGAGAAGAAACATGGTGATTGTCTAAGGAACATCCCTTAGGTGATATAGATAAGGTATGAAGAAGTCCAAATTGTGTCAAGTTATCGGGCCACCATAAGGGTGTAAAATTACCACGTCTTCCACCGTAATCACCAGTACTGGTAAAAGTACATATTTCACGGTTGTTAATCCATAAAGTTATATCAGAAGGCCAGTTGTTATTATATCCAGGAGCCTCAGAACAAACTTCAAAAGAGAAATCTACACTCATTAATTTATTTGTAACAGCTAGTTGATGATTTGAGAAACGATATTCCAAAAAACCTTTGTAAAACCAGACAATTTGAGCGTTGTGCTTATCAGGAGAGAAAAAACCATGTAATTCGTCGTCGGGGCACAATGAAAGTTTTTCAGAGGCAATGCCACAGGGCGCTGCGATGTTAAAATCAGAATAATTGCCAATAGGCATATGCGTAGCTAGCGATTGAATGCGATTAGAGAGATCTTCTACTGGTTTGATATCGATAAAGATTTTTTCTACTTTAATACCACTGATTTTTTGTGAACCTCTTATACCAGGCTGTGGCTGAGAGATGACAAGTCCAGCAGATTCTAATACTTTAATATGAAGTGCAGCAGTAGAAATAGGGATTTGCAGAGACTGAGCTATTTCACTGATATTTAAATGATGCGTATCTAATAGCTTTAAAATGCCAAGGCGCATCTCAGAAGATAAGGCCTTAGCTATATTAGCGACGAGGGGGATGTTATCAAGAGTAAGCTCTAAAGTTTTTTTCATTCTTATATTCACCTCCTTGAGAAATACTCTTACTCATAAAAATAAACTATCATAATTTAAACATTATAGCAAGTTATTGCGCAGATATAAAAGATGAGCAGCAATATCACTATAGGTACAAATAATATGTAATAATCAAAAGACTCAATCTCCATATTAGTTACATATATTATGAAACTAATATGGGTAAAGTATATAAATAATGCATTTAAATGCTTAAAAAGTAGTTGACAATGCACTTAATAATTGATAATATCTAAAATATAGAAAATAACTTACAAGAAACATGTAACAAACAACTGGATTTACTAATGGCTTGAATTTTGTAATACAACGTTTATATAATGAAAGTTTTGTATTTACTGTTAAAGTAACTAAACGTTTACTTTAATAAGAAATAAAAAGTAAAATGAAATAATAAGATATAAGGAGGAGAGTTAAATTATGAAAAAATTTAAAAGAATACTTTCACTGGTGGTTGGAGCAACATTTATACTAGGATTAACAGCTTGTGGGGGGGCAAAGACAGAAACAACTACGACTACTAAGGCTAAAGAAGAAAGCAAAGCAACTCCAAAATCAGGAACAGAAAAGGATATTGAGTTCTGGTCTGTATTTACAGGCGGAGACGGTGATTTTATGCAAAAGATGGTAGATGCATATAATGCAACTAATCCTAAGATAAAAGTTGTACATAGGGCAATTGCAGCAGATGACCTTTATCAAAAAATTCCTTTAGCAGTACAATCAGGTACAGATATTCCAGATTTAGCTATTAACCATGTAGACAGACTTCTTATGAACAAAGAAAATGATGTTTATCAGCCAATGGATGAATATATTGCAGCAAATGGTAAGATTAAAGGAGGAGATTATTTATCAACAGCTTGGACACCAGGTGAAATAGAGGGCAAACGTTATGCCGTTCCACTCGATGTTCATGGGTTTGGAACTTACTATAACAAAGATTTAGTAGCAAAATACCTTCCAACAGCACTAGATGACGGTGTTATTACTTTTGATGAGGTAGCTGAAATAGGACCAAAAGCAAAAGCTGATGGTGTCTATACATATGCTGTAACATGGACACGTCCACAATTTTTAGGATGGTATGCACAACTTGGCGGAAAATTATCAGATAATGGTACTGATCCATCTTTTAACAATGATAAAGCCCTTAAAGTACTTGAAGACTTTAAAGGAGCGGTAGATAAAGGCTGGGCAACACAAGACGGAGATGATCCACTTCAATTATTTGGAACAGGCAAGTTAGTATTTTTATCAGAAGGTACATGGATGATGGGACGCTTGAATGAAATTGAAGGACTGAACTATGGGGAATCTTACTCTATTTCCTATGATGCGGCAAACCCTATGACTTGGACATCATCACATCAATTTGTAATGCCAAAAAATCCTAACATGACGCCAGAAAGAGCAGCAGCGATTATGGATTTTGTAAGCTATGTAGGTGAAAACTCACTAGAGTGGGCTAACTCAGGTCAAGTACCAGCATCACTTAAAATTTTAGAAGATGAAACATTTAAAGCAATGCCACAAGCATTTTACTTAAACAAACCTGAGTTTTTAGATATATCTGATTACAAATATTACGGTTATGCTGTAACCGCAGTTGATGCTTTTGCAACAGAAGTAGCATTTAGCAGAAAAGATGCTAAAGAAGCACTAGATGAAGCTGTGCAGCAAGTAGCAGACGCTATCAAAAATCAATAATAAATAATAGTTGCCTGTTAAAGTTATGTCTTATTTTAACTAGGCAACTATTATTAACGATTTTTTATGTTAAATAGCATCAACTTCAAGAGAGGTGAGAGCATAATGAGTTTAGAGAGAATAAAAAGTGTAGAGAGTACGGTGAGTGTGGAAAAAATAAAGAACAAAAAAAAGAATAGTGATGGACTAGTCCCTTATTTGTTTATTGCACCTCAAATAGCTTTGTTTTTAGTATTTTTCATTATACCAGCTATTATTGGTATTTATGCAGCATTTACTAAGTGGGATATATTTAGTACTATAGCACCACAGTTTACAGGATTTGACAATCTTAATGAAATATTTTTTAATAAAGAATCTTCCTATTATAGATTGTTTTGGATTGGTCTAAAAAGCACAGTAACTTTTGTGATTTTCTCGGTTCCGTTTTGTATCGTGATTCCTTTGTTTATGGCAATGGCTTTAAATGCAAAACCTAAGTTTTATAAATTTTTTCAGTCAGTGTTTTATTTGCCATCGGTCTTTTCAATCTCTACAGTTGTACTAATTTGGTACTTCTTATTTAATAAAAATCTTGGATTTATAAACAATACTTTTCATACAAATATAAACTGGCTAGGGAAGCAACCTTTCACATGGACAGCCATTATCATTATCACTGTTTGGTGGACAATAGGTACAAATATGGTTATCTATTTAGCAGCTATGGCAGGTATATCTAAGGAGATTCTTGAATCAGCAGATATAGATGGAGCTGGACCTATAGCTAAGTTTTTTAAAGTTATATTACCGTCTATTAAGAACCAACTCGTTTATACAATTGTCTTAACGACTATTGCTCAATTTAATGTCTATGGGCAGCCGTTAATGCTGACTGAGGGAGCACCAAGGGATACTACGAGAGTACTTATTATGGTGATTAGAGCTATAGCTTTCCCAAGTAATGGCGGAAAATCCGTATCGGGTATAGCGTCAGCTATGGTACTTATACTAGGTATTATTATTATGACTGTAGCGCTCATTCAGTATAAATTCAGTGACGCTGCAGAATAGGGGGAGCTAAAAAATGAACACTATTAAAAAAAATTCAGGAAAAATCATTGCATTTTGTTTTTGTATGGCGATTACAGTTATTTGGCTTATGCCTATTGTATTTTCTGTTTTTACGTCTTTAAAAGCAGAAGTTGAGCTACAGACAAATGGGTATTCACTTTTGCCTAAAAACTTTACATTAGTAAATTATCAAGATCTTTTTAAACGTGGAAGCACTACCCCTATTTTAAGATGGTTTTTGAATACTACATTTGCAGCTAGTGTGCATACTGTGCTGGTTCTCGCGATAGCATCAACCTCTGCTTTTGCTTATTCAAGGTTAAAATTCAAAGGCAGAGACCAACTTTTTTTGGTGTTGATGGCAACGATGATGTTTCCTATCATTGTTACTATGATACCACTTTATAAAATTTGTTCTATCCTTAATCTTATTGATACACCATGGGCAGTTATTTTGCCAGGAGTAAGTGGTGTCTTTAATATATTTTTAATTAGGCAGTTTATGCTAGGAATTCCAAAGGAATTAGACGAAGCGGCGATGATAGATGGAGCCAATAAATTTCAGATTTATTCTCAGATTATTATGCCGCTATGCTTACCGGTATTAACTGTTGTAGCTATGTTCAGCTTTACAGCAGTATGGAATGACTTTATATGGTCATCATTAGTTATTAATAATATAGATAAATTTATGATTACTCCAGGTATGCGGCTAGTAAAAGGAACTTATAATACTTATCACGCACATGCGATGGCAGGCGGGGTAGTATCCATTATTCCTTCATTTATTTTCTTTATATTTGCACAAAAATATTTCCTTAAAGGAATGCAGTTATCCTCAGGAGTAAAAGGTTAGGAGAACGAAATGCTAAAAATAAGACAAGAATACCCACGTCCGCAATTTGAAAGAAATAATTGGTTGAATCTTAATGGAGAGTGGCGGTTTCAATTTGATGACGATAATCTAGGACTAAAAGAAAAATGGTATGAAAAAGGAAATTTTACTTCACATATTATAGTTCCTTATGCTTATCAGACTCAGCTTTCACAGGTTAATATTCAAGATATTCATGAGGTTGTTTGGTATAGTAAGGAGATTGAATTTGAAGAAAATACGCTTAGAGACAGAGTTATTCTTCATTTTGGAGCTATAGACTATACTTCTGATATATGGGTAAATGGACAGCATATGATTACCCATGAAGGGGGACATGTTTCATTTAAAGTAGATATTACAGATGCTATAAAGCGAGAAGGTAGTAATTTGATTGTCGTAAGGGCACAGGATTATACATATGATTTAGAACTTCCAAGAGGAAAACAGTATTGGAAAAACACTTCAGAAAGTATATTTTATACAAGAATAACAGGAATATGGCAGACTGTATGGATTGAGACGGTTCCTCAGACATACTTAGAAAAGGTATGGATTACATCAGACTTAGATAAAAAGACTGTTAAATTTGAATTTGAGGTAGAGGGAACAGAAGAAATTGAGATAGCTATTCAAATTGCGCTTAAAGATAAGCGGCTGACAGAAGACCGAGTTAAGATAAAAAATAATAGAGCTAAAAGAGAAATATGGCTAGATCAACAAATTACACTGGATTGGAATCATCAGGAGTCTTGGGCTTGGAGTCCAGAAAACCCAGTTTTGTTTGATGTTAAATTTACTACATTAGTAGATGGTAAGCCAGTAGATGATGTGGCTTCTTATTTTGCTATGAGAAAAGTAAGTATACAAAACGGTAAATTTATGCTTAATAATCGTCCTTACTATCAGAAAATGCTGTTAGACCAAGGTTACTGGAAAGAGTCATTACTTACAGCACCAACAGATGAGCATTTTGTAACAGATATTAAACTATGT
The DNA here is from genome assembly GCA_937921505.1 of uncultured Clostridia bacterium. Taxonomy (GTDB): domain Bacteria; phylum Bacillota; class Clostridia; order Lachnospirales; family Cellulosilyticaceae; genus FMMP01. The sequence goes on along the minus strand of CAKZUB010000111.1, from coordinate 30,188 downwards.
AAGGAAATGGGCTTTAATGGTGTAAGAAAACATCAGAAAATTGAAGATCCAAGATTTCTTTACTGGGCGGATAAACTAGGTTTATTGGTATGGGGTGAATCAGCCAGTGCTTATGTATACTCAAGAAAGTATGCAACGCGCATGGTAAAAGAATGGATGGAAATGATAGAAAGAGATTATAACCATCCCTGTATTGTAGCTTGGACACCTCTTAATGAGTCGTGGGGACTTGATGGAGTTATGAATAACAAAGAAGAGCAAGCTCATTCAGCGTCCATGTACTATCTTACAAAGTCATTAGATCAGACAAGACCAGTTATATCAAATGATGGATGGAATCATACAAAATCAGACTTATTAACAATACATGATTATGAGAGCGATAAAGAGGTTCTTAAACAAAGATATAGTACTAAAGAGAATATCCTAAGTAGTATGCCAGCTAGAAGAACGTTGTATGCACAAGGATGGCAATATAAAGATGAACCTATTATTGTTTCGGAATTTGGGGGTATTTGTTTTAAAAAAGGTAGTACAGAAGGTTGGGGATATTCAGTAGCAGAATCAGATGAGGACTTTATTGAAAGATATTACAAAGTTATTTCTGCTATGTTAGAATCACCAGATGTACAAGGGTTTGTCTATACGCAGCTAGCGGATGTGGAACAAGAAATAAATGGACTTCTCACCTATGACAGAAAGCCTAAGGTATCATTAGGTAGTATCAAAAAGATTAATGATGGCGTATGGAAAAAGTAAGGATCAATAGATAAGCATTGTTCTAAATAAAGTGTAGAAGAAGCTCTTGCTTTTCTTCTACACTTTTATATTTATATGTATGAGGGGGAAACCAGAGTGGGTAGTATTAAGATACGTAATTATAGCATTGATTTACTGAAGGGGTTTTTAGTAATAGGTATGGTATGGGCCCATGTTATACAGTTTTTTTTAAAAGGAGATGGCTATAATCATTCGCTATCGCAGTTTATAAATCAAATTACATTTCCAGGATTTGTATTTTGTTTTGGTTACGTCTTTTATATATCTTATTTTAAAAAGACCTTTAAAGAGGTCTATCTAAAGGTGCTTCTTACCTGCCTAAAAACATTGATGGCTTTTTATCTTTCGGGTACGTTCTTTAGAATATTTGTAGACAAAACACCCTTTTCCAAGAAAATGTTAATAGATATTTTAATCTTAAAGGATATGCCGGGGTGGTCTGAGTTTTTAGCTGCTTTTACAGTTATCACTTTTGTGTCACTTCTGTTTTTTGCGCCCATTAAATGCTTGGTTGAGAAGCAGAAAATGTTTTGGCTAGTTACTGCAGTATTACTGCTTACTACTTTTATACCTTATGAAAAAGTAACCAATAATCAGCTAGGTCTATTAATAGGCACTAAAAACTTTGCCTGCTTCCCAGCTTTGCAGTATGCGCCTCTTTTTTTAATCGGTACTTATTTTTCAAGGTACGGCATTCGTTTTAATAGGAAGTACTTTTTAGGGGCTCTCATGTTAACAGGGCTTGCATCAGTTAATGCTTTTACGAAAGGAATACCCGAAAGATTTCCACCTAGTCTTTTATGGATTATACTTCCAAGCTTTTATATTTATCTTTATTATCTAGTATGCAGCTATTTAGGAAATAAAGAACGTAAGTGGTGGCCGGTAAGACAAGTGATAGAAATAGGACAACGCAGTCTATTCTATTTGCTGTTAAGCAATATATTTATCTTCACTTTAAAAGGCATGAATGTAGGAAAAGTTAGCTTAGGACAAAGTATTTTTTGTACTTTAGTATTACTAGGAATAGTGAGTTATTTGAATGGCCTAGGGGGACAAATACAAATAGAAACAAATGTTGCTAAACCTAAGCTAGCAAAAAGTAGAACGGGGGAAACAATATGAAAGGCAGAAGAGTACAGATAGGACTAATAAGTATGGCCATATTACTAAGCAGTATAGCAGCAGGATGCCAAAAGGAGCCAAATCCATATAGTGTATCCCTAATAGAAGATGAAGCTGTTTTACAAGAATATACTTATCAAAATGGGTCACAAATTACAGGGATTGGAGACCCCTATGTCTTTGTAGATAACGGAAAGTATTATCATACTGCTACTAAAAATGGAAAAAAGTATGAGTTGCATGTATCAGAGGACTTAAAGAATTGGGAACTTGTTGGAGAGATATTTGCAAGTAATCCAGATGGGGGTTGGATACATTCGGATATGTGGCAGCCACAAATTTTAAAAGGTGATGATGGTAAATATTATCTTTATTACTGTGGGAAGGAAAAGAGTGGTATAATAAGGATAGGTGTAGCAGTAGCAGATGAGGTACAGGGACCTTACCTAGACGTGTATAAGGAACCCTTGTTTGATTTAGGGTATGCAGTAATCGATGCTCATGTTTTTAGAGATGACGATGGACAGCTTTATATGTACTATTCAAGGGATTGTTCTGAAAATAAGGTGAATGGTAAAAATACAAGTCAGATTTATGTAGTAGAAATGGAATCTATGGTTAAAGTAAAAGAAAAGGCAGAACATAGGCTTCTTCTCACACCAGAGCAAGAATGGGAAATGCAAAGTGGAGATTGGCTATGGAATGAAGGTCCAGATATTCTAAAACATGATGGCAAGTATTATTTGTTCTACTCTGCAAATTTTTATGCAGATAGTAAATATAGTATAGGCTATGCGGTTGCAGATAGCCCTATAGGACCATTTGTAAAGTATGAAGGTAATCCAATACTTTCGGCAACAAATACAATGTCGGGTCCGGGGAATAATAGCTTCTTTCATTCAATAGATGGTAAAGACTTCTTTACAGCTTATCATACCCATACAATAGTTATTTTAGGAGGAGGAGATAGAAAGTTAACTATTGACCGAGCAGGCTTTAGAAAAGATGGGACTTTCTACATCAATGGACCAACAGATACGATGCAGCCAGCGGCCGCTGGGGAAACACCTCTTAGTAAACTGAGTGGCGACTTTAAAGTAGAAGCAAGTTCTACAGAAGATGGAAGAAATCCTTTGAGCATTCTAGATGGCGAATTCTCGGTACACGATGGCACAGAGAAATATGAATGGGCAAGCGCAAGTGGAGATGAAGAACCCTATTTAACGATTGACTTAGGAAAAGAGATGGAAGTAACACACTTGTTTGTATACGGGAGCAGCAAGGCAGATAGAAAACCCGAAAATCTCAAAATTTCTTTTGATGATGGTGGCATAATAGAAAATATTGCGTTCAATGAGCGTTCAGCAGATGCCTCGATTCTTCACTTTGCACCTATTACAACAAGGTATATAAAAATCACTGCAACAGAGATGGGGGATGCGAAGCAATTTGGACTAGCTGAAGTTGGTATCTATAATGTGATAAAAGAATAATAGCATCTGGAGGAGTACTTATGAGAATAAGAAGAAAAATGATTGAGAGGCAGAAGAAATCTAATGTAATTAATAGCCAGGGAAAAAGTAATGAAATAAGTTTAGTAATGCAGCTAGGTATCTTTTTAATGATAGCTATTAGTGTTCCAAGTTTATTGATATATGCTATGAATCAAAATACTACAAAGAACTTCATGCACAAAACTTTGACAACTTATTCAGGGAAGATAATGGATCAGTTATTTGATAACGTGGATGGCCGCATAAAGAATACACAAGTTTCACTAACTAATTTAGTTAGGACTATAGAATTTAAGCAATTTATAGTGAATCCTAGTACTGTAACAGATGATAAACTTAATAAAGCTAAGGAATTAGTTATACAGCGTTTAAACGAAATGAATGTTAAAGATAACATGTTAGATCAAATGTATATTATAGTAGATGATGAGTCAACCTTTATGACTGCGGGTCATAATAGTATAGATACTATGAAGATAAAAGAATTCGTTAAAACCGATACATACGCTAATCTAAAAGTGATGGATGATACTCAAAATGAATGGTTTTATATACAAGAAGGGAGTTATAAAGGTGTTTATGTAGCTAAGAACGTTAAAAATAACGTTGGTAAAACTATTATTGCTATTTTTAGAGTAAAACAAGAACTCTATAATAGGGCTATTGACCTAGCAGATTTAGGTCTTGATATTCCTATTACACTTACAAATGAAGAGGGTATAGTTATTTGGTCTAATATGGAGGATTTAATAGATACAACTTATAGTGATGAAAACTATTCCTATTTAGCTAGGCGAAGTGGTAATAGAGGTGAAAAAGAAGTAATAATGGCTGAGAATAGGCTACTTAGCTATGGGAATTTATCTAATGGATGGCAAATTACAATAGATGCTCCCCTAAAAACATTAACTAGCGAATTAATTAAAGCGCAGTACAAAATGACATTATTGCTGATCCTTATCATAAGTATAAGCATAGGAATAGGCATATTTATAGCCAATAAGATAGGTAACCCTCTTCGTAAGATGGCTAGTTATATGCAGGAAGTAGAAAAAGGCAATCTTAATATAAATGAAATGCTTCAAAGAGACGTGAGAACTTCAACCAGAGAGATGACATTATTAGTTAATGGCTTTTTGAGTATGATAAGTTCGCTTAAAAGCATTATTAATGATGCCAAAAAGGTGGCAGAAGCTGTTGGAAGAAATACAGTACAATTAGAACACGTAGCGAACAGTACGGCTGTTTCAGCAGGAGAGGTAGAATTAGCTGTAGAAACTATAGCGGTAGGAACACAAGACCAAACAAAGCAAATAGAAGAATGTAATAAGTTATTTTATGAACTATCCTTACATATGAATGATGTTAATACGGTTATCGATAAGATACAGATACTATCTAGTAAGACAATGAATATGAGCAATGATACAAAAAAACAGTTAGGTATATTAGAACAGCAGGCAATGAATACAGTTACTATTAGTAATGGTGTTAAAGAGCAAGTAGAAGGCTTAGGCAGCGAAATTGACAATATTACCGACATTCTAAAGATGATAAATAGTATTAATAGCCAGACGAACTTATTAGCACTCAATGCTACGATAGAAGCGGCAAGAGCCGGTGAAGCAGGGAGAGGATTTGCTGTAGTTGCTGATGAAGTAAGAGGACTTTCGGCTCAGACGGAAGAGGCAATTAAAATGATAGGCAAAACAGTTCATAATATACATACCAAAAGGAAGGCTACAGTGGAAGAATTAGAGAAAGCTGTAACTATTTTTGAATATCAGGTGCCTATTGTTAATAAAACAAGTGAAACCTTTGGGGAAATTTATAATCAGATGGAAAATGTCAATCAGCAAATACAAGGGGCTAAAAGATTATTAGATGAAGTTGAACAAGAAAAGCAAGATGTAGAAAAGAATATGTCTATGATGGCACAAATAATAGAAGAAGCAGCCAGCAGTACGGAAGAGGTAAGAGCTGAGACTATTGAACAAACACGGTATGCAGAAGAAATCAATAGGATGTCTAGAAAGCTTCAAGATAGTGTAGGAGAACTTAAACAAACCTACAATAAATTTAATTAAATAGGTCTTACTTAATAGAGAGTAAGTAAAAGAACTACTTTTTCTTATTTTAAGCACAGTTTTAAATGGGCTTAGGATGGGAGAGTAGTTTTTTTGTATGAAGGATATTCTTCATTTATATAAATAAAGGCACTGCTGAAAAAATTCTGGAAGCAGCAAGAGAAAGAGAGATATTGATCAAACAAAGATTAGTCTACGAAGGTTTTTAGTATATTATAATGTCATAAAATATACTATAATATAAATAAGTATAAGAATTTTAAATAATATAATAACTGAAATATTACAAAGTATGAATGAAAAGATAATTAAAGATGAACGTACAAGGACTTTTAATAACGCTAGATGAGTGGAAGATTAATAGGAGACAAAATCTTAAAAGATTGTTCAAGTGTTATTAGTGAATGAATATGTCCTTCTACAGATTGGATAGGAAGATATGGGGAGAAAAATTTATAATTGTTTTAAATAACACGCGTGCCAAAAAGGTTTATAAAGTTGCAGAGAAAATAAGAAAACGATTAGAGGCTACTATTTTTAAATATGGAGATTCAGCAGTTAGTATAATATCAAGATTTAATATAAGTACTAGACGTACAGTGTGCTATTTAGAAAGAGGGGTAAAAATGAATGAAAAAGATACTAGGGATATCAAGCGGCAAAGGCTAAGTGTAGGTATTAATGATTTAAGAAAAGTTTTAAATGAAGTGTGTTTAATGCAAGATGATATAAAAAAGAATGAAGAAATATTAATTGTAAGTAGGCACTTAGATGAACTCATAGTTGAGTATATGAAGCAAATTGAGAATAAGTAAAGGATTATTTAGTATTTGTAACTTAGAATATTTATAGGTGATGTGATATAATGGTAGGAAAATGGATATTACTAATTTTATAGTCATTAAGAAGGAGAGATATATAATGGTTAAACATATTGTAATGTGGAAAGTTACTGATCACGAGGTGCATGGCACAAAAAAAGAGATTTTAAACAAGATGAAACAGCAATTAGAAGGGTTAAAGGGACAAATAGAAGGGCTTATTGATGTGGAAGTAGGCTTTAATTTTAATCCAGCTGACGCAGCCTATGACATAGCACTTTATTCTGTTTTAGAAAGCAAAGAGGCCCTTGAAGGTTACCAAAAACATCCAAAGCATTTGGAAGTAGCTAATCATTTAGTAAGGCAAGTTGCAATAAAAAGAGTTGTTGTAGATTATGAAATTTAAAAGAAACAATTGTATTTTTATTAATAGTTATTCATTTACAATGTTGTGATTTTATGGAAATATAAGGAAAATCATAAAGACACTTTTTGACATAAATATGTTAAATAAGTAACATAGTGAACATGTTATCCACATTAAGGTAAGGGAGCTTGTACGTATTTTCAACTTATACACAAAGTTATACACACTATCCACAGATTTAAAATAAATTAACAATTATTTATGAGAATAGGTTGTAGATAAAACTGGGGATAAAAAGGATAAAAATATCAAATTTTATACCTATCAAAGCATCCAGAAATTATCCGCTATAAATCAACAAAAAGTAATAAAAAAAAATATTGACTACAAATTCACACTGTTGTATAATTATGCATATTAATAAAGATATAAAAACCAATTAATTAGGAGGAAATATAAATGAAAAAAAATAAATTGCTAAAAGTAGTCGCTGTAATAGGTGCAGGAGTACTTGGGGTAAGTATGTTTGCTGGATGTGCTGGGAGTGCAGCGCCACAAGGAACTAATGATGCACCAACAACACAGACGCCACCACAGGGTGATAACAAATATATTGTAATGGGAACCAATGCTGAATTTGAACCTTTTGAGTACCGAGAGGGTTCAGAAATAGTTGGATTTGACGTAGAAATTTCTAAAGCTATAGCAGCTAAGGCTGGTAAAGAATTAAAAATCGAAGATATGGAATTTGGGACACTTATTGTAGGTCTTAATAATAAACAGATGGATTTTATTGCAGCAGGGATGAGTGTAACAGAAGACAGAAAGACGCAAGTAGATTTTTCAGAGCCATATTTTACCTCTAAACAAATGATTATTGTTAAATCGGATGATGGAAGTATCCAAACAGCAGATGATCTAGTTGGCAAAAAAGTTGGGGTACAGCTTGGGACTACAGGTGATTTATTTGTAAGCGGAACAGATGGTGTAGAGGTTATTCAATTTGATAAAGCACCTCTTGCAGTAATGGAGCTTAAAAATGGTAAAGTTGATGCGGTTGTTATCGATGCGGAACCAGCCAAAAGACTAGTTGAGGGGCAAGATGATATTAAGGTATTAGATGTACCATTTACAGAAGAAGAGTATGCAATTGCAGTCAGAAAAGGGGATACAGAGCTTCTTAATTTGATTAATAGTGTGATTGCAGAACTTAAAGAAAATGGAGAATACGATAGAATATTCAAGCAGTTCTTTGATGTAGAAGAGTAAAATAAATAGAAGTATCGTAAAATGATAAACAGGTTTATCTTAAAGTAGGTTAGAGCTTAGGCTTTAACCTTATTTTATATAAAGAAAATAATAGAAACACTGGATTAATCATGTATTTAACAATATAATAGATAGGGGATTTAGATGAATCACATAAGGAGGATGAATAGTGCAAAAAACATTAGATTTTTATAGGATATTTATAGAACAACGATTTTATGTTACTGTATTTAATGGGATGCTATGGACACTAGGGCTCACAGCTATTGCTTTAGTTTTCGGCCTGTTTATTGGAATTATTATTGCCTGTGTACAAATTAGCCAGTTTCCAAAAGAACTCAAATGGCTTGAAAAAATCTTAAAAAGAATAACAAAAATCTATATAGATATCATAAGAGGGACACCAGCAGTTGTACAAATTATATTTATGTGGAATGTTGTGTTTGCGGGTTCAGGGCTACCTAGAATTGTAGTTGGAGGAATTGCTTTTGGTGTTAATAGTGGGGCTTACATGTCAGAGCTTATTAGAGCTGGGATACAAGGTATTGATAAAGGGCAGATGGAAGCTGGGCGTTCTTTAGGATTTAAATATACAGAAACGATGCGTTATATCATTATGCCGCAGGCTTTCAAACAAATGCTTCCAGCTTTTGTAAGCGAGTTTATCATTCTTATTAAAGAGACTGCTATTATCAGCTTCATTGGAGGGCTTGATCTTATGAAAGCTAGCAACATTATGATAAGCCGTACATTTAATGTTACACAGCCGTTACTTATTGTTGCAGCATGCTACTTATTGCTTACCGGAGTCTTTACTATGATTATGCGCAAAGTAGAAAAGAAAATTAATATCAGTAATTAAGGAGGAAACCAGATGATTAAAATAAATAACTTATATAAAAGCTTTGGTGCCCTTCAGGTGCTTAAAGGGATTACTGATTATGTAGATAAGGGAGAAGTCGTTGTTATTATAGGACCTTCAGGTTCAGGTAAATCAACTTATTTAAGGTGTATCAACCTTATGGAGGCACCTACAGACGGACAAATTTTAATTGATAATATTGATATAACAGCACCGAAAACTGATATTAATGAAGTGCGTCAAAAGGTAGGTATGGTGTTTCAGCACTTTAATCTCTTTCCACATATGACAGTTTTAGAAAATATTACTCTAGCACCTATAAAGCTTAAAAATATGTCAAAAGAAGAGGCAGATCAAATTGCCTATAAGCTTCTTGATAAAGTAGGCCTTAGAGAAAAAACGGATGAATATCCAAGCAGACTTTCAGGGGGACAAAAACAGAGAATTGCTATTGCAAGATCTCTTGCGATGAATCCAGAGGTAATGCTCTTTGATGAGCCAACTTCGGCACTTGACCCAGAGATGGTTAAAGAAGTGCTTGAAGTTATTAAAGATCTTGTACGAGAAGGTATGACTATGATGATCGTTACACATGAAATGGGATTTGCAAAAGAGGTTGGAACAAGACTTCTATTTATGGATGAGGGTAAAATCATAGAAGAAGGAAACCCAAGAGATATATTTGACAATCCAAGAGAAGAAAGAACAAAAGCGTTCTTAAGCAAGGTGCTTTAAATCAAAAAAATAAAATCTATTAGTAAAAGCTTTTCAAAAGTTTTGACTCTTTTAAAAAGAGATAATAACTTATGAAGAGTTTTTTTATTTGCTCTTATTTTTTAAGTTAATGAGTCGAAATATACTTAAAGGAAATGTAAAAGTCTAAATATTTGTATTTAATCTTATCTAGTAAACGAATTATATTTAAAAGATGGGAGTGATAAATATGGAAATCACAACGACCACAGCTAACTATGTACCCGGGTATGAAACACCTAAAGAGGCAACACAGTCGAAAAAAGAAGTTGAAGATACTAAAAAGAATGACGAAGACAAGTTTGTAAAATCAGAGAATACACATAAAAAGGCTACTTATGGGAAAATAAAAAAACTTACGCCAGAACAAGTTAATGTGTTAAAAGAAGAACAAGCTTCTGCTAAGTACGAAATGATCAAAAAGATGATGCAAGCTAATCTAAATAATCAGGCTAATGCTTATGGCATGTCAGAAGGCAGCCAAAATCTAATTAAAGAGATTTTTGGCAGTTTAGAAGAAGGTATTCCGCCTCTTGCCACAACCAAAGAACAAGCAAAAAAAGCTATTGAAGAAGGTGGAGCGTATAGTATAGATGCTGTAGCTTCAAGGATTATGAAGATGGCTAAAGCGCTAGGTGGAAATGATCCGGAAAAAATAGACATACTTAAAGATGCAGTCAAACAAGGTTTTAAACAAGCGGGAATGGATTTTAAGAAGATGAGTGGGCAAAAGCTACCACAGATCTGCCTAGATACTTATGATGAAGTAATGAAGAGATTTGATAATTGGAAAAAAGAAGGTACAGTGGCATAATTTGCCACTGTACCTTCTTTGAATAGTAGATTACACTTATAGAAGCTTTTTCGAGTTTAGCCTTAAGTGGAATATTACCCTCCCATATTATGAATACTATGCTATAATTAACCTATAAAAATGGTAACTTATCTCATATAATAACTAAGAGATCAAGCGTTAAAACAAATACTAGGGAGGTCGTATGAGAATATTAATCACTAATGATGATGGCATTCATGCAAGAGGCATACAGGTATTAGCTAAAGAAATGGCTAAAAAACATGAAGTTCTTATTGTTGCACCAAGAGAACAAAAGAGCGCCTCTAGTCATTCTATTTCCATTCATGAACCTATAAGAGTTAGAGAAGAAAAACTAGAAGCACTTCAGTGTAAGGCATATAGTGTAGTTGGGACACCAGCTGATTGTACGCAGCTTGGAGTATCTCTACTAGGCGAAAACATAGATTTAGTACTTTCAGGTATTAACAGAGGGCTTAACTGCGGTACAGATATACTCTATTCAGGTACAGTATCAGCCGCGATAGAAGGCGCTATTTACAATATACCTTCTATTGCTGTTTCAATGGAAGTAGATTGGGAAAAAGAAGATGAAGAGTATGAAAAGGCAGCACGGTGGACAAGTAAGATTGTTGAATCTGCGTATCATAGTCATCTAAGAAAAAATGTAGTTCTTAACTTAAATATACCCTGTATAGAAGAAAATGCAATTAAAGGACTAAAGGTATGCAGACTAGGTAAATCTACCTATCAAACAGAATATATTTTAGTAGAAGAAAAAGACGATAAAGTTTATACAATAAAAGGAACAAGAAACAAAATAGAAGAGGAAGATTCAGATTTATACTATTTATCTCAAGGGTATGTTACACTTACACCACTACATTTTGATTTTACGGATTTTAGTCTGCTAGAAGAAGTTGATAATCATTTTAATAGTTAAAATAGGATATGAATAAATTGATATTTAAACAAATAAGAATGAAATGCTAAACACAATATCTAAAATTGATGATATAGTAAGAAGGATACGATAGATTAAAGTAAATATAAAAAATACAAGGGGGATAAAAATATGACAAAGATTATTTGTCCAGGAGAATTACTCATTGACTTTGTATGTGATGATAGAGATACAAAGCTTCAAGATGGAGAACATTTTATAAAAAAGGCAGGAGGCGCACCGGCTAATGTATGTGCGGCAATTGTAAAGCTTGGATCTTCAGCAGCTTTTGTGGGGAAAATTGGAAAAGATAGTTTTGGAAGGTTTTTGAAGGACATGGTAGAGAGTCTAGGCGTAGATACAAAATATTGTTTAACTGATGATAAGTATAATACTACCCTTGCCTTTGTATCCTTAACAGCAGATGGTGAAAGAGATTTTGAGTTTATGAGAGGCGCCGATGAAAATTTAAAAGTAGAAGATGTGTGTTTTGAGGATTTCGATGAAAGCACCATCATCCATTTAGGGAGTGCAACAGCACTTTTAGGGGGAGAACTCTATAAAACTTACCTGGCTTTTACGGAGTATGCGTTAAGAAAGAATAAAGTAATTTCTTTTGATCCTAATTTTAGAGATGCTCTATTTGGAGACAATCCTGCATTATTTAGGCAAAGATGTAAGGAAATTATTAAAGTATCAGATATTATTAAAGTATCACTTGAGGAAGCAAACCTTATTACAGAAGAAACAAATGAAGAAATAATGATTGACAAGTTACATGATCTTGGTGCAAAAGTAGTCACTATTACAAAAGGCAAAGAGGGTTCAATATTATCTATTGATAAGAAAAAAGTAGTCGTGCCAAGTATACCTGTTAAGATGATTGATGCTACGGGAGCCGGAGATGCTTATATAGGCGCAGTTTTAGCACAAATAGCCGAGGAGAGTAATCCTAAAGAAACTTTAGCAAACATTGACAGTATGCAAAAGATCATTGCTTTAGCTAACAAAGTGGGAGCTAAAACCACAGAAAAATATGGAGCAATACAAGCTATTCCACGTTTAAAAGATATGGCATAGAAAAAGCATTTCAAGTATTTTAGTAAGTATTATTTAGAGTAAAAATAAAGCTGCCATGCTGAATGCAATAGGATTTAGCATAGCAGCTTATTGTTGTTTTTGAATTAGAAGAGTACCAATATATAGAGATCTTATAGGAGAAAGTATGAAAAAGATAAAGCAAAGACCTGCTTGGTTAGGGGATTTATTACTTGTTATTACAGCAGTTGTTTGGGGAGGTGGATTTATTGGGGTTCAAAAGTCATTGGAGACTATTACCCCTTTCTATATGATTAGTTTTAGATTTGCAATAGCCTCCATGATGCTTATTATCGTTTTTTGGAAAAAACTTATTAAAATTAAGAGAGATGATTTAATAGCGGGACTAATAGTAGGTATTTTTCTATTTTTGGGGTTTACCTTTCAAACGATAGGTGCACTTTATTTAAATGTTGGGAAGCTTGCTTTTTTAACAGCACTTAATGTTATTATGGTTCCATTTTTAGTTTTTGTTATTTATAAGAAGCAGATTAAAAGTTATCATTTAATAGCAAGTCTTATAGCTATAATAGGGTTTGGTTTTTTAAATCTTACGAAAGATACAGGACTTAGTCTAGGAATAGGAGAAATATTAGGAATAATGTGTGCAGTAGCCTTTGCAGCCCATATTACGGCACTGGGGCATTATTCTAAAAAGGATGATCTCATTATTTTAGCAATACTTCAGATGATAGTATGCTGTATATTAGGATTTATTTGTGCTTTTATCTTTGAAAAACCACCCACAAGGATAACTGTAGAGATGACTATTCCAATTATCTATTTAGGGGTATTTAGCACATTTGTTGCATTTTTATTTCAAACTATTGGACAAAAATATACTTCATCATCAAGAGCGGCCCTTATATTATGTACAGAATCTGTTTTTGGTATTATTTTTTCAGTTGTTCTTTTAAAAGAGATTGTTACCCCAAATACCATAGTAGGGGCATCACTTATCTTTGGAAGTGTCATTTTATCAGAGTATATGCATATCAGAAGAACTGAAAAGAATAAAATAATAACTTGCAAAATTTTAGACGGACAGATATAATAAAAAAGGAAAATTGCATACAGACAGTTCGAAAACCTCCTGTCTTTAAATAAAACTACGGTAAATAAATTAGTCTATTTGTCGTGGGAATTTATCCTGCGACTTTTTTATTGGCTGAAAAATACTCCTTATTTATCCTGTTTTTAAAAGCAAGAGTACAAGACAAAGCATGAATACATAAAATAATTATAAGGAGAGATATCATGAAAATCACAACACATTTTATTGTAAAAACAGCGGCAGTAGCAGCAATCTATACCGTAGTTACACTGGGGCTCGCATTTATGAGCTATGGCAATATTCAATTTAGAGTATCAGAAATAATGACGCTTCTAGCTTTTTTTGATCCAACCTACATAGGAGGCTTAACTTTAGGATGCTTTTTAGCTAACTTATTAGGACCAAATGGTTTGCCAGATGCGCTTATAGGAACACCTGCTACGCTTATTAGCGTTATTGCAATTGCTATAACTGGAAAGATAACTAAACAAAGTAAAGTTGGACTCATAATAGCTTCTTTGTGGCCAACGCTATTTAATGGACTCATCATAGGCTATTTACTTCATAAAATGTTTAACCTTCCAATTTTTCTTACGATGCTAGAAGTAGCAGTGGGGGAATTTGTAGTCATTACATTAATAGGAGTACCAGTGTTTCTTCTGCTTTTAAGTAAATATAAACATTTGCTCACAACAATTTTTAAAAATAACTAATAAAAATACTTTTTTTTACTCATATTAAGAAGGATATTTGCTTTTTTTATCGAATAATATAGAGTATAGCCAGTCTGTTAAAAGATATAGGATTTGGCTGAGAGGAGAGGGCGATATGAAACATAAAATTAACGGCAAAAATATTGAAGTTACAGCAGCACTAGAAAATGCAGTTATTGAAAAACTTGTTAAGCTTGATAAGTATTTTAATGACAATGTAGAAGCACAAGTTACGCTTATCGTAGAAAAATTGATCCATGTGATTGAGATAACAATTCCCTTTAATGGTTCTGTACTACGTGCGGAAGTAGAAGGCAAGAATATGTATAATATTATTGATGATGCAGTAGCTGTCATTGAGAAACAAGTTAATAAATTCAAAAATAAATTAAGATCTAAGCATAGAAACAATCATGCACCAAGCTTTACTCCAGCATTTATGCATCAAAGTGATGAGGCAGAAGATGCAATAAAGATAGATAGAATAAAGAAATTCGCTATTAAACCAATGGACGCTGAAGAAGCGGTTATGCAAATGGAACTTGTAGGACATAATTTCTTTGTATATCTAGATGCACAGACAGAAGAAGTTAATGTAGTCTATAAAAGAAGAAATGGAACATATGGTCTTATTGAACCAACTTTAAACTAACTAATAACTATTTAGAAGGTGCCATAATAGGAAAGCTAAGCTTTCGTTAAGGGCACTTTTTTTATGATTAAAAGTATCAATAACCCTTTGGATAGTTATTTGTTAGGAAAATCCCACTCGATTCATGAGAAACGTTTCGATAAACAAGAGATCGTGTTTAACTTAAGCTAATAATTAAAAAGAGAACAGATAATATATGGAATTCTATAAAAAAACAGTTTAGAGAAAATTTTTTGATGAATTATATACAATAAAAAGTTATTTTATAGAAAAAACATATATAATATCATCATTAAATAAAAAACAAAAAGATATTGCAAAATTAGCTAATGAATGCTAAAATAAAAATAAGTAGATAATGACTACTTATTTTTTTATAATTTAAGTCAAACGTTTCGAATAAAGTTTTAGAAATGTTTAGGAAATTAGTAAAAAAATACTAACACAGAGTAACATCCCTAATACAATAAGAAGATGAGGAGAATGTGCAGTGAATAAAAAAATAGTAGCAAGTATTTTAACTAGCGTATTAGCTTTAGGAACATTAGTAGGATGCGGTTCGAGAACAGACACAGTAGAAAGCAATGCAAAACCAGACAGCACCGTTGAACAAACAACTTTAAAAATTTGGGCTATGGGTGGAGAGGGTAAGTTATTACCTCAGATGACAGAAAAGTTTAAAGCAGATAATCCTAATATTAATGTAGAAGTTCAAGCTTTACCTTGGGATTCAGCGCACGAAAAACTTTTAATAGCTATAGCTTCTGGTGACGGGCCTGATATCGTACAAATGGGAACATCCTGGATTCCTGAATTTGCAGACATTGGTGCATTGATGGACTTATCTGGTTATGTGAGTGAATATCCAAATTTAGCTCCAAGTAATTTTTTCGATAGTTCAGTTGAAACAACAACTTATAATGATAAATATGTAGGTATTCCTTGGTATGTTGATACACGTGTCCTTTACTACCGTACAGACATATTAGCAGATGTGGGATATCCAGAAGGTCCAGCAACTTGGGAAGAATTAAAAGATGCAGCAACAAAGCTTGCAGTAAGAGGTGAAGGGCTTTATGGAATGGACCTTAGTCCAAAAGATCAATTTTTTGCAATAACTTATGGATGGCAAAATGGTTCGGATATTATTAAAGAGGGGGAGCCACAATTTAATAAACCGGAATTCGTAGAAGCGGTAACTTATTTAAAAAGTTTCTTTGATGAAGATTTAGCACCAAAACAAGATGATATGGATATCGTTCAAGCGTTTAAAGAAGGTATCAAACCAATGTACATAAGTGGACCGTGGATGATCAATGTTATGAATGATCAAACGCCAGAAATTAAAGATCAATGGCATGTTAGGACACTTCCTGCAAAAGAAACCAACACCTCTTTTGTAGGTGGTGCGAACCTTGCAATATTCAATAATACAAAAAATGTAGAGTCAGCTTTAAAATTCATTTCTTATATGACACAAGAAGAAACACAAATGGAATGGTTAAAAATAGCTAACTGTTTACCTTCTACAAAAGCATCTTGGGAAAAACCAGAGCTTTCAGAAGATCCAATTTACAGTGTATTTAAAGAACAAATGAAGCATGCTAAAACAGCACCATTCATCCCAGAATGGGAAGCAATTGCTCAAGAAGTAAACCTATCCTTTGAAAAAATTAATCTTGGCGGAGCAGGGGTGCAAGAAGAACTTAATATACTTAACAAGAAAGCGAAAGAATTATTAGGTAACTAGGCCCAGTCCCTCCTTGTACGAGTCCTTTATCAAACTCATATGAGGAGGGCATTTTAATTATAAACACGAAGGGGGAGGCATTTGAGAACATTTACTAGTAAATTTAATAAGTATAAATATCCGTATCTATTTGTTGCGCCAGCAATAATCTTATTATTACTTTTCTCTATTATCCCAATTGTTTTATCGGTAGGAATGAGCTTTACAGATCTTAATTTAAAGGGATTAGCTAACTGGGATAAAATTAATTTTATAGGAATTGGTAACTATGTGAAGTTATTAAAAGATGAAGTTTTTATCCAATCTATTGCTAATACGATATTTTATGTCGTACTAGGTGTACCGCTTGTTGTTGTATTATCTATGAGTGTTGCTATGCTTCTAAACTATGGAACAGGGAAAGTATTTTCAATGTGTCGTATGATCTATTATTTGCCAGCAGTAACAAATGTTGTAGCCGTATCTGTAATATGGGGATTCTTGTACAACACAAGATTTGGTTTGTTTAACATGGTATTATCAAGTCTTGGCATGCAAGGATTGCCGTGGCTTCAAGATCCAATTTTAGCAAAAATATCACTTGTTATTTTAGCTGTTTGGAAAGCAATTGGAATTAATATGCTGATTTTCTTAGCCGCATTAAAAGGGATTCCTAGATCTTATTATGAAGCAGCTGAAATGGATGGAGCTAATAAGTTCCAAAAGCTACGTTTTATTACATTACCTTTGCTCAAATTCTCAACATTTTTTGTAACTATTACAACGCTTATTGGATGGATTCAGTTTTTCGAAGAACCGTTTATTATGACACAAGGCAAACCATTGAATGCTACGACTTCTATGGCACTCTTTATTTATCAAAATGGATTTAGACGTAACCAGTTTAGCTATGCAGCGGCAGGATCATTCGTTTTATTCTTAATTATTATTACGGTAACAATGGTTCAGTTTAAATTTAAAAAAGAAGAAGTAGAGTACTAAAAATATCTTGAATGTGGAGATGAAACAATGACTATGAAGACCATAAAAACAGAAAAACTCATTGTGATGATTGTACTGGTATTGGGTGGGGTTTTAATGATAACACCATTTGTATGGATGTTACTTACTTCTTTCAAATCTGAAAGTGAAGCGCTTCTTATTCCGCCGACATTTCTGCCACGGGCGCCCATGCTAGATGGCTATATAAGACTATTTACTGAGATGCGGTTTGCGACCTATTTAGGAAACACATTGTGGATTGTAGCTTTCTCTTTTATAGGGTTATTCTTAAATGCCCTAGCAGGTTATGCCTTTGGAAAATTTAAATTTCCTGGCAAAAACGTTTTATTTTATACTGTTTTAGCAACAATGATGATTCCGTCACAAGTGACAATGATTCCAGTTTATTTAATTCTTAATGTAATGAATTTAACCAATACGATGTTAGGTATTGCTCTTCCAGGTCTTATTAGCGCATTCGGTATTTTCTTATTTAGACAATTTATGGAAGGGATCCCGATGGAACTTATTGAAGCAGCGCGTCTTGATGGGGCGGGAGAATATAAAATTTTCTTTAAGTTGATTATGCCCGTAGCAAAACCAATCTTTGCTGTTCAAGGGATATTAACATTCATTGGAGCGTGGAACAGTTTCTTATGGCCGCTAATTATAGCTAATGATGAAAGGCTTTACACTTTATCTGTTGGCTTATCACTGTTAAAAGGGCAAAATACATCTAGTTTTGCATTACAAATGGCAGGGGCTTCTGTAATGGTTGTGCCTATTATGATCATTTTCTCGTTCTTTCAAAAACATATTATTGAAGGCTTTACGATTTCAGGAATAAAATAGGACAAGGAATTAATAATAAATGACTAAAAATGATGATGCATTATACTGTATGCTACTTCTATATTAAATATAGGACGATGCTGTATAACATAAAGAAGGAGACGTTATGAGATTAGAGCAGCAGAATCAAACAATTCATTTTCAAAAGGGTGCAACTTACTTTGATTTTTTACAAACAGGTAATTTGTACGAAGCCTTAAATGGAGAAATCCTTATTAATCAATTACTGGGAAATACAATAGATGGTTCAATAAATACTATAGCCCTGCGTATTCACGAAAAGGCTGGGATGCGTGTTATTCCTCTTGTAGGACATGGGACCAAGAGTCAATTTGCTGTTAATGATGAAGTCGCAAGATGGAGTGGTGAAGTAGAGGGGATTTGTTACCAGGTAAACTTTAGGTTAGCAACTGAAAACATATGGTTTTGGGAAGTAACGTTACAGGCGTTGGGTAAAACTGTAGATGTTATTTATGGACAAGACATTAGTCTAGCGAATAAAGAGAGTGTTTTAGCTAATGAGCTTTACATGAGCCAGTACTTAGATCACAAGGTGATAGAAGGAGAATGGGGTTATGTAGTAAGCTCAAGACAAAATCAACTTCAAGGTAAGCAATTCCCTTATTTGCAACAAGGTGGTATAGGGAAAAAAATCACAGGTTATTCAACGGATGGAACACAGTTTTTTGGTTTGGGGTACAAAGGAACACATAAAGCCATAGCTTTAGACAAAGGATTAGTTAATGTAAACTATCAATATGAATTAAGTTATACAGCACTACAAACAGAACAGTTTGTAGTTAATGGAAAAGAAACTTTTGCATTTTATGGTATTGTCAAACCCAATTATGAAGTAGCTGTAAAGCACATAGATTTCCAAGAGGATTTAAGAGTTTCTTATGCAGAGGTTATGGGTGCTGAAGCCAAAGAAGTAGAATTAGTTACAACTGTTGTTATAAAAGATGTTTTTGGAATGCCTTATACGTCACCAAGATTCACTGAGAAAGAGTTAGAACGTTACTTCCCAGAACGTCATATGGAGGAACTAGATAAAGGAACTTTATTATCTTTCTTTGCGCCAGGACATCGTCATATTGTTTTGCCAGAAAAAGAATTAATGTTAGAGAGACCGCATGGTCATATTATTACAAGTGGCTTGGCGGAGGATCATTTAAGTGAAGGGCTGATTACTTCTACCAACTATATGTATGGTGTGTTTAATTCACAACTTGTAGTAGGAAATACTTCTCATAATAAACTTCTTTCAACCACAAGAGGGCTTTTAAATCTTCAGAAAAATTCAGGGCAACGTATTTATATTAAGATTAACGATACATACAGTATGTTAACATTACCAGCAGCCTATGAGCTAGGTGTAAACTATGCTAAGTGGTATTACAAAGTACAAGGTGACGTGGTAACTGTAGTAAGTTATGCTGCAGCAAAGCAAGGAGATATTGTTCTAGAAGTGACTTCTGAACAGGGAAAAACTTATGAAATGATTTTAACAAATCAATTAGTTCTTGGTGAGCATGAATTTAAAGACTTTGTAGAGATAGATGTACAAGGAAACTATATCACTATAACAGGAAACCCAGAAAGTTTTACAAGTAAAGCTTATCCAGAATTAAACTATCGTATGATAATTAGTGGAACTGATAGTATTGTTAGTGATGATCGTATTTTTTTTGAAGATGCAGTTGTGCGTAATGGTACACTTCTTACTATTCAAATAGAAGCAACTTCAAAATTTCAAATGGTTATAGAGGGAAGACTTAAAGGAGTAGAAGAAGCGGCAGATTATAAAGAGCAAAAAGCTTATACTTTAGAAAAAGAAATTGAAAAATTTAATGCACTTTATAATCGTTTGACTTGTGGCTTTAACCTAGCCCTTTCGAGTGGCAAAACAAAAGATATTGAAAAAATTAATGAAATCTTTTGGTGGTATACACATAATGCCATGACTCATTTTGCTGTACCTCATGGATTAGAACAACCTGGGGGGGCTGCTTGGGGAACACGTGATATTTGCCAAGGACCTATTGAATATTTCTTTGCAACACAACATTTTAGCATTGTAAAAGAAATTATAGAAGAAGTTTTTGCTCATCAAATGATAGAAACCGGTGAATGGCCACAATGGTTTATGTTTGATTGCTATAGGATGCAGCAAGATGATTGTCATGGAGATGTTATTTTCTGGCCGCTGAAAGTAGTAGGTGATTATATTCATATAACGGGAGATTCTTCTATATTAGATAGTGAAATAATTTACCGTTATGCAGATGGGCAGTTGTCAGAAAAAAAAGAAAAACTATTAGAGCACATGAGATATGCTATAGCGAGCATTCGAAAAAGTTTTATATATGAAACAGCTCTTATTTCTTATAATGGTGGAGACTGGGACGATACCCTTCAGCCAGCCAATAAAGCTTTAAAAGAAAAATTAGTTAGTGCATGGACAGTTGCTTTAGCTTATCAAACCTTAGAACAATTAGGACGTGTTTTAGCTGTAAGAGACGCAGCTTTTGCTAAAGAAATACAAGAAATAGCAACAGATATTAAAAAAGATTTTAGTCATTATTTGATTAAAGATGGCGTTATTGCAGGGTTTGCTTATTGTGAAAGTGCTGAAAATATGGATTATATGTTACATCCAAAAGATAAAAAAACAGGAATTAAGTATCGCTTGTTACCTATGACGAGAAGTATTATTAGTGAACTTGTAAGTAAAGAGCAGGCAATACAGAACGTTGCATTAATTAAAGAGCATTTGAAATGTCCAGATGGTGTACGTTTAATGAATTATCCAGCGACTTATAAAGGTGGTGTGGTGAAATTTTTTCAACGTGCTGAACAAGCAGCAAATGTAGGGCGTGAAATTGGCTTAAACTACATTCACGCACATATCCGGTATATTGAGGCTGTAGCGAAATTAGGAGATGTTTATGAAACTTGGGATGCTCTCATGACCATTAACCCTATTAATATCAAGGATAAAGTAAGTAATGCTGTACGTAGACAAAGTAATAGTTATTTTAGCAGTTCGGATGGGGCTTTCAATGACCGCTATGCTTTCCAAGAGAACTTTAATAAACTTCGTACAGGGGAGGTAGATGTAAAAGGGGGCTGGCGTATTTATTCAAGTGGCCCTGGAATCTACTTAAACCAAATCATTTCAAATATACTAGGGTTAAGATTAGCAGGAGACAAGATTATCTTAGATCCTGTATTACCATTTGAAATGGATGGCCTTGAATGGAACTATATGTATAATAATAAACCTGTAACCTTTATTTACCATATAGGGAAAGAGGCCAAGGATGAAAGAAAAATAGTAATAAATGGTCAGGAGCTTTCTTGTGATATCAATAAGAATTCGTATCGCTCATCGGGTTATGTAGTGGAAAAGGACGTATTTGAAGCGGCGCTTCAAAAGGGAAATATTATCCATCTTTACGTTTAATTGATATGACTGTAAGAAAGTATGGTGTTTTAGGCCTATGTTCTGTACAATACTATGTAGAAATAGTATTATTACTTACACTATAGAATGAAAAAAGGGAGTATGAGATGCCTACAATTAAAGATGTCGCAAAGTTAGCAAATGTATCGATTTCCACTGTATCGTATGCATTAAGTGGCAATCGTAAAATTAGTGATGAAACACGCGAAAGAGTGCTTGAGGCGGCAAAAGTATTAGATTATAAGCCTAGTGGCATTGCAAGAAGTCTTAAAATGAAAAAGAATAATATAATTGCTGTAGTAGTCAACGAGTTTTCTGGTCCTATTTACCCAGAAATTATAAGAGGGATTAGCGAAGCCACTAAGAAAAATAATTATGAGGTTATTATTGCTGAATGCTTTCATAGCAAAACGAACATTACACGTGTTTTATCTCAACGTTTTGTAGATGGTGCTATTATTTTAGCTTCAAATATTAACAATAGCATGGTGGAAGAACTAGCGGGTGAAGGATTTCCAATTGTTGTCTTAGATAGAGAGGTCAAAGGAGATCATGTTACTAGTATACTTATTGATAATGACCACATCTCTTATGAAGTCGTGGCATATTTTAATGGGCTGGGCTATCAAGATATAGGTTTTTTAAGTGGTCCAAAAGATTCTTATGATAATAATACACGATATGAAGGCTTTAAAAGAGGAATCAAAGATTTTGAGTTGAATTTTCAAAGCAAGTGGTATCTAAAATCCAACTTCACAGAAGAGGGAGGTTGTTTGACAATGACTAAATTTATACAAGAAGTACCGTCGCAAGAATGGCCGAGAGCATTTTTTGTATCCAATGATGAGATGGCTTTAGGAGCATTAAAGGCCTTATGTGAACAAGGAATAGAAGTGCCTGAACAAATCGCTTTAATTGGATTTGATGATATTAAACTATGTGAATATGTAACACCGAAGTTAAGTACTGTACGAAGACCTTGCTATGACCTGGGTGTTATGGCAGCCAATAGCCTTATTACAAAGCTAAATGGTGAAAAAACAAGTAAGGTAATAACACTTTCTTCTGAATTAATCATTAGGGAGACATGCCATAAAGTAGTATAGAAGTAAGAAGAGTCTGTGCAAAAAGGTAATTGCTTATTTGCATAGGCTCTTTTTTATAAAAAATTAAAAATTTTCAAAGGAGAGGAATGGTTATGAGTTCAGATATAGATACGAAAACAATATTAAAAGACTTAACCTTAGAAGAAAAAATAGGTCAGTTGCAGCAACTAGCATCACCTTTCTATAGTGCCAAAGCACGAGGGGAAATTACCGGACCTTTAAGTGAATTAGGAATTACACAAGAAGCTATTTGGCAGTCGGGGTCTGTACTTGGGGTTAATAGTGCGGAAGAAGCTAGTGAAATCCAAAGAAAATATATAGAAAAAAGCAGACATAAAATACCTCTTTTGTTTATGGCAGATATTATTCACGGTTATAGAACGATTTTTCCTATTCCACTAGCTATTGGGTCTTCCTGGAACCCAGAAAATGCTAAGTGCTGTGGGGAAGTATCTGGCAAAGAAGCAGCGTTATCAGGTATTCATGTAACTTTTGCGCCGATGGTTGATTTAGTAAGAGATCCAAGATGGGGACGTGTTATGGAATCAACAGGAGAGGATCCTTACCTAAATAGCATATTTGCCGAGGCTTTTGTAGAAGGTTTCCAAGGTGATATGACTGATCCTTATAATATTATAGCGTGTGTGAAGCATTTTGCAGCTTATGGTGCAGGTGAAGCAGGTAGAGAGTATAATACGGTAGATATGTCTGATAGACATCTAAGAGAATATTATTTACCAGCTTACAAAGCGGCTATTGAAGCAGGTGTTAAAATGGTGATGACATCATTTAATACAGTCCATGGTGTTCCAGCATCAGGAAGCAGCTATTTAATGAGAGATATTTTAAGGGAAGAATGGGGATTTGATGGTGTTGTGATTTCAGACTGGGGGGCTATAGGTGAGATGATACCACATGGAGTAGCCGCCAATAGCGAAGAAGTAGCCCAAAAAGCTATTGAAGCGGGTGTTGATATTGAAATGATGACATCGCATTATGTTCTGAGTTTAAAACAGCTCGTAGAAGAAGGTAAGGTAAGTGAATCACTTATTGATGAGGCTGTTTTAAGAGTACTTAATTTAAAAAAAGAGCTTGGATTATTTGAAAATCCTTATAGAGCAATAGATCAATCTAAAGCTGAGAGAGCGTACGTGTGTAATGAACATAGGAAGGCAGTAAGAGAAGTGGCATCAGAGTCTATGGTGCTTCTGAAAAATGAACAAGTTCTACCACTTAATAAAGAACAGAAGATAGCTATTATAGGGCCTTTAGGCGATAGAAATGATATTTTAGGACCATGGTCATGGAAAGGAAGAAAAGAAGAAACTGTTACGCTAAAAGAGGGGATTGCTCATAAGGTAGGAGAAACGCGTGTCACTTTTGCTAAAGGGTGTGGAATTATAGGAGATGATCAGCTAGGCTTTGAGGAGGCTAAACAAGTAGCTTTAGCTGCTGATGTAGTTATATTAGCCTTAGGTGAAGCGTCTAATATGAGTGGTGAAGGGGGAAGTCGTGCTTTCATCACACTTCCAGGCATCCAAGAGGATTTAGCGAAAGAAATCTTAGCATTAGGTAAGCCGACAGTGGTGGTACTCTTTAATGGTAGACCACTAGAGATTACTAGACTTAGTCAAATAGCACCAGCTATTTTAGAAGCTTGGTTCCCAGGGACAGAAGGTGGGAATGCTATAGCAGATGTACTTTATGGCGATGTGAATCCAGTAGGACGTTTACCAATAAGTTTTCCTTATACAGTAGGTCAAATCCCTGTATACTACAATTGCTATAATACAGGAAGGCCTAAATTATCAGAAACAGAGTATATGCGTTATGTATCTCACTTTCTAGATAGTCCTAATAAACCACTTTATCCATTTGGATATGGTTTAGGTTATACAACTTTTGAGTATACAGACTTTCAACTAAGTGCTACTTCTATGAAACGTATAGAGACACTCGTAGCTACAGTAAAGGTGAAAAACACAGGTTCAGTAGCAGGAACAGAAACAGTGCAGTTTTATATAAGAGATTTAGTAGGAAGCACAGTGAGACCGCTTAAAGAATTAAAAGGTTATAAGCAAGTGACGCTAATACCAGAAGAAGAAGTGGAAGTGACTCTTGAAATAACAGAAGAAATGCTAAAATTTCATAATATGAAGTGTGAATTTGTAGCTGAAGCGGGTAGGTTTGAAGCTATGGTAGGAACTAACTCAGAATCATTAGAGGTCATTGAATTTGAGCTTGTCTAAGAGGAGGTTCAAATCTAATATTAGACTGAATCTAGGTGAGAATAATTGAAAGAGGAGATGCTAAAGAGGCAATGTCATTCCAAATTTGATCGATCTACCATATCTGTTAGCGATGGAAACTCATTTTCTTGCCTCTCAGGCTGTAGATAAACATCTAAATAAAGGTTAGTACACAAATCACACATTGCATTAAGGTGCAATAAGTTGAAGCCTTTAGCGTCAGGATTTGATTAAAAGTAGGTGCTATGGTCATCAGAATTATGGGCAATATTTAGAACCGAGACATCAACTGCTAATAATCTATAATCTTTAACAAAAAGAATATAATAGCTTAAAAACCGAATAAAAAATCACAAGGGTTTATAACCCTATTTTGTAATACCCGAAAATAAGAATCAGGTGCTATTTAGCAAGAAAAACTTGTTAAGATAGCATCTGGTTTTTTGGTTAAGGACATTTTTTAAAATTTTCATTTTGAGACATGCCTATAGCATAGTATGAAAAGTTAAAAGTAAACGGTAGATCATGCGTACATTAACTAAATTAACTAATTATGCGATAATTACCTTACTAGTTAAGTAACCCAAAACTTTAAAAACTCCTATTTCTAGTTTTTTAAAGTTTTTCGAGTTTACTTTAAAAACTTTAAGGAGGTGTTGCTAATGAGTGTATCAAATACAACTCGTGAGTATCTTTTATCACAATGGTTTCCTGTCATAAAGGCATGCCATGATAGCGGTCTGAACGTTAGGACATGGTGTGAGAAGAACGATATTAACGAGAAGCAGTTTTACTATTGGCAGCGTAAGTTAAGAGCGAAAGTCAGTGAAACTCTCCCTATAGAAAGTAATTCCAGATTTGTACAACTTCCGACTACTACTGTAAAACCAATTATGAACCATTCATCAGATTTTATCCCATCAATGGTTATTCGTATGGGAAGTGCCTCTATTGAATTATCAGATCATGTACAACCTGATCTACTAGTTTCGGTATTGAAGGTACTATCAGATGTTTAATGGTGCTACTGGTTTTGATAGCATCTATATCGCTTCTGGCTATACAGATTTGCGACGTGGTATTGATGGACTTGTGGGAATTATTCAGCAGGAGTTTAAGTTAAATCCTTTCCAAAATGCATTGTTTCTTTTCTGCGGAAGAAGAACTGATAGAGTCAAAGCACTTGTTTGGGAAGGTGATGGCTTCGTTCTTTTATATAAGCGTCTTGAAAGTTGGTAGATTTCAATGGCCTCGTAACGAAGATGAAGTAAGGCATATAACACCTGCACAGTTTAGATGGTTAACAGAAGGATTATCTATTGATCAACCTAAAGCTGTTAGAAAAATTCACCCCAAACAAGCGCTTTAGAGGACAAAAATGTTGATAACTATCTCTCTAAAACAACGGCAATTCAAAGGTTTTCCATAACTTTTGAATTGCCGTTGTTTTTGTGTACAATTTAAAATATGTATGCTATGTTTGATATATGGGTAATAAATTTACGGAAACTCAGTTAACTAAATACACCAAACAGGACATCGTTGTGATGTATGTCTCATTACAGCAGTTGACTGAATCTTTAACAGTTCAATGCGAAATGCAGAAAGAACAGCTTAGAGAGATGAATCAAAAGATGGATCTTCTAATAGAACAGCTAGGGATAGCAACTCATAAACGTTTTGGACGTTCCACTGAAAAGATTGACTGGGAAGGTCAGCTTGAGATGTGCTTTAATGAGGCTGAAGTTACTATAGTGGATAAATATGTTGTGGAACCTGGGTTCGAAGAAGTATATACCCATACAGATGAACTTGAAACAATTACTAGACGTAAACCTAAACAAAAGGGAAAGCGTGATGCGTATCTTAAAGGACTACCTGTAAAAGTCGTTGAACATACCCTGTCTGACGAAGAACTTAACAAGAAGTTAGGTGTTTCATGGCGTCGCCTACCAGATGAGGTCTATAAACGTCTTGCATTCCATCCGGCAACATTTGAAGTTGAAGAGCATCATGTGGCTGTATACTGTGGTACAGATAATGAAACTATCGTTAAAGCACCAAGACCTGTGAGTCTTTTACGCAATAGTATCGTTACACCATCTCTTGAGGCTGCTATACTGAATAGTAAATATGTTAATGCCATTCCATTATACAGGCTTGAACAGGAATTCAAGCGAAATGGTGTCAACTTAGGGAGACAGGTCATGGCGAACTGGACCATCTTGTGCTCAGAAAGATATCTGTCTCTTCTCTATGACAGGTTTCATGAGGAACTTCTTAAGTGCGATATTTGCCAAGCCGATGAAACATCTGTAGAAGTTTCAAAGGATGGGAGAAAGGCAGGTTCTAAGAGTTATATATGGGTATACCGTACTGGGAAGATGTATGAACTAAGTCCAATCGTGCTATATAACTATCAGAAGACTAGAAATGCCACGCATCCAAAAGAATTTTTAAAGAATTATCAGGGGATCTTAGTTACTGATGGATATCAAGTCTATCATTCTATGGACAAGAATATACCTCATATAACGGTCGCAGGATGCTGGAGCCATGCCAGAAGACATTTTGCTACTCTTGTCAAATCACTTGGTAAAGAAAAGGCAAAAGGAACACTCGCAAATGATGCACTCAAACAAATAGCTGCTATTTATAAACTAGAAAATAGCCTATCTGAGCTTTCCACCGAGGAACGTTTATGTCAGAGAGAACTGATTTTAAAACCTCTTGTTGAGGCTTTTTTTACATGGATAAAATTACATAAGGATGATATCCTGCCACAATCCGAAACAGGGAAAGGCTTTACTTATTGCATTAATCAGGAGAAATATCTCAAAGTATTTCTTGCTAATGGTAATGTGCCTATAGATAATAATTGTACAGAAGCAACTATAAGAGGCTTTTGTATTGGAAGGCAAAACTAGAAACTAATAGATACTATAGCTGGGGCTCAATCAAGTGCTATTATTTATAGTATTGCTGAAACAGCCAAAGCTAATAACTTAAAACCCTATAACTATTTCAAACACCTACTTGAAGAGATTCCTAAACACATGGATGATAAAGATCTAACGTTTCTTGAAGACTTATCGCCATGGTCACCGAATCTTCCTGCTGAGTGTCTCAAATCTAAACAAACATAAGTCACATTTTAAATGTCGCTAGAAATGGCGGCATTCATTGTCAATAGTACTTGCGGTTTACCGTTTACTAAGTTTGAATTAGTTTTAAGAGAATCGGCCATACCTACCAGGTCAAGTCATAAGACCCCACGCCTCCTTCGCAAGTTTACAGAAACTGCACATATATAACCAATCTATTTCACTAGAGATCGACACATATTAGCAGTAATCATACTATTCATACATAAAATCATACTATTTGCACATAAAAGATAAAATATTATAAATAGTGTGTTAAAATAGCGTTGTTTAAAAAAATATAAAAATTTAGCACAGCAAGAGAGGAGATAAAAAGAAACCTCATATGAAAAAAATACTATTATAATTAATGTAACAAAAATGAATCAGATTTATAGTTGTTTTGAAATTTAATAGGGGAGGATTAAAAATAATGATAAAAAGAGTTAATAAATCTATAGCATTTGTTTTGGTATTTATACTAGTATTATCAGGCATAAATATAAATTCAATAGCAGGAGAGAAAAATGCTGTGAACACGGCAGGTCAAGGGATTCGACTAGATATTCCTATAAATATTTCAGTAACTACAGGTACAACCTATATCATAAGCAATTGGAATGCAGTTGAAAATGCTACTACATATGAGATAGAAGTAGATGGAATAATTATAGACAATGGTACAAGTTTAACTTATACACATACAGGACTTATGTCAAATACTCAACATACTTATAAAGTAAGGGCTGCTATTGAAGATACTTTAAGTCATTGGAGTGAACTAGTGACTGTAACCACCAATAAACTAACTATTCCTTCTCAAATAGAGATAACAAGCTTATTGGATGCAGTGTATATTCAATGGGAGCCTGTAGAAGAGGCTGAGAGTTATGATATAGAAATAGATGGAGTAGAAGTAGTTAATAGCAGTACTTCGAATTATAATCATCAGATTTTATTTGCAAATCAAGTCCATACTTATAGGATCAGGGCAGTTAATGCGGGGGGCGTGAGTGAGTGGAGTACTCCTGTAACAGGAACCACGGGTGAATTAGATATAGTTGGTAAGTTATCTGCAAAAGCGTGGAGTAAAAAAATTGTACTTACATGGGATCCAGTACCAAATGCAGCTTATTACGATTTAGAAATAGATGGATATATTATAAATGCTGGAGCAGCAACAACTTATACACATTCTAACTTAGTACCTAATACTACCCATACTTATAGACTAAGAGCGGTTAATACCGGAGGTGTGGGTGAATGGGGGAGATTGATTACTGTAAAAACTGAGCTTTTAGATACTCCTGAAAACATCAGAATAATGGGAGCTGCTAACTCAGTTCTACTTGCTTGGAATACTATAGCTGGTGCAACGGGGTATGATGTTGAAGTCGATGGGATGGTTAATAGCAGAGGAGCAAGTAATACCTATACGCATAGTGGACTAATGGCTGATACAGAATATACATTTAGAATAAGGGCTACCAATGCGAATGGAAAAAGTGCTTGGAGCTCTTCGCAGGTTCAAAGAACATCAAATCCAGACAACGAAATAAAGGGAGAATGGCTGCAAAAGGGGACGATACAGAAGGTAAGAAACTATGCAGGAAGCAGCAAGATAGATGGAAAGATCTATATAATAGGTGGACAAAATGGTTTAACATCTAATGAGGTATTTGATCCCGTAGCTAATACATGGACAGTGAAAAAAGATATGCCGACAGGAAGGTACTATCATGGTTTAGCAACTGTTAATGGAAAAGTCTATGCCATAGGAGGATATGGA
>CAKZUB010000110.1 GCA_937921505.1 uncultured Clostridia bacterium | reverse complement strand
TTGATAAGCCAACTATACAAAGAGATTTTAGTCCCCCTCCCCCTTCTAGATGGCAAATACTAAATTACTACATAAAGTCATTACAATTTAACGATATTTTATCATTAATCTATTGATTTTTCTCTTCAACTTGCATATACTAAAAGTATACTCATACAGAATGGAGGTATTATATGGCATTCACAACCGAAATGTTAAATAGTCTAATTCCTATTACTCAATTCAATAAAGGTCAAGCATCACGTATCTTTGATCGTCTTCATACTGAACGTCAGCTGATTGTGCTTAAGAACAACTCTCCTTCTGCTGTCATCCTTTCTCCTGAGGAATATGCACGTCTATCAGAAATTGAAGAAGATTATATGCTACTGACAGAAGCAACCGAACGTCTTGCTAATTCTAGTGATAAGCCTTCACTTTCTTTTGATACAGTCATGTCCAATCTCGGCATCAGCGAACAAGATCTTGGTGATGCGGAGGATATTGTAATCGAATGAATTGGTCAATCTTACTGGACTCCTCAAAATTAAATTTAGAGAATTGGGGATCCGTGTTGTATATAAAATTGAACTCACAGACGGGGTTATGAAAGTCATTGTTATTTCAGCCCGTTCGGATGAACAAGTTTACAAAAAGCGGAAACCCGTAGAAAAAAACATGATATATAAAATATAGCTAATTTAAGTTCCAGGCCACTACAGCATGGGACTTAAATTAGCTTTGATTTTATTAAAAGAAGTTATAAGTGACCCGAAAGCCCTCTTACTGCCCAATCTAATCGATCTAGTTCCTCTGGTTTTAGCCACTGATGTTTGACGTGCCCCTATGCCTCCATTAGAGATTTCTGCATTTTGCTATAAAAGTTGCTCTTACTTCACCTGTTTCTTTATTTTTTTGGTAGGAAAGATTATAATTGGGCTTTATTCTTCAATCTTTTAAATGTAAAAACACGGCAGTTGCATCCTATTATTCTTTAGATTATGCTAAGCTGATTTTTGGCCTCGGGTAGGCACCTCAAAAAAGCGGAATAAAAATCCTCTTCGTCTTTTAACGTCATCCGATAAAAGATATCCAGGAGGGATTTATTGATTGTTTCCAGCTCCTGATCATCTCGTACAAACTTTAGGCGAAACGTAAGTGCCTTTAAGAGGCGATACCAAGCCAAAATAAATGCCTTGTTCTCGTGATTATTTTTAATACCAATCCATTCTTTCACTTTCACTTTTTCGAGATTAGATTTCATGCAGCTACCTACTTGTAAGAAATACTTGCAGTCATCGTCTTCATATACTCTTCCAAGAGGAAACAAGCGGCAAATATCTGGGCGATGCCCATGTATTATACATCGATTTTCTATACCTAAAAAGCTACAGCGTTTAGAGTCTCCGTACATTTTTAAATGCGGCAATACGATTTTATTATTTTCACGTAGCTCAAGCTTATCTATGAGGAGTTCGTCAAATGATACGTTTAAACCGCTCACCATTTCATAGACATCAAATGGCGTCAGTACAACCAGCTCCCCAACGTCATGACAACAGGCGCTGCAGCCGTCACAACCACCAGTACCTGCTTTTACCGTATCTTCAATGTCATAAATTCTCCCGTCTGAAATATCTTCTAATGTCTTTAGTGACCTCATATTCTCTCCCTTCTAACTACGTGCTCTACTATAATTACTTATCATGATATGAGTTTAATCATATATGCAAGTATTGTCAATCAGGTAGTTTGAAATTCAAAACGCATGTCTTATCACCTCGGTGTGGGACTATATGATCTACTACCACTGCTTTTACTAACTTATTCTTCTGTTGGCACTTCACGCAGAATGGGTGTTCTTTAAGATACTTCTTTCTGGCTGCTCTCCATCTATGATCATAACCACGCTCACTGGCCGAGGCACGTTCATGTAAGTGCTTGTTCTCTTCACAGAAGGTTGCAGCAATTAGCTTAGGACAGCCTGGATGCTTACAAGTTGTTAAAGGTTTATGCGGCATGGTTATCAACTCCTGATTTTAAGCATGAAAAAAGCTCCTAAGATATACTTAGAAGTCTCACGTTAATTACTCATTAATAATATTTAATAATTGGTTCTTAAACGGTAGAATATCATTTTGAAGCGTCATACACACTGCTCTTTTAGTTCTTTCATCTTCAATAAATTTCTTTAAATCAAAGCCTTTAATCATTTCTTCTAATACATCTATTTCTAAAAGAATTTTCTTTAAAATTTGGAAGTCTCTATTCTCCATAAATATTAACCATCCTAGTTACTTGTATCATAGCATCATCTTCTAATGGACCATGAATAACATCTATGTCTTTGTGCAACTTATCCATGATATCATA
The DNA here is from genome assembly GCA_937921505.1 of uncultured Clostridia bacterium. Lineage (GTDB taxonomy): Bacteria > Bacillota > Clostridia > Lachnospirales > Cellulosilyticaceae > FMMP01. The sequence goes on along the minus strand of CAKZUB010000110.1, from coordinate 1,482 downwards.
TTTTATACTTGAAAGAGTGAGCAGTGAAACATTAGGCGTTTCAAATTCTATGAGCATATCAACATCACTATCTTCAGTTGCTGTTCCATCTGCATAGGAGCCAAATAAAGATATTTTCTTAATAGGGTAATCTTTAATAATATCTAAAACAGCCTGTTTGATTTCATTTACTGTTAGCATAGCTAAGCCTCCTTTTCTAATCATACATCTCTATACACTTTTCCCGTTTTTTCTAGAGACTAAGCACTTATGTCTTGCTTTTATTATATTCTATACTTTAGGTCTTCGCAATTCATTTTATATGCAAAGCTCCCTAATTCATATTAAAAGTTGAATTATCGGTATGTTTATGCGCCTTCCTTACTCTGCATAGTAATCTTTTGGCTACAGAAAGTTCTCCTTCATCTTTTTTGCTACTATCCTTTGTTCCCTTATAGAGTTCAAAGTCCATGATGAGTCTAGGTTCTTTCCCTATTAAAGACATAAAGGCTGCGCTATGAAAATAATGTGTGTTTTTATTTGTTGTCATAGTCGAACAGCATTCCTTGCAACTTTTCTTATAGCTCCCAAATAATTTAGTACCATTTAATAAATTTCTTTAAGTAATTCTTCGTCATCCTCACCTCTGCTGTCATTTTTTATACAAGTAATGATTATAAATCAACTTGGTTATTAAGGCAATAATTTGAGGTGAAAAACTGCGAATTTACAAGCTTGGTAAAAAGGACTTCGCGCCCTTGAAATTTAAAATAAAACTTCAAGCTGGCCCGAAAGTCCTCCTATTTTGTGACTGTTATGACTCAAAAAATGAAGAATATAACTAAATTAAATATCAATTATTAGGGGTGTCTCCAACATTGTCGAAACCCACGCTAAGACAAAAAGTGGTGAAAAGCATCTAGATTACCGACTTTAAGCTATTTTATTGAATTGAGTTCATCAACTCAAAGAAATATTTTGCCTCTTGGGTTTTATAAAGATTGTACCAGGAATCTAAGGTTTGAGGTGAAAATACCTCTAGAATTTTCAATATATGCAAAGTAAATTCAAGAGGAGCTATTCCAGAAGCAGTAATCAAACTTCCATCAGTTACTACACATTCCTGCTTATAATACTTTTCTCCATCATAGCTTGGGCAGACCATTTTAAGATACCCCAAGTCATTGCTTGTATGAGCTCGCCTATCCAATACTCCCCCCATAGCAAGTCCTATTGTAGCACCGCAAATTGCCCCTACAACAATACCTTTCTCTAAATATTTTTCAGCCATTCTTATAATGGGAGCATGAATTGCTTCTGTCCATGTACTCCCGCCAGGTAGAATCAAAGCAGCAGTATCTTTAATATAGAGAAACCACTTTAGACACATAAATATACTGTAATAAGTTAGAAAATAACTAGGCCTACTTTCATCAAATCTACCTCCTAAATCCTAGATTTAAAATAGTAATTTCTGGGATTAATTATAGACATAATAAGCTG
>CAKZUB010000109.1 GCA_937921505.1 uncultured Clostridia bacterium | reverse complement strand
AGCTTATTATGTCTATAATTAATCCCAGAAATTACTATTTTAAATCTAGGATTTAGGAGGTAGATTTGATGAAAGTAGGCCTAGTTATTTTCTAACTTATTACAGTATATTTATGTGTCTAAAGTGGTTTCTCTATAGTATTAACTAACAGGTTCAAAGGGTCAGGTTTTAGCCTTCTCAACCATATGGTTCCCCCGCAAACGCGTAACATATTAAATTTATTATTAGTATACGTGCTTTTTGTAATAAAGTAAATAGATTACTTTGGATCTAATTTTCTAAGAACTGAAGGGACATAAACATCAGCACTTACTTTAAACTTAACAATTTGTTTAGGGTGAGGTGCAGACTCAATGTTATTGCCGTCCATGTCCCACAACTTATCTACAATGCAACTAATAGGAGGGCCTTTAGGAACCAAAATTTCAACAGTATCGCCTACTGAAAATTTACGTCTTTGTTCGATAGTCACAAGTTGTTCTATAGGATCATAATGGATGACCATACCAGAAAAATCATAATCTCTTACATAGGAGTTATGGGAATAAGTTTGATCATCTGAGGTTGGCTTATGATAATAAAATCCTGTTGTAAACTCGCGATGACTTGCTTTGCCAACCTCTTCTAAAAAATAGTCTTTTTTTAATTTGAACGCTTCTTGATTATTTAAATAAGTATCAATAGCTTCTCTATAAGCCTTAACAACTGTTGCGACATAAAGAGGTGTTTTCATTCTTCCTTCTATTTTAAAGCTATAGATACCAGCTTCTACAAGTTCAGGAATATTTTCTATCATACATAAGTCTCTTGAGTTATAAATATAAGTACCGCGTTCAGTTTCCTCAATAGGCATATATTCGCCTGGCCTTGTTTCTTCAACGACGTGGTATTTCCATCTGCAAGGCTGAGCACATTCACCGTGGTTAGCATCTCTATTTGCCATATAATTACTTAATAGACATCGTCCTGAATAAGACATACACATCGCACCATGAACAAAAGCTTCAAGGGTAACATCTTTCGGAAGATGACTTCGCATCGTCTTAATTTCATCAAAAGATAATTCCCGAGCCACAACAATACGTTTTGCACCTTGATTGTACAAAAAAAGAGCACTATGATAATTTGTATTATTAGCTTGAGTAGAGATATGAATCTCCATATTAGGAATGACATCGCGTGCTACGCTAAATACCCCAAGATCAGCAACGATAAGAGCATCTACGCTCATAGAATCAAGAGCTAAGAAGTAGTCTTTCATACCCTCAAAATCATCATGATGTGCAAAGATATTGGCAGTTACATAAACTTTAACACCACGTGCGTGTGCAAACTTGATACCTTCTGCCATTTCAGAGAGTGTAAAATTTTTGGCTTTCGCTCTTAAGCCATAGTGATCACCACCAATATAAACAGCATCTGCACCATATAAAACAGCAATTTTTAGAGTTTCTAAACTACCCGCCGGGGCTAATAATTCTACTGGTTTAATCATTGGTGTTTCCTCCTATTTTAAAACTTAATGCAATGCCATCACCAACAGGTAATACACTGGATCTAAGTTCATCACAATGGGTAATTGTCCATAAAAAATCTCTAAGTCTTGAATGTGTTGTGCGTTGTCTTCTATCAATTAAATACCTAGAACGTGCTACTGTTCCTTTGTGCAGTACATTATCGGTGATCAAAAGACCGTTTGGTTTAAGTAATCTAATACATTCTGGCAAAAAATGAATATATTGTCCTTTGGCACAGTCCATAAATATTAAGTCGTATTGATGAGTAGCTAAAGTAGGTAAAATATCAGAAGCATCACCTTCAAGCAGCGTAATGGTCTCTTCAAGGTTTGCTTTTTTAATATTGTCTTTAGCTCTATCTAGCATATAAGGAAAACGCTCTATTGTAGTAATATGACCATCTTTATTTAAAAACTCACTCATTAAAATAGAAGAATAGCCTACAGCTGCACCAATTTCTAAAATATGAGTAGGTTTTATAAGAGATAAGAGTACCTTTATAAAATCAGCTACCTCAGGTTTAATAATAGGCCAATGTTCTATTTCTCTTGCTATCTTATTTTCAATTTCTAGTAAAATGCTAGAAGAGGGGACGGGATGAAGAGCTCTTATATATTCAACAATGTAGCTATAATTAATTTCGCTCATAAAAATTCCTTTCTTAAAATATTCTCTTATGTCAATATAAATGAATTCATAAGTTTATTCAAGTACAAAAGAATAAATCGTCCTGGGGACGATTTATTCGTGAAAGTTCTTATCAACACTTTGCTTATATCTTGACTTATTACGCTCATGTTCACTAGCTGTAGAACTAAAGGAATGAGAGCCTTCAGCTTCGTTTTTCACGACAAAGAAATAGTAATCATGTGTATCAGGCATCAAAGCAGCACTAATTGATTCGGCTCCTGGCGCACATATGGGTCCTAGCGGTAACCCAACATTTGTATAAGTATTATAGGGAGATAAAACTTCTAAATCAGCATATGAAAGAGTTGCCTTTCTCTTTTCTAATACGTACTGGACAGTTGAACACATTTGTAACTTCATCTCTGAATTAAGGCGATTATAGATGACGCCGGCGATAATCGGACGTTCCTCACTTAACTTGGCTTCTTGCTCAATTACAGATGCAATAGCTAATAGCTCATGCAAGTTATAAGACGAAGAGTTAATATAGTTAGAGTAGGGTGAAATAACTTCTTGAAAGCGATTAAGCATTTTAACAATAATTTCTTCTGGCGTAGCCCCTTTGCGTACAATATAAGTATCGGGGAATAAATAGCCTTCAAGGATGTACTTAGTACCAGATGGAATATTTTTCAAGAAAGAATAATCATATTCTCTGTTATTAACAGCATCAAGAAAATCTTCTCTAGAGACAATTTTGAGGTTTTCAAGCCTATCAGCTATTTGAATAATAGTATAACCCTCAGGAATAGTAAATTTAATCGTTTCTTCTGCAACAGTCATGTCTGATGTGAGAAGCTTTAGAATTTGACCACTTGACATATTACTGCTAATAGAATACTTGCCAGGCTTAAGCTGATCATCTAGCTTACTCATCTTACTCTCAAGCGTAAAATAAAAAGGATTAGAGATAAATTGATTTTCATAAAGCAGTGCAGCTACCTCTTTAATAGTTGTCTGCTTAGAGACATCTACTGTGATTTCAGTAATATTAGGATTTCTTTCTCTTGATGTATCATTCTCAATAATGTTTGAAGTATAATTGAAAAAGTAAGAAAATGCTTTAACACTTCCTACTATACACACTGTAAGTAAGGCTAAGCTTAGAATTGTACTAAGTGTAAACCGTATTGTTGAACCTCTTTTAAACATAATAATCTCCTTAAATACTCTTTTACAGAAATTATACCTATTTTTTTTATATAATTCAACTAAACTATCAATAAATCGGTTAGAACAATCAAATTTTATAGACTGTCGCATTATTTGATTGGTATTTGAAGTTATTTAGAAATTTATGTATAATTTAAAGGTGAAAACTACAAAAATATAAAATTTATGAATACATTTTTAAGATAAGGAGTTAAAGGATATGGCTGAAAAAGTAAATGTTTGTATTAAGAAAATAGAAGGTGCCGAGGATTTAGAAATTCCAAGGTATATGACAGATAGTGCCGCAGGCGTTGACCTCTATGCACATATTCTAGAAGATGTAGTTTTACATCCTGGAGAATATAAGATAATCCCAACGGGTATAGCTATTCAGCTGCCAGAAGGATTTGAAGCACAAATAAGAGGAAGAAGTGGGCTTGCAGCAAAATATGGTATTGGTCTAGTAAATGGTATAGGAACAATTGATGCAGATTATAGAGGAGAAATAAAAGTCATACTCATTAACTGGGGAACTAATCCTTTTAATATCCACAGAGGAGACCGCATTGCACAAATGGTTATTCAAAATATTCATCAAGTTCATTTTGTATTAACAGACAGTTTAGATAGGACTAGTCGTGGAGACGGTGGATTTGGACATACTGGACAAAAGTAAAAGAGGTGCCTCATTAATTTGAGATACCTCCTTTATTTTTACAATCCTAATTATATGAGTATAGGTTGTATTTGATGATATTCAAGAGCTAGTGTAAGGGTCTGCGGCACTTGAGATAAATCTGCAACAAGAGATGTCGGCTTTTTAAGCTTATCATCTTGACCGAAGGGTACAAAATAAACATTTTGATTCGGCAGTAGAATACCTATATTCTTAAGATTAAGGCCAAGGCCATCATTAGTTGATAAAGCAATGATAACAGGTTTGCCATTTCTCATAAGAGATTTTGCAGCGAGCAGCACAGGAGTGTCAGTAATAGCATAAGCGAGTTTTGCTAAAGTATTTCCAGTACATGGTGCGATTAAAAGTGCATCAATCATATCTTTAGGTCCTAGAGGTTCCGCATCTACAAGTGTGTGGATGATGGACTTACCTGTTAAGTTTTCGATCTGGCCTACGATATCCGAAGATTCGCCAAAACGCGTAGATGTGGTGTAAGCTACATGAGACATAATAGGAAACACGTTGATACCAAGAGCTACGAGTTGTTCAACTAATTTAATTGCTTTAGAAAAAGTACAAAAAGAGCCACAAAGTGCAACTCCTAGGTTAAGTCCTTTTAGTTCTTTCATAAATTCGCCCCCTGATTACGTAAAATCAATAAGAGGCATTGATATAGAATATTAGCAGCAGTTTTGGGTGCAACAATACCAGGTAAACTAGGAGCTGGCACATGACGAATACTTTTTTGCTGAGCGTACTTCGTATCTATGCCACCAGGAGTAGAAGCAAGTTCTATATAAACGACATCTGATTTAAATAAATCAATAGCTTGCTGATCTAGTATAATAACTGGAATAGTATTAAAAATAAAATCAAACTTTCCAAGATGCTTATTTAACTCATAAAGTGGAATAGCAGTATATCCATATGTGCTAATATAAGAGAGGTCTATAGTTGATCTTGCTTCAACCGAAATTCTTGCACCTAATCCCTGCAATTTATGTGCTAATATCTTGCCGCAACGCCCAAATCCTAATACAAGACATTTACTATCATGCAGGGTAATTTCACTATTTTGCATGGCATATTGAATAGCCCCTTCAGCAGTAGGGATTGCATTAAGTATTGCTATTTCATCCATTTCCAGGATGTCTTTCCATTTAATATGATGCTTATTAAATAAGTCTCTTAATTCTTGATTTAAAACACTACCCAATACATAACTATTAGCGGCCGCTAAAAAGAACTGTTCAATGGAGATATAGAGGTTACTCATCGGTGTATACACACACTTATTATCTTTTGAAAAGGGGATAGGGCCAATAATATAAGGACAGGTTTTTATTTCGTTAAGAGAAGAGCATACCTTAACCTCTTTTGGAATATCTGGATGATTAATCCCATAGACAGAAACATCTATTCCTTTTTCAATAAGAAGTTTGCATAATCGTACAAACCTTAAGTCTCCGCCGATTATGGCAACTGAAATATTATTCATGTTTCATTCCTCCAGCCTACTTTAAATGTCTGTATTATAGAGTATGAGGATTCTTAAATGATTGTGCTTGTATTTATTTATTAGTAATCTGAGAAATATTTTTTATCATAATAGATAATGTGCCATCAGGATTATTAATAAATTCTATGTAATCGGGATTTTTAAAAAGAGGTATTGGAAACTTGAGTTCTATTCCTGTATCTGTTTTTAAACGGTGGGAGGCAAACTTATTAGTTAACTTAGTATCAGATACTTCGATAGTTGTTTCTTTTAACCCTACTTCTTCGAGCTTTTCCATACAATTTTCATAAACATCTTCATGAGCGCCAAATGTTTTTTGCAACACCTCCTGTATAGGAATAGTCTGTGTTTCAAAAAGACTTACTGATATATTATTTTTAAGTTCTGATAAAGCTTCTGTTTGATTATCATAATGTGTTTCAATAACTTCTGCGGCGATTTTCTCAACAACCTGTAAGGTTTCTTTGACGGATAAATTGGTTTGACAATCGAAAAGCAGCGGTAAGTAATTGCCTTTTGATTGATCAAGCATAACGACTTCGAAGTTATTTAAATTAATGATAGCCCCTTCTTCTATTTGTTTGCTGCCAGACGGGAAAATACCTTTATGTTTGATAATTTTTGTAGTGGTTCCTTCAGAATTGGTTTCTACATGATGGGTGAAAGCTTCTTTGTAATTTAACTTAAGAGCAGCTATAAATGGCTCATCATTAAGTGTAAAGTGCGTAATGATCAGATCTCCAGCAGGAATGTTACCATATTCGGTCATGTAGCGGTAATACTTATTGGCCATACTGCAAGAGAGCTCATAAAAACTATCTTTTGTTAGTGTAGTATTTAGTAATTGCAGTAATTCTGCATTTTCTGTAAATGAAGCTCTGCAGCTAGCAGTATTATCAAATATCTTAACAAGATGCTTGGTAATAAAGCTTTCAGTTTCATCACTAAGAACTAATAAATTTGTAGATAAAACAGGCATGTGAAGTGATAAGTCTAACACGTGAATAATTGTATGATTAAAGTTTATACTCATAAAGAACCATCCTTTTTATTATTTTATAAAATAATAGAGTCCTAAAAATAAATGTTTAGGCCAGTATATAGTTTACTAGAATTGAACTAGAATGTATAGCTTTAATACAGCTATGTTAAACAAGACCATGTGTGTTATAATACTTATGCTGTATTATGCTATTTAAAAAAGATGATACTACATAATATGAGATACGAGGAGTTATAAGCATGGAGAAATATAAAACATCGAAAGTTTGTTCAACAGAAATTCACTTTGAAATTGAGGATGATTTTGTTAAAGATGTGATCTTTAAAAGAGGGTGTGCTGGGAATGCTCTTGGAATATCTTCACTCGTCAAAGGATTAAAAGTAGAAGAGGTTATAGCACGACTTAAAGGGATTGATTGTGGTGGACGAGGGACTTCATGTCCAGATCAACTGACTAAAGCATTAGAAGCTTATATTAATCAGTAGACATAGTCTACTTTGAAAAAAATACTAATATATATAATAAGAAATACTCATTTTGAAAGGACTTAAAATTATGAACATCGTTGTCCAAAAATTTGGTGGAACCTCCGTTGCAACAGATGCAAGCAGGGAAATGGTTATTCAAAAAGTTGTTGCTGCAAAAAATGAACAGGAGCTTCCGGTTGTCGTTGTATCCGCTATAGGCAGAAAAGGATCACCTTATGCAACAGATACTTTACTTGACTTTGTAAGTACCCATGTTGGAAGTATTACTGATAGAGAATATGATTTACTTCTTTCTTGTGGTGAAATCATCTCAGCAGTCGTCATTGCAACACTTCTAAATCATAACGGTTATAAGGCAAAAGCATTAACAGGCGGGCAAGCAGGGATTATAACAGATAAGAACCATAAAAACGCTGACTTAGTTTATACGCATACAGACCCTATTTTAGCTTGTTTAGAACAAGATATTATTCCAGTTGTTGCAGGATTTCAAGGGGTAACAGCAGATGGAGAAGTTACAACGCTTGGGCGTGGAGGAAGTGATACAACTGCAGCATTACTGGCTGCTAGTCTAAAGGCTGATCGCATTGAAATCTATACAGATGTAGATGGGATTATGACTGCAGATCCTAGAGTGTGTGAAAAAGCCAGAATTATTCCAGCTATTAGTTACAATGAAGTTTTTCAAATGGCTGATAGTGGGGCTAAAGTCATTCATCCAAGAGCAGTTGAGTACGCTATGCGTAGTCAAATTCCTTTAATTATAAAAAATACTTTTACAGATGAAAAAGGAACATGTATTACTCAAACAAAAATAGATACTTCTCAAAAAGAGTGTGATCATATTATTACAAGTATTGCCCATAGAAATGATCGTGTACAATTTACAATACAAGAGAATGAATTATCAGGTAAGCACTTATTAGAGCTTATTGCCGAGAAAGATATTAGTATAGATCTTATCAATATCTTTCCACAGTATAAAGTGTTTACAATTGATAATCAGCATCAGGCATCATTAGAGTTATTGCTAAAAGATAATAGTTATCAGTATACGCTTGTAGAAGACTGTGCAAAAGTTACTGTTATTGGAGAAAGAATGACGGGCATACCAGGCGTAATGGCTAGAATTGTAAAAGTACTTCAAAAAACACATATTGAAATTCTTCAAACAGCTGATTCACTCACAACGATAGGTTGTTTGATTAGGCAGGAGAATGTAAGTGGCGCAATTAGTGCGTTACATGATGAGTTTTTACTTTAAAAGGGCTAAAAAGTTATTGGTATATTGTTTAAGCATAAATCGGGTATGAAGAGGCAGTTTTTTTTGCATACTAACCTTAAATACTATGCGAAAGGAAATGACTATGCCTAAGAACAAAGATGATTTAGATAAAGAAGGAAACCAAAATCAAGATCAAGACCAAAATCAAGACCAAAATCAAGATCAAGACCAAAATAAAAACAAAAATGAAGATGACAAAGAAGATAACAGTTCCAGTGATGCTATTGAAAGTATTAAGGAACTGGGTCAGCTACCCTCAAGCGTTACTGAAGAAGAAAGTCCAATTCACTGTCTGACTATTATTGGTCAGGTAGAGGGGCATGTCAGTTTGCCGCCCCAAAATAAAACTACAAAGTATGAACATCTTATCCCACAAATAGTAGGGCTTTGCGATAATCCTAAAGTTAAGGGTGTGCTGGTTATTTTAAATACAGTAGGTGGAGATGTTGAAGCGGGGCTTGCACTAGCAGAGCTTATTGCCTCTATTAACAAACCTGTTGTTTCTTTAGTATTAGGCGGTGCACATTCAATAGGCGTTCCTATTGCAGTATCAGCTGATTATTCTTTTATTACACCTACAGCAACTATGACGATTCATCCAGTAAGAATGAATGGAACTATTATAGGCGTACAGCAGACTTTTGAGTTCTTTGATCAAATGCAAGAAAGAATTGTAGCTTTTGTTTCTAGAAACTCTCATATATCTGAGCCACGCTTTAGAGAGTTGATGCTAGACGTCGGTAAGCTTGCAAGAGATGTAGGAACGATACTTGTTGGCAAGGAAGCGGTATCAGAAAAAATAATAGATGAAGTAGGCGGCTTAAAAGAGGCTATGGAAAAATTACAAGAGCTCATTGGCTCAGATGAAGGTGAAGTAGTATGATGTATTACTCAATTGCGCCTATTTACGGATTAGAACAACCTGTTGAATATGTCGAGCTTGATTATAATGGGCAATCTGTGTTAGCATGTAAGACGTGTGATGGCTACATTTTAGAAAGAATTTTCTCTACAAATCCTAAAGACTATTTAAGAGAAGACCTAAAACCTGGTAAATTACTTGAAAATGGTCTTATCAAACAAATTATTAAATGATATAATAATAGATGTATGCGTATGCACACATCTATTATATTTTTAATTATATTATAACGTACATAGATCATAGAGGGGTTACTTATCAATGAATAAAGCAACAGAAAAAAAAGGTCAAAAGTCAAAGAAAAAAACTACAAAGAAAACTAATTATCAGAATAAGAATGCCCATGTACTGCCAGAGCCTATTTCTAAAGAAATTATAGGCGTAGGTATTATAGGTCTTAGTTTATTAATACTCATTGGTTTATTTATTGAGAACTCAGGTATACTTGGTGAAGTAATACGTACGACCTTTGTAGGTGTATTTGGTATTGGCGGCTATATTATTCCATTAGCTGCAGGTGTAATAGCTATATTTTATATACAAGGCAGTACGCAGAAAGTTATTAAGATGATAGGCTGCGTTGGATCACTTGTGATGCTGCTTGCACCGTTGTTTCATGTCATCTCATTTGGAGAAGGTACTTCTTTTTCACTATTAAGTGATTATTACATAAGACAAGGATCATGGCTTAATGGCGGATTTGTTGGGGCAGCTTTAGCCTATTTGCTATTGAAACTTATAGGTCTATATGGCACCTATGTAATCCTTGTTATTTTGCTAGGTATATGGTTGATTGTGACGACTAAGTTTCCGGTTTTTTCATGGTTAAGTGAAAGAATAGTTAAGTTTATTCAGCTTAAGCAAGAGCAGTATCAAGCTAAACCCCGCCATGTGCGCAAACAAAAAGAACAAGAAGTACCACTTGCTCCTAAATATGAAGAATATATACAACATACAAGCCAAGTGGATTTAGATGACATACAAATTTATGACTCAAAGAGTTATATAGAATCTTCACTAGAGCCCACTGTAAGTGAGATCCAAACTCCTAGTAGTAGTCCTATCGTTGTTGAGGAAGAGGAACTAGAAAGAATGGATGTGCCAGTGCATACGGCACAAGGAGTTAAAGAATATACTTTTCCAAGCATAGAACTACTTAGTAAAGGGCAAATAATAATTAACAAAGAGGCATCAAAGAAATCTTTAAGTAATGCTAAGAAACTTGAAGAGACGCTTGAGAGCTTTGGAGTAGAAGCAAAAGTAATGCAAATACATAGAGGCCCTTCGGTGACGCGCTATGAACTCCAACCAAAGCAAGGGGTAAAGGTTAGTAAAATTGTTAACCTAGCTGATGATATTGCTCTTAATCTTGCGGCACCTAATATTCGCATTGAAGCACCTATTCCAGGGAAAGCTGCAGTAGGCATAGAGATTGCAAATGATACAAGTGAGATGGTTTATTTAAGAGATGTCATTGATACAGATAGATTTTTAGCTTTTCCGTCAAAGCTTGCTTTTGCGCTTGGCAAAGATATTACAGGTAAGCCTATTATAGCGGATATTGCTAAAATGCCTCATGTTTTAATAGCTGGTGCAACAGGTTCGGGGAAAAGTGTATGTATTAATACACTCATTACTAGTATCCTCTATAAGGCAAAGCCTAATGAAGTTAAATTAATTATGATAGATCCTAAGGTTGTTGAGCTTAATGTTTATAATGGTATTCCTCACCTTTTGATCCCCGTTGTAACAGACCCTAAGAAAGCCGCAGGTGCTCTTTGGTGGGCTGTCAACGAGATGACTAAAAGATATAACCAATTTGCAGAAAATAATGCACGAGATATGAAAGGTTATAATGATAAGATGACAGATGAAGCACTTAAACTGCCACAAATTGTTATTATTATTGATGAACTTGCAGATCTTATGATGACCGCTGCTAAAGAGGTGGAAGATGCTATTTGCAGGTTAGCTCAAATGGCAAGAGCTGCAGGTATCCATCTTGTTATTGCGACACAAAGACCTTCGGTAGATGTTATTACAGGCGTGATTAAGGCGAATATTCCGTCAAGACTTGCTTTTTCAGTATCATCAGGAATAGACTCAAGAACGATACTTGATACAAATGGTGCAGAGAAGTTGCTTGGCAAGGGCGATATGTTATTTAGTCCGATTGGAGAATCAAAACCAATACGTATTCAAGGTGCATTTATATCAGATACAGAAGTAGAAAGTATTGTTAAGAGTGTTAAAACGGAAGAAGTTGTCTATGAAGAATCTATTATACAAACCCTTGAAACTACAAATATACTAGTTAATATGGAAGATGAAGAAGATGAACTTTTAGAAAAAGCTATAGCCTTTACTGTAGGCAAAGAAAAACTTTCTATTTCGATGCTTCAAAGATATTTTAGAATAGGGTTTAATAGAGCAGCGAGGTTGATGGATTCTCTTGAAAGTAAGGGGATCGTAAGTGCTGATGAAGGTAGTAAGCCAAGAAAGGTTTTATAAAATATATGTGATAAGTGAGGAGAAACATAATGAAAACTGATATTCAAATTGCACAAGAAGCAACGCTTAAGCCTATTACTCAGATTGCGAAGCTTGCTGGTATTGAGAGTGATATGTTAGAACAATATGGTCAATATAAGGCCAAGCTAAACTATGCTTTATTGGATCAACTTAAAGAGAAAAAAAATGGCAAGCTGGTTCTTGTAACAGCAACCAATCCAACTCCTGCTGGAGAAGGGAAGACAACCATTACAGTTGGGCTTGGACAAGCTCTTTGTAAAATAGGTCAAAATGCAATTATTGCCCTTAGAGAACCTTCACTTGGGCCATGTATGGGGATTAAAGGCGGGGCAGCGGGTGGCGGCTACGCACAGGTTGTTCCGATGGAAGACATTAATCTGCATTTTACAGGAGATATACATGCAATCGGTGCAGCAAATAATCTGCTTGCCTCTATGATAGATAATCATATTCACCATGGCAATATACTTGGTATTGATCCACGGACAATCACATGGAAAAGATGCGTAGACCTTAATGATCGTGCATTAAGAGATATTGTTGTTGGTCTTGGAGGCCCGATAAATGGTATGCCAAGACAAGATGGTTTTATGATTACAGTGGCATCAGAAGTCATGGCGATTCTCTGTTTAGCTAATGATATTGTCGATTTAAAAGAAAAAATCAGCAATATTATTATTGGCTATACGTATACAGGCGAACCGGTTACGGCTCGTGACTTAAACGCCCAAGGCGCTATGACGACGCTTTTAAAAGATGCAATTAAGCCTAATCTTGTACAAACTCTTGAAAACACACCTGTGGTTATGCACGGTGGGCCATTTGCTAATATTGCGCATGGCTGTAACAGTGTCATTGCGACTAAGCTTGCCCTAAAACTTGGAGATATTGTTGTAACAGAGGCTGGTTTTGGAGCAGATCTTGGAGCAGAAAAGTTCTTAGATATTAAATGCAGAAAGTCTGGGCTTAAACCAGATGCAGTTGTTCTTGTCACAACGATACGTGCACTTAAATATAATGGAGCCGTTAGCAAAGAAAATTTAAAAGAAGAAAATATAGAGGCATTAAAGAAAGGTTTTGCTAATCTTGAAAAGCATATAGATAATCTTCAAAAATATGGTGTACCAGTTGTCGTAACCCTTAATACTTTTGTAACAGATACTGAGGCTGAGATTGATTTTGTTAAAGTTGCTTGTGAAGAGCTAGGGTGTAACTTTGCTGTTGCAAATGTATGGGAAAAAGGCGGCGAGGGCGGTACAGAACTTGCACATAAATTAGTACAAGTACTTGAGAGTACCCCAAGTAAATTTAAATTTTTATATGAAGATCATTTATCTATTGAAGAAAAAATTACTACAATTGCTAAAGAAATATATGGGGCAAAAGAAGTTGTGATTGAACCTAAAGCAAAAAAAGAATTGCATAAAATTAATACTCTAGGGCTTTCACACCTGCCAGTTTGTATGGCTAAAAATCAGTATTCCCTATCCGATGATCCTACAGCACTTGGCAGACCTTACGGGTTTACAACCACGATAAGAGAAATTAAAATATCTGCAGGCGCCGGATTTATCGTTGCCATTACAGGAAGTGTAATGACTATGCCAGGCTTACCTAAAAAACCAGCGGCTGAGCTTATTGACATTAATGAAAAGGGTGTTGTAACAGGACTGTTTTAATAAGAAGAAGGAGGTGTATAGATGAATACACAAATTATAGATGGTAAATTAATAGCTGAGACTATAAAAAGTGAATTAAAAAATAAAGTGCTTACATTAAAAGAGCAAAGTATCACACCGGGACTTGCTGTAATCCTTGTAGGAGAAAATCCAGCATCACAAGTTTATGTCAATAATAAGAAAAAAGCTTGTGAATATGTAGGCATGAAGTCTTTTTCTTATGAACTGCCCGCACAGACTAGCGAAAAAGAAGTATTAGACTTAGTGGAAACATTAAATAATGATAACCATGTTCATGGGATTTTAGTACAGCTGCCTTTACCTAAGCACATGGATGAGCAGAAAATCATTCTTAAAATAGATCCGGCTAAAGATGTAGATGGTTTTCATCCTCAAAATGTAGGAGCTCTTAGTATTGGCCTTGAGGGATTAGTGTCTTGCACGCCAGCTGGGGTTATTGAATTACTAAAAAGAAGCGAGATTGAGATTGCAGGAAAGCACTGCGTTGTAGTGGGAAGAAGTAATATTGTTGGCAAGCCTGTAAGTTTACTTTTACTTAGAGAACATGCTACGGTAACTATTTGTCATTCAAGAACTAAAAATCTAGAGACTGTTCTTAAACAGGCAGATATTGTGATCGCAGCAGTAGGGATTACTAAGTTTATTACCGGTTCTATGCTAAAGCCGGGAGTAGTTGTTATAGATGTAGGGATAAACAGAGATGAAAATGGCAAACTATGTGGAGATGTAGATTTTAAATCTTGTCAGAGCGTAGCAAGCCATATTACACCTGTTCCAGGTGGAGTAGGACCAATGACAATAGCTATGTTGATGCATAACTGTGTATTAGCGGCTACAAATCAAGGAGGGGCATCAAATTGAATTATTTAGTTGCATTTGTATCGCTGGGGTGTGATAAAAATTTAGTAGATAGTGAAAACATGTTAGGCATACTTCATCAAGGTGGGTACACACTAACCGGTGATGAAGCTGAGGCAGATGTTTTAGTTGTTAATACTTGCTGTTTTATAGAAGATGCTAAAAAAGAAAGCATCGAAAATATTTTAGAAGTTGCAAGATATAAAGAAGAGGGCCGTTGCAAAGCACTGATTGTAACAGGTTGTATGGCACAGCGGTATAAACAGGAAATATTAGATGAAATTCCAGAGGTAGATGCCCTTGTAGGAACCACTTCATACGATCAAATTGTAGAAGTAGTAAGTCAAGTATTAAATGAAAAAGGTATTAAGCCACAGAGCTTTGACAGTGTGGATAAGACATTTGTTGAAGAAATGCCTAGAATTCTTACAACAGCAGGTTATTTTGCTTATATAAAAATTGCTGAAGGGTGTGATAACCACTGTACGTATTGTATTATCCCGCAGCTTAGAGGCAAGTATAGAAGCCGTCAAATAGATAAAATTAGACAAGAGGTTGAAAAATTAGCACAAGATGGCGTATCAGAAGTTATACTCGTTGCACAAGATACCACAAGATATGGCAGCGATCTTGAAGATGCTTCCCTTGTTAAACTTATTCGAGAAATTTCATCTGTCTCTGGAATAGAGTGGATTAGGATTTTATATTGTTATCCAGAAGGCATTACAGATGAACTTATCCAAGAAATGAAAACAAATCCTAAAGTTTGTAAATACTTGGATATGCCTATTCAGCATGCATCTGATACTATCCTTAAGCGTATGGCTAGAAAAAGCTCTAATGATTACCTTAAAGAAGTTTTAGGTAAGTTACGACAAGAAATACCACAAATTGCAATTAGAACAACTCTCATTGTAGGGTTTCCTGGTGAAACAGAAGAAGACTTTAATATTCTTTGTAATTTTGTAAAAGAAATGAAATTTGACAGACTAGGGGTCTTTACTTATTCACAAGAAGAAGATACACCTGCAGCTGGATTTGAAGATCAAGTAGAAGAATCGGTTAAGCAAACAAGAAAAGAAGTACTTATGGCTCTTCAGCATACGATTTCAGAACAGCTCACACGTCAAAAAATTGGCAAGACCATGGAAGTTATTATAGAGGGGAAATTAACAGATGAAGACGTTTATATTGGCCGTACTTATCAAGATGCACCAGATATAGACGGACAAGTTTTTATTCGTTATTGTGGTCAATTGATATCTGGGGATTATGTCAGTGTACGCATAGTTGATGCAAATGACTATGATTTGATTGGAGAGATGATAGATGAATATAGCGAATAAGCTGACTCTTCTTAGAGTTGTTTTAGTTTTTGTTTTTATGGGAATCATATGGCTGCCTATACTACCTTTTGAGTCTTCACTTTGGTGGGCTCTTGCTATTTTTATTATAGCTAGCCTGACAGATTTTCTAGACGGCTATTTGGCCAGAAAGCTAAATCTCGTGACTAATCTTGGAAAGTTTATGGATCCTTTAGCGGATAAAATGTTAGTTACAGTAGCTATGATTGCTATTATTGATAAAGGATATTTACTTCCGGCAGGTATTTTACCTGCATGGATAGTGGTTTTTATATTGCTTAGAGAATTTATTGTCTCAGGTATTCGGTTAGTCGCAGCTGGTGAAAACAAAGTTATTGCAGCTAACTATTTAGGAAAGATAAAGACTGTCTTACAGATGCTGATGATTATCGTTTATTTAATACCTGTTGAGATTCCTTCTATTAAAGGGTTAGCTATAACACTTGCCTTTTTAGCTTTGCTTTTTACATTGATATCAGGCTTTGAATATATAGCACAAAACAAACATATATTCAAGCATAATGATTAGCAAAGGTGTAAACAAAAAACAACATTTTCTTAAATGAATCAAAGAAGATGTTGTTTTTTAATTACTCTATAATGATATCTAAAGAATCTTCATAAATAATAAGCGGCGTATAAGGATTTATTTTTTTAATAAAAGCATCTAACACAGCATAGATTTCTCCATGTGATAAATACTCCGTATCATTTATATGCGTATAGATAGTTTCGTCAATGATATTTTTACTTAATAAGTCTTCTAAGCTCTCAAAATTATCCTGAAATAAGCAGGATGCAAGTCTACATAAATCCTGAGATGTGATACGAGCATTTAGCATATGAATAAGATTTTTACAAGTTTTGGAGAGTTGATAAGAAGAATGACAGGTAAGTAAAGTAAGTGTATTATTAATGGCTTTTTTAGTAGACTCTTTACTATCTAAGTCATCTGGGGCATATCCTAAGCTAAAGAAGCCCTTGCTTCTTAAATCATGAATATAGGGATAATACCAACTTTCACTTAAAGTACTCTTGGGTAAATCTAATCTACTAAAACCATTAAAGTGATAGATGTATTTATAAAAAAGAGCTAACTCCTTATAAGACTTATTAAGTTTATCAATACTTATATGATTTTTAAGACTATAGTCCACCGCGACAACCCCGTTTTCAGCCATTGACATAAGAATAGGGATTGTTCTGGCACTTCCATGTGCCATGATATCAAAACTTGCACTTCTTCCAATAACTAAGAGGTTTTGAAAACCTCTTGGGATCATACAACCTAAGGGGATACTATAGAGGCATTTGCCACATAATGCATTGCCATATTCACCTTTTTTAGTAGCTTGGAGATCCATAGGATAACTACCATAAGTAATTGTACTTGGGAAATCCGTATGCTCAAATACATCATTACTTGATAAAGTATCTTCGCCAATGATGCGTACACCTTCACGGATGTATAATTTGTCAGCGATCTTATCTAAAGAAGCCTTTTCAAATCCGGGGCAATGCTTTGATAAATAACTAATAATAGCTGGAAGTTCAGTTTTAGCTAAAAGATAGGCCTCGTCTACATCTTTTTTTTGTGAAGGGTCTACATTAAAGATAAGTAAAGCATTTATTATAATGCTGCCATCATTCTGTCTTGATAGATTAAGACCTCGCATTTGAAGTCTTTCATGACTTGTCGGACACTGATACATCTTATTAAATCCCCAGGCAGCATTTCTTTTAAACCCCGTAAGTGGGTCGTTGTCTTGATCTAAATAGGATGTAATTTGTTGCCAGTTAGCATTTTTCACTGAAAAAATGAGGGAGGCTGCTGCAGCAGTATGAGGTTTTCCAAATTCAGAGCGTCCCTTTTTATAGGGGACTCCAAGTTTTCTGCTAAAACAAGCTTCACTTGAACCATCTATTATGAAGTCACCGTATAATTTTTGGCTTTCATTATTTTGAGTATAATAGAGTCCTATTAACTGATCCTCATTTACAATAGGAGTTATACTACTGGCATTATGAATAACATTGATGTGATAATCTTTAACCACCTGATCAAAAAATGCTTGAGTAAGTTTAAAATCTATATTATAACCATTGCTGCAAGCCTTCAAAAAATCTTTAAAAAAACCATTATGAAGCACTTCATTATTATCATTAAAATTAATATCTAATGCGGTGAGCATACCCTCAGTTAAAAGTCCGCCTAAACGCGTTGACTCTGTAATGAGCGTAACATGATATCCAAGCTTGCTAGCTGTAACTGCTGCAGTTATACACTCAGGTTCACTCCCGATAACAATTATTTTATCTTGGGTGCTTCCAAGTGTGAAAGAAGTATTAATTATATTAAAGCAGCAAAAAATAAATACAATCAAGAGTTTCTTCACCTTTGCACCTCCTAAATTTCTTAAGTATATGAGATAGGATATGCAAATAATAGGGGATGCTATACATATCTTAAAGTAATACTTTATATACCTGTTTCACTTGGTATATAATAGCTATAGAAATCAATTTAAATAGAGGAGAATATTATGCACTACAATACAATAGTTATAGGAGCTGGCCCAGCAGGTTTATTTGCAGCTCAAATGATTGCTAAACAAAATTTAAAAGTATTATTACTTGAAAGAAATGCAAAGGCCGGTAAAAAACTCCTCTTATCCGGAAGCGGACAGTGCAATTTCACTCATGCAGGTGATATGATTCACTTTTTGAAATGTTATGGGGAGCATAGCAGATTTCTAAAAAAAGCTCTTCTTACTTTTGATAATCAAATGTGTATGGATTTTTTTCAAAAGTCTGGCATAGCTTATCACATACTTCCTAGTGGAAAAGTCTTTCCAAAAAGTATGCAAAGTGAAGATATCTTAGATACTTTACTTTTAAATTGTCAATTAGCTAATGTAGAGTTTAGTTATAATAGTTTAGTCGAAGACATTACTGTTTATGATACGCTTTTCACCGTAGAAACAAATCATAATAAAAGATATTTTAGTGATCATATTATCATTGCAACAGGCGGGAAATCTTATCCTAAAACCGGCTCTGATGGGTCTGGCTATATATTAGCTGAGCATCTAGGACATCAGATTATAGAACCCAAACCAGCACTTACAGATGTACGTGTGAAAGATAGAAGTTTCAGTGTGCTTTCTGGATTATCTTTTCAGCAAATTGAGCTTACAGTTTGGCATGAACATAAAAAAGTTATTGCTTATCAAGATGATTTGTTATTTACGCACAAAGGTTTATCAGGCCCGGTTATTTTAAACGCCTCTAGATGGATCAATAACAATGATCATATTACTATTAATTTTTTATATCCGAGGACTTATGAAGAGGCCAACTCCTATTTTACTAAGCATTTGTCTGAATTTGGTAAAGAAGAGCTTATTACTTTTCTAAAAAGATTAAACTTGCCTAAAAGCTTTTGCCAAGTTATTTGTGAGTCTTTACAAATAGATCCTCATATACTTTGCGCTAAGCTTCCTCGTAAAATGCGAGAAGCACTTGTACAAGCCCTTACTAAGTGTCCTTTTGAAATTGAATCGCTGGGTGGATTTCACATGGCTATGGCTACTGCTGGGGGGATTTCTCTTAAGGAAGTTAATCCAAGTACGATGGAAAGCCGAAAACAAAAAGGCTTGTATTTTGCAGGAGAAGTATTGGATATAGACGGTAATACAGGTGGGTATAATATACAAGCAGCGTTTTCAACAGCTTATTTATGTGCTGAAAGTATAAAAAATAAAATAAAAAAATAGTAAAATATTTCCAAGGAAATATTTTACTATTTTTTTATTTTGCTGAGAAATTAGTAGGTTATTAAAGATCAGAAGATGCTGGTAATTTAGATTGTATAATATGATAAACTTGCTGTGGCAACTCTTCTAATTGTTCTTTGGATAAATTTTTAGTTTCTATAGGCTCATGAATATACAGCTTTACTTTGGCGGGCTTAATATGATTATTATTTCCTTCCATAATCTTATAGGAGCCATCAATTGTAATGGGAACAATAGGTGCTTTAGCTTTTGTTGCAAGTTTAAAACTAGCAGCCTTAAATTCTCCTATTGCATCACCTTTACTTCTTGTTCCCTCTGGAAAAATCACAAGAGAGTAGCCATTTTTCAAGGTATTAATGCCTTCTATAATAGCACCAGCAGATCCTCTAAGTGTAGATCTATCCATAAAAACACAGTGGATATGATGCATCCACGTTCTAACAATGGGTATTTTCTGCGTTTCAACTTTAGCGATAAAGCCTTTAGGCTTATTAATAGAGCTAATAAGTATAGGGATATCAAAGTTCCCTTGATGATTACTTATAAAAACAGCTGCTTTTTCTCCTGGGAGATTTTCAGCCCCATAAACTTCTACACGTGCACCAGCGCGTTTTACAGCTCCTAATGCCCATTTAGAAGTAACCTGATGAATATACGCTTCACATTCAACCAGTTTACCTTGCTTTTTTAACCTTTTTACTTTGAATAATTTAGGGATTGTTCCTAAAAGTGTTAATGCAAAACTTATGTACCATATGATTGTTCTCACTACTGTACCTCCAAAAAATATTTTATAAATAGCTTTCAACTTTATTATTATTATAATATAAATACAGAGTTTTTAGAAATATTATTTTAACATTATCTGATTAGCACCCAAAAACTCCAATTTTTAAAATGCTATTTAATCTCTAATTTGTAAAAATGACTACTAGTCTTCTTGAATTACCAGTAAATGTATATTTTATATGGTTTAATAAGAAAGTTAAAGGTGAAACACCTTTCTT
>CAKZUB010000108.1 GCA_937921505.1 uncultured Clostridia bacterium | reverse complement strand
AATCTTTGCTATAAGTGTCATGCGACTCCTATAGATTATGCGGTATTAGCAACGATTTCTCGTTGTTATCCCCCTGCATAGGGCAGGTTACCCACGCGTTACTCACCCGTCCGCCACTAACCAAGAGAGCAAGCTCTCTTAATCCGTTCGACTTGCATGTGTTAAGCACGCCGCCAGCGTTCATCCTGAGCCAGGATCAAACTCTCATATAAAAGTTTGCCCAACAACATTTAAGTTGTTAACATTCATTAGAATGTTTATGACTTATTACTTGTATTTTCTCAAATACAGTTTTGTACTTATTCAAGTACAGATTCGAATCTCATAATGAAATTCTTTTGAATCGACTGGTTTTATGGTTACTATTCTATTTTCAAAGTTCAATGTTCATTTTTCCTCTATCGCTTGTGCTAACGTGTGTTGTCCTTAGCGACGTATTTAATAATAACATGGTACTTAACTCTTGTCAACTCTTTTTTAAACTTTTAATAACATTTTTTTTAGTTAAGTGACTTCTCTATTTTTCTTCTGGTTTTAAATGTTGAAAACAGAGTTAAATGCTCTTAATATCATATTGTTTTCATAAAGCCATTGTGCTAAATAACTATTTGTTATATAGTATTCTATTTCTGAAAAATAAGGATAAGTTATAAGAAGAGGTATTATTAAACAAATAGCCCAAATACCTATCAAACCTTTAGCTACTCCCACCCCGAGTCCTCCTATTTTATTGACAGTAGATATAACTGGCAAATGTGATACCATTGCATCTGTAGTGTTTAAAAACAATGTTAATAGGATTTTCAAAATTAACCACGTTACTAAAACTGCGACCATGCTTATAATAATATGAGTGAGGTAAACACCTACATAATCTCCCACATCATTTACTTCTAATAACTTATAAACTTCTTGGTTATTATTTCTTATAATTTGTTCACTAACAAACCGTGGCAGCCAACCTATACTATCTGCGATAGCATTTCCTTGTGTTTGTATTCCTGTTCCAAATTCAACACCTGCCAGTCTACTCCCAATCCACTTATTCACATAAGTATAAATAGGTGTTAATTTCAAAAAAGTATTAATAATAGGGTATATTAAAAAGGATAAAACAAAAGCTATTACAGAACTTAATAATGTAATCATCGTTTTTACAAAACCTTTATAATATCCTATAGCTCCAAATACTATGATTATGAAAACAATACCGAGATCAAGCATATTTATTTTCCCTCCTTCTTTGATTTTAATAGTATCACCTTATCTTTAGTTACTGCAATTCCTTTTTTTCTTTCTGGTTCGTAAAACACCTTACTTACATCTAAGGCAGTATTGAACTCAAATAATTTTGTCCCCATCTTATTATAACCTGTAAAAAGGCTTCTTTGCCCAATAATAACACCTCTATCATCAGTATAGAAATAAGTAGCCGGTTCATTTAATTTTATATTAAAGAATTGTTCTCCTTTTACATTAAAATAAGAAAGCTCGTTTTGTTTATGTATAGTATTCTTATTAAAATCTGTTGTAGAAATAATAGGCAAAAAACCCTCGCCGTAGTTACTTACTTTAACAAGATAAGGATTAAAATGGGCAAATATATTTTCTTGTTTAGCAATTTCTCTTCCATCTAAAGTATACCAAGTTATTGACTTATCACCTATACCCACCCATTCATTATCTCTTATGAACTCTATTTCATAGATAAGGTTATCTCTTTGTTCTATGCCATATAGACTATTATCTATTTTTTCCTCCTTTGGTTTTTGAATTTGTATAGCGAGTAAGTTAGAAGTTAGAACCGGTTTATCCACATCAATATAACTTGCTAATAAGAGTTCATCATTAGGAGAAATCTCTACTACTATGGGGTAGCCTGCATTTTTTTCTTTAATATGACTTACTCTTTGCACACCTAATGAATTTCCTTTACTATCATAAGCTGATACAATATGTGAGTCGTCTAAGTTTTCTATTATAGCTACTTTTCCATTTTTATTAATGGAAAAATAAGCTATTGGGTTTTGACATGTAACTTCTCCCTGTTTTCCTTTATCACTAAATATCATAATAGTGTTCCCCATCTTGTTTGCTATTGCAATATAGGGATCTCTTTGTCTTACAATATAGTTGTCTAAGGTTAATGTATCTGACCACAATTCTTCCCCATCAAAGTCATACGCCGTTACACCATCTTGAGTAACTTTAACAATTTGTTTATTATTGATTCCTATATATGTAGAACTTAATCTATCTAAACTAATAATGTCTTTTTCTTGTTCTAAAACTACGTATTTAGAGGTATCTACTAATGGGCCTTTAGTAAGTAGTACATAGATGACTATGATGATTGGTACAATAAATAGCACACTTACTGCTCGCCTTAATGTCCTTATGCTTTTTTGTCTACCCACTGAACTTACCTCCTATTAATACTGTAGTCATAGGAAAAATATAGCCCCTATACTATATAGAGGCTATATTTCCATTACTCTACTATTTCTTGATACATACTGATATAGGCTTTTGCTGCATCATCCCATGAAAATCCTTGTTTCATACCATTAATTTGTATCTGCTTAAAGTGTTCTGGTTGCTCATTATAGTACCAATAAGCTTCTTCAATTTTACGATACATCCAGTATCCTGAACAATCTTCAAATTCAAAACCTGTTCCTTTTTTGGTTTTCATATTGTAATGAATAACGGTATCTTTGAGTCCTCCTGTTTTTCTTACAATAGGTACAGAACCATATCTCATAGCTATAAGTTGTCCTAGACCACAAGGTTCAAAGAGCGATGGCATTAAAAACACATCACTTACTGCATATATTTTCTGAGCAAGCGCTTCATCAAAAGTAAGAAAAACCCCTGTTCTTTCTCTATACTTATAAGCTAGGTGTCTAAACATGTCTTCGTATTCTTTTTCTCCTGTCCCAAGAATCACAAGTTGTACGTCCATCTGCATGATTTTATCCATTACCCAAATATGCTCTATATTTTCTTGCATGAGATCAAAACCTTTTTGATCAGTAATTCTAGAGACAAGACCTATAACCATACAGTCTCTTTCTTCAAGGCCATATTCTTTCTGAAACAGCGCTTTATTGCGTTTTTTCCTTTTAAGAGATCTATATGTATAATTTACATACAAATTGGGATCTGTTTTTGGATTATAGATGTCGTAATCAATCCCATTCAATATTCCTGCAAGTTTGTAAGATAATTTTTCACTAAGCAGTCTGTCTAATCCACATCCATATTCATATGTCTTTATCTCTTCTGCATAAGTTGGACTTACAGTCGTAATCTTATCAGAATAAATAAGACCAGCTTTCATATAACTTACATCTCCATGATATTCGATTTTTTCCTGTGACATATAATCTAGTGATAATTCAAGAACATCTAAGGCTTCTTTCCCACATATCCCTTGATATTTCATATTATGGATAGTATATACTGTTTTAATATCAGCATATAAAGGGTCATACCTATACTTTTCTTTTAAAAGCAAACATAGGGGACCAGTCTGCCAATCATTACAGTGAATAATATCTGGCACAAAGTCTATATATCTAATAAGTTCTAGTACCCCTTTACAAAAGAACGCAAATCTTTCATAATCATCTTTATACCCATAAAATTCAGGTCTCGAGAAATAAGTATCACTTTTCAAAAAATATGTGGGAACTATTTGATCATCATAATAAACCCCTACACCTTGGACTCTCCAGCCTAATTTTACATCATAACTTGTTAAAAAGTGTTCATCATGTTCGAAAAATTTCCCTTCTATAGAGCTATAATAGGGCATAACAACACGCGCATCTATCCCCTGCTCTTTAAGCTTTTTCGGAAGTGCACTAACTACATCTGCAAGTCCTCCTGTTTTCGCATAAGGTGCTACCTCACTCGATACAAATAAACACTTTAGTGGTATATCTTTCACGGTCATACCTCCTGATTTAAAACTATAATCATTTTATCTCTTTTATCATACACTTTTATCTGATTGATTGTATAGTATAATATTAAAAAATTGCTAATTTTCTTCTTAGTCTATCGGTAACTTAAGCATTTGTCCTACCCGAATATAATCTGTATTGCCAATTTCATTAAACCTCGCTATATCCTTTGACATGCGCGCACTACCATATTTATTATAACTTATATCAGCTAAAGTGTCCCCTTCTTTGACTATATATTCTTCATATTGCTTAATATTTTTTTCTGCAGCTTGGACTTCTTTATTCTGTTCTTGTTTAGAAATATTCTGGGGCTCACTTTCTTCTTTAATTTCTAATTCATTAGAAATTGGCGCTTGACTTGTTGTCTCTTCTTCAATCGTTTCGCCTACTGCTGTCATTGGTAATTCACCTCTATCATTTGATATTTCAAGATTGCTTTCTGCACTTTGCTGACTTTCTTGTATAATAAATTGAATAGTCTCTTCTTGTCCATTTTGATTCTCTAAACTAGGCAATAGACCACTTGCTACATTGGAAACTTGCCCTGACATAACACTTTTATCATTTTTAGTATCATTCATCTTTACAATAACAGCTGTAAGTGCAATTAGAATAATACTTGCTATTATAACAGTAGCGTTAACATTTTTTCTTTGCATGTATTCATTCTTACGTAGTTTACCAATCTCCCTAAACTGATTTACCACACTATCTTCAATGACCTGTGCCTCTTTTTTAACAAAAGGATGGTCCAACATGTATTTTTGCATCTCTTCATTTCTTTCATAATACATATAATAACCTGTTTGTTCCTTAAGTTCTTCATTTTCATATACAAAAAGCGTTTCAATTTTATTTACAGCATCTACTAACATAAAGATACTATCTATCTCGCCAAATACCTTTTTATGTTCACGCAGTTCTTTCATTGTAAGCATAGTGCCATATCCTGGCTGCATATGCATCCATCCAATAATTTTCTCATTCTTAAAATATTCTGCTCTTTCTTGTTCTACTTCTTTTAATACTGCTTCATCAATCCACTCATTTTCTCCACCTAGCTGGTCCATAGGGATAGGAATAATTCCCCTTACTATAATCTCTTTATTTTCAGCATAGTATTGCCCTAAAAGGACCGCTGAACTTTCTATCGATAAATCAGCTAAAGCATATTGATATAAATAAGTATAAACATAATCCTCTAAATAAATATGATAATCACATTCTAAATCACCTATAGGTTTCATATTACTAATATCGAGTATACATTTTTTATGACTTACAGTAACTGCTTGTTCAAATTCTGGCAAATCACTTTCTTCTGAAAGCCTCCTTTCTACTTGATCCATTTTATAGTTATGGTCGCTATTTTTCAGATTGAAATTATCTAGGTTTTTATTATGCCCCTTTGGTCTATAAGTTATTTTCCCCATGTAAACCACCTTCCATTTTTATCCATTTATATTAGGATACTATACAGTTTTATAAATAATTTAATCTTTATTGTCGATCATTCCTTTTTTTTTATTTTCTTTTTTTTAGTTATTATTCCATATTATTCCATATTAATTATATATACATGCCTATGCTTTCTAAAAAAATAAATATTATATTATTTTTTAAGGTATCACAAAAATAATTTCAACTTCATAAACTACTTAAACTGTTAGCCTATTACTTACAAAATTTCTTTTGTAAATAAATTCCAATAAAAAAAGTAAATAAATATCCAAAAAAATGGCAAACTATAAAGAGATAGCGAAAGTGGTGATAATAACATGTATACAGAATTAAGCACTAAGACTCATCCCCTCTACATTAATACAAACGATGGCCATCATTTCAATTCATTTTGTAATAATTTTCATGATTACTTAACCCATCTCTTACCCATTCATAATCATGAACTAGTTATTGTATGTATTGGTACAGATCGTGCTACCGGAGATAGTTTAGGACCATTAATTGGCTATAAACTTAAAGATCTGAAATATGATAAAGTTACACTCTATGGTAATTTAGATAACCCTGTTCATGCGAAAAACTTAGTGGAGATTTTAGATACTATCAAAAATCTCCACGCTAATGCCTTAGTGGTAGCTATTGATGCTTGTCTAGGTTCAATGTCTCATGTAGGATGCATAACAATCGGTGAAGGTTCTATTCGTCCTGGTGCAGGCGTACAAAAAGAATTACCTCCAATAGGTCACATTCATATTACAGGCATTGTTAATTTCAGCAGCCTTATGAATATGGTAATACTTCAAAATACCAGACTCTCCCTTGTTATGAAAATGGCAGATACCATTTCCTCTGGTATAAAGTATTGCCTTTGGAGGTATTACAAATAATCTTATCGTATGATTAAACTTCTAGTTTTAAGTCCCCTTCTTTAATCCATTGCCTCTTTCTCATAAAAGAGGCAAAAAGAAGCGTTAATATGGCTGGTATTATAAAGTAAATAGCTAGTATCTTCATAAGTAATATGGCTTGATTTGCTGAAGCAGCTGACATAGTCTGCCATGTCAGTATTGGTCCAACAAGCCCTGATGTTCCCATACCAGCTCCTGCTGCAACATTTTCCATCTTAAATACCATTGTTGATAAAGGGCCTGTTATGGCGCTTGTAAGAATAGGTGGAATCCATATCTTTGGGTTTTTAATAATATTAGGCATTTGCAGCATAGATGTTCCTAGTCCTTGTGCTAATAATCCATTTATCTTATTTTCTCTATAGCTCATTACAGCAAATCCTACCATTTGAGCTGCACAACCAGCTGTTGAAGCTCCAGCTGCAATACCTGTAAGTCCGAGTATCATACTAATAGCCGCAGAACTAATAGGCAGTGTTAAAAAAATCCCCATAGAAACTGATACTACTATCCCCATAAAAAAAGGCTGAAATTCTGTAGCCACTTTAATAAAGTCCCCTAATAAGCTCATAAAACCTGATACTGGCGGTCCAATAATAAGACCTGTCATACTACCCGCAATAATAGTTACTGCTGGTGTAATAAGTATATCTAATTTTGTTTTTCCCGCTACAAGCCTTCCTACTTCTACTCCTATTACCGTAGCAAGAAAAGCTCCCAAAGGATCTCCCGCTCCATTTAGTAAAACGCCACCTTCTGTAATGAGCTGACCATTTACTAGCTTGAGTGCATACGCCCCTATAAGCCCATTAATTACGCTTGAGTAAAGAACAAGTTTACTTGCCCCTAGATTATGCGCAACTCCTATAGCGATACCTACTCCTGTAAGCACGGCAGCTATTTGACCAAGTGTCATTAAAAATTGTCCAAACCATAGGTTTGGGATAAAAGATCCTATCTGTTTAAGAATAAGTCCAATAAGTAATGTTGAAAATAATCCTAATGCCATACCACTGAGCCCATTTATAAGATACCTATTTACAAACTTTCCTACATACATTCTCCATTCTTTTTTCACTTCCATATAGATCGCTCCTTTAACAAAAATATTACTTCTGCAAATAGATTAACATCTGTCATGTCACATGTCAATTCATTTCCTTTACTGCATATACGATTTAAGAGATACTATTCCTCTAGAATAGTATCTCTTAAATATCCTTTTTTATTAAGTTCTTCTTCAATAATATCTAATTCTCCTTCACTACTCGCCTCGATAGTATGCATATGCATTCCTTTTGTGAGGTGCATAAGTGGTGTTGCACTAGTACTATTTACCTTATCTACAAATTGTTTAATATCTCTTCTTGTTTTTAACATTAAGTCTCCAACTAATTCTCCATATATTGGATGACTAATAATGACATCTCTTACTCTTCCACCATTATCAATTATCGTATTGAGTTCATCTTCTAAGTCTTCTGGTGTATGTCTAACTAATATAACTCTCTTTTGCATAGTTGCTGAATCTTTATTAAGGATATACCCTCTTGCAGTAGCTAATATATCATATCCACTGGCTCTTAAAAGAGCTATATCTTGTACAATAATTTGCCTGCTCACTTTAAGTACCTTAGATAAATGTGTACCACTAATAGGTATTGCTGTTTCATTTAGAAAACCTAGAATATGTTCTCTTCTTTTGTCTCCATCCATTTGCCTTAATCCTTTCTTAACATCTATTCTTACTTCTTATTAAACTATACATGCAAAAATAGTTCAAGCTATAAAGCTTGAACTATTTTAAAAGCTACTTACCTATTCTTTTTAGAAGTGTTTCTCTAAGTGCTTCATATCCTTTTTTACCAAGTAACGCAAACATGTTTTTCTTATATTCTTCGACTCCTGGTTGGTCAAACGGATTAACCCCTAGCAAGTACCCACTTATTCCACAAGCTTTTTCGAAGAAATAAATCAGTTTCCCCATTTGATAAGGCGTAAGTTCTGGCACATTAACAACTATATTAGGCACTCCACCATCTACATGCGCAAGTAGTGTTCCTTCAAATGCTTTTTTATTAACAAAATCCATAGTTTGTCCTGCTAAATAATTTAATCCATCTAAGTCTACTGGTTCTTCTTCTAATGTAATATCTAATTTGGGCTTTTCTATATTGATAACTGTTTCAAATAGAAAACGTTGGCCATCTTGAATATATTGTCCAAGTGAATGAAGATCTGTTGAAAAGTTTACAGACGAAGGATAAATTCCTTTTTGATCCTTACCTTCGCTTTCTCCATATAATTGCTTCCACCACTCTCCAAAGTATTGAAGTGTAGGTTCATAATTAACAACAATCTCAACATTTTTACCTTTTCTAAGAAGTACATTTCTAAGGGCAGCATATTTATAACATTCATTTTCATCTATGTTTTCATTTTGATACTCTTCTCTAGCATCTGCTGCACCTTGCATAAGTTCATCGATGCTAATCCCTGCTACTGCTATTGGAAGAAGGCCAACTGCCGTCAGAACTGAAAAACGTCCTCCTACATCATCTGGAATTACAAATGTTTGATATCCTTCTTCTTTTGCTAAAGTGAGAAGCGCTCCTCTTTGCTTATCTGTAGTTGCAAAAATACGATCTTTAGCAGTCTCTTTCCCATATTTTTGTTCCATAAACTTCTTAAATACACGAAAAGCAATAGCTGGTTCTGTCGTTGTCCCTGATTTCGAAATCACATTAACACTTACTTCTTTACCTTCACATATGTCTAAAAGATTTGTAAGGTATGTGCCTGAAATATTATT
This sequence comes from uncultured Clostridia bacterium, assembly GCA_937921505.1. GTDB lineage: Bacteria > Bacillota > Clostridia > Lachnospirales > Cellulosilyticaceae > FMMP01. The sequence goes on along the minus strand of CAKZUB010000108.1, from coordinate 40,817 downwards.
GCCTACATAGTAAATCTCAGGACTTTTTCTTTGTTCTTTACTCAGAGAATTGTAAAATGTATGACTTAAGGCGTCAATACAGGCTCTTGCACCTAAATAAGAACCCCCTATACCTATTACAATTAAAATGTCTGTATCAGCTTTAATCTTCTTGGCTGCCTTTTTTATTTTCTCAAATTCTTCTTTATCATAGTCAACTGGTAAGTCTATCCAACCTAAAAAGTCACTTCCAACGCCACTTTTCTCATGTAACATATGATGTGCAAGTCTCACTTGTTCTTTTAAAAACTCTGCTTCATAAGGTTGTATTCCTGTCTTAGAGTAATCAACTGAAATTCTATTCATTATCTATATCCTCCTAAATTTAATGGGACAACATTCATATTCTATTATAAAACAATTTGCAAATTTATTAAATATATATAATTATCTTATTCCTCTCTGCTTTAAAACTTTTTATAGTAAAACTGTACAAATAAAAGAAGAAGCTATTTTTATAAGCTTCTTCTTTTATTGAAAGATCCCTATTAGTTTAACTATATCTTGCATACTTAATTCGTCATTTGATACTTTTTCTTTTTCACGGTATTCATTGATTGCAGATTCTATTGCATCTTCTGTCTTCAACTCTCTTTCAAGTTCATTCACTCTAGTTCTTAAGCGTATAATTTCTTTATTAGTAAGGCTTTTTCTAACTTCCACAGGATAAATATTAAGTACATAATCTTGTACAAGCATGACAACAACATCATTTTGATCTTCTATACTTTTAATATATTTAAACATTTCAATCATAATAGTAAGTAAAATACTTGTAGTAATAATAAGAATAGTAGGTACTTCATGTACTACATTATTAATAAGTGCAACAATCCCTTCTAAAAAAATAATTCCCCACATTACCCTTGTTGCCTTAAGGGCAATATTCTTTACAATAGCGAAGGGGAACTTTCCTATATATTCTTTGTATAAGGTTGATTTAATAATACTTTCTATATTCGTTTCTTCCCCAATATTCTCTATGCATTCCTTATATTTTTTGATAACTTTTTCAATAAAATCTACGTGAGACTGTGTTTTATAAGCTCTCGGACTACTATAGACTCCTAAGCTTATTTCTATACCTTTAAATTTGCTGCACATCATATACGTAGTAAAAACAATAGTCGTTGCTACCATAACTTCTATTATAAATAGTGCTATAAGCATACGCCTTCCTCCTTCTTTCTTTAATTGTACTTACTATCACCCTATAAGTAGTTATTCCTATTTTACCATTATTTTACATTTTTTCAAGTATATTTTTTTATAATAGAAAAAAAGCATCGCTTAAACCTACTAGGGGTTTAAGCGATGTCTTTTTCCTACTATATTAACTTATAATTTTATAAGTATTCCTTCTATCATTTTACTAGCATTTTTTGCTGCAATATTAACAAATTCTTCAAAATTTACATCTGCACTATGATCAGCCTTATCAGATATAGCTCTTATAATAACAAAAGGAACTTGATTAAGATAACAAGTATGTGCTATAGCAGCACCTTCCATCTCAGCACAATACGCTGTAAAGGTTGCATAAATCTCTTCTTTTACTTTTATACTAGAAATAAACTGATCTCCGCTTGCTACTCTACCTACAACTACTTTATGGTCTCCTATTAGACTTTTAGCTGACTCCCTTGCAATTTCCACAAGTCTCTCGTCTGCTTCAAAATATGTTTTATTCATACGGGGGATTTCCCCTTTAGGATTACCTACTGCTGAGGCATCCATATCATGCTCAACTGTATCACTAGATATAATAATATCTCCAATATTAATATCCGGGTGCAGTCCTCCTGCAACTCCTGTATTAATAATATATGCTGTATGAAATTTATCAATAAGAATTTGAGTGCACACTGCAGCATTGACTTTTCCTATCCCACACCTTACAACAACAACTTCTTTATCATTAATAGTCCCTTCGCAAAACTCCATACTCGCTATTACTTGATTTGATTTAATTACCATCTTTCTCTTAAGAGAAATAACTTCTTCATCCATTGCACCTATAATGCCTATCATTTGTTTACTCCCTTCGATCTTGTGTTCTCATATTTATCCCCATTGCAGTATCACAAGCTATGCTTGTGATCTGCCTCAAATAAAAAGTTGAAAGCGTTTTTCTTTCAACCTTATCGCCTATATATTATTTGATAACTTATAACGCTTCAAGTTAATTTATCAAATAATTACAGCTTCTGTTTCAACACTTCTTCTAGCCTTTTTATCATATACTCAGTATCGTTTACACTATGCTTCTCAATAAATTCTAAATGATCTACAGTAACATCTATTATAATTTTAATCCACTGATAAATCTTTTGTGATGTTATACTTTTTTCATCATAGTGAATAACTATCACACTATGCTCATAATCAATATGTGTAGAGTGCACCCCTTTTAACAACTTGATGGCATCTTCTAGATATTTATCATATATCTTATACTTTTTATCGAGCTCAGATAACTTTGCAACATGTACCTTTAATACATTAGATTTATTCTCTACAACTGTCAACTTAATAAAACTTTTTATAAATTGTTTTTTAAGCTTATTCATATACGTTCCCCTTTTATATTAATTTATGACGTATATTTTGTATATAGACATATTGCTACTATAATCTGAAAAACTTTATATGCTCCCCTTCGGTCTTTATTGTATAAGATTATATTGTTCTTTAAAAAATTGATTGAGTTTCTTAAGTGAATTAATAAGAACTGCATTGTCTTCATCTGATAATTTATCAACCATCGCTTTAACCATCGTCTGATGAAAACTCTCATGAATTCTATAGGCAAGTTTCCCCTGCTCAGATAATCCTATTTCTACAAATCTTCTATCATCCTCCGAACGTTTTCTTATGACATATTCTTTTTTTACCAATCTATTAATTGAAGTCGTAAGTGTTCCTACCGTAACTCCAATTTGATCAGCTACATCTGTCATTGTTCTTGGATTATATCCTATTGCTTCTAGCACATGCATTTCTGTAATAGATAAGTCACTGAATTTACTATTTTGGAGTGCTGTTTTTTCAATAGTAAGTATATCATTAAATAATTCCACAAGTAGTTCATTAACAATTTTAATTGAACCCTTCAAAACCAATCGCCTCCTCTTGTTATAGATTGAGTTGCTTTGCTTTTCAAACTTCTTCATCTTCAAAGTTTAAAGTTTAATATTTATATTGTCAACAATAGCTTTATACTTTTCTCACTATTTGGTAATAATAAGTATGGGAGGTGTCTTATATGATCAAATTATTAACCAAAGAGACTATGCATCCACAAAAAGCTAAACTCACACTTATTTATATATTAAATTGCACTGATATGTTATTTACCTATACCTTGCTCAAAACAGGACATTTTTATGAAGTTAATTGGCTAATGCGTCCTATTGTCTCTAACCCTATTTTAAGTGTATTAGTTAAAATTATTTTTCCCGCTGCTTTAATTTTAAATATACTTCCACATCTAAAAGAAGATAAAGTTCCTGTCCTTAATTTCTGTCACATCTCTATAAATACTGTTATACTTGCCTATATCATTATTAATATGCTGCATGTTTATTATCTCATTGCACTTTTAAATTTTTTATAAGTCACATACTTCTAATCCCTGTACTAAATGCAGGAGGCTTGTCATACAATAGTATAAAGCTAGCTTAGCTCCGTAGTGTGTATTTACACAACATGTATTTAGTACTTTGGTATTGCCTGTATGTACTATGTACTATATACTACTCTATAGAGACTTAAAAAATAAAGAAAGTTTTTATATTATGATATAAATAGAGGGTTGTTACATGATTGTTTTAAATTTAATAAGAGGTATGTTTATGGCTTTTGCAGATAGTGTCCCTGGAGTCTCCGGAGGCACAGTAGCTTTTGTAATGGGATTTTATAATGAGCTTATTGCATCTATTAATAATCTGATGTCTGGTTCTTCAAAACAAAGTAAAAAAAATGCTTTTACTTTCTTAATAAAAATCGCATTGGGCTGGAGCATTGGAATGATTGTTTCCATTCTTTTTATTTCATCTGTTTTTGAACGTGAAATTTATAATATTAGTTCACTATTTGTAGGATTTATCCTTTTTTCTATTCCTATTGTCCTTAAAGAGGAAAAAAGCAATCTTAAACATAATTATAATCATCTCATTTACTTATTAATAGGAATCATTGTTGTTTCTTTAATAACTTATTTTAATCCTGTATCTAATGGAGCTATTAGCAATATTTCCATAAATCATTTATCTCCTGGATTAGCTGTATATATCTTTATGGCGGGAGCTATAGCCATTTGTGCAATGATACTGCCAGGTATTTCTGGTTCTACTCTATTATTAATATTCGGATTATATACACCTATTATTACTGCTACCAAAAACGTTATCCTATTTAACTTTGCTTATCTGCCTATTTTAATTGCTTTTGGTGCAGGTATTCTAGTTGGTATTGCTACTTTTGTTAGACTTTTAAATCATTTACTCAAATCAAATCGTTCTCAACTTATATACTTTATTATAGGCTTAATGATCGGATCTCTTTATGCTGTATTTATGGGTCCTACAACATTAAATGTCCCGGTTCCTTCTATGAGTTTTAAAACATTTAACGTTATGTTCTTTTTAATCGGAGGACTTATCATCCTTATATTAGATAATCTGAAACTTTTTATAAAAGCTAAATAGTACGATAAAATTTTTCCCTCTAAAGCTATTCCTCCTATTTATATATAGAATGAATCGCTCTAGAGGGATTATTTATAATTTACGTTTTAATACGATTTTATCTTACTTGCCACTTAATGCTGCACCGATAAAATCTCTAAATAATGCATGAGGTCTATTAGGTCTTGATAAAAATTCCGGATGAAACTGAACACCTACAAACCACGGATGATCTTCAACTTCAACAATTTCTACAAGTCTATCATCAGGTGATACTCCTGTTATTTTTAGTCCCTTGCTTGTAAGGAGTTCTCTGTACTCATTATTATATTCATATCTATGTCTATGTCTTTCTTCAACCAAATCTTTTTGGTAAGCTTCAAACGCATTGGTACCAGACTTAAGTTTACATGGATATGCGCCAAGTCTCATTGTTCCACCTAGATCTTCAATATCTTTTTGATCTGGCATAATATCTATAACTGGATATCTTGTATTTGGTGAAAGCTCTGAACTATCTGCTCCACCTAGTCCTGCTACATTTCTTGCAAATTCAATAACTGCACACTGCATTCCTAAACAAATACCAAAGAAAGGCACTTTGTTTTCTCTTGCAAATCTTACAGCTTCTATCTTGCCCTCAACGCCTCTGTCTCCAAACCCACCTGGTACAAGTATGCCATCTACATTTTCAAAAATATCTTTCGCATTATCTCTAGTTACATCCTCTGCATTAATCCAATCTATTTCGACAACGGACCCATGATAAATACCCGCATGATGAAGAGATTCTACAATAGATAAATAAGCGTCATGTAGCTCCACATATTTTCCAACTAGTGCTATTTTCGTTTTTTTATCCCTATTTCTTTCTTTTTCTACCATAGCCTTCCATTCTATTAAGTCTGGAGCGCCTACTTCCATATGGAGTTTTCTGCAAACTATTTTAGCTAGTCCTTCTTCTTCTAACATTAAAGGTACTTGGTACAAAGTTTCAGCATCAAGATTTTGAACAACACAGTCTTTTTCTACATTGCAAAATAGTGCAAGTTTATATTTCATATCTTCTGATATCGGATGTTCTGTACGACATACAATAATATCTGGTTGTATACCTATAGACCTAAGCTCTTTCACCGAATGTTGCGTTGGTTTAGTTTTCATTTCTCCTGACATACCAAGGTAGGGAACAAGTGTTACATGAATATAGAGTACATTTTCTTTACCTACGTCTGTTGCAACTTGTCTGATAGCTTCAAGAAAAGGTAAACTCTCAATATCTCCTACTGTTCCACCAATTTCTGTGATAACAATATCTGAGGTGTCTCCTGTATTGCCAACTCTGTATAAACAATCTTTAATCGTATTCGTAATATGAGGAATGACCTGAACTGTAGCTCCTAGATAATCTCCTCTACGTTCTTTATTTAAAACTGACCAGTATATTTTACCTGTCGTTACATTACTGTATTTATTGAGTTTTTCATCAATAAATCTTTCATAATGTCCTAAATCCAAATCTGTTTCGCTGCCATCATGTGTTACGAACACTTCACCATGTTGATAAGGACTCATTGTTCCTGGATCAATATTAATATAAGGGTCAAACTTTTGAATCGTCACTTTCTTTCCTCTTGCTTTTAAAAGTCTTCCTAAACAAGCCGCCGTAATCCCTTTGCCTAAACCTGAAACAACTCCTCCAGTAACAAAAATATACTTTGTAGACATTTTCTCACCTCAACCATATTTGTATTTATATTTATATCTCTAAAATCATCAACCTTTATATTTTATTATTATAATAGCTAAGTGTCAAGTAACGTTTATATTATCTTTTGTTTTTAGATATACTTTTATCCTATTCTCTATAATCTAGCAATAAGTGGCAAAGCTATTTTCTTATTTCAACATAAAAATCCCCCTCTTTTAATCAGGAGATTTTTATGTTACCTTTATTCTTATAAGTAATCTACATACGTGTGTTTTCTAAACCTAACACTTTATAGATTCTAAACTCTTTTACATCGTTTATTAACCCTTCATGTTTTGAAGTTATGTTCCCTACTTGCATTAGTATCTCTTGCATGTCATGTTCTAAACCTTGTAGTGATGAAATAGTCGTATTAATGAGAGCTACTTCTTCTTCTATACTTTTTGTACTTGTACATGACGCCTCTGCGCTATTGGCAAGTTCTTCAATATAACGATGAACACTTCCCATTTCTTTTTGTATTTCAGCTGTGTTAGCCTTACTATCTTGTATATCTTTATCTACTTGCTCAACCTTTGCTTCAATTTTCCCTATACCAATTGTAGTTGCCTCTACTTCTTCACTTGTTTTAAGAGAAGATTGCTCTAGTTCTCCTAAAAATTTAGTCATATTATCAAGAAGTTCTTTGGTGCCATCTGATAGTTTTCTAATTTCTTCTGCAACTACTGCAAAGCCCCTCCCCGCTTCACCTGCTCTTGCTGCTTCTATTGAGGCATTAAGCGCAAGTAAATTAGTCTGCTCTGCTATAGAGGAAATACCCGTAATATTACTTGTTACATTTTGTGCTGTCTCAATAAACTTTGTTACTTGCTTTTTCATAGACTGAGCTGTTGTATTAATGCCTCTAACAGCTTTTGTTATAGTTACAAGTAGTTTTTCTATATGTTCTGTTGTATCAACTGAGACTTTAATTTTTTCATTGATCCCACTCACAGTTGTGATTACTTCTTCTGAACCAGCTGCTGTCTTTTGCTTTGTGAGTACCAAAGCACCTAATCTATTATCTACCGACCTTTCAATCTTAGTAAGTTTACTTACTTGGTCGGCAAGAGTAGTTACGTCCTTTACTGCTATACTCTTTAATCCTTCCATCTCTCCCTTTAGTCCTTGCATACTTGATAATAGCTGATTTGTTTTGGTTCTTATAGCAATAATTTCTTCTACTGTTTCTGCCTTTAAGATAGATTGTTTACTCTTACTTATTGCTTCAAGCAAAGACTCTAGTTCCCCTTGGGCTAACCTTTTCATTAACTCTACATCTTGTTTTTTAACAAACATACTGTATCCCCCTTAGTTTTGATTATCTTAGCGGTACCTGTTTAAAATAGTTATAATTTTGTCGATTGCCTTTATCTTAGTTACTTGGTGCATGGCATTCTTATACTTTAATTTATTTTTATAGAGAAACTCTAGTTTCTTTATAAGACTTGATTCATTAAGCTGTTCTTCAAACAAAACTTCACAATATCCTTTGCTTTCCATAGATTTAGCATTAAGAATTTGATCTCCCCTGCTTGCTTGTTGTGATAAGGGAATAAGTAAACTTGGTATATTAAGCGCTACAATCTCCGAAAGTGCATTAGCACCTGCTCTTGAGAGCATAATGTCTGTTATTGCAAATAAATCTGCTAGTTCTTCTCTCACATACTCAAATTGTTTATAACCTGCTACCGTCTTAAGTGAAGCCTCTATATTTCCTTTTCCGCATATATGAATAATATTAAATGTTTTTATGAGCGTTGGAAGAGCTCTTCTTAATGTCTCATTTATTTTCACTGATCCCAAGCTTCCTCCCATCATAAGAAGTACTGGCTTTTGATCTGTGAAAAGACAAAGGCGTTTTGCCTTTTCCCTGTCTCCTGCAAAAAGAGCTTTTCTAATAGGGGATCCTGTTAGAACACCCTTATCCCCTACATACTTTAATGTCTCTTCAAAATTAACACATATTACTTCTGCACTTTTCATTGCAATTTTATTTGCAAGTCCTGGGGTAATATCCGATTCATGTAATACAACGGGTATCTTTAAAACATTTGCTGCTAAAACCACTGGAACTGTAACATATCCACCTTTTGAGAAAACTACTTTTGGCTTTAACTTTTTTAAAATCTTATAGGCTCCAAAAAAACCTTTAATAACTTTAAAAGGATCTTTCAAATTTTGAATTGAAAGATATCTTCTTAGCTTTCCGGATGCAATGCCATAATAAGAAATATTTTCTTTTATAATGAGATCCTTCTCAATGCCTTGATAACTTCCAATATATTGAATATCCCACCCATTCTCTTTAAGATCTGGTATTAATGCAATATGAGGTGTTACATGTCCTGCGGTACCACCACCTGTAAGTACAATGGTATTCACTTGTTCAACCTCCCTATTTTACTGAACTTATAACTGCTTGTGCCACTTTATCTGCTACTTCTTTGTCAAAAGGCATTGGTTCTCCTTTAACAGCTAAGCGTGTCCTCTGTATTTCACCCAAAATAGTGCAGCTCATAAACAAATACCTACTATTTATGAGCTTAAAAAATCTTTTTTATTATTTTTCTATTATACTTATAATACTATCTCATTCTATACCAAGTCAATATAGATTAATCACAGCTTCTTAATATTTTCAACTTTTTTAAGTTGTATATGATTTATAATATCACTAATTTTTTATTTCTTCTGCTACAACAGCAAAAACTTTACGGCAACTCTGGTTCTAGTTGCTTCTACAGATGCGTTTAAAGAAAACATTTTTATCTATTTCACACTTAATAACTTAATAAAAAACAGGCTACCTCTCTTTTCTTATAAGAAGTGAGGTAGCCTGTTTCATGATATCTATTTATACTGCCCCTATAATGGACCTATAAACTGTTTTCTATTTTTTCTTAATGTACTTTCTTGCATCTATCGCTACAGCTATGATAATAATAAGACCTTTTATAATATATTGAATATAAGGACTTACATTAACATAAGCTAGTCCATAGTTAATAACTTGGAAGATAAATACCCCTGTTACGATACCCGCTATAGATCCTACGCCTCCGCTAAAGGATACTCCCCCAACAACGACTGCTGCAATAGCATCAAGATCATAACCATTTCCTAAGTTATTTGTAGCACTTCCTGTACGCGCTACTTCTAGACAGCCTGCAAAACCGTAAAGAATACCAGCCATTACGGATACAAGAATAATAGTTTTTGTAATACTTACTCCAGAAACTGCTGCCGCTTCCGGATTACCACCTACCGCAAACATATTTTTACCAAGTTTCGTCTTATTCCATACAAACCATACGATTAAAGTAACAATAGCTGCGTAAATAACTAAGTATGGGATATTCACAATCCCCAGATCCAGACTTCCTTGTGCAAACCTAGTAAACTTGGGATCAAGCCCTGCTATTGGTGATGCCCCAACTGTATCATAATATATAGAGGCAACCCCATATATTACTAGCTGCATACCGAGTGTAGCAATGAACGGCGTAACCTTAAGTTTTGCTATAACAAGTCCATTTATTGTAGAAAACATCGTTGTTAAAAGAATACAAAGTAAGATCGGCCACAAAATAAATAGCTGTGGCATAGCTGGAAAAATTCTTCTTGCATACTCTGGCTCTTGTAAAAGCGAAGCAGATACTACCGCTGCAAGCCCAACCATACGACCAACTGAAAGGTCTGTCCCCGCAAGTACTAAGAGTCCCGCAACTCCAAGAGCAAGAATCATACGTGTAGAAGCTTGCGTAATAATAAATGTAAAGTTTTTGATAGATAAGAAACTATTATCCATAGAGATAATAACTCCTACAAGTAATAAAAGAACGATATATATTGCATTATTGAGTAGAAAGTCTAGGGTTTTCTTTTTGTCCCATGCTTTAACTTTATCCATTATGATTTTCCTCCTTTATAAATATTTGGCTGCCAGCCTTAAAATTTCTTCTTGATTTGTTTCTTTTGTATTCACGATACCAGCTACTCTGCCATTACTCATGACCAAAATTCTATCAGTTATCCCTAATAGTTCTGGCATTTCAGAAGAAATCATAATTATTCCTTTTTCTTTATTTGCAAGATCTAAGATAAGTTGGTAGATTTCATATTTAGCCCCAACATCTATACCTCTTGTAGGTTCATCTAACATAAGTATTTCTGGATTTGTAAGAAGCCATCTTCCTAAAATAACTTTCTGTTGATTACCTCCTGATAAAGATCTTATAAGGGTTTTTTGATGTGGTGTTTTAACGCTCATGCTATCAATAACCCACTGCGTATCACTAGCTAATTTTTTACCATTGAGTACACCCAGTTTGTTGCAATAAGCCGAAATATTAGCAATAATTGAATTGAACTTAATGTCTAACACTCCAAAAATACCAGTTTGTCTTCTATCTTCTGTTAATAAAGCAAATCCATTTCTAATAGCTTGCTGAGCATTTTTATTAGCTATTGACTTGCCATGCAAAATAAACTCACCAGTCTCTTTTTTTCTAACGCCAAATAGCGTTTCAACAACTTCTGTTCTCTTTGAACCCATAAGGCCTGCAATACCAAGTATTTCTCCTTTTTTAAGTTCAAAAGATACATCTATTATAGAAGGCTGATAGGTTGCAGTAAGATTCTTAACTTCCAATATGACTTCTCCAGGCACATTATCTTTAGGCGGAAAACGGTGACTTAAGTCTCTTCCAACCATTAAGTTAATAATTTTATCTGTAGTGAGCTGCGCTGCCGGCTGAGTATCAATCCACTTACCATCTCTCATAACTGTAACATCGTCACATATTTTCAAAATTTCTTCCATTTTATGAGATATATATATAATGCCGCATCCTTGGCTTTTTAGCTTATTAATAATTTTAAATAAGTGCTCAACTTCTTTTTCTGTAAGTGATGAAGTCGGTTCATCCATTACAATAACTTTGGAATTATATGAAACTGCTTTAGCTATCTCAACCATCTGTTGCTGAGAAAGGGATAAATTTTCTATTTTTTCTTTTGGATCAATTTCTATTGATAATTCTTCAAATATTTTCTTAGTTTTTTCATACATTTCTTTTTCAGCTATAATAATCCCCTTAGTCGGAAATCTACCAAGCCAAATATTATCCATTACACGGGTTTGTCTTACTTGATTGAGCTCTTGATGTACCATGGATACCCCATGTTCAAGTGCCTGTTTAGGACTTATAAAATTAACTCTTGTACCACTAAGGTAGATCTCGCCTGAATCTTCTAGGTAGATTCCAAACAAACATTTCATGAGCGTTGATTTACCCGCCCCATTTTCTCCCATTAAAGCATGAACTGTTCCTGCTTCAAGATAAACCTGCGCATTATCTAATGCTTTAACTCCTGGGAATTCTTTGTTAATATCTTTCATCTCAAGCAGATATTGTTTATTTGTCATTATGGAGTTCACCACACTTTACTATAAAATATTTGCAGACAAGAACTACGAATCGGTCCTTGCCTGCACATTAAATAAATAATTATTTTGTTACAGCTACGTAAGGTACACGAACAGCTCTTGTTGCATCTAATACCCAGCTTGTTCCTTCAAGAACGTCTTTGCCAAGTGCTGCATTAATTGCAAGTTCTATAGTTGCTCTACCTTGGTTATCAGCATCATTAAGTACTGTACCAGCCATTTGTCCTTTACTAATAAGGTCAAGTGCTTCTGGTATTGCATCTACACCAACAACTGGCATAAATTTATCTCCTGTGAAGTATCCAGCCGCCTTGAGAGCTTCTACAGCCCCTAAAGCCATACCATCATTGTTACAAACTACCATTTCAATTTTTTCACCATGAGCTGCAAGCCATGTTTCCATAAGCTCTTTACCTTTTGCTGCATCCCACATACCTGTTTGTTTAGCAAGTTCTTGTACGCCTATACCTGATGCTTCAACTGTTGCAATTGATTCTTTTGTTCTTGCTTCAGCATCTGGATGTCCTGGTTCACCCATAAGCATTACATATTGCATTTTTCCATCACCATTTGTGTCCCAGCTTGCATTAGCTTTCCATGCATCTGCCATAAGCTCTCCTTGAATAACTCCAGCTTCAGCCGATGATGTACCAACATACCAAGCACTATCATAACCAACTTTATCTGTACCTTCTGGATATTCTTTATTAAAGAATATTACAGGAATACCTGCTGCTTTTGCTTTGTCCGCTATAGCTGGTGCTGCGCCTGGATCAACTAAGTTAATAGCTAGGGCTTTAACGCCTTTTGCGATCATTGCATCTACTTGGTCATTTTGTTTTGCTTGGTCATTTTGTGAATCATTCATAATAAGCTGCGCTTTACCTTCTGCTGCTTTTTCAATGTTTTGTCTTACAAAAGACATAAAGTTATCATCATATTTATAAATAGTTACTCCGATAAGTGGTAACTCTTCTGCTGCCGCTGGTGCTGCTTCTGGTGCTGCTGCCTCAGTTTTTGCACTTTCTGCTGGTGCTGCTGCTGCTGGTTTGCTTGGTGAACAAGCCGTCATTCCTAAAGCCATTGTTCCAATAAGTAAAAAACTAAATATTTTTTTCATTTTTTTCCCCCTTGAGTATTAAGTTTTCTCAGATATCTCGTTGAATACCTTATACTTATTGTACTCATAAATCATTGTACTTTAAATAAGTTTTCTTATGGTGTTATGTGCTATTTTTACCTAATAGATAGTGTTATAAATAAGGTTTTTTATTTCTCGTACTATTTTTTATCTGCTTTGTTATAATTTTTTACTTAATTCATAGTTTCTTTAGTAATTATTTTATGTGGTATCCATAAGTACTTGCCATCATTCTCATAATCTAGTACAACTTGTGACTGCTCTTTTGTAGAGAGATTATACAATTTACCAAAAATAGCTTTACCTTGCTCATCTGCATTATTTAAAACTGTTCCTAATATTTTATCATCATTTATAGCTTGCAGTGCTTGACTTAGCCCATCTACACCAATAACTGGAATACTTTTGTCATCTTCAAAATATCCTTTCTCCTCTAAAGCTTCTATAGCACCTAATGCCATCTCATCATTATTAGATAAAATCACCTCGATATGATTTTCAAACTGTTCGACCCATTCTAATACTTTGTTTTTCGCCTCTCCTCTTTGCCACATCGCTGTATCTACGGCTAGATTTTCTGTTTTAATACCTGCGTCCTCCAACACCTTAATACTATGATAAGATCTTAAAATACTATCTTGATGTCCCGGCTCCCCTTCTAGCATGACATATTGGATAATGCCATCTCTATTTCTATCAATTTTCATTCCACTCTCAATAGCTTCTAGAAGTATCTGCCCTTGCATTTCTCCAGCCTCTGCTGCACTAGTTCCTATGTAGTAAACCTGGTCCCACTTATTCATATCTTGTGGAACAGGTTCTCTATTAAAAAAAATGATAGGGATTTTAGCCTCTTTTACTTTATCAATAATATTTGCCGACTCTGTGCGATCAACTATATTAACAGCTATAGCATCGTACTTTTGTTTAATAAGTTCATCTATTTGTGTATTTTGAAGCTGCTGATTATTTTTACTATCCATTACATCAATAATAATTTGTATCTGAGAAATTTTTTGTTCTTCTCCCCCATAATGTATAATGCTATCACACATATTCATAATAAAAGGATCTGCTGCATTATAAAGCACTACTCCCACTCTCATCTGGTTTTTCCCTGATGCTAGAGAAGTATTTGTAATAGATAAAGGCGTACATCCCGATAAACTTAAAGGTCCTATTACACTTAATAAAATCAAGGAACCTATCTTTTTCAAACTTCCCCTCATTATAATTCCTCCTTCTATTTAATCCCTATTCTCTAAAAGATTCTAACATCAAGTATAAGTTAAAGGTATTTTCATGTGTATAGTTGTTCCTTCTTCTAGTTTGCTTTCTACTTGCAACCCGTAATTTTGTCCATAATACAATTTTATTCTCTCATTAACATTTTTAACACCCACACCTGACCCTTTCGTTTTAATTTCTTGCTCTTTATCAAAAAGTTTCAAACGCCTCTCTTCTGTCATCCCTATGCCATTATCTCTTATTTCATAGATGAGTTCATCCTTATTCACTCTTACAGAAATGTCTATCTTTCCTTTATCAAGTATATATTCAATACCATGATATAATGCATTTTCAATAAGTGGCTGTAAAATAAGTTTTAATGTTTTAGCACTTAGTGCATCTTCATCTGCTATAATGTTAAATTCAAATTTATTTTTATATCTTATCTTTTGAATAGCTAGGTAGTTTCTAGCATGCTCAAGTTCTTCTCTTACTGTAATAATATTTCTACCAGAACTAATACCTATTCTAAAAAATCTTGATAATGCTGTAATCATCATAATGGATTCTTCTTTTTTATCACTTTCTGCAAGCCATATAATAGAGTCTAGTGTGTTGTAGAGAAAATGCGGATTAATCTGAGATTGCAGCGCCTCTAGTTCCTTCTTTCTCTTACCATCTTGTTCTATAACAATTTCTTGCATCAGTTCTTTTATGCGGCTTACCATTGTATTAAAGGTTTTCGCTAAATGCGAAACAATATACTCGCCACTTTCATCTATTTGTATATCAAATCGTCCCTCCTCTACAAGCTTCATAGACTTTTGAAGTTTATAAAGCGGTGAAGATAATCTTGATGAAATAAAAAGCGTTCCAACTATACACATGGCTATTCCTACTATTAATACTGCAATTAAAAAATAGTTGAGTTCCCTATAGGTAAAAAGAATTTTATCGAGTCTCCATGTTCCTACAATCTTCCACCCTGTGTATCCAGCCGTTTTAACTGTAATAAGCGTTCTTTTGTTATCTACTATACGGGTATAGTTACCGTCTTCTTTATAGCTAAGATTTTTATTATAACTACCTACTTGTACCGGATCTCCATAAATCATATTGCCACTTGCAGCTAATATAGAGATGCTTCCTGCATCATCTTCTGAAATGGCTCCACATATATTTTCAATTCCTTTCATATTCATATCAACTAGCAAAACGCCTTGTATAATCCTTCCATTCTCATTAAGTGATACCGCCCGACTTAGCGAGATCACTCTCTGATCATAGTCTTCAAACAAGTTTTGTTTATGAGGACTGGAAAAATGAATATTCTCCGGCCTCTCTAGTGAATTTTGAAACCATTCTTGTGTTGTTACATCTAGCCCCTCTTTTAATTTTGCATAATGACTATTGGCTACTAGCTCGCCATTACTTTTAAATAATACAAGGCTCGCAATATCATTATTTGTCGTTTGAATAACATTCATTTCACTTGCAAAATTATTACTCGCTATATTTTGCTTTTTAATAATCTTATAGTAAAGTGTATTGGATATATTCATCATATTACGGGTATACGTATCTAAACTATACTTAACTTGAGTGAGAAGCTGATCAACAGCCTTATTTGCATAAGCTTCTGAGGTAGACCTAAATTTTTCATAAAGAGAAATTCCTGTAAATAGCATACCAATTACAATAATTGTTGTGAAGTAAATAATCATCAAAGACTTAATACTTCTTAGTTTCAAGGTTTTACCTTGTTTATTAGTCTTTTCCATTTCTATACTCCGTTGGCGATATACCCGTAGCTTTTTTAAATACATAGCTAAAATAATGCCCTTCTGAATAACCTATCTTATTTCCTATGTCAAAAGCCTTAAACTCAGTTGTTCTTAAGAGTTCCTTTGCTTTATCAATTCGAATAAGTGTTAAATAGCTTGTAAATGTAAGCTTAGTTTCTTTTTTAAATAAAGCAGAAAAATAGTTGGTAGATATGTGTAAATAGTTACATAATTTCTCTGCGCTAAGTTCTTCGTCAAAATAGTTTTGCTTGATATAATCCTTAGCCTTTTCTATAAGTTCGTTTTTATTTGAATTTCTTTTAAGAGAGATTTCTTTTGACAACATAATGCAAATATTACAAAGCCATTCTTTTATTTCATCTTTTGTCTTGAAGTTATTAATGATCGTTAGAAAATTATCTTCTTTATTGAATAAGCTTGATAAGTCTAGCTCCATCGTTCTTTTTAACTTAAGAATACTCGAGATAATATCTAAGATATAAAATTGATAATCCTTAAGTGCTAAAGAAATTCCTTCTATTCTGCTTACTAACGAACTGATTACTTCATTAATTTTTTGCGCATTTCCTATTCTGATAGCTGCTAAAAGTTCTCGCTCATCTTTTTCATCAAAAATTACCTCAAGAGAATGAGAAGGTTCTATATCTTCTATATAGATGATTCTATTGCGTCCAACAATAACAGTATAATCTAGAGCCGCTATAGCTTCTTCATAAGACTTATAGAGCATAGGTTTTGACTCACATATCGTTCCTACACCTATTGTAATCGTTGTATTTAAATATTTCTGCACAGTAGCTCTAATCTGATCAAGTCCCATAAATACCATTTCTTTTGTCTTAAGGTTGTCTTCTTGTACAAGAGGCATAATAAGGACAATTTCATTCATCTTCATAAAAGCTATTCCTAAATCTTTAAGACTTACAATTTCATCGCAAATATTAAAAATAGCAATTTTTAATAAGCTCTTATTTTTTGCTAAATTGGAGTCTTCTATTTCTTTAACAAAATCGTCTGGTCTAATCACCGCAACAATAAAATGATCTGCATTTAAACCTAGTTCAAAACTATTAATATTTTCGGCAATAACCTGATCTGTAACATATTCTGCTATCCAATGGTTTAAGAATCTTTCTCTTAGAAGTGGTAAACTCTTTTGATAATTCATCTTAAGATTCTCTATATTGTTGATTGCTAATATTTCTTCATCTAAAATACCTTTAAGTTCCTTAAGAATTTCATTCATTTCTATAGAATTAATAGGCTTTAAAATATAGCGCATAACACCTAACTTAATAGCTACTTGTGCATATTCAAAGTCATCAAATCCTGATAATATGATTACTTTTGTGGTTGGGAAGCGATACTTAATATTTTCAGCCAATTTAATACCATCCATAAAAGGCATTCTAATATCTGTAAAAACGATATCCGGAACTGTTTTATCTATAATATCGAGTGCTTCAACGCCGTTTTCTGCTTCTCCAATAACACAAAACCCCAGTTCTTCCCATTTTATTTTTTTAATAATTCCTTTTCGGATTTCCTCTTCATCATCTACTAAAAGTATCTTATATAGACTCATTTGCTTCCTCCTATGCTGCATCTTACGCTGTGAGCTGTTTATATTTAAAAATTGATTATCCCGTTCACTATTTAAGCACTCTAATTATATCATATATTACTAAAGTCATTAAGTATATCTTAACTCTTTCTATACTAAATGTCTTGATAAATTTTTAATATATTTTTATAAATGTGTTTAGTATCATATGAGTCGGTAATACTCTAACTGTATGCTAATCATCGGATTGATTTTAAACAAGATATATGTTAAAGTCATTGTGTATATTTCAAGAAAGGAGCCCTTACATATGTGTGGCTTTTGTGGCTTTATAGATACAAATTTAGAGGATAAAGATTTAGTCTTAACAGATATGATGAATAAAATAGCTCACCGCGGCCCCGATAGTTGTGGTAAATATAGTGATGATTCTATTGGCATGGGATTTAGGCGCCTTAGCTTTCTTGATCTCTCAGCTGGTGCACAACCCCTTTATAATGAAGATGGCCGTTTTGTACTTACCTTCAATGGTGAAATCTATAACTACCAAGACATTAGAGATAAGCTTATCACGGCAGGTCACGTCTTTAAAACGCATAGTGACTCTGAAGTTCTTATTCATGGTTATGAGGAGTATGGCACAGATCTTTTATCTTATTTAAGAGGCATGTTTGCTTTTGTAATCTGGGACAAGCAAGAAAAAACTTTATTTGGAGCCAGAGATTTTTTTGGCATAAAACCTTTTTATTATACTCTTTTTAATGATACTTTTGTTTATGCTTCTGAAATCAAATCCATACTAGAATATCCTCATGTAAAAAGAGAACTTAACGAGGAAGCTCTTGAGACTTATTTGACATTTCAGTATTCTGCACTTCCTGAGACATTTTTCAAAGATATTTTCAAACTTCCTCCTGCTCACTTTTTTGTACTTAAAGAGGGTACCATGACTATAACGCGTTATTGGGAGCCTACTTTTAATGAAACAGATGGTACACTTGAAGATTTTGTAGATACTATAGATATAGGAATGAAAGAATCTATAGAGGCTCATAAGATCAGTGATGTAGAAGTAGGCTGTTTCTTATCTAGTGGTGTTGATTCGAGCTATGTTGCAAGTTGCTTCAATGGAGATAATACCTTTACAGTAGGCTTTGATAATGAGAACTACAATGAAATTAGCTATGCAAAAGAACTTTCCAAAGAAATTAATATCCCTAACAAACATAAAGTAATCTCCCCTGAAGAATACTGGAATGTTCTTCCTAAAGTACAGTATCATATGGATGAGCCTTTAGCAGATCCTTCTGCAGTTGCTTTATACTTTGTAAGCGAGCTTGCCAGCAAACATGTTAAAGGCGTGTTATCTGGCGAAGGTGCAGATGAGCTTTTTGGCGGTTATAACATTTATAAAGAACCTATAGATACCGCACTCTATAGAAAATTACCTAAAGCTATACGTAAATTTTTAGCTTCTGTGGCTACACTTATTCCCTTTAGTTTCAAAGGAAAAAACTTCTTAGTCCGTGCAAGCAAAGACATAGAAGAACGCTTTGTTGGCAATGCCTACATGTTTTCTGCACAAGAGCGCAAGTCGCTCCTTAAAATCAAAACTTCTGCTAAAGATCCTTTCGAGCTCGTTAAACCTATTTACGATAAGGTAAAAAACAAAGCAGACGTCACCAAAATGCAATATTTAGATATGCACATGTGGCTTGCAGGAGATATCCTTCTTAAGGCAGATAAAATGAGTATGGCGCATTCCCTTGAGCTTCGTGTACCTTTCTTAGACAAAAAAATATTTGAAATAGCATCTAGAGTTCCTGTTAAATACAAGGTTAATAAAGAAAATACTAAATTTGCTATGAGACTTGCAGCAAAACGCAACCTTCCTCCCGCAGTAGCTAATAAGAAAAAACTAGGTTTTCCAGTTCCTATAAGAGTATGGCTTAGAGAAGATAAGTATTATAATATTGTCAAAGAAACGCTTACAGGCAGTGTAGCAAATAAATACTTTGATACCGATAACCTCATCAACTTGCTAGATAATCACTACAATGGCAAAGTTGATAATAGCCGCAAAATCTGGACTGTATTTATGTTTCTTATATGGTATAAAGAATATTTCGAATGTCCTTCTAGAAATTAATTTTAAAATAATGATTCTAGCTATAGTTAGTCAGAAAGCCCCCTTAAGTTACTTGTGGGGGCTTTCTAAATATATTTTTCTATACTTTCTCTTACATCTTTTTCTCATATGCTTTAATTATTCGGAACATCTCCGACAATTCCTCAAGTGTAGTATCTTGTGCCGATGTCTGGTTAAGCTTTATCCTATCTCCGTGTTTTCTTGGAATCAGATGCAGATGAAAATGAAATACTGCTTGTCCAGAAGCTTCTCCATTATTTTGGATAATATTAATGCCATCAGCTCCAGTTGCTGCTTTAAGAAGCTCAGCCATTCTTTTAGCTAACGGATAAATTCCTACTGCTATTTCATCTGGCATATCAAATATATCCACATGGTGGCATTTAGACAAGATAAGCGCATGCCCAGGTGATGTTGGAAACCTATCTAATATCACTTTAAATCGTTCATCTTCATAAATTGTAAATGAAGGTATGTCTCCATTAATGATCTTACAAAAAATACAATCTTCTTTCATATAGTCCCTCTCCTTTTATACAGATGTAAAAACTTGATCCAGTTTAGGCAAAATAGCAAAATTCCCTTTTACCTTAAGTTTACCTAGCATAAATGCCTTTTGATAAGTAATTTTTTTTGCCAAAATTTCTGTAAGAGTCTCTTCTGATAAAATAAACTCAACAATAGCAGCAGCTTCAACATTTTCTACATATTCACAATCTCCATCTTTAATAATGATAAAACCTTCTTCATTAGAATTTGTAATCGTATACTTAAGGATCATTTCTAAACTTTTATCATGCTTAGCTATAAAATAATGAGGAATTTGCTGCAGCCTTTTGCTGCTAAACTGTGATACGCTTGTTAGAGTTGGCTTTTTATATACTCCAGAACTAATAGCTGTAAATGTCTGTTTCTCTTCTTCTAATCCCTCTTCAATCACTTGCTTTTTTAATAAGTTTGCAATTTCCTTAATAGTCTGCTCTTTTGTTGATAAGTCTGAATGAGCTTCCTCATCTACATCCTTTGACTCTTGAACTTTATTTTCTTGTCTTAAAATATCTACAAAGCTTTTTACTTGGGCTGCGGGTTTGTGAGAAGGTTTCTGTTCCTTTAGTCCGCTCTTTTCTTTAAGATGACTACCTAAACTATCTAAAACTTGTCCTGATTTTAGATAATTATATAGTTGTCTTTCTGTTGATGCTATATTTTGCCTATCTTGTTTAATAAGTCTATAAAAATCCTCAGCTAATCTTTCTAATCTAGGCGAAATATGACTAAAGTCTATGTTTTTGTTAAGACCTAGTTTGTACCCTTCTGCTCCCCCTATTATGCTCCAATTTTTAAGAATCTTTTCTGCTGCCTCATTCTCCCCTAACCACTCACTATATGTAAGCGCTAAAATAGGTTTATTAAACTTTTCTGGGTCATATATTGTCGCACAATCAAAAAAAGTCTGCATAGCACCATGCATCGATAACATAGGTACATGAGTTACTGCAATAACACCTTTGCTTGAATCAATAATCTCCACTAACTGATCCATTTCCTTAGTTTTCTTACCATTAAAATAAGGCAGTCTATAAAGCTCCGCTACCTCTACTTCTATATCTAGCTCCCTTAAAACTTTTGTGATAATCGCTATACTGTCTTTTAAATATTGTGTTGTACATTGAGCAAGTAAAAATGTAATTTTCATTATAGTTATCCCCTCCTTCTTTAAACATTCTATCCATTTTGATATTATCTAAGTGACGTATTCACTGTTTCATTATGTAGTCATATATTATATTTATCCATTATAACAAGCTTAGGTTGATTATACCTAAGTTTGCTATGAAAGAAAAGCACGTATTATAAATAAGCCTCTGCTTCTGGCATATAATACGATTTAATCTCTTGAATTTCCCAATAGACATAAAATAATTTCTTTTTTATAATAGCATGAAGCAAATCCCCTTTTTTAAAGTACTTATAGGTAGGGTATTCTAAAAGCAACTTATAAGCTTTATCTTGATAAAGCTTTGTAAGAACAACCTGTCCGCCCTCTTTACACTCTTTAACTTTAAAAATCGCTTGTTCATAAGTGGTTGCCATTTCTACAGAGTCACTTTTCTTTTTCTTATTTTTATAATAATTAAGATCTATAACAAGAGGGTTTGTTGCTAGAATAGGATCTTTAGTCATTTTAAGCAGCATATTCCGGGCTCTATAGACTCTCATATATTCCTCTGCGTAGATATCAAGTATAGTTGGCGTATTCGTATCTTTATCCTCACTGCCTTTTAATAAATACTGATAGATGTCATGTACTGTATAAACAATCTGATAAGCTTGCAGTTCACTAAGATACTTTTTATTCTTAGGAATCCAGTAGAGCAAAAGCTTATCCATTTTAATATCTTGAATATCTACTAGGTCTCCTGTAAGATTATTACTTTTTATATAATTTATAAATACTTCTATGCCTAGCTTTTGTATAGCATACACATAGGCATTATTCTTTACATTTTTTATATAGTCATTAATACGCTCTAATAGATCCATATAATCCTCCATATATATGATATTTATCATTGGTATTTATATTCTATACAAAATAGCTATACTTTATACCTATATATGGTAACCCTCAAAATCCTTTTTCTATTTTTAGCAAAAAAAAGGGCTCTATATATATAGAGCATTAAGGGATTGATATGTTGTTGTACATTTTAACTTCAATGTGAATATAGCTTGCAAACTCAAATATTGTACACACCTATATCCACAACTATAATACCATATCTGTTAATAATCGTCAAGCATAAAAACAGCGTTTTTGTAATACTTATATAGTAAATCATTAAATCTTATCCACAAATCCACAATTTATATTTTTTCATTATCAACAACTTTATCCACAGAATGTTAATAGCTGTTTTTATATTCTATAACGATTATATTTTACATTTTTTGTATATTTTCCAGAAAAAACATTTTAACTTCTCGACACATTCTATTATGTAAAACATAAAAATTGTCGAAATAAACTTCAAGATTACGTTTTATATACTCTTAAATTTATAAAAGTTATTTATAACGAATTAATTTCTCAGGAGGCCTACACGCACGAAGAGTCTAAAGCTTAAAATGATTTTAAAAATCATCCCCCTTACATTATTGTTAATTGGTATAACTTCTTTTATTTCCTACTCATTTGCAAGAACAGTTATTATGAACCTTTCTTATCAACTTTTAGATCAAACAGCCGATACTTATGCTGCAGAAATTAATGGTTGGTTAAGTAATCACTTAACTATAGTTGATAGTACAAAAGAAGCTGTTGAAAAAAACAACTTACACCCAGATATAGAACTTAACTACTTGTCTGAATTAGTAAAAAAACATGAAGGTATTACTGATTTATATATAGGTACTACAGAAGGACAAATAATTGATGGTTCCGGCTGGATACCTGATAGTGATTTCGATCCCAGACAAAGACCCTGGTATATAGAAGGTCTTAATCATCCCGAAATTAAATTTATAGCACTTTACCTAGGTCAATCTACAGGCAAAATGGCTATCAGTGCAAGTGGCCAGATTAAAAATGCAGCTGGTAACTTAAGAGGCGTTTTCTCAAGTGATATTTTACTTGATACAATCTCTCAGATTATCAGCGACATTAAAGTTGGAGATACTGGTTATGCTTACCTTGTTAATACTACTGATAATGCTATCGTTGCACATCCAGATGTTACTCTACTTATGCAGAACTTAACCTCAATTGAGGATGGAAAACTACAGGATTTATCTGAAAAGCTGGCTTCATCTGAAAAAGGCAGAACTACGTATACACTACAAGGCTCTAAACAAATAGTTAGCTTTACACGTATTCCATCTATAGATTGAACTTTAGTAGCTGTAGCTCCTGAAAAAGAAATATTAAGTCTATTAAATGGTTATAAAATAATAATGTTAATCATTATTTTAGTATCTCTTATTTTAATGTCAATTGCTACCGAACGTATTGTGCATTATATCACTAAACCCATTAAAGATCTATCTCATACTATTGACCTAGTAGCCCAAGGCGACCTTCGCGCTGAAGTAACAGTTAAAGGAAAAGATGAAATTGGAAAAATCGCTGATTCAACTTCTAAACTAGTTCTTGCTCTTAGAAGCATTATAGAAAATATCATAAATACTTCTTATAATTTAAATGATACCGCGAGTCAAACAACAACAGTTTCAAAAACTATGAGTAAGTCTGCTATAAGTCAATCGAGCTCCATGAGCGAAATGGCCAGAACCGTAGAAGAGCTCGCTCTTTCTATAAGCGAAGTAGCAACAGGTACTAATGATTTAGCTGCTATCGTTAGCACAACTTCTAGTAAAGGTCATATTGCCAAAGATAAGATTATGGTTGCACAAGTGGTTTCTGAAAATGGCAAAAAGGATATGCAGCGCATCACACATGAGATGAACCTTATTAAAAATTCTATTCAAGAATTGGCTTCATCTGTCTTAGAAGCCAAAGAGTCAACTTTGCAGATTAATACTATTATTAATGTTATAGAAAGCATAGCTAGCCAGACTAACTTGTTGGCGCTTAATGCAGCAATTGAAGCTGCAAGAGCTGGCGAAGCAGGCAGAGGCTTTGCAGTTGTAGCAGACGAAATCAGAAAGCTTGCTGAAAGCTCCTCTCAAGCAACCCAAAATATTAGCTCACTTATTCATCAAGTAGATTCAGTTATTCAAGGAGTACTTACTAAGACAGGTCAGAATGTAGAACAAATTGGTAATAGTGCTGCCCTAATAGACCATGCTGGCATCACCTTTGATGGCATCTTCACCTCAGTCCACGAAACAAATACTACGATTCAAAGTATATTAGAAAATATTGACTCTATTAATACTATTGCACAAGATGTAGCAAGCCGCAGCTTCTGAGGAAATACTTGCTACCGCAGAAAATGTTGATCAGTTATCTAAAGATGTTTCTAAAGGAAGTCAAGATGTTACACTTAGCGTTTCTTCACTTGAGGCAGTATCAAAAGATCTAAATGCTATTATATCTTCTTTATAAACTGTAAAATCCATATTACTTATTAATTATTAAAAAAGAGGAAAATCTAAAAGGTAAATTAAAATTCACTTTTTAGATTTTCCTCTTTTAATAATTAAGCCTTTACTTATACAATAGCCCCTACTATATAAAGCATAGCTACTCCTGGAATACCCAGTATACCTGAACACCCTAAACTGATTGCATTGATTCCTATTGCATATTGTGGCAGCAACCCATTTAGTCCATATATCACAATACATCCTACTATCATCCTAACTACCACTTGTATAAACTTTTCTTTAAATAATACCCATAACAAAATTACAATACAAACGCCTATAGATATTAAAATTGCTGGATGTATACCAAACATAATAATCCCCCCATATACTCTCATTTTAACATTATGATTAAATAGCCTGTACTATTATATGGATATGCAGGGACTCTTCTATAAATAACTTTTTTATTGATTACTATTATAATAAATTCTTTTTAGCTTTTTAAGCAAGTAACTATGTTTGATTTCATTTGCCTTGTAACAGTAGGTATAATAATCCATAAGCTCTGGCTCTATGACATCTGAAAAACTTTCTAATGCCGCCGCCATTTCTTCTTGGACTTTAAATACTTCTTGAGCGAGCATTGTTTTCTCCCCCTCAAGTATTACATTCCTTTTTTTCCTCTTCATCTATCCCCCTCCTTTTGTAGGAGTATAGCCTAAACTTCCAAGCTTTTATACCATCTCATCTCACATTTTAGTTAATTTTATAGCCGTTATTTACAGCCTCGTTATAGATAAGATACTTAAATAACAAGAGCATCCTTAGGTAAATCTAAGGATGCTCTTGTTATTATCGTTGTAAAAGTTGTAAGATTTGTTGTGGTCTTTGGTTGGCTTGGGCAAGCATAGCCGTAGCTGCTTGTGAGAGGATATTTTGCTGTGTAAAGTTTGCCATCTCAAGTGCCATATCAGCATCTTGTATACGTGATAACGAGGCTGTAATGTTCTCTTCACTTACACCTAAATTACTCACTGTATGTTCTAGTCTATTTTGATAAGCCCCAAGTTTACCTCTTATTTTTGAAGCTGTTTCAATAGCTTGATCAAGTCTTATTAAAGCTTTATCAGCACTTTCATTATCGCTTAAATCTAAGAAGCTCTTATTATTTTCATTTGGCATAGGCAAAATAATAGATGCTTTAGAGTCAACTGCTAAGATTGCTGTTCCTGTATCAGCAAGAGTAACAGCTGTTGGTCCTGTTTGCAACACCAACTTTTCCCCTTCTGTTATTGACACATTCGTCACTGGAGTTGTTCCAATTCCCACCGTAGTAGGCGTAGCCCCTGCTGGAAATTTTATCATAGCCATACTATTTGCTGGAACGTTATAAGAAGATACTGCTGGTGGAGTTGTCCCAATGGTTGTTATCGTGCCATTTACATTAATAGTTGTGCCCTCTGGCAACGCTCCCAATGTTATAGCTACCTCTTCTGTTCCTACACCATAAAAACTCGTTAAGACATTATCGAGATTCATATCTGAACCATCAATTTTCATTGATTGATTTTCATTTGCTCCTACTTGCAGCATATATTTATCATGCGATCCATTCAAAAGTTTCTTCTTATTAAACTCTGTTCTATCTTGAATAGCAATAATCTCTTCTTGAAGCTGAAGCATTTCTTCTTTAATAGCTTCCTTATCCGCGTCATCATACGTTCCATTGGCTGCTTGAACTGTTAACTCTCTCATTCTTTGAAGCATAGCATGTACTTCATTATATGATCCTTCTGCTGTCTGTATCATGGAAATACCATCCATAGCATTTCTATTGGCTTGCTGTAATCCTCTTACTTGTGTATCCATTTTCTGACTAATAGCAAGTCCTGCTGCATCATCTGCTGCTGAATTGATTCTAAGCCCTGAGGATAATCTCAACATCGTTTTACTGGCCTTATCATTAACTTTATTAAGTTGATTCAATGTTCTTAGTGCTGGTATGTTATGATTAATTTTCATTTAGTAGTTTTCTCCTATACATTTTATTTAAGCTTTAAAGCCTCTATTTTTATCACTTATCACCATCTCATTGAGGTCACTTCTGCCATAAGTAATCCCGGCATAGATTGCTTCTGCATTCGCCATACTAGGTGGTGATTGTGCTTCTTGACTTGTTACTTCCAAAAATCCTTTGTAGATCATCTCCATTGTCTGGTGAACATGTTCTAGTTTTTCATCAGTTACTTCATATTCTAGCAAAACACCTTGCATATAAACATATAATCTTAATAATTCCTGAGCTATAGGCAGCTCAAAGTTTAAATCCTGTACAAGTGTTTTAATAACTTCAATGGCC
This sequence comes from uncultured Clostridia bacterium, assembly GCA_937921505.1. Taxonomy (GTDB): domain Bacteria; phylum Bacillota; class Clostridia; order Lachnospirales; family Cellulosilyticaceae; genus FMMP01. Next base: position 13,588 of record CAKZUB010000108.1, on the reverse strand, counting down.
TTATGAATACATTCCGTTTTGTTTTCCTCTACTTCTTTAACAGCTTGCTCAATATGATGCAAAAACATCTCATAGGTGATACATAGCAATTCGCCTTGGGAAGCATTAGCTATTGCGGATACTGTTATCAATTTTCTCACCCCTGTCTATTTTTTCGAAATAATTTACGAACTGTTCAACTATAGTTAATATATCGTCTTGTTTTGTTTTTTCATGAGTTTCCTTTTTATCGTTCTGTGCCATACCCTTTCCTCCTTATACCACTTCCTCAAAATCAGTGTCTCCTCTTTTTATAAGCGATGGCTTACTGCTTACTGCTTCATCATTTGCATAAGATGCATATTCGCTCGACTTAACTAAATAGCCTATCCCACTTAATAAATCATCCAAAAACTCACTACCACCTTGTAATCTATGAGTAATTTGGCTTGTTTCTCCTTGAACTTTATAGCTTATAGCCTCTTCTTTAAAGTTAATATAAGCTGTGATAGTCCCTAAATGTTTTGTCTCATAAGTCATAACAGCTGTGGTTGATCCATCCTTGTCTGCTTGTTTATTTTGCTTTTTATTAAAATACAGATGTACCATTTTTTCTTCGCCGCCAACCATAAAAGGTATTTGATAAACGCTATCTTTTTGGGATAATTCTTTTTGAAGATGTATGACTTCCTCTATCTGTTTATAGGTTCTATACTCTAAGATATTTCCTTTATCTAATGCAGTCTCTTTATTTTTAATAGCTTGCTCTTCTTGATAGTCTAATTCGTCTTCAAATTCTTTGAAGGACTGTGGCAAGTTTTCCTTAATTAATCGGCCTTCTTTAAGAAGTTCTTTATAAATATCAGGGTTTTTAACCATCTTATCTACCCAGAAAATATTTGAAACTGTGGGTGATATCCCTTCTCTAAGCATATAACTTACCACTTTAGGATCTACCTTTTTAACAACGTCAAGCTTTTCTAAAAAGCTTTTTGGCAAAGTCTCCATCCCTTCAAACTTACCAAGCTCTTTTTTAAACTCTTCTTTTATAAGTGGATAAAGCAGCGCATTTATTTTTTTAAGCTTGTCAATGTTTTGTTCAGTAATAGGTAATTTCATCTGCTCTAGCATCTTAATAATGTCAACGCCTTTACTAATCTGCTCTTTACTTTCTTCTAACATCATTTTTGCTGTTTGACTAGTAACCTTAAGTTCTTTTATTTCTCCAAAATTATCATCAATAGTTGCCTCGATAACCCCTTGTTTTCCTATGTACTTTGTAGCTTCTTGTAATTTCTCTATCGTAAGAGGCAAATTATTCTTAAAGAGATATCCCACTACCTCTTCTCTGTGATTATTGACCCCTTGCATAATACGATAAAAACCAATTAATGCATCTTTTTGCTCGCTGCTTACTATGCCTTTTTCTTGCAGTGCCACAATCGTTTCCGCTATACTGCTCTTTAACTGTTCGACTTTATCTTGTGACATCCAGCTTAGCAACGTATCAATAGAAGCTTGGTAAGGATTCAACCCTTCCTTGATAAGTGTTGCAGCTCGTGACGGTGTCATTTCTTCAATAAAGGTATTAATCTTTATCATAATCTCAAGTGTGCGATTAATATTTTCTGCGTTAACCTCTAGGTTATTCGTAATAAGTGCCTTTGCTGCTTGTATATTTTCTTCGGTTGGTGTAATGCCTTGTGCTTGTAAGATCCCTTCTATCTGATCTTCAACCGTCCTTATATTTTCACCAAATCTTTGCTCGACTGGTGTTTCATTCTGCTCATATTTTATAAGTGCTGCATGCATTTCACTTAGTTTGATTTGTTCATCTGTAGCTACTTCAACTTCTAACGTCTGTGCTCTATTTTCAATAATTTCTTGTCTTACACTGATAACATTGCTAATAATTTCTATGTTCTCATCAGTTAAAGGTATATCAGCCTCTTTTGCTGCTTGAGCAATGGTTTCAGCTTCTATAGCCTTTAATTCTTTAACTACATCGCTAAGTTGTGAACTTTCAAGTGGTAATTTTTCACTTATCTTTTGAGCTGCCTGAGTTGTAAGTTTGGATCTAATGTGATGAATCTGTTCTTTTATATCTGCAACAGATTTTTTTTGCCCTTCCGTAAAACTAAGCGCCTTATTACGTTTTAGAGCCAAATCCGTATTTTTAAATAGTGTCGCTCTTAAATCATTAATTGTAATTGTTTCTTGATTAGAAACAAGCTCCTCAATATCACTCTCTTCTAACTGTGCAAGCTCTTCTTTGATTTTTTGAATGGTTTCAGGATCATATATTCTCTGATCCTCTTTAAGCAGTGGTCTTTCTCCAGGTTCTTTGCCACAAGCTAGGTCTTCTTGTGCCCGTTCAAACTCTTCTTGTTGATCTAAGCACTCGACAGCAGCTTTCATATTTTGAAGCTTAACGACATCTTGCTTATTTACATCCATACCATACTCAGCAAGTTTATGTGCTGCCCACATATTCCCTTTTGTATTACTTAACCCATTCATTTCAAGTATCTTAGAAATATCTTGCTGGCTATAAGAAGCATTGCTTTTTTGAAAGCTTCCTTTATAATTACTCTGATAGAGACTATTAATTGTAATAGTCTCATTTGAATGAAGAGAGTAAAGATACATATTATCCTTTTGATTTTTAATCACATTTATTTTTTCTTCTATTTGAGTAACTTTAGAATCATTAGAAAGATCTTCCGAAACACTTCCAGAACTTTGCAAGCTTGTAGCGTAGTACATATCCTCTGTATATAAGCGCTCTAAATCATAACCATTTTTCTTAAGTTTATAAATGTCCTGTTCTTCTATGTTAAATTTATTTTTCAATCCACTTATAAGCGTTTCATCAACATATTCTCTATCACCTTCTGAATACGTGTATTCCCCAAGGCTTTTTAATATTTCTTGAATATTAAAAGTTTGAGGACACTCTTCATTCTTATATGTATTAATAGTACTACTATTTGTGACATTATAGGCCTCATAATTTACTGACTGTATGCCTTCTATCATTTCATCACCTCATCAATTCTCTTGATATATTTATCGGCATTATTACTTCAAATCTTTATGATTATATAGATCTATATGATCTTTCAGATCTAAAAAAGCTCTATGTCCTTAAATGCAGACATAAAGCTTTTTGTTAATCACCCAGTGATAACTGCGTAACAATATCCAATTGAATATTTTTATTTGAAACATCTGTATAATTTGGAATTGTCCCCAATCTCCATAGGGAAATCTTATTGATACCAAACATCTTTGCAAGGTCTATTTTTGCCTGTATACTTTGCTCATTTTCATACCAGATAACATTTTTGATATCTCCCTCGTAATAAATGGCATAAGGATTTTGGTAAATATTTGAATAGACGATTTCTGTGCTTTTATTTTGTAGCCTCGTAAATAATTTATCGTAGGATGGCGTATAAGGCTTTCTATGAATAATCTTATTATCCTTAACCTGCCACTGAGTGCTTGCAAATGAGACTTGCAGCATCACCTTACTTGGGTCTGTTCCTACGTCATTGTCTGTAATTTCTTTTAATACCTTATAAATAGCATGAATTGGGGTAATAGGCGTCACGCTAAATCCTAGTTGCATTTCTGCATCACTTAAAGTTTTGGCACCATAATCATGTGCCATTAAAATAACTCTATCTGCTATTTGTCCTATTGTTTTATAATCATACCCCTTATAATAGTCATTTGGCTGTACGGCTACGTTTAATTTCTTATTATTTTTATTTAGCTCTTGTTTGAGTTCTTTTAGGAAAGTATTAAATCCTAATTTTAATGAATCATCATAAAAATCCTCAAAATCTATTGTTACACCATCAAATTCAGCTACTTTGCCATTTTGAGATATTTGTTGGCTTGCACTTAGGATTTGTTGGATCAGGCTTGCTCTTTCTGCCTGGTTATTAAAAATATACGTAGCCAGTGTCATAGGCTTCTCTACATTTATGAAATTAATTGGCCTATCATTAAGGTAGACCATTAAATAAGTCTCGGCATTTTCTTGCTTTGCAAAAGCAAGCGGTATTTCAAAACCCAAGGGCACACTAAAATCGTTTTGATTGCTTGATGTGGTATTAATAATTACCTTGTCGTTTAATTGATCATATTCAACTTGGCTCCACCCAAAGCTTACTGCATCTAAATTTTTAATAAGTGTCATCTGATCACTTGACCTAATGGCATAACTGCTATGTAATTCATCTATAGGAATACTTAGTCTATCTTCTATACGTTTTATGATGGTTGCCACTTCAGCGGCTGTAAGTACTTTATGTGGGCTAAAATTGTTATTGCTATCACCACTTATTAGCTTCAAGCTTTTCACAAGGTTAATGGCTCCAACACTGTTTTTCACATCTTTAAAGGTATTTGGCTCTGACTTTAACTTATTTACAATATCTTCATACCCTAATATATTCACAATCATAAGTGCCATTTCTTCTCTTGTAATCGCATCATTTGGCCTTGTAACAAGTTCTGGTTTACTTAGAACCCTGCCTATTGTTTCTTCTAAAAGAAGTCTGCTTTCTTGCCTTGTTATAGGCTTAAGGCTATTAGGCTGTAAAGCTGCAGCTTGCACCCCAGTTCCAAGCACTAAGCACATTATAAAAATAATTACTTTTTTTATACCCATATTTTCACACTCCTATACCTCTATATTTAGAATCTTATAAATTTTCTTCATCTAACTCCAGTATAGACCTATAAACTTTTTTGTCAATGAGACTCTATCTTTAAAAAATGCTTAACTCAGTTATAGAAAAAGAAGATGTCTCTTCACTCAAAACACCTTCTTTTATCCTACTATAAAGTGATTTAAAATACGCTTTTCTTCACTCACTTTTTATACTGAGTAACCTCAAACTTGCCATTTAGATCTATAATTTTAATACCTATACCCTTAGTAAGTCCTTCTAAACTTCTTACTTGATTAATATACTTTAAATTCCCTTTACTCACTAATTTTTTTACAAATTCTATAATATCTTTCTTCTCAGCACTATTTAACTTATTTTTAAAACACCATGCATTAATACACTTAAGCGTTTGAAGTATTTGATCATCATTGATCTTGCTTGAGTTCATAAGTACCCATGTATACTCTTTATATCTCTTATTCTTTGGATAAGCCTCCATAAAGAACTTTAAAAAGTGATTTTCCTGCTCTTTATGTTTGTTGACGGCAAACTTCCCTAGTTTCGCATTTAATTCCTTTTTTAGGTATAAAATGGTATTAGGTTTAATAGCATCTTTCATGACTTCTATATGTTCTTCTGTAAAAACATAGACACTTTGTATTTGCTCACTATTTATTTTCTCTTTACTTAGCATTTTAGTAATATCAATGTACTCCAAAATATGTTTTTTACTATTTAGTTCTTTGTGATAAGATGCTTCCCAAATAGCCTTAGCATCCATACCTTCAAAATTAATCATCTCATCATGGCTATTTTCTATTCTATTCTTATCCATTAGCTATGCTCTTCTTCTAACTTAACAAGCTTAAGATTCATAAGATTATTTTCTTCAAATTCTTGTCCATATTTTTCTTCTAAGTTCATTTGCATCTCTTTGAGTTGTGCTTTAGTCATATCTGTGTCTACATCTCCTACATAATTAAGCGCATCTCTTCTTGCAAGTCTCATAACAAGTTCTTCCCAAAACACTTGGGTATCATAAGCATCTATATATTCATCAACACCATTTTCCTCATATGCTGCTGTAGGCGTATATTCTTTGAATTCTTCATCATACGTTATGAGCTCTTCAAATCCAAAGTCTTTTGCCATGGCAAATATATTTTGTTCCATCTGAGAATACTCCTGTATTCTTTCTTCTTGACTTCTCATACTATTAATAAGCACGTTGCCTGCATAAACTAAATCTAAAAGAGATTTAAATTCTTCTTTTGTACACGTAATCTTCATTCTTTTTCCTCCGAATATTATTCTTCAAGGCATTTCTTGATATAGTTTATAACGATTTGTTCTGCCTTGTCTAGGCCTATCTTGCTTGTCTCAATACAAAGGTCATATTGTGTTGCATCTTTCCATTTTTCACCAGTATGCAAATAATGGTAATTAGCTCTTTCCGAATCATTCTTATCTACTGCTTTTTTTGCTTGTTTTTCTGTAAGCCCATGGAGTTCCTGTATTCTGTTAATGCGCCATTCTTTGTCTGCATACAAGAAAATATTAATCGTTTTTGGATGTTGACTTAAGATAAATCCAGCACACCGCCCTACAATCACACAGCTATGTTCCTTAGCTACCCTTTGCATCATTACCCTGAACTTATCATGTAGCGTATCTTCTGTTAGCATAATATAACTTGGTGGTACATAAGGCCAACTACAAGAGCAATTAGCTACAAATCCCCTCCAGAAGGACTCCGGGTCTTCTATCTCTTCGGCGGAGCGGAGTAATATGTCCCGATCTACATATTTAATCTCTAGCATTCCTGCAATCTTTTGCCCTATATAAGATCCTCCACTACCTAACTGTCTGCTTATAGTGACTACATAGGTTTGATTTTCTCTCATAAAAACCCCTCCTCATATATATTTTGGGTATTAAAACATACTCGTCTCTTTTTATTTTACTATGTTTTCAAGCTTTTATCACTATAATTCTAGGTATTCTTTTTATTTATCTCCTATTCTTATCATCATCTCATTCTAGTCATTGCTCTATTATCTTTTGCTGTTCTATATTATAATCCATTTAGAAGACTATATAAAAACCTAAAAGGAGTTCAAATGCATGCAAAAACTTTTTTATGAAAACGTCTACCAAAAAGAATTCACTGCTGAAATTATTTCAGTTATAGAAAAAGAAAATATGTTCCATATTGAGCTTAGTCAAACTTGCTTTTATCCAGAAGGTGGCGGGCAACCAAGCGATACGGGCTTTATAGAGGACTGTCCTATCTCTTTAGTCTATGAGCATGATGCACATATCTACCATGTTAGTCCTAAAAAACCTATAAAAATTCACAAAGCAAAATGTCTATTAGATTGGGAAAAACGATTTGACTCTATGCAGCAGCATCTCGGACAACATATCCTTTCAGCTTGTTTTCTTGAGAAGTTTGGTTGTCATACAATAGGTTTTCATTTAGGCGAAGATACCCTAACTATTGATATTGATTGCTTTTTAGAATCTTCTCAGATTCAAAAAGTAGAACTATTTGCTAATGAAATACTATTTGCTAACATCCCAGTAGAAACGCTGTATCCTTCTAAATCAGAACTCAAAAAATTACCTCTAAAAAAGTTGTTGCCACAAACGAGTGAGAAGATCAGACTGATTAAAATTGGTGACTTAGATATAAACCCCTGTTGTGGTACTCATCCCGCTTCTACTCTTGAAGTACAAATGATTAAGATTCTTAAATGGGAAAAATACAAGAGTGGTATGAGAATATATTTTTTGTGTGGTAAAAGAGCTACCTACGACTATTTTTCAAAAGATAACTTTGCCTTATCCCTATGCAGCGTCTTGAAATGTAGTGAAAAAGATGCCCTACTAAAGATTGAAAAACTGACTCAAGACTTTAATAAGCTTTCTACTGAAAATAAAAAACTCAAATCACAGGTAGCCGACTACGAGGTACAAGACTTGCTAAATACCAGTGAAAAAATTAAGCATGTTCATATAGTAAAATCTATCTATTCAGATGTTGATCTTAAATATATTACACTACTTGCCTCAAAACTGACTCAAACTAAGGATGTTATTACGCTCTTTGGTGTAAAAAATGAGGCTACTGCACACCTTATATTTATGTGCTCAAAAGATTTTAAAAAAGTGCATATGGGAAACCTTTTAAAAGATGCACTAACGTTAGTCGACGGTAAAGGTGGTGGAAGCTTCTTTTCAGCTCAAGGAGGCGGCAAAGATACCGCTAACCTTTCTTCTGCCATTGATTATGCTTTTATGAAAATTAATCAAACTTTAAGTAAGTAAAAGGGTAAAGGTCCTCACTTCTAGGACTTTTACCCTTTTACTTTAGGATTTAAAACATCTTACTAATATAATTTATAGTCGTTATCTTGGAAATTTACAGCGACGTTTACCACGTGTTCTACAATAAAAATTGCAGCCAAATCTTATCGAGCAAATTCTTGCCTTTTTAAATAATTTTTTAGCATCTCGTAAAGACTCAACAGCATCTTCAAACTTTCCTTTTACAATTGGCAAAAGATCAAAAGCATCTTTTAGATCACTTAAACCTAATACTAGGTTTGTATAAGCCTTTGCTCTTAATAGGTCACATCTTCTACATACACATGGATAGACTTGAGGTTTAGGTACATATTTATATTTGCATCTGCAACCGCAACCACATCCACATCCGCGACCACCACCAAAGCCAAACTGTTCACTATGACCAAAATGACCTGCATCAATGTCTCTTCCATAATATGATAGATCTGTATCATCCTCTTCATCGTCAAATGCGTCAAATGCATCATCATCTTCATCTTCAATCCTTAAAGTAGCAATGTCTTCGATATACTCATCGTCTTCCTCATTACCTGTAAATTGTGCTACATTTCCAACTGCTTGCAGTTTACTTGCAATATTTTTCAAGGTGTTGAAGGCAGCTTGAGCCTCTTCTATAAGCTTTTGTGTATTTTGATCCATTACAAATTCATTCTGCTCATATTCATTTTTTGGCATTCTCTACATCCCTCTTTCTTAAGATATATTAGAACTTGATGTCCTCTTATACTATATTCAAAAAGAGCTAAGCTGTTACTATTTTTTGTCGAATTATATCGGTTTTTAACTTTTTTATAAATTTATAAGCTAATCCTACTTTTTATTCTATTTCTAACCTATTAATGTATATAGAGAAACAACATATAAGCTTAAGTTATTCATCTATGAAAAGTTGTTTCTCATAATAATTTCACATTATGCATCACCATGAATAATTTAAATTTAAACACGTGAAATCTATATACTTGCATACTATTTTGAGTATAATAGACTATAAGGAGAGTGATTACACCGTGATTTTAAATGAAACAATATCTATAAATATCTATGAAGAAATAGGCCTACTCACCAAGAAAGGCAAACTCGCTTTTGCAGAAGCAAAGCTTAAGACTATAACTTCCAAAACTGCCCAGTGGCATTTTCTCTACAGCTCTCTGCTTATTCATAAGACATGGTTTGACTCAGCTAGAGAACATCTTCAAACTGCACTATCTATGGATCCGGATAATACTGTCTATCAAAATACATTAGCTCAGCTTATGAGCCGCTATCATCGCTATAGTGATCCTTATTATAGAAGCCCTTATCCTCGCCGCCGGAGAGGTTGCTGCTGTTGTTGCTGTGATGATGGCTGCTGTCACTTTAGTTGCTGCGATCTTATTTGCTTAGATACTTGCTGCGAATGTATGGGTGGAGATTTAATTGAATGTATTTAAATAGATCTCACCTAAAGGAGTGTTTTAATTGTTTGGATATGTAACCCCTCTTAAGGAGGAGCTTAAAATTCACGAGTATACAACCTTTAAGAGCTATTATTGTGGGCTCTGCTTTCATCTAAAAAAGGAGTTTGGTAATCTCCCTCGTATGGTTCTTAACTATGATATGACTTTTTTGGCGCTATTGTTAGATAGCCTAAGCGACACACCTGTAAATACTCAGATGAAAAAATGCCTGACGAGTCCTGTTAAAAAAAAGCCCATTATTTTAGAAAATGAAGCTTTATCTTATGCTGCCAATATCAATATCAGTTTAGTGTACTACAAACTCTTAGATGATGTTTTGGATGATAGGAGTTTAAAGAGTAAATTGCTTGCACTTACACTAGCGCCTTATAAAAAAAAGTTTTCTTCTAAGATCCAAGAAACTAATCTCGTAATACAAGAAAACTTAAATCACCTCTACTTATTAGAAAAAGAAAAAATGTTTTCCTCTATAGATGAAATCTGTGATCCATTTAGTTTAATAGTTGCTCATATTTTCAAGATGTATCCCTATAATATCTCTAAAGACAGTGAAGAAACTAGAAAAAACTTATTTGACTTTGGCTATGCTCTTGGTAAATGGATTTATATGATTGATGCTTTGGATGATTTACAAAAAGATATAGAACAAGAGAAATTCAATCCTTTAAACTTTCTTTATAATAAAAACAACTTAGCTTATCCGGAACTTTTGATACAAATTAAAGATACTGTAGCTTTTACTATTTTAAACTGTGGTTATAACTGCAAGTACTATTTAGATCTTTTACCTGTTCATAAAAACAAAGAACTTCTTGAAAATATCATTAGCCTTGGTATGATGGATCGTTATACAAAGGTTATTAGTTCCTGTCATTACAAAGAAAAAAAGACTGTGAAGGAGTGAAAGGAAATTTGAAAGCACAGCACTTAACTTTAGGTGGCACGCTAACAGCCCTTACTATGATCTTCTTATACCTGGCATCTATTTTCACCACGAATACCTTAACACTGTTAACTCTAGCTTCCTTCATGGTGCCTATTGGTCTTATAAGAGGGGGAATTAAGATAGCTTGTATGATTTATATAAGCTCTTCTTTTCTTTGTCTCATTGTAGTTCCTTTAAACATTGCACTTGTTTATATTTTATTTTTCGGTGTCTATGGACTTGTTAAGTCTATTATTGAAAAAAAGAGGATTCTTATCTTAGAAATATTTCTAAAGCTTGTTTTTTTTAACAGTGTTTTTGTTATTTTATTAATACTTATACAAACTTTACTAGGCTATAGTCTCTTTAACAAACTACAAGTTGTTCTTGCCAAGTATTTTATTTCGAGTACTATTAACTTAAATTATGTAGTCATAGGATTTTTAATCCAATTAGCTTTTCTTATTTTTGACTATGCTTTAACTTTACTTATTGATTATTATCATAAATACGCTTCTAAATTTTAAGTGACTTTCAATTATCTGTATTTTTTTTAAAAAATAGTTTATAATGGATGAAAAACAGCAGGTGGTGCACATATATGGATAGAGAAAACAATTTTTTACCTATGTATTATCAACTTAAAAAGATTATTATAGATATGATAGAAAATGAAGCTATACAAGCAGACGAGGCTATTCCTTCTGAACCTAAACTCATGCAGACTTATCATTTAAGTCGCACAACTGTCCGTAAGGCTATAGATGAATTAGTAAATGAGGGTTACTTATACAAAAGACAAGGTAAGGGAACCTTTGTAAAAGGGCGTGGCTTTGAACAAGGTCTCATTAGACTCTCAGGTTGTAGTGAAGATATTAAACGCTTCGGTTTAACGCCTAAGCCCCGTATCTTAGAGTGTGACATTAGGCAGCCTTCAAAACGTATTTCTAAAATGCTTGAAATACATGAAAATGAAAAGACTTTTTACATGGAACGGGTAATGTATGGAGATGATATTCCTATTAATAAAAATAAAAGTTATATCCCTTATCATCTTGTCCCTAGTATTGAAACTATAGACTTTAATAAAGAGTCACTTTATAAAGTTCTTGAAAAGGATTATCACATTACGATTAATAAGGCCATACGTACAGTTGAGGCAATTCTTGCCAATGAAGAAGTTGCACTTCAATTGCAGGTTAATGAAGGTTCTCCTGTTATGCTCTTTAAAGGGCAGGTATTTGCTACGCTTCCTGATTCTCAAGAAGTAGTCATAGAATATTTTGAAGCCATTTATCGTTCTGACCAATTTCAGTTTTATATTGAGCAATACCGCTAAAAAATAATCATTAAGTTAAGCTTCTCTTAACCTAATGATTATTTTTTTTATTATTTTCATATAATAGGATTGAAAAATAGTCTAAAATAGATTATATTTAACTTGTAGGTACAACACGACGACATAACAACACGTTGTCTCTGCTCTATTCTAAAAAAGAGAGGTTTTAAACTATGAAACTATTTATCGATACTGCAAATACTGAAGAAATAAAAAAAGCAAATGACCTTGGTGTTATTTGTGGTGTAACCACAAATCCTTCACTCATCGCAAGAGAAGGTCTTGTGTTTGAAGAAGTTATTAAAGAAATTACTGATATCGTAGATGGTCCTATCAGTGCCGAAGTTATCTCACTTGAGTCTCCTAAAATGGTAGAAGAAGCGCTAGAACTTGTTAAAATTCATAAAAACATTGTTATTAAACTCCCTATGACTCCCGAAGGCTTAAAAGCTACTAAAATTTTAACTGCTAAAGGTATTAAAACAAACGTTACGTTAATCTTCTCAGCAGGTCAGGCTCTACTTGCAGCTCGCGCTGGTGCAACTTATGTAAGTCCATTCCTAGGACGTGTAGATGATATTGGCGGAACGGGTATGGATCTTGTAAGTGACATTGCTCAAATCTTTGAGATCCATGGTATTGAGACCGAAATCATTGCAGCTAGCGTACGTAATCCACTTCATGTTATTGATGCTGCTAAAGCAGGTGCACATATCTCAACAGTTCCTTATGGTGTTATTATGCAAATGACAAAACACCCCCTTACAGATTCTGGTATCGAAAGATTCTTACAAGACTGGGCTGGGTTTGAGAAAAATTTAAGCAAGTAATTTTAGACGCCAAGTAACATAGAAATTCTATAAGTGGAAAGGAAGTTTTTCATGAATATCAAGCAACAGACGATTAATACGATTCGTGTACTAGCAGCTGAGGCTGTACAAAAAGCTAATTCAGGGCATCCAGGGCTGCCACTAGGATCGGCACCTATGGCCTACACATTATGGGCAGATCACATGAAACATAATCCGAAAAATCCAACATGGCAAAATAGAGACCGTTTTGTTTTATCAGCAGGTCATGGTTCAGCACTTATCTATTCACTGCTTCATGTTTTTGACTATGGCTTAACAGCTACAGACCTTCAAAGTTTTAGACAAGAAGGAAGTCTAACACCAGGGCATCCTGAATACGGCCATACTATAGGCGTAGAAACAACAACGGGACCTCTTGGACAAGGTCTTGCATCAGCAGTGGGGATGGCAATGGCTGAGAGATACCTCGCAGAGCACTTTAATAAGGAAAACTATGCTATTGTAGATCATTATACTTATGCTTTAGTTGGTGATGGCTGCTTGATGGAAGGGATCTCTTATGAAGCAGCTGGGCTTGCGGGCACGCTTAAACTTGGTAAGCTTATCGTTTTATATGATTCTAATAAGATTACAATAGAAGGCGCAACGGAGATTGCCTTTACAGAAAACGTAAGAGCAAGATTTGAAGCCCAAGGCTTTGAAACTTTTGTCGTTGAGGACGGAAATGATCTTGAAGCTATATCAGGGACTCTGGCTGCTGCTAAAGCAAACTTTGATAAGCCAAGCTTTATTGAAGTCAAAACCCAAATAGGCTACGGCTGTCCTAAAAAACAAGGTAAAGCTGCAGCACATGGTGAACCTTTAGGACTAGATAATATTTGTGAAATGCGAACATTCCTTGAGCATCATGATCAAGAGTTCTTTGTAGAAGATGCTGTTAAAGCACATATGACAGATTTTAACAAAGAAGCTTCAGCACAGGAAAATGCATGGCATGAACTTTTCGCATCTTA
>CAKZUB010000107.1 GCA_937921505.1 uncultured Clostridia bacterium | reverse complement strand
CTTCTGAGATCAAAAAGCCTTGATCGGAAGGTTTATTTCTTGTGTCTAAAAATCTCTTCTAGACTCTTGAAAATCTGTTTTTAAGAAGTTTAGTGTAACTATCTTTTTAATTTGTTTTTTCATAAATTACTTTACACTACCCATCCTATAGATTCCACAGATGAATGACTTAATTTTATATGTTGTTTCTCCATATAAAGTTAAAAAATCATATATCAAATGAGTAAAAAGCCGAAAATAAGCTTCGGCTTTTTATATGTTACTCATTTATTCTTCTGTACCTTCTATTTTAGGTATAATACTTTCTTCATCTTCAAAATCAAAAATATTAAGTTCTCCTAAGTTTTCAGTATCAATATCTTCGCCCTTCATAATCCTTCTAAATTCTTTGCCAGTTAATTTTTCTTTTTTGATAAGGATTTCAGATGACTTATGAAGTATCTCCATATTAAGCTCGAGTATTTCCTTAGCTCTAATATAGCACTTTTCTATAACTTCTTTAATTTGTCTATCAATTTGAGTTGCCACATCTTCACTATAATTACGTGTATGTGTAAAGTCTCTGCCTAAGAAAACTTCTTCTTGCTCATCTCCAAATTTTATAGGTCCAAGATCACTCATACCGTATTTAGTAATCATATCTCTTACAATATGCGTAGCTCGCTGAATGTCGTTTGAAGCACCTGTTGTGATATCCCCAATAACTAACTCTTCTGCTGCGCGCCCACCTAATAAAGATACGACCTCATCTATCATTTTTGTTTTGGTCACATACATTCTATCTTCTTTAGGTATAGGCATCGTATAACCACCTGCAAAACCAGTTGGGATAATTGAAATGCTGTGAACAGAATCAAGTGTATCTAAAACTTCATGTATAAGTGCATGCCCTATCTCATGGAAGGCTGTAATACGCTTTTCTTTTTCTGTAACGACATGACTCTTCTTTTCTGTACCTACAGTAATCTTAATGAATGCTTTTTGAACCTCATCCATATCAATCGCTCTTTTTTTATGCCGAGCGGTAAGAAGCGCTGCTTCATTCATAAGATTTGCAAGGTCTGCACCTGTAAAACCTGATGTTGTTCTAGCAATTGTATCAAGGTCAACATCTTCTTGAAGTGGTTTGCCTTTTGCATGCACTTTCAAAATAGCACTACGTCCTTTGATATCCGGTCTTCCTACTACAATCTGTCTGTCAAAACGTCCAGGTCTAAGTAGAGCAGGATCAAGAACATCTGCACGGTTAGTTGCTGCAAGAAGAATAACACCCTCATTTGCACCAAAACCGTCCATTTCAACTAAGAGCTGATTGAGGGTCTGCTCTCTTTCATCATGACCTCCTCCAAGTCCAGCTCCACGCTTTCTTCCTACTGCATCTATTTCATCTATAAATACAATAGACGGTGAATTTTTCTTTGCTTGTTCAAATAAATCTCGTACACGAGACGCTCCAACTCCTACAAACATCTCCACAAAATCAGATCCAGATATGCTAAAGAATGGTACACCCGCTTCTCCTGCTACTGCTTTTGCAAGAAGTGTTTTTCCGGTTCCTGGTGGTCCTACAAGAAGCATTCCCTTAGGAATTTTTGCCCCTACTTGAATGTACCTATTTTGATTTTTAAGGAAGTCAACAACTTCTGCCACCTCTTCTTTTTCTTCATCGAGTCCTGCAACATCTTTAAATGTAATACTTCCTTGTTCATCTATAGTCATCTTAGCTTTACTTTTGCCAAAAGACATGATGCGGCTGCCACCGCCTCCGCCGCCTTGCATTTGCTGAATAAAAAATATCATAATAAAGATAAACATTCCTACTATAAGTACAATTTGCATAATAGGTAAAAATAAGCTAGGCTGTGGTAATTTTGTTTCAAATATTAACACATTTCTAACATCATCTGGTAAATTATGATAAAAACTTATAAATTCTTGTTGTACAACTGGAACGGTTGCTGTTTGCCCATCTTTATAAACTATTTTAGCTGGACCTGCATTGCCAACATCTGAGAGGTCTAAAGATACTCTTTCTACCCTTTGAGCTTTAATGTCTTCTATTACTTGTCCATAGGACCTTGCATTTATGTTTTGAGCTACATTCCTACTTGTTCCATAAAATACGACTATAAATAGTCCCGCAACAATTATAAGGTATAGGTATGTTCCCTTAAATGTCTTTTTCAAATTTCACTTCCTCCTTCCACTCATTTTTTATCCTTTATTAACCGCGATATAAGGTAGATTTCTATAATATTGCTTATAGTCAAGTCCATATCCAATAACAAATTCATCTCCCACTGTAAAACCAGAATACTGTACACTTACAGTTGTTTCTCTTTGCTCTACCTTATCAAGAAGTGTACATATACTAATACTTTTAGGAGATCTTTCTTTTAAAATATTTTTAATATATCTAAGCGTTCTCCCTGAATCTATAATATCTTCTACAATTAAGATATTTTTACCTTCAATAGGTTCATCTAAATCTTTTAAAATTTTAACTACTCCGCTGCTTTTATAGGCATCTCCATAGCTTGAGACTACCATAAATTCCATTTTAATAGGTACTTGTATATGCTTAACAAGATCTGTCATAAACATAACTCCACCCTTAAGTATGCACAAAACAATGATTTCTTGACCTTCATAATCGCTTGTAATCTGCGCTCCGAGTTCCCTAATGCGTTTTTGCAACTCTTGTTCTGATATGAGCGTTTCTAATTTTAACATGATCCCTCCTGTAACTCATTAAAAATTATTTTTATTTCTAATACTTGTTTCGTTTCTTCAGTGACATAGTAATTAACACTTAATCTACTCCCTATAATCCATATGATTTCTTCTCCATCTGCTATAAGCGGCATACTATCTCTTAGAATTTTAGGAACTTTATCATCTATAAATATTTTTTTAAGCTTTTTAGTTCCTGCTTGAGTAACAAGATAATCATGAGATAACCTTGTACGCATTTGCAATTCACCCCTTATTTTACCATAATCAATATATTTAGTATACATTTTTTCATTCTTTTGATTAATTGCTTGTTTTTCTACGCATGTAAGTATAATGGTGACTCTGGCTTCTGGTATTATTTTTGCACCTATATTTATAGGATAATGATAGGCAAGGTCTACGCACTTTTGATATCCTATGATGAGCTTATTATACTCTTTATACCCTATAATATTGTAGGGAAGGCAAATCTTTTTTCCACTTTGCAAATGAGTAAGTCCAATTATACTTTCTAAATGCTTTAACGTAATATCTTTAACTACAGTATTGAGGGCTTCTATTGCTGATAAAACAACTCTTTTTTGGATATACTTATGATAATTTTGAAATGTTGCTAACTCTATGACTACGTTCTCACCTGATTTGCTTACACACTTATCAAATACTTCTTTTGTATAATTTTTAAGAAATTCTTCACCTTCTCGGTAAAGGTGACTATGTTCTCCTAATAGATTAACAATATTAGGATTAAGATTTTGCTCTATATAAGGTATGCACTCTAATCTTACTTTATTTCTTGTATAAATAGTCGTAAAGTTAGTATGATCATCTTTATAGCTTATACCATGATACAAGCAGTAGTCTTCTATTTCTGTTCTTTTAAGACATAGTAAGGGTCTAATAATATTCCCTCTCTTGGGGGGTATACCTCCTAATCCATTCAAATCCGTGCCCCTTAAGAAACGCATGATCAAAGTTTCTGCTTGATCGTTCATATGATGTGCTGTTACTATCTTACTATAATCATTTGATAAAGATATAAAGAAATTATATCTTTCTATTCTTCCAACTTCTTCTTCTGATAAACCTTTTTCTTTAGAGAGTTGTTTAATATTACAGTTGTGTCTATAGTAGGGAAGCTGCCACTTCTTACTCACTTGTTCAACAAACACTGCCTCTGAATCTGCTTCTATACGTACCCCATGATGTATATGGGCTACTTTTATGTGAATATCATAATAAGCTTGATGTTCATATAAAAAGTGCAGTAACATCATAGAGTCTGCTCCCCCAGATACACCTACCACTAAATTATCCCCATTTTGTATAAGGTTATACTCACGTATAAAATTTTTAACTTTATTTTCTATAGTCTTAGACATCTTATAACTCCTTATACATTACTTTAATACTAATGCTAAAAATATCCTTCTAACACATGTATTTTTCTATTATAATATAAATTAAGTATCAGCACTATCTAATTATTTTAATTTTGCAAAATAAGAAAGGACGTTGGCTATACCTTATATCAAATATGAAGAAGTCTCTGCTTGGGGATTTAACGGTGTTAATTTTTAAGTTAATAAAAATACTATCAAACCAAGAATACTGATACCACATATAATCAAGGAAATGTTGAAAAACTGATCAACTTTGCGACCCATCTCAGTGCCCTGTTTTTTATGGAAATGTTTTTTCCCCTTTGATGAATAGGAGCGTACCATTGGATTTTTTTTCAGATGACTTTCTACGATATCCTCTGCATATAAAAATAAATTATCGGGAATATAGGGCTGTTTACTGTCTTTTAGTATAAAGATTGCTTTTTCATACCAATCACTTTTTTCTCCATCAATAGTAATTTGTTTTTTCATCCTATTCTCCTTAGCATATTATTAATTAGAAATTTGCCAAATCATTACAAATTTATTCACTTTTCTAAGGACTTTTACTGAATATATTGTAGTAAAAGAGGCAAACTATATAAATATATCCGCCTAAGGAGGTTTTGTTTATGCCAGATTTAAGATGTCACGTCGATAGCTGCACCTATTATCAAGATGATTATTGCTCTGCTGGTCGTATCAGTGTAGATGGTAAAAGAGCATCTGACCCGGATGCTACTTGTTGTAATACTTTCATTCCACAATCCGCTCAAGCCAGCACATCTTATGAACCTACTCCACATATGATGGTTCAATGTGATGCGATCAAGTGCAAATATAATGATGCTTATAAGTGTGAGGCATCAAGTATTCAAATTTCTGGCGAAAGTTCCTGCGATGATTCTAGTGATACGCTGTGTGCAACTTTCGCTGAAAAATAATTGCCCTTCTCATAATAATTAAAAAAGATATGCTTTAAGTGATACCACTTAAAGCATATCTTTTTTAGTTCTTTTTCCATATTCTCGCGACTATAATAGTCATATCATCATTCTCTTCATTCCCTAATAAATCCCTGCTTTTTTTCATAAGATATTCAGCCATATAAGATGGATTGTTGGTACTCGCTTCTAATATAAAATGTTTAAAAGTATCTTCTTTACCTAGCAGCTGACTTTCTCCTTGCAGCATCCCGTCTGTGACCATAATAATTACATCTCCATCTTTAAGTTGCTTTTTACAAACTTCCATATCTATATCACTTAGAATTCCTATTGGCAAAGTAGCAGATTGTATCGTCGTGACCTCTTCATTTCTAAGGATAAAACTAGTCGCTGCTCCTAGTTTTAAAAACTCTGCCACTCCAGTATATTCATCAATAAGTGTAATATCCATAGTAGAAAAATTTTCAATATCTGATTTAAGTACAAGAACCGAATTAATTATTTTAACAGCAAGATCATTTTTAAATCCTGAATCCATAAAACTTTCTAAAAGCTCTATGGTGGCTGTACTTTCTTCTAAAGCCAGTTTGCCACTTCCCATGCCATCAGCTAAGGCTAGCATGTATTTTCCTTCTTCAACTTCCATGCAACTATAGACATCTCCGGAAACCTCACCCTTTGCATGAAATGCAGCTCCAGCTACTACCCCATATAACTTGGTGACTCTACACTTAAAATACAAGTGTTTTTCTTGTTCATTACACTCAAGTCTTTCTACTTCTACTTTCACGTCTAGCGCTGTGTTTATAGCTTTAACAATGCAATCTTTTATCTCCATGTCGTTTTGATAGTAGGTAGTATAAATATGTATTTCTTCTTTTCTCCCATTATTTTCAAGAACCATAATATCTTTTGTTTTAATTCCTTTTCCCTGAAGTACTTCTTTAATACATTCTTCATCCTCTTTATTAAAATAAAATTCCTTTTCTATACCCTGGCATAGTTTTGAAATACTTCCTGCAATCGCTTCAAATTGTTGGCCCATTAGACTTCTGCTTTCTACAAACCTGTTTTTCCACATCAGATTTTGTTTGAATAAATCTAATTTAAAACTTAGTGTACAGGCAAAACTTTCGGCATTAATACAAGCCTTCTTAAAAGCTTCTGGTATATCTCCTATCTTTAACTGCCCCTTCGTTTCTATCAAATCTAACATCTTATAGGCACTTTGATATGTTTTCTCAATATAATCTTGCCAACAAAACTCCTTCATAGAACAATTTTGACACATCTTTTCTCCCGTATCTTCTATGATATGGTTAATATCTTTTTCATCAAGGAATACTTTTTTATCAGATATTTTTTCAAAAGTACGACTTAGATTATAAAAAGCTTTAGAAAACTGATTTAACTTCTCTGTAATAATTTTTTGTACCCTTATAAGATGCTTTTCATCTTCTTTTGATGATTCACAGGCAAACCAACTGGAGATACCAAAGTATCTTTTAGGTATCACTACACTTATCATGCATGCTGCGAGATAAGCTCCAAATACCTGCATATCAACCGTACGATTATTAAATAAGGCAAACCCTAATAATAATCCTATCCCTGTTGAAAAGATCACCTCCAGTCTCCCGTGTGTCCAAAAAATAGTTCCCGTAAGTACTGCCAGTGCATAAATAGCCACAAAATGTGATGGCATGTAGCCTATAATAACAAGTAGTGTACTCATGACCAAAGTCATGGTTATCCCTATATTGGTTCCACCTAGATAAGTGATTGCAATAATAATGACAAAGGTCATAATATCTCTAAAATAAATACTTGTAAATATAGGAACTTGTATATAAAAATCAATCAAGCCACCAAGAATACATGCTATTAAAAAAGTTATACTCATATTTTCTTTTTGAGTAAGCGGTGTTGTTCTGTTTTTAATCATTATTTCCGTACTGTAGTAAAAAATCACAACTAATCCCATACTCATCATTGTCTCTAATAGTCCTGTTAATATATCAAACAAATTAAAATGATTGATCATCATAAGTACAGTATTTATACAAAAAATTGCACATCCTGTAACGATTGCTTGATTTTTTAACGTAAACTTTATATTACTTATATACATATAGCCTCTAAATAAAGCGATTAAAAAAATAATAAATAAATACTTGAGTGTATGAGTATCAAACATTCCTATAGAAAGAAGACCTATTAAACTCATAATGCTTGTCCATTTTCTAAGTTCTTTATTAAAAAACACTGCACCTATATAACATATGCCTAAAGTATAAAATGCATCAAACACAACAATTCTGCTAAGAAAAAAACCTATTATACAAAGCATAACTTGTGTCCATTTAATCCTATTTAAACTCTCAAACAACCTATCTTTTTTTTCTTCTTTTGTGCTAATCACTATCATCTCTCCCTCCAACAGTAATACTAATTATACAAAGGGAGAGTTTATATTTTTGTAAATATATGGAAATATTATTAAAAAGTTTGCGACATTTTCTTTTGCTTTTTTAAACTCATACCAATTTATTTCCTAGGAAAAGCAAGCATATTTCTTCATTTTCATAACTTAGTGTCGAAAACCCCTATTTGTAGGTTATTCCTTATGCTTTATTTCTTATTTATGACCTTTAAGCAGATTGCTCTTTTATTTCTTTAACTTTCTTTAAAAGTTGTTCTTCATCTACATATTTTGATAGACACCCTATTCCCTGAACACAAGTCCCCCCTGTTATATTTCCACAAAGAATACTCTCTTTAAAAGTAAATTCCTTAAATATGCCATATAAAAATCCGGCCATAAAAGCATCCCCTGCTCCCGTATAGTCTATAGCTTCTACATTAAGCATAGGAGGAACGACACTTATTTTTCCTTTTTCATTTATAAGACAGCCTTCTTTATCAAGTTTTATAATAGCATGATCAAAATACTTACTTAGCACCGATAAAGATTCTTCTACATGAGGTCTTCCTGTAATTTTCATAGCTTCTTTTCTATTAGGAGTATAATAATCTGCAAGTTCTATATAGTCGGCATACTTTTCAATACTCATATCATCTTCCCATCCAGTATCTAAAACCAATATAGTACCTTCTTTTTTTAGTTTTTTATATGTATCAAGAAATCCTATATGCATCTGTGTTATCTTGCTTCCTTTTGAAATTTCATATACCTTTTCTGCTACTGGGTCATCTACTATTAAATTATCACGATAAGAGATAAAAGTCCTATCAAATTCTGTTATAAGAGCACTAGTAATAGTAAGAGGATTGCCACTTCCTTTATAAAAGTTTTGATAACTCACTCCATATTTTTCAAATTCTTTTTTTACAAATTCTGAGAACAAATCTCCTCCCACAAAGGTCCCAAGCTTTGTAGGGATCCCAAGTCTTGCAACATTAATCATCGTTGCTGGCACCCCTCCCCCAAGCTGTAAGTCAAATCCTTTTGAAAAAATTTCTTCACCCTCATCTGGCATTCTGGCTATCCCTGAATATAAAATATCTACATTGCAAAAGCCTACTCCTGCTACAAACATTAGTTCCACCCCTTAAAATAAGCTTGGTTATGAATAAAATATTCTTCTGCAATACTCTTTGCTAATGAATAGGAGTTAACAAGCGGATGCATCATTAAGCACTGAATAGCTATTTTTCTATCTTTCGTTCTAAGAGCTTTAGAAGCTAATCGTTCATAACACTTTACTCTGCGTATAAGTTCCATACATACAGGATCAACATTTTCAAATTGATGTGGGAAATAACCATCTTTTGTAATAGTACAAGTAATTTCAACAGTATCATTATCTTCTAGGCCCTTAATAGCTCCGTTATTAGGAACACAAAGAACCATCTGTACTTCTTTTCCTGTCTGCTGCGTTTCAATATATTTAAGAGCAACACCAGCATACCCCCCTACATCCTTGCTATAAATATCAAACTTATAGGGTGGTTTAATCTTTTTAATGCCAGTTTCATTTGTCATATAGTTATCTTCACGTTTTCCATACCATTTCTCAAATATCTCTAATGCGCTATCAAAATTATTTTCTATATCAATTTGGGAAAGCTCTTTTATCATCTCTTCATTAGTTTGCGCAATCATCTCTCCCCGCGTAATCCCTGCCTCTAATATGTTTTGTACAGCTTTTTCTCTATAATAAAAGTAATAAAGATATTCATTTAAAATGCAACCAATACTCTTCGTCATTTCCCTATCAAAAAATCGCATTTCTGTTTCTTTATAAATCCTATCATCTTCTATAAGCTCAGGTAATATTTCTTTTCCATCTAGTTTTATGCTGTTAAAAAAAGATAGATGATTCAGTCCAAAACATTCTCCAATCATTCTGTCTTGTTCTACTCCATAAAGCTTTGCAAATTCACAAAGCAGTGACGAAGGTGCATCACAAATACCAAAAGAAAAATCATATCCCATGTCTCGTAAAGTCTGACTTACAACGCCTGCTGGGTTTGTAAAATTAAAAATCTTAGCTCCCGCTGCTGCATACTTTTTTACAAGCTCACAATATTCAGCTAGCGCAGGAACTGAACGCATTGCAAAAGAAAATCCTGCTGCTCCTGTTGTCTCCTGGCCTAAAACACCGTGGTTTAGAGCAATTCTTTCATCTTGAACACGCATAGCATCTCCACCTACACGCATTGTTGTAATCACATAATCAGTATCTTTTATTGCCTCTACTGAGTCTGTTGTCAAAGAAAAGTCAACTTCTGCCTCTATTCTCTTAGCAACTTGCTGAGCCATTTTACCATATATATTAAGCTTTTTGGGGTCGTTATCCATAAAAACAATCTTTTCTATTTGAAGTTCCTTTGCCCTCCCAACTAAGCTTTTGGCAAGAAACATTGAGCGAACGCCGCCGCCTCCAATAACTGTAATCTTCATAGTAATTTCCTCTCTATGTAATATTCTTTTTGCAGATTAGTTTCTCCTATCTTTTTTCACTATTACTTGTCTCATCCTCACCTTTCTCTGTTATTTTTATATTTTTTAGAATCATTGCAAGTTAATAAAACTTGAAGCATAACTATTATATCATAACATTTACTACATTTTTATATACAATTTAAACTCCTACTTTGCTTATTTTAGGTTTCAAATATATTTCCTATTATAATAACTGGCTGAGTCATAGTATTATTTTGATATCAAAGTTATAGCAGTTATGGGACTATGGTATAATTAACAACAAAAAGGACTGGTGTAACCTTTTGGGTTACACCAGTCCTTTTTGTTATTAATCTCATAATAAAATGGTCGCTATAGGGCTCGAACCTATGACCCTCTGCTTGTAAGGCAGAT
This sequence comes from uncultured Clostridia bacterium, assembly GCA_937921505.1. GTDB lineage: Bacteria > Bacillota > Clostridia > Lachnospirales > Cellulosilyticaceae > FMMP01. Next base: position 9,625 of record CAKZUB010000107.1, on the reverse strand, counting down.
GCTCTCCCAGCTGAGCTAAGCGACCAGATGGTAGCGGAAAAGGGATTTGAACCCCCGACACCACGGGTATGAACCGTGTGCTCTAGCCAACTGAGCTATTCCGCCATGATGCTTTTGTATTCAAATCACATAGGAACTTTAAGTCCTTTTGTGTTTTGAGCACTTTTGTATTATAGCGTATAGCTTGTCATAATGCAAGTGTTTTTTACTGTTTTTTTATAAACCTTGTTATACTTTCTGTATTTCCTTTTTTTTGTAAATAATTCTTCATTTTTTTTCTAGTATTTAATTTTTTATTTTACTTATACTATTCCTATAAGATAAATAATTTGAAACCCATAATAATATTAACTGTATCAAAAATATTCTTATGGCCCTTTTTTATCTTAAAAATTAACTTTATTTTGACGTACCTCGCACTTGTCTGGTGGTATACACATATATCACAACGGAATAGTTTTTTAATAAAGAGATAAACTTTATAAATAGTAGTATTTATAAAGTTTATCTCTTTTATGAATGCACATATTTAATGGTGCTTTTAGATTTTAGTTTTAATTTATATTAACCTGTGCATTAGAGTAGTTGCTTTTCCTTTAACATATTTATTACTTTTGCATTATATCTTTCAAACTCCTGAGTCCCTCTTTCTCTATCTCCTGGAACATTAGGCCTATAAGCTATATATTCTTTCAATACATCAAGCATCTGCTCTTGACCATCCGTATATATACGTCCATGCATATGAATACTTCTTGAGTTCATACCATAGTATTCTAAATAAACACCTTTGTCATCCTCTTCTATAATGAATCTAATCACCCACTCTCCTTGTGGTATCTTCTTTTTGTTTCCTACAAAAACTTCTCGCTCATCAATGGTTATACGATAGGGTTCAAACTTTTTACTAAATACCTCTTTTATCTTACACATAGTTGCCTCCCAACTTTTTTAAATCTCCAAGTTAATTATATGCAAGATTATTCTATGTATTCACAAAAATTTGTTCTACTCTTTAAATTTTATGAATATCTTATTTTTAAAATATCTTTATTATGCTCTTTCTATAAGATAATCGAGTAGGAGGCAAATAATTAATTTATTTGCCGACCTCTCACACCACCGTACGTACGGTTCCGTATACGGCGGTTCCTAAGTTTATGCACTAACAGTTTTATAGTAATCTTGGAAAAATTGATATCCTGTGTCTCTTAACCGTTTATCGGTTATTGAGCAGGATAGAATTTGGCTACCGGCGACATGCCAGTAGCCTTTTCTTGTATTGGCATATTTCATAGCATTGTTATGATTATATCCAAGCCTTTTAAGCATCTGATACCGTGTCTTTATTTTCTTCCATCTTTTCCAGATAAACATTCGAAGCCTACGTCTTAGCCATTTGTCGGTATCTATTAAGAGCCTTTTCATGTCTGCTAGCTTAAAGTAATTCACCCATCCTACAACATATTGTTTTAGTTCAATTTTAAGAGCATCATAGCTGAAACCCTTTCTTCTTGAGGTGATTTCCTTTATTCTAACTTTCATTTTATGTATACTTTTAGTGTGTACTCTTAGTTTTACTCCTTGTTTTGATGGGTAAAACCCATACCCTAGGAACTTTATGTGCCCAATGTATGCGACTTTTGTTTTCTCTTTATTTACTCGAAGTTTTAGCCTATCCTCAATGAAAGGTAGTATGTTATTCATAATCCTTTGTGCACTTCTTTTGCATCTGGCGAATAGTAACATATCGTCCGCATAGCGGACGAATCTGATTCCTCTTCTTTCAAGTTCTTTGTCTAATTCATTAAGCATAATATTACTGCATAACGGGCTTAGATTTCCACCTTGTGCCAAACCGATGCTTGTTTCTTCAAAACGTTCTGCTACAATTGCTCCAGCTTTTAGGTATTTGTGAATGAGCGATATAACGCGTCCATCCTTTATTGTTCTTGATAATATTTCTATCATCTTTGATTGATTTACTACATCAAAGAATTTTTCAAGGTCCATGTCCACCACATAGGTGTAGCCTTCGTTTGCATATTCCATGCTTTTCTTCAACGCATCTTGTGCACTTCTTTTTGGTCTGAATCCATAACTCGTCTCACTGAATTTAGGTTCGAAAATCGGCGTCAGTACTTGCTGTATTGCTTGTTGTATAACCCTATCCACTGCTGTTGGTATGCCAAGTTGTCTTTTCTTTCCATTGTCCTTCGGTATTTCCACTCGTCGGACTGGATTTGGACGGTATTTCCCATTCAAAATAGACCGCTGTAACGCACTCCCGTTGTCTTTGAAATATTGCAGAAGATGCTCTACACTCATTCCATCTACTCCGTGCGACCCTTTGTTCCTCTTCACTTGCTTATAGGCTCTGTTAAGATTCTCTCGGTCTAGAATTTGTTCCAAAAGCCCATTCACTTCATTGTCGGCATCGGTGATGTTGTTTTCAGTTATCCTCTTTTCGGTAAGCGCTCTGTCATACCCTTCGTTTTCCGCACTATCTCTTTGACAGTAGCCACTGCTCACGCAATGTATTCTGCTTTTTCTTGTCCCGATTTCGGTAACATTCATTGACTTTCACCTCCTTAGGTTCAACCCTTCATGACCTCGTCGTCAAGGTCACTACTATGGTATCTGCTGACTTCTCACGATAAATCTTGTTTCAACCATGTTTTGCAAAGACGCTTTGCATGTCCGTGAGATCTCCCCAGGTAAGAACGTAATCTTCCTCTCCATCTATCTGCCACATTTACTACAGTTAATTCCGAGTAGTTATTGGACTTTGACTTGTATTGCAGTCTTATCCTTAACTGTAGCCTGATGTGATTTCTGTTCGTCAGACCAGAGATTTGCCTACACCTTCCTTCAGATTCCACCTCACGATGGACACCCTTGGTGTTCAGCTATGTCTTTCCCACTACTAGGGCAGACTAGGGACTTTAACCCATAAGATTACGCCCATGCTGGGCGCACAATAAAAAAAGGACTATAGCCTAAACTATAATCCTTTTCAAAAATCCTATTTAATTATTTTTACCACAACATGTCTTATATTTTTTACCACTTCCACAAGAGCATGGGTCATTTCTGCCTATCTTTTCTTTGCGAATAATTGGTTTTGCCCCGAGGCTTGTATCTTGATGGTTAGTAGCTATTGGCTCTGCTACTCTTTCTCTCTTAATCTCTTTATTCACAACAATTCTTACATGATAAAGTGCTCTTACTGTTTCTTCTTGTATGTTCTCTATCATTTCTTCAAAAATACCAAAACTTAAGAAGCGATATTCAACGAGCGGATCCCTTTGACCATATGCTTGAAGATTAATACCTTGCTTCATTTGATCCATATTATCTAAATGATCCATCCATTTTTGATCAATTACTCTAAGAAGCAGTACACGCTCAATCTCTCTGAGTTGTTCACCTATTTCAAGCTCTTTTTGTTCATATAATTTTTCTGCTTTTTCACAAAGAATTTCTTTTAAACTCTCTACTGTAAAGTCTTCTTGTTGTTCTTTAGTAAAGGAAATGCCTTCAATAGGAATAATGCTGCGAAGGTGTTCCATCATACTTACAATATCCCATTCTTCTGCATATTCAATGCCATTTGTGCAATTATCAACAGCTTTACTAACGACTTCTTTAGCCATACTTACAATCTTATCACGTAAATTTTCATTTTTAAGAACTTTGTAACGTTCACCATATATAATTTCACGTTGTTCATTCATAATTTTATCATATTCTAATAAATGCTTACGAACTGAAAAGTTATTACTCTCTACTTTTGTCTGAGCGCGCTCTATTGCCCTCGTGAGGATTTTATGCTCAATAGGCTCATCATCTGGAATACCTAGTGCATCAAACATCTTAAGTGTCGCGTCTGGTGTAAAAAGTCTCATCAGATCATCTTCAAGTGCTAAATAAAATCTCGATGCTCCTGGATCTCCTTGACGACCTGCACGACCACGAAGCTGATTATCAATACGTCTTGACTCATGGCGTTCTGTACCAATTATCTTAAGTCCACCAAGAGCTTGCACGCCCTCTTCAAGCTTAATATCTGTTCCACGCCCTGCCATATTAGTAGCTATTGTAACAGCTCCTTTTTTACCCGCATCTGCAACAATTTCTGCTTCTTTTGCATGGTATTTGGCATTAAGCACTTGATGTTTAACCCCTTCATTTTTAAGAAGTCTACTTAAAAGTTCTGATGTGTCAATGGTTACTGTCCCTACGAGAACGGGTTGACCTTTAGCATGTGATTCCTTAATATCTGCAATAGCAGCTTCAAACTTTGCGGCTTCTGTTTTATAAACAATGTCCGCATGATCTATACGTTTAATAGGCTTATTAGTTGGTATAACAATAACGTCCATACCATAAATATCTCTAAACTCATGTTCTTCTGTTAGCGCGGTTCCTGTCATCCCTGACTTTTTAACATATTTATTGAAATAATTTTGGAAGGTGATAGTAGCTAGCGTTTGACTTTCTTTTTTAACTTCTACGCCTTCTTTTGCTTCAATCGCTTGATGAAGACCATCTGAGTACCTACGGCCATCCATTAAGCGCCCTGTAAACTCATCTACAATAATAATTTCGCCTTCGTCGCTGACAATATAATCTTTTTCTCTATGCATAAGATTATGTGCTTTAAGAGCTATTGTAATGTGATGCTGAATATCCATATGATCTGGATCAGCTAGATTCTCTATTCCAAAATATTGTTCTGCTTTTTTAACACCTTCTGCTGTTAGCGTCACAGTCTTTTGCTTTTCATCAACTACAAAGTCGCCTTCTTCTTCAATCTCTTCACGCATAAGTGTAGACATAGCAGTTTCTTCACCTAAAAGTCTGCCTTTTTTAAGTCTGCGCACAAAGATATCAGCGGCTTTATAAAGATGTGTAGATTTAGCCCCTGCTCCTGAAATAATAAGCGGCGTTCTTGCCTCATCTATAAGAACAGAGTCAACCTCATCAATAACAGCATAGTTAAGGTCTCTTTGCACCATTTCTTCTGCATACAAAACCATATTATCGCGCAAATAGTCAAAACCATATTCATTATTAGTCCCATAGGTAACATCACAGTTATAAGCTGCTCTTCTTTCTGTATTTTCCATATTACTTACTATACAGCCTACAGTTAGTCCTAAATACGTATAAACTTGTCCCATCCATTCTGAGTCACGCTTTGCAAGGTAATCATTAACGGTAACAACGTGTACCCCTTTACCTTCTAACGCGTTAAGATATACTGGAAGTGTAGCAACTAATGTTTTTCCTTCTCCAGTTCTCATTTCTGCAATACGTCCATTATGCAAAATAATACCACCGACTAACTGTACTCTAAAGTGCTTCATATCTAGTACACGGTAGGCTGCTTCTCTACATACAGCATATGCTTCTGGTAAAATATCATCTAAGGTTTCACCTTTTTCAAGGCGCTCTCTAAATTCAGCTGTTTTTGCCTTTAGTTCCTCTTCTGTTAACTTTTGCATTGCTTCATCATAGGATTCTATCTTATCTACAATAGGTTCAATTCTTTTTAATTCTCTTTCAGAATGACTTCCAAAAATCTTTTCAAATATCTTCAATCTTTTCACCCTCTTCTTATATTTAAACACTCTCTATACTTAGTTATCTTTTTATCATATATATGTAAACACTATCATCAAGTATATCAAATATTCTACTTTATTACAACTATACACATTATCCAATTATGCCCACTCTATTCTAAAAAAATGCATGCTGATTATGAAGCTATGATTTTTATTCTGAGTTATGTTTTTGACTTATATTCCCCTTTGAGATCAGGCTCTTGAAATTATATTACGCTATTATTATGTAGAATAGTTAAAGAAATTTGTATAAATCTATAAATAGTCTCTATGAAAAACTTAAGACCTTTGCAAAGCACAATGCTTTGATTACAAATTTTAGAAGACGGTTACCATGTGGATAACCGTCTTCTAAAATACCTATTAGTCTCTAAAGTTCTACTCTTCTAATGCATATTATATCTCTATTTGTTGAACTAATTGTTAATTGTATCATGTAAGCACTTTTTAATGTAATTAACCTCAAAAAGGTATCCTCTTAACAGTGCATAGTTTTTTGCTACTTATAGTATTTCTTTTGAGTTTCGCATGGGTTCTGAGAGAGGAATTTTAATCTTTCCGTCGCTACAGCTCCAAGTCAAGATTAAAATTCCTCTCTCAGAACCCTGCTATATTTTTGAAAAATGCGTGTGGTTAAAAATAAGCCCTCGCAACTTCAGCTTTTAGAGTTGATATGTTTAAATAAAAGCCCCCTTCCTAAAGTATTTATTATCATCCTTATTGGTTAGACTAATTATTAATTATACTATGTAAGCACTTTTTAATGTTATCTCTTTATAAGTACTTGATTATATAAATAACAGTTAATACTACTCCTCCCCCAATAATTATTAAAAATTTTTCTGATACTTTTGTTTCATAACCATAGCAAAACTCTCTTAATGTTATTCCTAAAAATGATATAACACTTATGATGGCTATAGATAAACCATTTATATAATGGTACTATCCTGAAAATATTTGGTAATGATATAGGCCTACTTAAGCCATAAAGGCATCCTCATATTGGAAATTAAAATAGTAATTTCTAGCAGCAACAACTGACATGATTAGCTCTTTATGTTGGTTGAAATAATCATATAGGTCAGAAACATCATCGAAGAGTTGATCTATACTTTCTCTAGCTCCTATACGGAAGATCTTGTTTTTAAGCAGGTTCCAGATGTTCTCTTGAGGGTTTAGTTCTGGTGAGTATGTTGGTGTATTGATGAGTATGAGTCTGTCTTTATGTTCAGCCCAAAAAGCTTGTATCTTGCCATTGTTATGTGTGCTAGCATTATCAAGCACAAGGTATACCTTTTTATCTGGATTTATATCCAGTAAATGTTCCATAAATATTTGGATTTCCTGATTAGTTATAGTATGTTTAGCAGAGTAAACATCGGCCACAGTATCAAACTGTTTGGTTATTTCTGTAGCTCCTATAATGTTTAGACCTTCATGTGAGCCATTACTTTCTAATATAGGGGATACCCCAATAGGACTCCAACTTCTTCGATTATCAGATTCTGTTCTAAGGCCTGTTTCATCCATAACATAAAGAACACTCTCAGAATCGTTTTCTACAGTAAGGGTTATCTGTTGCATTTTTTTTAAAGGCTTCTTGTTCAGATTTATTGCCTTTTGATGGTTTGCGTTGAGCTCTTTTAAAACTAAAGCCATTGCTATGGAGTATATTTCTAATGGTTTGCTGACAGCATTTAACCTCGTAGTTGTGATAAATATATGTTGCTAGAAGCGTACCAGTCCAAGTCCCACCTAAAAATCCAAAATCATTGGGTGTTGTGTGAGTAACAGTATAGAGTAAGTCATCAACCATCTCAGCGGTAAACTGACTTCTAGAGGACTTGCCCCTTTGTGACTCTAAAGCTTGCATACCTAACTCATTCCAACGATTTATATAAATATAGGTATTTGTAATAGTTTGTGCTAGAAATTCTGCTATTTCTTTCACCGAACTACCTTCATACAACATAATGATTGTAGTAAGGATATTACGTGCAAATGCTTTAGGATGAGTATTTCGTAGTTTTTTTAATTCAATCAAATCATATCCATGTAAATTTGCGGTTGTAACTGTAAGTCTACTCATTATTCCATCTCCTAAATAAATTTTAGTGTTTTTAATAGGTTATGGAATTTTAAAATAAAAATACAGTATTAAATCAAAATATAGATGGTTTATCTATAGTAGCTTAAGGAATTCTAAAAACTCATACATCTTTTCTCCATTCATATCTCTATTTATATTTTAGAATCATCTACTTATTTCAAATAATTTTTTTTTTCGTAATCAGCCATTTCCCATTAATATTTTCTAACTTTTTTACTTTTAAATTCTCATCTTTAGGAATTTGTTTAGCTTAATTTACTATTTTTTACGATTTGACAACCTTGAGGGGCATACATGTATAATTGTTATAAAAACATGTTATAGCTCATTACTCACTAATCATAGCCCACACAGCCTTCGGTACAAGTGTTTTTGCGTGTTGCATAGTATAAAGTTACTATGATAAATAAATACATGGTATAAAGCGTTTTAAACGTTTGAACTCTATGGTTGCACATTATTTATCTTATGTCTACTCGCATGATAAGAAGAAAGGCCACATCAGCCGAAACTGTGTGACCTAATTTACAATTTACCTCATTCCATAATATGGGTCTTCAACGTGTCCATCTACTTCATTAATTATTTCTGTTATTATCTGTCGAACTTCTTCCCTCAAATTTCCTGCTAATGAAGCTTTAATAGTTCCATACAACCTTGATAAACCTAACCGTGCAATAATCAATGTTGTATATTCTGTGATTTCTTTTGAATCAGAGTTAACAATGCTGATTAGCCAATCTTCTATCTCACACTTAATGTCTTCATTTAATAGTTCATAAGTGTGCCATTGTCTATCTGCTAATTCTAACAAAGATTCTAAGGCATCTCCCAAGTCATATTTGGAGTCCCTAACATTACTTAGAAAGCTATTAAACAAATTCTTTAACTCATCAACAGACATATAATCAGGCAACGATTTATAATATTCTATCATTATTTTATCCCCTCCACTGGAATATGAGTAATGTTACTTGGGTTATTATAGAATTTTCCATCTTGCCCAAGTAATTTATTACCAACCTTTATTTGTGCAGACCATCCACTTCCAGAATTGCTTCCCGGGAATTTCACTGCTGCATTAGCGTCAGGTGCATGCCATTTGATTTCAATTTTTGTACCATTAATTGTGTAATTATATTTATAACCATCAGTAATTGTAGCTGAAGGCTTAAATCCATTGACAGCACCATTAGGTACCATGTTTTCAAGGTTTTCTAAAGGAATCTTTCCATCTTTTAATAACTGTTGTGCTGCGAACTTAGGGTCGTAAACTGTTAATGCAGTACTACCAGACTTAGGCGTTCCCTTATTTATGTCTTTACTGACTGGGCATTTGCTTACTCTATTTGCTTTAACTTGTTTCACAATCTGGTCTGCTGTTACGGACACAGTTGCAATGTCTATAGCTATACCTGTCATATGGTAAGCAGCTTTTTTAACTTGTGCATCTGTGGCTTTTCCATTAAATGGAGTCCATGCATCTAATACTTTATTTTTAGAGTCTGCAACATATTTATAGTCTTTTACTATTGATTCAAAACCTATGGCTGCTAACTCTTGAACGGTAACTTCATTGTCTATTAATGCTTTTAAAGTTCCTATAGCATTTTTAATGTTTTCTGGTGCATGATACATACCAATTATTGTATTGCCACCTCTAATTAAATTCAATCCCTCATCTTTTATCCTTGATATAACACCCTCTGCCCAGCTATCATACTGATTTAATGCCCAATGTCCACTTAGGTCAACGTATCTAATCAGATTCTTCTACACATAAGTATAGGCAAACCCGTTAATTGTTGCTTCTTGCCCACTTCATCTCAATGAAGTGATGTTTTTATCCTTATCATAATTATACCTTATATTGTAGTCC
>CAKZUB010000106.1 GCA_937921505.1 uncultured Clostridia bacterium | reverse complement strand
TAGGCTTCTTTTTATAAGCTCTAATTTTTCTTTATCTGTATATGGATGATTGGAATACATAGTTTATCGTCTCCTTTAGGTATTTATCCTTATTATAAAATAGAATACCTCTATACGACAACTAGTCTAACACATAGGGTTTGGGATATAACATGGAGTTGGTTTGAAAACAATGACAAATATATAAAAGAATTTGCCATAAGTGAAAACTGGTGGAAAGCGAGTAAGGCAATTGAAAAAATCAATTTGTTAAGAAACTTTAACAGAGTAGATGAACAAGTGCCTCACAATTTATTAAGAGTATAAATTTTCATGCGTTTTCTACCTATAGTATGAAATATATCTTAGGATTTTTAATTGGAAAGTAAATTAATCTCAAAGTGTAAGGAGGATTTAGAATGGAGGTACTTGCAAAACCTGGTGTTGGAGGCATATTAGAAAGATATATTCATGGCGACCTTCACATATTGATTCAAGAACGTTTTAAAGATGAGAATTCAATTGAAAACGGATTAATTGAAATTCCAGCAGGAAAGGTTAGAGCATACGAAAATGTGTATGATTGTTTAAGAAGAGAAGTAAAGGAAGAAACTGGACTTAACATAGATAATATTCAGGGAGAATCTGATAGCACAATATTAGAGGGGAATGGATATAAAGTATTAAATTATATGCCTTTTTCAAACAGCCAGAATATAGATGGTTATTATCCAATTATGGTTCAAGTATTTATTTGTCAAGTATCAGGTGATTTATTATATCAAAGTAACGAGTCAAGGAACATAAGATGGATTTCTCTACAAGATTTATCTGAATTACTATCAAATAATTGTACAATGTTTTATCCGATGCATGTTGAAACATTGAAGAAATATCTTAAAGTAAAATTAGCTGATGATGTAAGTGTATCAATTTAAAAAGGAGGTAATAGAAATGAAATTTTGTGTTTTAATGGCAAGTCCAAGATTAAAAGGAAATACAGCTGAATTATTAAAACCGTTTTTATCTGAACTTGAAGATCATAAAGCCGAGGTTACATACATCCCTTTGTCAGAGAAAAACATTTTGCCGTGCAAAGGATGTTATGCCTGTCAAAATGTCAGTAATAAGTATGGCTGTATACAGCAAGATGATGTTTTAGAAATCATGGATAATATAATAGCCTGTGATTATATTGTTTTGGCAACACCAATATATTCATGGTATTGTACAGCACCTATGAAAGCTTTACTGGACCGACATTTTGGGCTTAACAAATTCTATGGTAGTGGTAAAGGTTCTTTATGGGCAGGTAAAAAAGTAGCTATAATAGCTACTCAGGGGTATGATACAGAATATGGTGCAGGTCCTTTTGAAACTGGCATTGAGAGATTATGTGAACATTCTAATTTAAAATACATGGGGATGTATTCTGTTCGAGATGAAGATGATTTAGCATCATTTCAAGCTGACACAGCAATAAATGGGGCAAGAACATTTGCAAGAAGATTGCTTTCATAATCTCTATCGGAAGTGATTTTTGAAAAGTGATTTTTTTGTAGGCTATATTACTAGGCTAGGTGCGACGCAAAACAATGTTTTTGCACAAGGGGGCCGGAAGCACGTGTCAAGGGGGATTCCTTTAGGATCCAATTCGAAGGCGTTGCAAATGCTAAACGTTATTGGAAAGATGGGGTAGAAGACTGCTATATTGTGTAGGGAAATTTAAAATATTTTGAAGCATTAACTGCTGTAGATAAGTAGAGGAGGAGTAGGTTTGGTAATTCCAGATTTTCTTACAAGGTATTATCCTAAAGGTGAATTTTGTATACCAATAAAAATGCTTGATATGAAGTCTGTTTCATTTACATATCCAGACAGCATGTATGAACTGGAACATGATGAATTCGGAAGGATAATTTGTGGTAAAAGAACAAATACCCCAGAGGTTTATACATTTGATGAAATACCAGAGTTAGTTCAACGGTATAATATATATGGTGAGTATTCACATTATGTAGAGGCCCAAGTATGGGATCGAAAAATATTACGAGAAATATGGGTAAATGAAAAAAATAGATAAGTATTATTCTTTATGTGCCAATAGGTTTTAAGGAGAAGAGCGTATAGCAACAGAATGTCGTAGAGGTTAGGATTTTCTAAGTTTCAGGCACGTCGACAATCAAAACGTTAGTGCGCGATATCCGATATGAGCTATTGATAATTAGGTTGTAAAAGATTGAAGTACAACAATTGGAGGTGTAGTGTGAAAAAGAGATGCTCGGAAGGGAAAAATGGCAACACTAATAAAAGGTACCTTAAGACTTGAAAAAATTAAGTCAATGAGGAAACCATGTTTAGAGTTGATGCTGGGATTAATCCTTGTGAAATCAGAAGCTTAAATGCTTGCGTAACAGCCTTCTTCTTCTGTTTTTCCAGTAGCTCCTGTGGCATATCAATTTTGTATACATCACAAGGATTGAATTCTTCATCATTCACAATCATGTGATAAATAGCTGTAAGCATCATTCTTGCAATAGCAATAATGGCTCGTTTTTTACCTCTTCTTTTATAGATACGTTCATATTTATTTTTGTAGTAAGAAGACTTGGTGGATTTTACGGCTGCATGGGCACATTGTACCAATGCAGGTTTAAGGTAGATTCCAGCACGTGTGATCCTAACAGATTTCTTCTTGCCAGCAGACTCATTGTTGCCGGGTGTTAGACCCGCCCAGCAGCATAAACGTTTAGAAGAAGTAAATTGAGACATATTTGTACCAATCTCGGAGATAATGGTAATCGCAGAGGAGCGTTCCACTCCAGGAATAGTACAAAGTAAAGAAATTGTATTTTCATAAGGGGTTACCATGTTATCTAATCGTGCATCAAGTTCATTAATGGACTGTTCCACGAATTGAAGATGGGACCGAACCATAATCATGCGTTCCTTTTGAGCTTTTGTCATCTGATATCCTTCAATAGATTCAATAACGGCAGTTGCTTTATTTTTGAGAGAACGTTGAAGAAAGGAAACACATTTTTCAGAATCAAAATCATCAGAAGTAATAAGATAGTCAGTGATGGAATTGGCAGATTTACCAAACATGTCAGAAACAACAGCATCAAGGGCTACATTGCAAACAGTAAAAGCATTCTGAAAGCGATTCTTCTCACTAGATCTGCAAGATGTGAGTTTAGAACGGTAGCGGGTATATTCGCGAAGAATACGGATGTCCTTATCTGGTATAAAACTTCCTGGAACAAGTCCGAGGCGAAATAAATTACCAATCCATCTAGAATCCTTGGTATCATCCTTATTACCTTTTACAGCTTTAACCCATTTGGGATTGGCGATGGTAACGTGGATACAATCTTCTAAAAGATTGAATACAGGCACCCAGTATTTTCCGGTAGATTCCATGCAGACATCAAGGCAGTCATTTTCTAGAAGCCATTGTCTGAACTGTAAGATAGAGTTATTAAAGGTAGAAAAACGTTTCTTTGAGTAAGAAGGCTGAATTCCTTTAGTGGTTTTAATAATTGTGGCAACGAGAAATGTTTTGTGAACATCGACACCACAACAAATAGGGTAAACAACTTTCATAGCATACATCTCCTTTCATAAAAAACGGAGAAATCATTGACTGAACCATCACACATTTAACTAGAGTTAAAACAATTCTTAGTGTTCGGTCTCGAAGAACCACTTATTTGTGCTTGGTGCGCCCAGATAGGGCGCATAGTCTAGTGGGTGGAAATCCCATCTGATAAGGTTTGGCTAAACCATCAGTAACGAGTCATGGGTGTAGTACAGTAATGTAATGCACTAAGCGTTGACA
>CAKZUB010000105.1 GCA_937921505.1 uncultured Clostridia bacterium | reverse complement strand
AGATGTTTTCAGCGAGGATTCGGCGCGCATTTTTATAAGTTTGTCAAGTTTTTTATGCAAAAAAAGTGGAGGAAATGCAAAAAAATAAATTAAAAAAATAGAGTAATCACAGGCTCTGTAGAGTTTCCGTGATAACTCAATTATAACAAGGGGGAGTCAAAATGAATGAAGAAATCATCGCTAGAGCTGGAGAAATTGTTGCACAGAATACTGGGGAGAGAACTTATTGTGTATTGGCGCTTATTGATCTAGATGGTTATCCGACCCTTTCAACAATCACAGCTTCCAAAGCTGAAGGCATCAATTGGTTGACTTTTTGTACTGGACTTGGCAGCGATAAAACTAATCGAATTATAAGGTGCAATAGTGCAAGTGTTTGCTTTAATTCCAATGAGTACAATATAACGCTTATAGGTACAATTGATATAATTACTGACCCAAAAGTGAAGAAAGAAATGTGGTATGGTGGACTCGTTAATCATTTTAGTGGCCCACAAGACCCGAACTATTGTGTCTTGCGCTTCAAAACAGAACGCTACAACCTCTTGGTTGACTGGAAGGAAGCGAAAGGAAGGTTATAAGCATAAGTAGAAGCTGTTTTACTTCGTATTCTTTGTATATGGTGAAAGAAGTAGCATACGGAAGAGGGGATTTAAGGGATTCACATCCGTAGTCACCTCTGAGTCATGGGGCACAGTCAATCGCCTAACAATGCACTCAAGTTCGCTTTGGCTTGAAAAGATAGCCAAAGCACATTCCTCAGCCTAAGATAAGAGCTATCTAAGGCAGAGAAACGTCTTGAGTGCGAGGACGTTAGCTGAAATCGGACGTAGGGGGTCGCGCTTCCTTGCGCGAGTTTTAAAAGAAATATAATCATGTGTTGTTACATAAAAAAATATTATAAGTAGGTAGGTGGATTAATGAAAGTTGGAAATGCTATATTACTAAATGGTGCATCTAGCGCAGGAAAATCAACTTTAGCAAAAGAACTACAGGGTATTTTGGATGAAGTTTATTTTAATATTTCTATTGATCAGTTTATTAGTAATGGTCCTGAATACTTTTTTGCAGATGATCCTTGGATTTATTTTACAGATACACCTTATCCTTATGCGCCTACTCCAAATTTAGAAGAGACTAAATTTAATAAACTAATCGATAGTTTCCCCAAAATAGTATCAGGATTTCACAATTCAATTGAAGCATTGCTAAAGACTGGTAATAATTTGATTATTGATCACGGCTTTCATAAATTAGATTGGATGAATGAATTTGTAACTTTACTTCATGAATACGATGTGTTTTTAATAAGCGTCTTTTGTGGAGAAGATGAACTTGTAAGGAGAGAAAAATTAAGAGGGGATCGCCCCATTGGAATGGCTATATATCAATCGAAAATTGTTCATAGAGAAATGTTGTATGATTTAATAATAAATACAGAAGAGCAAAGTTCACTCTATGCTGCTAAAAAAATAAAAAGTTATATTACTTACAATAAACCAGTAGCTATCAAAAATGTCAAAAGAGAATTAAAAAAGTAAAACATATAGTGTTTTTTAGGCATAGATATCCAGATGGGTTGTAGAAACTCAAAAAATACATTGCAAAAGCTATTTGCTTTATTAAATACAATGTATTATAAAGTAAGTTAGGGGTTTGTCTGAGGCCGCCACATCCGTGTGGCTCTTGCTCTGCGAGGAGTCCGACATCAGCTAACACCGCTTCTACGCAAGGGGCGGACATGAAGAAGGGCTCTGGAGAGCGAGCATGAAGTATGCGTGCTCACACCTTCAAGCCCAAGTGCTCGCACACCCGCCCACCGCAGGAAGTAAGTCGAAGTGTCACTAACTCCCCGCGGCGGGCTTAGAGCTTGAAGGCGTCGCAGAAGCAAACCGTTATAAGACAGGATACTTGAGATAGAAAAATATTTGGGTTTTGAAAAGGGAGGGCATCGAAATGATTAATAGGATACATATATTAGGAGCCTCTGGATCAGGGACCACTACTTTAGGAAAAGCATTATCTGAGAAACTTAATTATATTCACTTTGATACAGATGATTATTTTTGGAAGCCTACAAACCCTCCATTCCAGGAAAAAACAATTTGTGAAGAAAGACAAGAAACATTGAAAAGAGACTTAATAAAGAATAAAAACTGGATATTATCAGGATCACTCTGCGGATGGGGAGATATTTTCATACCGTATTTTGACTTAGTAATATTTCTTTGGATACCTAAGGAATTACGCATGGAGAGGTTAATGGAAAGAGAGAGCGGTAGGTACGGAGGAAAAATTGAGTCAAGCGGTGAGTTATATATGCAGCACATAGAATTTATAAATTGGGCATCTCAATATGATGATGGCGACTTAAATATACGAAGTAGAAAATTGCATGAAATGTGGATTAATGAACTAAGTTGTAAAGTGTTGAGATTGGAAGGGGTACTGGAGTTAGAAGAGAAGCTAGATAAAATGTTTGAATTTATTGAAGCTGAAAGTAATCATGGCTCGGGTATTCCTATGAGGTGACAAGTATCCCATCTTATAACAATGTATGACTGCAAGGGCTACGCCACATGATAGAGACTAAGATAAGAGCTATCTAAGTCTCTATCACGTCAGTCATACGGAGACGTTAAATGAAATGGCTTTATACGGAATGCTATCTATGAATTTTTATAAAAGTTTGTGAGGGGATGAAATGTACATATTAAGGAAGTATAGAAAAGAAGACTGGGAAACAGTTTTAGATATTTTTCTAAGGGCAAAACCAGATGAAATGAAAGGTTCTTGTAAGATTGAAGATATTGTTCCTTTAGATAAAGATAAAAATCTTCTTAATTCATTTCATAACAGTATAATAATTGTAGCTGAGTATGAGAATGTGATAGTAGGGTACGCAGGGTATCAAACTAATTCATTAATCTCATTTTTGTTTGTTGATCCAAAATACTATCAACGAGGAATAGCAACTGCATTGTTAACACGTGTTATATCTGAAGTTGGTGAAAAAGCATGGCTTCTAGTTGCAAAGAATAATTTTCCAGCTATTAAGTTGTATTATAAGAATGGTTTTAAAAAAGTTGAGGAATTTGTGGGAAAATATAATGGAATTGATGTTTGCGTTCTGCGATTAGCATTAATCCCAAAATTAGAATCTTGGAAATGTAGATAATTTGATTTATGTATTTAAGGGGACTTCGTGGTAGCAGGCTCACTTCATTTAATAATGCAATCCAGTTCGCTGCGCACATCCCCCAACTAACTGAGTCGGATATATTTTGAACCTAAGATAAGAGCTATCTAAGGTTCAAAATATATCCTGTAGCGCTGGGGGATGTCGGGAATGCGAGGACGTTAGCTGATATTGGCCAGGGTACGCTCAACGTCTTCCTATCGGGTTAAAAAGCGTTTTCTCGTGCCACTTCTCTTGAGCCTCATTTACTAGAGATTGAGAAAGGAGTAAGAAGACGAAGTGTAAGGATTTTGTTTTGATAAAAAACAACCATATAATAGTATGAGCTGATGAGTATTTGTACAAAGGTTAGAATTAGAGATTATAGTGCTTGTCTAAGGAGGAAAAACATTGAAAACTACATTTTCAGAAGTGAAACTTTTCCAAGTGAAACCTAATAAGTTAGAAGAATTTGAAAGGCTAATTAATAAGATAGTGCCTAATCAAAAAAAACAGCATGGATGCATAGATATAAAATATATGAAACGCTCTTTCATCTTGGATGGTTTGGGTAATCCGCCAAGAGAATTAACCAAAATTGTAAAATGCGTTAAGTATTATTCATATTGGGAGTTTGACAATAAAGAGAATTATGGTAAAGCAATTGAGTGGTTTTTTATAAACTATGAAAAGGATATTCAAAAGCTACTCATTATGCCTTTTGATATAAATTTGGGAAATTCATTTTAATAGATGACTGTGTAGATAATATTTTGTGGAGGAGATGCAAGTGAATATTAAAATACGAAAATTAACACCTAATTTACTGTACGACTATCTGAGTTTTTTCGAGACTGTAGCTGATGAGGATAACCCTGATGAGGATAGATGTTATTGTGTATGTTGGTGTAGCGAAGATCATCGTAAAGAAACTGACTTTTCATCGCCGGAGAAAAGAAGAGATTTAGCCATACAATATATTAATAGTGGAAAAATACAGGGCTATCTTGCATATTACAACGGAAAAGTTATCGGATGGTGCAATGCTAACACTAAATCGGAATGTTTAAACTGTACAAGTTGGCTAAGATTTATGACACATATACAAGCAACAGAAACAACGGATGTAAAGGTAAAATCAGTCTATTGCTTTGCGATTGCACCCAGCATGAAACGAAAGGGTATTGCAGCTAAATTATTAGAATGTGTTTGTAAAGACGCTGCTGACGATGGGTTTGATTTTGTCGAAGCTTATCCAAACAAAAAATTTATAACTATGTTTCGTGATTTTATGGGCCCATATGACTTATACAAAAAATTTGATTTTATAATACACGAGGAAAGAGACGACGTATTTGTTGTGCGTAAATATTTAAAGTAATTCTTATACATATTATGGGTATAATCAGAAGCTGTTTTACTTCACAATGTTTACAAACTATGTAGTAGATTGGAATAGGTAGATGGCTGCTAGGGTCTCCACGTCCTGTCGTACTCGGGTCGGCCAACATCAGCTAACAATGCACTCAAGTTCGCTTTGGCTGCTTCGGGGATCATCTTTTTAGCAGCTGAAGCCAAAGCACATTTCTCAGCCTAAGATAGGAGCTATCTAAGGCTGAGAAACATCTTGAGTGCGAGGACGTTAGTTGAAAGCCCATGCATAGTCGCGCCGTCCTGGCGCGGTTTTTACCGGATAAACTTTGGAGTTTTATGCTTTACGTTGTTTAATAGTAGGAACTTAATATTGTTTATATAATAGACGGAGGGAATAATTTTGATTGTTAATATTGCAAATCACGACTTTACAATACAATGGGATGGAATTTATTATTTTGCACTTTCAGACTATCCAAATATTTCAAAATGGGAATTAAAAAAGATCATTAATTTTATAGATTACGAAAAAAGACATGGTCGACAAACAGAAATACAATGTGAAGATGAGATGATTTTATCCGCTGTTAATAATGCCATAAACCACCCCGAAACTAACGAGAACGCTTCACTTCCAGCAAAAATTACCGAATGTACTGCATGTAAACAAAAAGGTTGTTTAACTGACTATGTATGTCACACCGCAAGCATTAAAAATGCAAAATCTATAATTCTGTCAGGCAAGTTACTCTCAGCGACTAAGGCTATGAACAAAACTTCAACTGACCTGGTACATGACCGAAGAAATGCGGCTGGAGATCCGGCAGACTATTTTGATTATGTGATGTTTGCTTGGGGAAATTGTCAGGCGGGTGACCGCATAGTCATGGAAAGAATGTTAAATAAAGTGCCTGATGAGCAGGATTTAAGCTTAAACTTTAAACCAGGAGTGCGATTTTACTTCAAATACTGTAGTTTAGTGGATCACCTATCGTTTATTTTTGATGGATATCATCCTGTAAAAATCAAAGATGAACTTTTGATAACGGACTCCCTTGTTGCGTGTATTATCCCGGAAAATTGTAAATCGGAATTTGAAAGTATTATACCTGATTCCATTATGGATAAAGTGTTTTATATTAAAAATGATTGCAAGGATATATGGGATTGGTCTGAAAAAGTTTATAATTTTGTGATAAAGCTTTCTAGTTCAATATAAGCATAATATGAAACTTATTTGGTTGCCAGTCTTAGATAGCATGAGAAGGTTTTACAGAGATTTTTAGGGCTCGACGTCCTGTCGAGCTCTGGCTTCGCGGGGCATGGGTCATCAACTAACAATATCTTCCCGTTCGTTCCGGGCGAAAGGCGTGCCCTCCACACATCCCCAAGCCTAACCGAGGCGGAACGATCAAAGCCAAGATATGAGCTATCTAAGGCTTTGAGCATTCCTGTAAGGCTGGGGAACGGCGGGAAGACGGACCGTTATGCGGCATAGTCGATATCGTAATGTTCACAAAAAAACACATGCAATCGTTATGCATGTGTTGAGTGCTCTTGTTCGATTTCTTTACTTAGGAGGTAGACACAATATTGGTTCATACTTACGCCTTCTTCCTTGGCGTAATCAGCTAGTGATTTGTGAAGCGACTTTGGCATACGTAATTTAAAGTTGCCAGAGTATTCATTTAATATTTTGGGTTCAGGTATAATAATACCTTTTTCTAAGGCAGTTTCTAACCAAGCTTTTTTGGCATCCAAAGCTTGTTGCGCTGCTTCTTCTAGAGAATCGCCGGTGGAGAAACAACCCTTTAAGTCGGGATATTCAACAAAGTAAGAAGTACTATCTTCTTGAATAACGCTTAACGGGTACTTTAGTTCTAGATAGTAATTAAGATCTTTCATAAAAAATCACTCCTTATTAATGAGACCTAATTCTTCAAGTAGTTCCAAAACACGACTAACATAGACTTTTTTAAGTGGTTTATGCTTTGGTATAGTTATTATGGTAGATTTGAAGGTATAAGTATAGTGACTTGAACCGCCAGAGGGTTGACGTTCTTTGAAACCAAAGTGTAGAAGTAAATCTTGAATGGTTTCGAATCTAACATTATTAGGATTATTTTTAAGCTTTTCAAGTATTTTATTACGTCTGCTCATTAGTGTCATCTCTAATAACATTATATGTGACGTCGTATATGATGTCAACTGTTTTGAAAAATATACGAACAGTGTTTTAAAAAATATACGAACAGTCCTACGCCGCATAACAAGCTGATTCCAGTGCGCTACGCACACCCTCTTATACTTCGAGGGCGTCTGGAATCACAGACGTTCTGCAACAGATGATGCATTAAAACCGCCATCCTTGGCGGGATTGGGTGACTCTATTAATAAGGTTTCTATGGAGGTAAATAAATGAAATAAGTTATACTAAGTACGGTATTAATAATTATTATTATAATGACAGCAGGTTGTTTAAAGGAGGAGACAGAAGATGATACAAAATATGAAAGTGAGCCTCAAACTATACAAATGCGTAATGATCAAGAAATGAATGTAAAAAAGTTAGATACTATAGAAGAAGTCATAAATGAATTTTATAAAAAGAGAGATCTCAGTAATAATGGTGTAACAGAATTTTTATCTAAGAAATCATTTAAAGATAATACTTTAGTTTTAAGCAGGAAATACAAGGGTGATGGGCACTCATTCACTGAGTTATTTTTAATTGACAATAACATGAATATAGTAAAATGGGCAACTGGCCATGAGCCTATAAGTATGTGTTTTACTATAAATGTAATTGATTATGAAAACACCACTATAATATTTGGAAGTTTTAATCATTCAACATGGCTTGTTGAACCAGATGAAAGAAAGTCTGTTAAAATTGACAATATTTATGTAAAGTATAAGAACAGTGAAAGTTATAGAGAAAAAGTAGATGTAGATAAGGGGTACATTGTATTTTCAAAAGGTATATCAGAAGTTGAAGAAGTAGCGTTATACGATAAAGAGAATATATTGCAAAGTAGCTTAGAAGATTTAAGCAAGTATGGGCATATGTTCGATATAGCTGAATTTACTGATGTAAAATTAGAGGAGTAATATTAGGGACAGCCGTCCGTGGCTGGCTCTGACTTCGAAAGGCATCATCCATCGCAGAACCACATATCTACGTAAAGGGCGTGCTTATAGGTCATCCTGTCCACAGCTTTCAGCCTAAGATAGGAGCTATCTAAGGCTGAAAGCCGTCATAGATACAACACGTTATATGCAATAATTCACTAGTTACGTGAAAGAAATTTGAGGAGGTATTATGAACGAACAACTTGAGACTATCAAAGCGGTAGCAAACGCAACTGAAGCAGCAGCAAATGCCACAGAAAAAGCAATTGGAGCAACGGAATCCTTTGGAAAATTTATTTCAAAGTTTATTAAAGGTTCTTTAGAACAAGGAATAGGGATTGTTGAGGATAAATTGACATATGCTAGGTGGGAAAATCAAGTTCGTTTAATGAATAAAGTTAATGAAATTATGCGAGCTAACGACATTGTAGAACCACGTAAATGCGTTCCTATGAAAATTGCAGTTCCTATTTTTTCTAATGCAAGTCTTGAAGAGGAAAGTTTTTTGCAAGAACGGTGGGCAAAAATGTTAGTTAATGCTTCTTGTTCTAGTGTTGTTAATGTGGAACGATCATATATTAGTATACTTGAGGAACTATCATCATTAGATGTACAAAATTTAGAAAAGATATATAAGCATGAGGTACTAGATATAAACGATACAATAATAATAACAGATGAATTGCCAAATGCGACGACAGCTATCCATGAGAAATCAAAGGCATATATTAAATTGAATAATGAAATTGAAGTATCCCTTCAAAATTTATCCAGATTGGGCCTCATTCTCGGCGCATTCACAGCTGGGGGATACTATAGATATGATAGTGTATATCAGACATACTTAGGACGAGCATTTATTAATTCTTGTACGATAACTAAATATATTGATTTATAGAATTCAAATTTCCATCACATAACAAAGCATTGGCATTCGCTACATACATCTCTTCGCTAGGTGTAAGACTGTCTTCGGAGAATAGCTCTATGGGTTCAACTGAGTAGACGTCGACAAATATAGGAACGGTTTAAACATAAACTATAAATTTATATTGGATGAGGTAATGATGATGAAACAAGGAGAAGAAGATTTATTCGATGATTTTGAAGGTTGGGAAGCTGATTATTATTTATTAAACAATAAACAATACGATAAATTAATTGATCTAAGAGAGCAGCATGTGAAAAAAAATCCAGATGATATGCATGCAGTTCTTGATTTATGTGAGGCATATTGTTTAAATAAAGAATACTTAAAAGCATTAAAAATATTGGAAAAAGTATACAGAGAAGGTTTTGATGATTTTGCAGTCGGAAGTTGTCAACCTACTTGTCGCATAAAAGATATTTGATACTTAGTATTATTCGTAGTTCGGTTTGCTATTGACATGGAGCCTCCGTAAGCGTGTTTCTTTGCCTTGCGTGCCCCTTTATTAGAAATAAGGCAGCAC
>CAKZUB010000104.1 GCA_937921505.1 uncultured Clostridia bacterium | reverse complement strand
TACTTAACATAGTACTAAGTCGCATCTGCATCCCCTTTGAAAGATTTTTTATCTTGCTTTTTAAATCTATCTTAAAAATTTCATTATACTGATTAAATTTTTCTTCTGAAAAAGTTGGGTAGGTCAGCTTAAAAAACGCTGCCATTTGTTTAACTGTATAGCCTTTAAAAAACTGGTTGCGATCAGCCACGTAGCCTATTTGAGCCTTTACCGTATTATTTTCATAAACAGGCTCCCCTTCAATTAAAATGCTTCCCTGATCACTCTCATATATGCCTACCAGACACTGTAAAATAGTACTCTTCCCCGCTCCATTTACCCCAATAACGCCATGTATTGAACCCTTCTTAATGGAAATTGATATATCATCTAGTGCTTTATACTCCCCGAAGCTTTTAGTGACATGACTTATTTCTATCATCATTTTTCCTCCTTTATAAACCCCTCATAAATCTTAATAATTTCTTCTAATACATCCTGCTTACTAAATCCCATATAATGCAGCTGCATACAACTACTTTTTAAAGTCTTTCTAATATCTTGCAGTTCATGTTGGTCGATTGATTTAACTGTGATATTTGCCACAAAGGTGCCTTTACCTCTTATTGTTTCTATAATCTTTTGTCTTTCTAAATGTCCATACGCTTTCGTTACAGTATTTGTATTGACAGTAAGCATACTAGCTAACTGTCTTACAGAAGGGACTTGATCTCCAGGTTTTAAAATACCTTTTATAACTTGTTCTTTAATATTATCTATGATCTGCTCGCAAATGAGTCTTACATCTATTACATCAATGGAAAACATCTTTTCCACCTCTTTCTTAATTACGCTATTAATAATCTAATGGGTGGTATTTACTGTGCCAAAAGTATGCTACGTGTATTAGGCATACTATAACAAATAGTATACCTTTATATTTTGGTATATTCTAGATACTTTTTTATTCGCTTTTTCATTTTTATACCCATTGTATATCGCAAGCTTTGCTTATGACACTGATATAAATGAAAAGTTGAAAGCGTTTTTTCTTTCAACCTTATCTTTTCAAATCATTCTCCTAGCAAAGTCCTTGAACTGATTTATAGAGCTGTAGCTATTTTTAGTATTATGATGAACTACTATTATCATTTTTATGATCTTATAAAAAAGTTTTCCGATTTTAAGTAGTCTATAGTCTTATATGGCCTATAGCCTACTTAAACTTATTTGTTTATTTCTAATACAACCTCAAGTAACTCTCCCTCATAATCATTTTGCGAACCATATTTATTTATTTTATAGTTCATATCATTGATCTTTCCTGATGATTTTATTTTCTTGTTATCATACACGCTTTTAAGATCTAACATAATAGGTTCTATTGAAGTTTCTTGGGCTTCAATAACATTTACTATATTTTGAAGAGGTTTTACATGCTTAGTCTCTAATTCTTTACGATCTAATTCTTTATCATATAGCTTTTCATCTCTAAAAACATCAAATGTATTAATCACCCATCTCACTTTTGTTACTTCACCTGTATTTTTTCTAAATAGTTGATAATAACTTGCCATTCTTTTTTCACCTTCATTACTTGATCGATTAATGATAGATCGTGGCGTTTCTATTTTTATCATATTATAATGTTCTCCTACACGCATTTCTGTTACCATAAACTCAGATCCACGCACTTTTTCAACTATCTTTTGACTTGAGTCATCTTTTAATTGTATAGTTTTCTTTATGATATTTATACCTATATGCCCATTATCATTTGTAATAAGCATAGCATATTCTCCAATAACTACTTCTCTTACTACTATACCTTTCTTTATGGTTTTAATGTCATTTATTATTTCAACAACTCCTTCTCCTATAAACTCTTCCAATATATCATATATTTGTACTCCTAGCTTTGATTCTATCTCTGAAATATGTATAAAAAAATGCTTATATTCATTTTCTCCAAATTCAAATTTCTCACCATTATCAGCAAGTTTTAAACTTAATATCTTTTCCTTCAACTCCTGCCAGTTTACATTTTTCCTTGTATAATATTCTTCATCATAAAAAGTCGATCTATCAGCCCACGCTTCTTCTTCTGTATGCGTACAGCCTACACATAAAACTGCACAAAGAACTAGATGTACTATTTTTTTCAGTTTTGTCCTTTTCTTAGAGACTGTTCCTATATGTCCAATTTTTTTAGCAATAATAAAACCTACAACTCCTCCTATTAAAAGCATAACTTGTGTCATTACTGTAACATCGTCCATTATCAAAGGCAGTATTAAAAACTTACTTATATCTGCTACTAAAAAAGCCGCGCAGACACTAACTCCTATAATAAAGATCCATCTACTTACCAGATGAGGTATCAGTACATCAGCATCTTCTATTTTTGACTTTTTAGCCACTTGATAAATAACAATCCCACACAAGAGGCCAATTACTGCACCAATTAACATTTTCGTTCCTATATCCTCAATATAGCTCCAAAGCAGTGTATATTTCTTCATTGTTCCACTTTCAAATACAAATGTCCTTCGTTGCACTGTAATACTATAAATGGGTAAGAATAATCTGTCATACTTTATTCTTGCATAGTAAGGAAATCTATAGATTTCGCCTGCACTTATTACTATAAAAGCTGGAGCTGCTAAACTAAGAATGCTTACAACTAAGCTTCCTATATTATTATTCATAAGATATTGTACCATAAATAAAAATAAATAAACTGCAGTATAGACGACATACACTAGCATTAATAGATAAGCAAGATTTTCTAAACTGTTAATACTGGCAATTACTCTTTCATAAGATACAACACTATAAGATTCTTTGAACTTGAGTACTGCATGTGATCTTAGTGCAATAAGCCCTACTGAAAATACTACAAAAGGAACACTAAAACTTAAAATACCAGTCACTGCCTTTACTAAACATCTTTGCATATTCGTATAGGGCAGTGCTTTTAGAAATCTTCCTATGTCTATGCTTTTATCATGCTTAAACTGAAAATAAATAAGTATGATCATTCCAAAGAAAGTAAAAAACACCACTCCAGGCATTATAGGTAAGAATATTTCTCCACTAATATCTTCTACTGCTTTCCCATAACGCAAATACTTTTGAAATCCCATTTGAACACCTAGACTTGCAAGTAATATCCCTCCTATATTAACAATCAAAAAATATATCCCCATCATTATAGAAGGTCTTGCCTCAACTTCAATTAAAGCCCTTATATTCTTCATAATTTCTTCGCCCTTTCCCTCTAATTCTTTTATCTTTCTCTCTAATTCTTTTGTCCGTTACTTGTATAAATAAAGACATCTTCTAAATCAAGCCCTATAGGTTCTATGATTTTTGCGCCTTGAGCTCTTAGCTTACTTTCAAATTCTATAGAATAATTATCTGTAACTATGTAGTACACACTACCTATCTTATCTATCTTTAAAATGTCATCCCATACCACAAGCTCATCTGGCGGCATTTCTTCAAATATGACTTGTAGTTTTTTCACTTTCGCTTTCAAAGCATCTACTGATGCTTGGTAAGTAACCTTGCCCTCATTGATAATAGTTATCTCATCACAAATTTTTTCAAGTTCTGTTAAATGATGTGAAGAAATCACTACTGTCATCCCAGTTAAACTTACTTGATCAATAATAAGATCCAGCATTTGTCTTTTAGCTATTGCATCTAGCCCTGAAGTGGGTTCATCTAATACAAGTAGTTGTGGGGAACTTGCTATACTTAACATAGTACTAAGTCGCATCTGCATCCCCTTTGAAAGATTTTTTATCTTGCTTTTTAAATCTATCTTAAAAATTTCATTATACTGATTAAATTTTTCTTCTGAAAAAGTTGGGTAGGTCAG
>CAKZUB010000103.1 GCA_937921505.1 uncultured Clostridia bacterium | reverse complement strand
ATATCAAAACTTCACAGACTATGAGCAAGTAGGAAACTGGGCAACCAACAATGTAAAAGAAGTTCTTTCAGCACATATCTTCAATGGAACTACAGCGACAACCCTTTCGCCAAAATCACATTTGACCTATGCAGAAACAGCGCAAGCAATCCAAAATCTCTTGGTGAAATCGAATCTGATTAATAAATAATGAAACAAATGGAGTGCTCTAAAAATTAGAGCGCTCCATTTAGAAAATTACCTGCATATATGTTGATTCTATAAGCAAAAAACAAGCAACTTTCTGTAACTATTCAAAAGTCAATAAGACAGAATGATTTCTTAATAAGATATAGAGGAGACGAACTAGTATTTTGTCTGAAAGAAGCAATTTAGATGAAACGTTAAAAGCTGCAGATAGTAAAATATATCACTATTAATCTCCCAGAGCAAGATGGGCTTATAATGGGACGATTGGGAAACAGCAAGAAAACTATAAAAATGGTGGCGTTTTTATTAAAGATGGAGATTTAAGAAAGGAATTGACACTTTTAAAAAAGACAGAGGGATTAAAATGGCTTAACGATTATAGCAATAATATCACAAAACAAGCTATTAAAGATGCTTGTGATGCCTATTATAAATGCTTCAAAAAGCTGTCAGATGGACCGAAATTCAAGAGCAGATTAAAATGTAATGCAATATATAATTGACATTAAGACACTTATATGATACATTATCTAACATAAAGGAGGCCGAATATGAAAAACAAGCGAATGAAAATAGCCCGCCTGGAATGTGATATGAAACAAGAAGATTTGGCAAAAAAAGTTGGTGTAACACGGCAAACTATTGGGCTAATAGAAGCAGGTGATTATAATCCAACACTTAATCTTTGTATAGCAATTTGCAAAGCATTGGGTAAAACACTAAATGATTTATTTTGGGAGGAACAACAATGAAAAAATTAAATATTCAAGATGAGAGAATAATATCTCAAAAAAGAAAGATAGGAAGCGATGCATTTAGTATTATATATTTCGGACTAATTATCTCTATAATACTTCAGCAACTTATGTTTGATGCGCCATTTTATCAGTATGCAGCTGAATTTATTATTGTTATGGTGGCAGCAATTTATATTGTTGTCAGAAATATTATTGTGGGCAATGATCTTTTTAACAACAGTTTCATTGGACAAAAACTCGTTGTAATTAATACTATTGTTTGCGCTCTTACCATTACTGCTATCACAATTACACTAAGGACTATTAATTATGGTTTGGCAAAAATGGGAGGATTAACTGATATTGCAATAACTTCCCTTATTACTTTCTCTTATGGAGCGCTTATTTCATTTATCGCTTTTGAATTTCTTTATATAATAAACAAAAAGAGACAAAGTCAAATAGATGATAAGTATAATGACTCTGACGAATAAAAAATAAAAATTTGAATCTTAATGCTATATTTATCTTATAAGGGGTAGTTTGAAATGATAATTAAAGAATGTAGAATAATAACATTATCTGGCGCTCAAAGGGAAATGCGATCAGCTTTTTTGGTTGGTACAACTATTCTTTATAGACAGATGTGATTTTTCCCCGCTGCTATGATTGTTATCGGGACTCATTATTTACCCTTCATAACTTTATATGGAATGAAAATGTATGGTGTACTATCAGTACTGCTTATACTTGGTGGGGTAGGTTTGGCGCTATATGGCCCCCCAGTTTTTAGTCTGGGAGAATGGTTAACAGGACTAGTTTTAATTATATTTGCTTTTATTGGCAGGTCAATTGTACTAAGGAAAGAAAAATCAGCTAAATAGAAGGGCTTAAAAAGCTTATAAACAAAGGGTTTCCCGACATTGAGTTTTTATCTCGGCTGTTTGCCTAGAGGTACTAACGTAGGGAAACCTTATTTTTGTTGTTTGAGGTAACATATCAATCTTTTCATCTTTAGGAGGGTACTACTTATGCTTACTTCTTGACACTTTAAAAAAGATAATATATTATCTATATATATAATGCATTATCTTTTTTGTGCTTATATTATATAAGTTTGCAAAACTATCTATGTGAAATGATTAGAAAGGAAAATCAAATATGAAAAATTTTGAAGAAATGCCAGATACTTTTTATCTATTGGGATCACTGTTTGTCATTGCCAACAAAATGGGGACGTTGCTTGACCGGGAACTAGAAGAATATGATGTGACAAGCAAACAGTGGTTTTTATCCGTAATTATCCAAAATTTTTTTGATGAGCCGCCAACCCTGAAAGAGGCTGCTCAAATAATGGGAACTTCTTACCAGAATATAAAACAAATTGCCTTTAAGCTGGAAGAAAAAAATCTTATGCGCCTTGAAAAAGACAATAAAGATGCCCGGGTTGTACGCTTGGTTCTGACTCCAAATAGTCATAGCTTCTGGGCTCAGACAAGTCCAAAAGGAGCTGCTTTTATGAACTCTGTTTTTAAGGGTATCGATAACGAACAGTTGGCAGTTGGTCGTCAGATTATGCAGCAACTATTGTCAAATATAAATGACTGGGAATAACTATAAAAAATGAAAGGAAATGAATAAAGATGAAAAAACAGTTTCAAATTGCTGAAAAAATGTCTCTCATTGTCGCTTTATTGGCTATTGCTGCATCATTAGGCGGACTTCTTTTGGAAAATCTTTACAAGGACAGCGAAGCGATTCGCGCGGTATGGTTTGTTAATGATATGATTACGTTATTTGTTGCAGTGCCCGTTTTGGTGGGCTCAATATATTTTGCTTCAAAAGGTTCTTTAAGGGCCTCTCTTGTCTGGGTGGGCAGCATCTGGTACATGCTATACAATTATGTTTTTTATATGTATGGTGCTGCTTTTAATGATTTCTTCTTGCTGTATATTTTATTATTTGCATTATCGGTGTACAGCCTGATTCTTACATTTGTTCAAATTAATCCCAGTAAGTTTACTTCTCAATTACTTGATCTTGTCCCTTATAGAGCAGTGAGTAACTTTCTATTTGTTTTTGCTGCTGCACTAGGTTTACCATGGGTGATGCTGGTTATTCATTTTGTTCAATCAGGTAAAGCTCCCACTTTTGAAATGACCATTGTATTTGCCACCGATCTTTCGTTTCTGGTGTCGGTGCTGATATTTAGTGGTATTTTATTGCGAAAGAAAAGTGTCTGGGGAGTTGTATTATCAGCCATGATTATGTTAAAGGGCGTTCTTTACCCGTTAGTCTTGATCATCGGTGGAGTGGTTGCTTTTGTTCGCGTAGGTGTCTGGGATGCCTTCATTCCGCTATATGCAGTTCTATGGATTCTTTGCATTTACTTTTACAAACTGCTGCTTAGGACGATAAAAGTGTAAATCTTTCTGCAGTTTTTAATACTAGTTATCCTGTATAAAAATTAATTTATGAACAAGGATTAGAATCAAATTATACTTGACAGTGAAAAAATATTAGTTTAATATATAACAAATGATATATAACAGTATTTATTTAAAAAAAGGAGTTTATGATGTGCCGCCTAAAACTAAGTTTAATAAAGAAAATATTATAGAAGCTGCTTTTGAAATTGCGAAAGAAAATGGTTTTTCTGCTATTACAACACGTAGTGTAGCACAACGTTTAAACAGTTCAGTAGCGCCAATTTACGTTAATTTTCAAACAATTGAGAGTTTAATTGAAGCTGTAGTTCAACGTGTTTTTGCTATCTCCAATGAACTTCTGGCAAAGCAAACAGGACCTAATATTTTTGAAAATATCGGGAAGGCGAGTTTAGAGTTTGCCAGAGATTATCCAGCTCTTTTTCGCGAACTAACGATGCAGCCCAATCAATATATGGCCTCTTATGAAACAGTTGAAAAAACAATGCTTGAAGCCATGGCTGAGGACGAAACAATGCGTGAGTGGACAATGGATGAACGAAAAAGGTTATTTTTTAAAATGAGAGTCTTTCAAATGGGGTTATCAGCAATGGTTGTTAATGGTCATATACCGTCTTGGCTCAATGAAAAGGATGTTGAAGACCTACTTATGGAAACTGGCAAAGAGCTTTTGCTTGTGCAAAAAATAAAACGGGGGAAGAGTAAATAATGAAAAAAATAGTTATAATTGGTGGGGGTATTGCTGGGTTGAGCGCTGGTATTTTTGCCCAGAAAAATGGGTTTGATAGTATTATAGTGGAAAAGCATCATACGTTAGGTGGTGAGTGTACGGGGTGGGATCGTCAAGGCTACCATATAGATGGTTGTATTCACTGGCTTTTAGGAACAAAAGAGGGAACTCAAATTCATGATATTTGGAGCACTGTGGGTGCGCTAAACGGGATTGAGATATACCACCCTGAGAGCTTTATGGCTGTTGAACACGAAGGCGTAACAGTTAATTTCTATCGGGATCTTGAACGGTTTGAGTCAAGCTGGTTAGAAATATCACCAGAAGACAAAGAAGAAATAGAAGAGTTTTGCAGTGATATAAAGCAGATACATTCATTTTCAATACCATCCGGAAAGCCTGTAGATATGATGAGTCTAATTGAAAAAATAAAGTACCTTTTATCCATGAAAGATATTAGTCCTCTCATGCAGAAATACGGAAAAATGAGTGTAAAGGAATTGGCCAAGAAGTTCAAGCACGCAGCATTGAGAGAAGCAATAGCTTCATTTATGCCAGAAGGAGATTACAGTGCAATAGCCATTCTTTTTCCTCTAGGTACTTTTACTAGTGGCCAATCGTCTATTCCCAGAGGAGGATCTAAGGCACTAGTTAAGCGCATGGTAGAGCGATACCTATCGTTAGGCGGAACAGTGGAGGCTTCATGTGAGGTGATGGAAGTGGCTATTAAAGGAGATACAGTAAAGGGGATTAAATGCAAAAACGGAAAATCCTTTAAAGCAGATTACTTTATTGCCGCTTGTGACGCCAAGGTTTTATATGAAAAGCTACTAAAAGGAAGTTATCCTGATCAAGCGTTTGAGAAAAGGTATAATAATCCAGATATATATCCTTTGGCATCAAACATCTATATTGGAATAGGTTATGAAGGTGAAATGAATGACATTCCCCGAACACTTAAGTTTCCTTTAGAATCAGTAGATATTAAGCAAAATCAAAAACCAATAGAGCATTTACAAATGACCCACTATGGCTATGAGCCTAACTTTGCTCCTAAGGGTCATACTGTAATAACCTTCGCCATTAATCAATTTAAGCCAGAACTAGATGCGTGGGAAACTTTAGTAAAAGACAAGGAAGCTTATACTAAGGAAAAAAACCGGATTGGCGAGGCGGTAATCGCTGCTATAGAAACTCGCTTTCCACACATGAAAGGAAAGCTAAAACTGTTGGATGTAGGTTCCCCGCAAACCTACGTACGGTATTGCAATGCATATCGCGGAGCATTTATGGGTTTTTGGCCGACTATTAGTGGAAGGTCTTTGGCGCATACAGGACGTATCAAAGGTCTCGATAACATGTTATTAAGTGGTCAGTGGCTACAGCCACCTGGGGGATTACCAGTAGCTGTGATTACTGGAAAAGACACAATTATGCGGATTTGCAAGAAAGAAAAGCAGCAATTTATAACTTCTTAAAGTCCATACCAGATAGAATTTGTATTTATCCTAATGCAATACAAAATGAGAAAACATGTAGAAGTGGAGGTCCAACATGAAATATGTCTTACCCTTTAATTTCGTATTTGAGCCTATGATCAGACTCGC
This sequence comes from uncultured Clostridia bacterium, assembly GCA_937921505.1. GTDB lineage: Bacteria > Bacillota > Clostridia > Lachnospirales > Cellulosilyticaceae > FMMP01. Next base: position 31,136 of record CAKZUB010000103.1, on the reverse strand, counting down.
AGTTATTAGCTTTAAGGATGATGAAGAATTCGAAGGCTTTGAGCCGCAATTCTTTGATGATCCGGTAAACGGTAGAGGAATTCGCCTTCTACGCTATCGTAAGGATGGAAAAGTTGATGTTTATTATGAACCTGGTATCAATCACCAGGAAGGTTTTAGCATAGGGGCAGGAATTACTGACTTGAAAATTACACATTTTGAGAAGAAGCTTTTTGAAGTTACGAAAAATGGATTACAGGTTCATCTGATTTTCACAGATATACAAGGTAGGAAGAATGACTTAAAAGTGATTGAAACAAGTAAGCGTAAGTATCCCGTACCTTTATTAGCACCAGTTGGAGGAGCCGTTGAGACCCCCCAGAAGCTTTTTTTCGTTTATATGCATGATATAGATTTTGCGTACAAAAAAACTACATATATTCACTGTTCACTGGATAAGCGAGTATTTAAAGTTCCGACGCTCCCACTTTTGATGAACGGACAGCGCACATACCTGGCAAGATATTGTTCTAAACTGACTATAGCGGCGCTCAATTCCAATGGATCAAATCCCTTATGTTTTGATGCAATACCCGGCAAAATAGTAATACACGATGAAACAGAAATTCACTGTAATGCACAAGGGAAAATTAATCAAATACAAATCGGAAAGGGTATGTATAGTGCAAAGTTACATTTTCCTGATGGATTCCCGAATCTCCTTGATTTATCTGAAAGTGAGAGTATAAAAGGCACTTTTGAGATATATATGTCCACAGATAAAATCACCGAAGGCCAATACCAGCTTATGAAAATTGCAGAGCAGGTTCAGGTTGAACTGAACCATTTTAAAAAATGGCATCCTGTCAAATATCCGTTAGCCTATAAATTATTATTTGTATTTGTGAAAATGTTTAAGAACTGGCCAACTAAATATAGCTGGAAAGGCAAAGTGGAATTAAAAGAGACCCCGTTGATGGATGGGCACTGGCAGAATAAGTTGCCAGCTTTTAGTAAAAGCAATATCAAAAGTAGGATAAAAGGTATAAAAACTATTCTCATTTTTATTGTCATAGGTGCAGTGCTGCTGATCAATGGGCAAAATAAAGAAGCAGGTACAAATGGCGTAATTCTCATAGAAGAGAATAAAAAGCTTGAAACTACTATTTCAGAATATTACTTAAAAACTAATCCAAACAATAAGGGAGTTCTGAAGATTTATAATATAAAAAAGTATGGCAGCAGTTATCTGGCCTTAACCGAGAAATATGTAGGGGAGGGAGAGGATAGTAGCGTTTTGTTTTTAACTGATAAGAGGAATAATATAACGGCTATGGCTCCAGGGAATATGCCGATAAGCCCATGCTTTTCAGCAAATATAGTCAAGGATCGGGGCAAGAGTATTGTCTATGGGAATTTTAAAAATAAGAAGTGGGATCCCAAAACAGATCTTGTGTCAGATGTACAAATTGATAACATAAAAGTAATCTTTGAGGACGGGACTGTAATAAATGAATCAGTTTCTATGGATAAAGGTTATATTATTGTTGTTGATACCCTCTCCAAAATAAAAGATATTGAAGTTTATAACAACACAGGAGAGTTGCAAAGCGATTTACTGAATGAGAGCTATTGTACAGAATTCAATTTTAGAAAAGTTGATGAAAGTGACTATCCATAAAATGTAATTTAAAATTATAAAAGAATTAAAAATAGAAAAATCAACATTAAGCAAGTGGAGCAAGGATGCTGTCAATAATAATGGCATCGTAAATCATAGAGATTCTAGAAATTATATCTGTAGAACGTTCGATGTAGTTCAAGGAGAAATTAAAAGAAGAAGGAATATGGAAATAGTTAATGGCGAGAAGAAAATGAAAAGTACGCATTACAGTATGAAAAAATAGTTGTTGAAAAAAATCTTATATTAAATTGGGCAGTTATATTTAAATAATGGCAAGTGGAATGACAAACAGATTGTATCTTCTAAATGGGTAGAGGACAGCACCGAGGAAAGTAGCAGATGGGAAAATATTTCATACGGTTATTTATGGTGGATTGTTGATGATTATTGCTATGCAGCTTTAGGTGACGGTGGAAATGTAATTTTTGTAAACACTGAAAAGGAAATAGTAGTTGTAATTGCATCTCGTTTTATGCCACGGGCTAAGGATAGAATTGAATTTATTAAAAGTAATGTTATGACATTGTTTACGGAAAATTAATACGATGGGTTTTTAATGAAATATCAAACTCTCTGGTAAGAAAATAACATAGAATACCTACAAAGATCATAACTATTCCTGCACAAATCATCCAGCTGCTTACCCCAATTATTTCTGATATAGGGCCTGCAATGAACATTCCTATAGGTGCAGCGAAACTCATAACACTTGTAACAAGAGAAAAAACTTTCCCCAAATTTTCTGCTGGAATGGTTCTTTGAATGTAGGAAGTAAACGGGATATTGAAACCCATGCCTGTTGTTCCCATGACAAAAACAACAATACAAAATACAGAAAACAAATGTGATGGCAAGATGCCACCAATTAATGCACATATACCTAATAAGCCCGTTGAAAGTGAAATCATAAAGAACTGTTTTTTCAGGCCTCCAGTAATGCCGATTACCATAGCTGCAATTAGCATTCCACTGGAAAATAAGGTTTGTACAATGCCATTGTGCCAGGCTGTTCCATTAAAATAATCTCTAACCATAAGTGGCAATAGTGTTCCTATAGGAACAAAGATGAGGGTAGATATCAGCATAGGAATAGAAAGGCGGAGTAATGCTTTGTTTGATTGAATAGCCCTTATACCCTGTTTCATATCTTGCATGAAGCTCAGTTTACTCCTCTGGTTTACTGTATATTTGGGTATTTTTACAAAAGATAACGTTATTACTGCGAAAATAGCTCCCAAAACATCAACAAGTAGTGCATATTGAAGCGATGTTACGCTCATTAAAAGCGCACCAAGCATAGGTCCAACCATGGAGCAGGAGGAGCTAATCATTTGCCCAAGTCCACCAGCTTTTGTAAGTTCTGATGGTGGAACCAACTGGGGAATAGCAGCTTGTAGTGCCGGCTTATGAAATGTTTCGCCCAAAGCTCTGATAAACAGAACTATGTAAACAAATATAATCGATTCAATACCGATAATAAACAAAACCCCCAAGAGAAAGCTTGATAATGCTATAGCACTATCAGCTATAATCATTATTTTTTTACGGTTAAATCTGTCAATCCAAACTCCTGCAAATAAACCAATAACAGCTTGCGGAAGCAAACCTATGACACTTGCAATTGTTAGTGCCATAGCTGAACCTGTTTCTATTGTAATCCACCAAATGATTGAAAATTGCACAGCGCTAGAACTTAATAACGAAAATGCCTGACCAATATATATTGTGAAAAATGATTTTCTCCAATTCACAGTTCGTTCCATATTAGTACCTCTCAAGACACTTTACAATAATTTTTGCACATGCAGCGGCTCCATTTTCACTAGCTATGTTTTGACCAAGGATTTTAGCATTTGTAACAATTTTATCAGTTAAAGCAAACTTGATTGCATCAGCAAGTTTATCTGAAGATAATTCCTTTTTAGGAATCGGGTTTGCACCAACTCCTAAATCGTAAGATCTATGTGCCCATGCAAACTGATCATTAGAGAATGGTACAATAATGCTGGGAATTCCTGCTTTAAATCCTGCTGCTGTCGTACCAGCCCCTCCATGATGGCATACGGCTGAAACCCTTTCAAATAGCCATGAATGAGGAATACTATCAATTGCTATAATGCTCTTAGATAGATTTAAGAGTCTTCCCATGCCACAAATAATACCGCGTTTTTCACTTTTGATAATTGCTGCAGCTACCATTTTCGCCAGATCTTCATGTTTTTCTAAAGAAGTCATACTTCCAAAGCCTATATATATAGGCCTTTCACCGGTATTTAAGAAATCGGCAAGCTCATCGCTTGGTGTGTACTCGGAAGGCTCTTCAACAAACCAATAGCCGTTTTGGTATATGTTTTGATTCCAATCCTCAGGTCTTTTGAAAACGAAGTTGCTGCATGAGACAATGGCAGGGTGTTTTTTATCTGTATGTCTTTCAAAGGGGCAGCCAAAATTGTCAGGTGATTTATCAAAACTTTTTTTCCAGAAACCTTTTACAGAATCCTTTGAGGCCATCCACAGCATTCCCTGAATCATAGCGTAGCTTATTTTGTTCGTAAGTGCATTGGATTTTGTTTTTCCATACATTACTACAGATAAATATTCTTTGGTCTTGTGCATTGGGAAAGGAGAAGCCAAAACAGAAGGAATACCAAACTTTTGTGCTGCAAAATAGCCAATAGTGCAACCAGGATGATAGATGATTAGTTCGCTTCCTTCACAAGCAGAGTAGTAGTCGTTTACCATGTAAATGCCATATTCCTTCATTTTATTAAAAGTCAAAAGCATTTTCAAAGGATTATCAGATGAGCCTGCATCTTTTAATAGTTTTGGATCGACATTCAGAGTTTCAATATCTGCTTCTATAGGATACACATCAATTCCATAGCTGCGGATAAAGCTTTCAAAACTTTTGCTTCCAGTAATACGAACAGCCTTACCTAGTTTTTTTAATTGTTGTGCAAGTGCAATATAGGGTTGAAAATCACCACGTGAACCTGAACAAAGAATTGTAATCATATTTATAGTCCTCCTCTTGTATAATCAAACAACGTGTTGTATAATCACAGTATACGGGGGACTATACTAATCATCAACCGACAATATAATAGTGAGTGTCGGATTTTAAGGAGATGAAGAAATGAATAGGCAGCCAGAGGTAACTGCACAGACTAAGCAAAATCTGATTGATGCATTTTGGAACTTGTACTGTGAAAAAAGAATAGAGAAGATAACTGTAAAAGAAGTAACTCAGAAAGCGGGATATAACAGAGGAACTTTCTACGAATATTTTACAGATGTTTATGATGTCCTTGAGCAAATAGAAGAATCCTTAATACCTACACTGGATGAATTACCGCTAATTGCTATAGCGGATGGAAGTATTGGTATGCCAATAGATATGTTTATGAAACTGTATGAGCACAATAGTAAATATTATTCTGTTTTGCTTGGTGATAATGGTGATCCGGCTTTTGCAAGCAAACTTAAAAATTCAACAAAACCCATACTAAAGCAAGCATTCTCTGAAAAGCATAATTTAGATTCTATAAAAGTTGATTTTATTTTGGAGTATATTCTTTCTGCAATGATTGGCATTATGGGTTATTGGTTTAGGCAGGATAAGGTATTGCCGGCAGAGGACTTGATTGCCTTAATGCAGGAGCTTATGGAGCATGGTGTTATGAAATGTTTATCAAAGTAACTAAAATGGGAAGGATCTTGTGTCAAGAAAAGGGATAACTTAAACTAGAATATAAGGGGGATTTTGAAATGGTAATTAAAGAATGTAGAATAACGATATTATCTGGTGCTCAAAAGGAAATGCGGACAGCTTTTTTGGGTGGATTTGCCGGTCAGCTTATTTCAGGACTGTTATGGTTAGTAGCTGCTGGTATGAGTGTTTTAAGTACACCACAGTATGGCATGGCATTTCTGTTTTTTGGATGCATGAGTATTTTTCCACTTACACAACTAAGCTTGCGTATGATGGGACGAAGTGCCAAGGTAAACGCAGAGAACGGATTATGGGCGCTAGGCTCCCAAATAGCTTTTACTGTACCCATAAACTTCCTTTTGGTTGGTGCAACTATTCTTTATAGACAGATGTGGTTTTTCCCTGCTGCTATGATTGTTGTCGGGACTCATTACTTACCCTTCATAACTTTATATGGAATGAAAATGTATGGCGTACTATCGGCACTACTTATACTTGGTGGATTAGGTCTGGCGCTATATGGACCCCCAATTTTTAGTTTGGGAGGCTGGTTAACAGGACTGATTTTAATTATATTTGCTTTTATTGCCAGGTCAATTGTACTAAGAGAAGAAAAATCAGCTAAATAGAATAAATATATTTTACTCAGAAAGATAATTTTGTATATGACGATTACTTAACTTCCAACACATGTGGAGACTGTAACATTGCTATATAAGACATAAACATATTGATATGAATGGATGAAGCTTGTAAAAAGGTTATGCCTGAAACAGAAGAAATCGTTTTTGAAGGTTGGAAAAACATTAGTTATGGAACGGGTGAAAGTAGGGCAGATAAGATTTAATTTGCTATATAGCACCTTTCAAAAATAGCGTAAACTTGGGATTATATCGAGGTACTTTATTAAAAGATGAAAAAAACTTTTAAAAGGTACAGGTAAACTTTTATGACATGTTAAAATTTCTAATCTGAATGAAATAAATGACTTTGATATTATCGATTTACTTATGCAAGCAAAAGCTGAACGTCTTGGATAGATAAGAATAAAGCAGAAACATTGATAAGATCTCATAAAATCAACATTCCTTATATAGTCTTATCAAGCGTTCTATAGGTTTTTTACTACATATTCAAAGCTTGAATGAAATCAAATATAGATTAAAAAGTGGCGATTTTAAAACTCATTAGAGGAGTAATCATTTAGCAGAAGGCTCAGTAATTTGTCTTTGTACTAAATTTTATCATTTTATTTTCAAAGTATACATGGGGGAGTAGTTAATAGAAAAGAAATAGGATAATGTTAAAGAATTTCGATAATTATAAGTAAATTTAAAATTTTTTTATTGACTCTCACAATGTGGTAGGGTTTAAAATAAAATTACAATCCGGATTGCAATAACAAAGAGGGGGATGCAATGTTTAAAATAGGTGATTTTTCAAAACTGACAAGAGTATCTGTAAGAATGCTGAGACATTATGATGAAATAGGACTTTTAAAGCCTAAATCAATCGATAAATTTACAGGATACCGTTTCTATTGTGTAGACCAGATTCCGAAAGTCAATCGTATTCAAGTTTTGAAGGAAATGGGCTTTTCTCTTACTGAAATGAGTGGGCTTATGGAGGGAGATTTGAATTCTAAACAACTATTGAGCCTTTTGGAAAATAGGAAGCGAGAAATTACAATAGCTATTGACAGTGAGAAAGAAAAACTTTTGCGTGTTGAAACCCTCATACAATGTATTAACAAGGAGGATTTAAGTGTGAATTATGAAATTACTATTAAAAGCATTCCTAGTTATAAAGTATTATCACTGAGAAGAACAATTCCTACATACAATGCAGAGGGTCAGTTATGGCAAGAACTAGGAGAATTTGCACAAACAAGTAAATTGAAATGTTTTGGACCTAATTATGCAATTTACCATGACGATGGCTATAAAGAGAGTGATGTGGATGTTGAAGTGACCATGTGTATTAATGATGACATACTGGGTACAGGCAAAATAAAAGTACGTGATCTCGAGGAAGTAACTGAAATGGCAGTTGTTTTTCACCAAGGACCTTTTGAAGATATGACACATGCGTATCATGCTTTAGGTATATGGATGGCATCTAATAATTATGAATGGAACGGTCCAACACGAGCGATTTATCATAAAGGACCTTGGTGTGAAGCTGATTCTGCTAATTTTTTAACAGAAATACAGGCACCTGTGAAAAAAAGTAGATTTAAAAATTAATATTTAAGTTCATAGCAAAATGCATAATTAAGGCATCGGAAAATTAGGACTCCGGTGTCTTTTCAATTCTTAAAGTAGCAACAAGTAGACGCCGCAGATGCAATCAGACCAACAGAGCTTAATCGCAATCCTTTTAATATGTGAGAAATGCTATGTATATCCTTGGGTTTCTTAAAGAAATATTAATGCGTATTATTATCATTTTTTATTAAAATACACGTTGAGACTGTAGTTGGAGCAAGAAAGATAAAGACTAATTAGTTGAAAATTTCTTAATTAAGGCGTAAAATTAAGTTAGAAGCTAAAGTGATCGCTATGATATGTCTAATAAGCTAAAATGAAGATTTGAAGGAGGAATTATATGAAAAAGAAAAATATAAAAGTTAAAACTTTAAACAAACACCATATTAAGACACCAATTCACCTTTGGTTTATAGGACTTTTCTTTATTTTGGTTTACTCCATTGGGGTGTACGATTATTTTATGGTGCGAGAGCACAATGTTGACTATTTGAACTCTCTAAACCTAGGAGAAGCCGTGATTTTATACTTTACTGATTATCCTAAAGTGTTTTTGATTTTATGGACGATAAATGTTTTTAGCGGTATGATTGCTCCCATTCTACTTTTATTTCGAAGCAAATGGGCGGTATGGGGAGGACTTGTTGCTATAATTTCTAAACTGTGTTTAGATGTTCTGACATTTACATTTAGAAACCGTTGGAATGTTTTTGGTCCGTTGTTGTCTCTTATTGATATTACGATACTGCTAATGACATGTGGATTCTTCTTTTATTGCAAGGCATTGGCAAAACGAGGCTTGCTAAAATGAACCTGAACTGGCTTAAGGGCCAGTTTTTTAATAGGAAGTGATGAGTATATAATGATTAATATACAAACAATGACCGATCAAACTCCTTCTCATATTTTGGTGATGTTAGTTATAGGAATCAAGATGGGGTATTTCAAAACGATGCATATAGAACTTTGTAAATAAGACAGAATACCGGAAGTTTGTATAGAAAAGGATTAAGAGGTGATTAATTTGAAGGATTTATTTGAGGCAGTTATTTGCAAGCAAAAAAGCATTATGGAAAAAAATAGTAGGCGATTCAATTTAATCGGGTACTTAAAGTTGTTTTTGTTCATAATGTTTGTTGCTACTATTTATGTTATGTTTACTAGGTGGGACGATATTATTTTCAAAATAACTATAGCTATTCTGTTTTTAATACAAATTGCGGCATGGATATATCATGCAAGATTAGGCGAAAGGATTGCATACTCTGCGGGTATCATAGAAATCAACTGCAGGCATATAGCGCGACTCACAGGTCATTGGACTGAATTTGCTGATATAGGTGAAGAGTTTATAGAACATGAACACCCTTATGGCTGCGATTTGGATATTGTGGGGAAAAAGTCCCTATTCCAGTTTATCAATACAACTCATACATGGCATGGTCGACATGCATTTGCAGGTGACCTTTTGCACCCAGAATACTCTAAAGAGAAAATCAAGCAACGGCAAGAAGCGGTTGCAGAGCTTGCAAAAGATAATGATTTTACCAGTGAACTTGAATATCACTTTTCAAAGATTGGCAATGACCCTGCTGCTCACTTGCTGGTAGAGGAGCTGAAGGATGAAAGTCCCTTTATGAAAAAGCAATTATTACGTACCTTGTTAACATATATCCCGCTCTTTATAATTTTTTTTACAGGGTTAACTGTGATTTTTCGATGGAATCAACTCTATTTACTTTTGGTTATACTTTTCACTGCCCAAGCCCTCCTGTGGTTGATTGGTTTGCCAGCCACATACCGCTATATCCAAAGCGTCAATCGACTTCCTTTTAAACTAAATGCCTATGATAAAGTGTTAGAACTTGTAGATAAAACAAAATTCACTGCTTATGAATTGCAACAAATACAGTCTAATTTAACGACCTCAAATATTTCAGCATCACAGGCTATAAAGGAACTCGCAAAAATTGCGGACAGGGTTAGTGTTCGCAACAATCCTATTATATATTTCATTGTGAATATGCTTCTCTTATGGGACTATGAGTGTGCATTTATGTTTGAAGATTGGAAAGCGAAGTATGCACCGTACTGTGAAAAGTGGTTCCTCTCTCTTGGAGAGTTGGAAAGCCTTCTGTGCTTCGCAACTATGAAAAAAGTCTGCAAACATACTTGTTTTCCGAAAATCTCTGACATTGGTGGAGTGGAGGCCAAAGAAATGGGACATCCAATGATACCTAATGATATCAGAGTTACTAATCAGATTCGACTTAACAATAATATTTTGATTATATCCGGTTCAAATATGTCAGGTAAGACCACTTATCTTAGAACGGTAGGAATCAATATCGTTCTGGCACGGGCCGGAGGAGTGGTATGTGCTAAGGAGATGGAGCTCTCTAACTTGCACATCATTACCTCCATGCGTATTGCCGATGATTTGAACGAAGGCATCTCAACCTTTTATGCTGAGCTTAAAAGAATAAAGCGAATACTGGATGCCGCCGAACACAATCATAGCACACTATTTCTTATAGACGAGATATTCCGTGGCACTAACTCTGTTGATAGACTGAACGGTGCGAAAACTGTCATTACTAAACTGAATCAACTTAGAGCTATTGGAATGGTAACCACCCATGATCTTGAACTATGTGATTTGGTAGAAGTGATTACTCGGGTTAAAAATTACAACTTTACTGAGTACTACGACAATAAGAAGATTTACTTTGATTATAAAATCCGGCCCGGAAAGTCCAAAACAACAAATGCAAAGTATCTCATGGAGATTATTGGAATCATATAAATAACGCTTCTATGTGATATGATTCCTATGATTAAGGAGGAGAACCATCTTATCAGACTGCTCAAATACTAATTAGACCAACGGAAGGACTAAATTATTTGCTTATAAAAGCAAGTGGGGACATGCTCACAGAAGAAAAAGCAGATAGAGTTGCTAATATATTACACAGCTACTTACATGGTGAAATCTGTAAATAGAAGAAAAAAAACTTGGCTAGCATTATTGTTTATGGTAATCTGAATGTAGTTTTTCCAGAAGGAGCCTACATTAGATATTTACCCGCATGGGTAGTCTTATACAGTAGGTTAATATGGTAGGTTATACGGTCCCCCACAGAAGAAATGATATTTTTACACCTTTTATTGCAAGGCATTGGCAAAACGAGGCTTGCTAAAATGAACTTGAATACTATTTTAATGAATGATAGCATGTAGTTTGATCAATTAAGACTGTATCTACAAAGGATAAGCCTTACTTTATAATAAATAGAAAATGATGAGTATGCAATTTTAGTATTAGGATACACTACATACTAAAAGGAGATGATTCAGTTGAATGGTAATGCAGAGTTATTAAATTTTATATATCAAAATTCTCAAATGGGTGTTGGTACCATTAATCAGTTAGTTACTATTACTAAAAATGAAGAGTTTAAGAGTTATTTGCACTCTCAACTCAATGAATATAAGCAGATTCACGCTCAAGCAAAAGAAATGCTAAATCAAAATGGATATGATGAGAAAGGTATTACTCAACTTGCTAAACTTAAAACATATGTAATGATTAATATACAAACAATGACTGATAAAACCCCTTCTCATATTTCAGAGATGTTAATTATAGGAAGCAACATGGGAGTCATAGATGCTATAAAAAACATTAAAAAATATAATGATGCTGAAAAAAACATTTTAGAACTTATGGAAAAACTTCAAAAGTTTGAAAAAGGTAATATAGAGCAGCTCAAACAATTTCTATAATTATAATTTTAAATATAGATTGTGCATCTTTAAATTTAAGTTATTCTTGATGACACATGATGTCAAATTATTATGAGAAACAACTTTATGCAGATGAATAAATTAAAAGCATATTAAAAAGTATTTCAATAAGAAGTGTTTTATGTTTCACTTAGTAGCATGATAAACTTAATGTTTATCATGCTATTTATAATGCTTGAGAAGTATGATGACTATCTTCACATACAATGTAAATTTAAGAATTATATTGACAAATATTAAAATATATTATATAAAGAATATAGACTGACGGTCGGTAGAGATAAAGACCAGTAAGCAAGCATATTGAATTTTATATAGACAAAGAGGTGAGACACTATGAGGGTTAGTAAAGAGTATCATGAAAGAAGAACCGAGATACTTGATGTAGCAGGAAGATTATTTGGAGCCAAAGGGTATGATAAATGTACGGTTAATGACATTCTTGATGCCATAGGAATAGCAAAGGGAACATTTTATTATTATTTTAAATCTAAGGAAGAAGTGCTTGAGTCAATCATTGAAAGGGTTACTGAGATAGTTGTTGCAAGAGCCAAGGAAGCTGCCTCTAATCCAGAACTTTCACCTGTAATGAAAATACTTCATACCATTCTTTCTATGAAAGTTGAAAGTGAAGTAGATAATGGCCTTATGGAAGGGCTTCACAAGCCAGACAATGCACTCATGCATCAAAAATCCTTAAGTTTAATGGTAACAAGAGTTGCGCCGATACTTGCCAAAATTGTGGATGAGGGAATCAGTCAGGGAATATTTAAATCAGATTTTCCTAAGCAGTACATGCAGATTTTCTTAACATCATCAATCACCCTTTTAGATGATGGCATCTTTCAGGTTAAGCCAGAAGAACAGCAGATGACTTTTAGAGCGCTCGTGGCACTGCTTGAGAAAATGCTTGGCGTTGCGGATAAGACTTTTTGGAACGTGGCAAAGCAGTATTGGGGATAGCATTTTAGTGTAAGAAAGATTAATGGCAGTAGGTGTGATAAGGTTTTGGCAGCAGAAAGAATATAAGAGTAATTGAGGGGGGTAATTGTGAACATGAACTTTAAAATGTTAAAGAATGATTTTAAAAGAAACCGTGCAGGTAATGTGTCATTACTTTTGTTTATGACACTTGCAGCAAGTCTTGTAGCAGCAGCAGCCATAGTTGTGACACAGCTTATGACTTCTATGATGGGAATGTACGAAACAGCAAAGCCACCGCATTTTCTCCAGATGCATAAGGGAGAGGTCAATCAAAAGGCAATTGATAAATTTGCTTCCTCCTATGATGGCGTTACGGCCTGGCAGACTGTTTCCATGATAAATGTTAAAGGAGATGACCTTAAGGTTTATGGAGATGATGTATTAAGTTTATCAGACTGCAGATTGGATATAGGCCTTGTTAAGCAGAATAAAGAGTATGATCTTTTACTTGATGAAAACAGAAATGTAATAAACATTAATAAAGGTGAAATTGGTATTCCTGTTATTCTTCTGGATACATATGACATAAACCTTGGAGATACAGTTGTATTAACGAGTAAAGGGGTAACCAAGGAATTTAAAGTAACTGATTTTGTGCATGATGCGCAGATGAATTCCACACTTTGTTATTCAACAAGAATACTTATAAGTGATGAAGATTTCAAAGAACTTTTTGAAAATGTGGGTGACAGTGAATATCTTATCGAAGTATATTTTACGGATACATCAATGGCTAACGATTTCCAGACAGCTTATGAAAAAGCAGGTCTTGCACAGGATGGACAGGCAGTTACTTACACAATGATATTTCTTTTAAGTGCTCTTGGGGATATTATGATGGCAATGGTTTTAATTCTTGTAAGTATGTTGCTTGTCATGGTTGCCCTGATGTGCATTAAGTACACTGTGATGGCTGCGTTAGAAGAAGAAATCCGTGAAATCGGTACTATGAAAGCTATAGGGATGTCTTATAAGGATATAAGAAATCTGTATCTTGAAAAGTATAAAATAATGGTGACAGTAGGAATAATCATAGGTTATGTGCTTGCTATTAGCCTAGCAAACGTGTTTACTAAACATGTAACTAGAACTTTTGGTAAACAGCCAATGTCTATACTTACCATTGGTATTCCTATTGTAGCATGCGCGCTTGTTTATTTGATAACCAATCATTATTGTAAGAAGATCCTTAAGAAACTTAAAAAAGTAACTGTTGTGGAGGCGATGGTAACTGAAAAAGGTTTTGGTAAAAAGGAACGTGCGCTTGACGGACTTTATAAATCAAAAATGATGCCGGTTAATCTGCTTGTAAGTGTAAGGGAGACCCTTCATAATTTTGGTGGATTTGTAATTATTTTTGTAGTAATGTTTATCGTTGTAGGAATAATGATTGTTCCTATGAACCTTTTAAATACAATGAAATCCAAGGAATTCATTCCATATATGGGAAGTTCCATGGATGACATATTAATTGAGATTGACTCAGGAGAAAATCTAGAGAGTAAGTATGAAATCACTAAAAAACTTCTTAATGAGGATGCTGATATTAAAGACTATAAAGAGTTTAGGAGCGTACGGGTAGAGACAATTAATTCAGAAGATGAATGGATGAATCTTCATGTTGAAAGTGGAAATAATGCAGGAAAAGGACTTAAGTATCTTATAGGTATAGCACCTTCCACAGAAAATGAAATAGCACTTTCAAAACTTAATGCAGATGCAGTGGGCAGAAGTATAGGTGATAGAATAATAATAGGCTTTAATGATCTGAAAAAAGAATTTGTTATTTCTGGGATTTACCAGGATGTGACAAGTGGAGGACGTACGGCAAAGGCATTATACAGCTTTTCAGGAGTTGATACGAAAAAATACCAATTTACAATCAATCTTAATGATGGTGTAGATGTGGGAGAAAAAGCCACGCAGTGGAGTGATAAAATGGGAGGAGATTATGACATACTACCAATGGAAGAATTGATAAATCAGACAGTGGGTGGTGTTTCAAATCAAATAAAAGTTGCTGCAACTGCAGTAGTGGTGATAGGAATAATAATCGCAGCATTGATAGTCGTTTTATTTATGAAGTTAAGACTTGCCAAGGATGTTGCACAAATTGCGGCAATGAAGGCCATAGGTTTCACAAATTATGATGTAAGAAAGCAGTACCTTTATAAGATTGGAATAGCTTCAATTGCAGGAATATTTTCAGGAACACTTATTTCAAACATAATTGGTGAGATCATTGTAAGTGTGGCTTTTAGTATGATGGGACTTGGTATATCAAGAATAACATTTATCATAAATCCATGGACAGCATTTGTTATATTCCCACTCTTGCTTCTTGTGGTGACAGCAGGAGTGACTTGGATAAGTACCAGACAGATAAGAGAATATAATATCATTTCGCTGATTAATGAATAGGAGGTGTCAATATGAAGACTATTTTACAAGCAAAAGGGTTATGGAAAGAATTTGACGCAGTAGAAATTTTAAAGGGAATTGACATTACGGTTAACGAAGGAGAATTTGTGGCAATCATGGGCCAGTCAGGTTCGGGGAAATCCACACTTTTATATAATATTAGCGGCATGGACAGAGCAACTAAGGGTCAAATACATTTTGACGGAGAAGACATTTCAAATATTGATGATGAAAAGATAAGTTATATACGACTTAAAAAGATGGGATTTATATTCCAACAGTCCTATTTACTTAAGACATTATCAATACGTGATAATATTGTACTACCAGGATTTAAGGCAAAGAGTGATAGTAGGGAAAATGTAAATGCCTATGCAGAAGAACTCATGAAAAGAACAGGAATTGATCATATTGCAGAACATGATGTTAAGAAGGTTTCAGGAGGGCAGCTTCAACGTGCGGCAATATGCCGTGCATTAATAAACCATCCAGACATTATATTTGGTGATGAACTTACAGGCGCTCTTAATTCAGCTGCAACAAAGGAAATTATGGATATTATTAATGAGATTAATGCTGAGGGAACCACAGTAATGCTAGTTACACATGATGCAAAAGTTGCAGCCAGAGCAGATCGTGTGATTTTTTTAGCTGATGGCTATATTACTGATGAAATTGTCCTGGGTAAGTATGAAGGAAAAAGTTTTTCAGAAAGAGAGAATAAATTGACTGGGTGGCTTAGAAAACAAGGATTTTAAAAATATTATTGACATAAAATAGATACTATGAGAAAATATGACCAGTAGTCACATGACTACTGGTCATATTTTATAGAAAGGTGAGTAGTATGCCTAAAGATACATTTTTCAACCTGACCCAGGAGAAGAGACAAAAGATTATTTGTGCGGCTATCGACCAGTTTGCACAGTTACATTACAGCAGTGTCACTATTAATGGCATAGTCAAGGAGGCAGGCATCCCAAAAGGGAGCTTCTATCAGTATTTTGAAAACAAAGATGACTTATATATTTATTTGTTCACTGAGCTTGGTGATACAAAGATTGATCTGTTTGAGAGTCTTAAAACAAAGATTCCAGATATTGATTTTAAAGAATACATGACGGAGTATATCATCGCACTTAAAAAACTGGAGTCTTCTAATGACAAAATGCCCCATTTGAAAAGGGAATTTTTAAATGAGTGCCCTCAACATATTAAAAAACAAATTCTAAAAATAGAAATGCCCAAATCAATTAAGGCTTTTAGGGGAGTAATTGATAGTTATATTGAAAAGGGGGAATTCTATAAGGATTTGGATAGTAAAGCGGCTGCTTATGTAACTGTAATGAGTATAAGTAATCTAGAATACTATGACTATAGTGAGAGCGAAGAGGTAATAGCAGCTTTAATGCGAGTCATCGATTTCCTTGTAGATGGTATGAGTTAGAATACAGCTCAATTTTATTAAGTATTTTAAAACAAACAAGGGGGGGATAATTATGGCCTTAACAGTATCTAACAACATTAGCATTACGGAACAAGTAAAACATTATGAAATCGCTAACGGCATAAAATTATATACGCGTATTATTTCTGGAGCAAAGGAAGGAAAAACTGCTGTCTTTATCCATGGAGGCGGTTCAGGAGGAAACCATACCATGCTCTTAAGACCAGCTAAATGGCTGATTGAACAAGGTTTGTTTGCAAGAGTAATTCTACCTGATCGAAGGGGAGAAGGTTTTAGTACGCCTCTTACTCAAAAGCTTGCAATTCGAGATCACTCTATGGATATGAGAGCACTTTTAGATGTCTTAAATATTAATGAAAAATTAACAGCCATTGGAATATCATATGGAGGCCCAATTGCTATTGAACTTGCGGGTATGGATTCAAGGGTAGATGAGGTTATTTTGATGGCTTCATCACCTTCGTTAAAAGCTGTTAAAGGAATTCAGGGTTTTTTATATAGAACCAATCTACTAGAGAAGATTACAAAATACTTTTATAAGAAAAATCTAGGGAAGCTTTCTGCAGAGTATCCAGATTTTGAGAAAGTATATGATCTTAAAAATAATAAAGAACTGACAAAGCATTTTATCGAAGCAATTAAACATACAGATCATAAAATGCTAGAGAGCTTTATGCTGCAAAATGCATCTACACTTGATCAGAACAATAGCGCAGTTTCACCTGATATTAAACTTGATATCCCGATATTTCAAATAATAGGAAGCAAAGATGAGATATGGGAAACAAATATAACCCATTACAAAAATCAGTTTACTGATATAAAAAGCTTCATTGTTGAAGGTGAAGACCACAAGGGTGTTATATTAAATGCTAATTTATTTTATGAAGGATTAAAAACAATTTATACTAAAAATAATTAGTATATTGAGAAGAGAAATATGACTTCTACTATAGCAAAGATTATTTAACAAATTTATCAGAAATAAACACTTATACCACATTTTTTTAGTATAGTTTGGTAAAGCTAATCTTTGTGAAAGTGAGGTGATTTTGATGACCATTCAAAATGATTTAGAAAGGGTATTAGCATATTGTGAAGCTACAAGAGGAAGTTACGCCCTAATGGCACATTCCACAGAGCAAAAAGATGCAAAACAGATGTTTAATACGATGAAATCGGATATAGATCGCCATATTCAGCTTATTAATAATAGACTAGAGTATCTCAAGCAAAATAATGATTTAGTTAAAAATAAATAAGATACCTAAGGACAAATTATTTTATAACTGCAAGGAGACTTATGATAAAGCAAAAAACAAACATAGATTTTACTCCAAATGAAAAATTTAAGTATCTAACATTTTTTTTAACCCTTATTAAATGGGTGTTTTGGGGAAGTGTTGTTGGTATAGCAGTAGGGTCAACATCAGCTTTACTTCTAAATATCAATGATTTTCTTACAGATGTCCGAGAAGAAAACCCGTTTACGCTATTTCTTCTTCCGTTAGGAGGTATAATAATAGGCTATATGTACCAATATCATGGCAATAACTCTCGTAAAGGGAATGATCTTATCTTAGAGCATATTCATCATGGTCAAGGGGAGATCCCTCTTAGAATGGGGCCTATCGTATTTGTATCTACATTTATTACGCACCTGCTAGGAGGGTCAACAGGAAGAGAAGGTGCCGCCATACAGATGGGAACAAGTATAGCTGAAGCAGTAAATCGGATCTTTAAGGTAGATAAAATAGATAGAAGAATTTTAATTATAAGTGGTATAAGTGGAGGTTTTGGTTCTGCTTTTGGTACGCCTTTAGCAGGAACAATTTTTGGGATGGAGATCATTTCTTTGGGAAAAATGAAGTATGAAGCTATTGTTCCTTGTTTTGTATCTAGTTTAGTAGGTCATCTTGTATCAGACGCTTGGGGTGTTGAACATGAGCATCATATTATAAAAAGCATCCCTGATTTAACAGCAATGACTATTATAAAGATTATTATTGTATCGGTTATTTTTAGTTTTGCAAGTATCTTATATAGTCAGCTAAGACATGCCATAAAAAGCTTTTCAGAAAAGCATTTGAAAAATCTCATGATGAGGGCCATGGTTGGGGGAATAATAATTATTATATTAACTTACGTGGTAGGCTCAAGAGATTACCTTGGCCGTGGTCTTCCCATAGTTAAGCAAGCTTTTGAAGGAGAGATTTCTCCTTGGGCATTTTTAAATAAGATTATTTTTACTGCCATCACAATGGGAACAGGATTTCGTGGGGGAGAAGTAATTCCTCTTTTTTTTATAGGATCAACATTAGGCAATACTTTATCGGCCTTAGTCAATTTACCAACATCATTTCTTGCGGCTTTAGGGCTGATAGCTGTATTTTGTGGTGCTACAAATGCACCAATAGCCTGCTTTATTTTTAGCATTGAAACGTTCGAAGGAAAAGGTATCATCTATTTTTTTATGGCCTGTCTAATCAGTTACATCTTTTCAGGACATCATGGAATTTATGCTGCCCAAAAAATATATAAACCTAAAAGTAGGTTACTAAATCTCTCGGAAGGAGAAAGTCTTACTTCAATTGAACAAAAGAAAAAAGATTCTAAATCTAAAAATAATCTATAGAATAGTTCAACAAGTATTTTTTATTAATTTAGCACTTAAGTAGCTTCTATTTATCTAGAACCTAGAGAATGCTATGGGTACCCATATATTTTTAGCTGCTATACGGTTGAAAAGATTATATAATAGTGATAAAGTATTATATATATTGTAGAAAAAAGTGGCAATAAGTAAACTGGGGGCATTTATCAATGAAAGATGTAAAGGCGTATGATATATCCTTTTTTGGTGAATTTGTAGATAAGGATTGTGAGAAAGAATTTTTTGATTATGATATGAAACGCTATGCTAAAGTCATCGGACCTGTTGCTCTTATATTTGGAGTAATATTTATGATGTTTCTCATAGCAGATTACTTTGTTATTAAGAATCACTTTGCGTTTACGATTATATTAACTATTAGGACACTATTTTTAATAGTGTCCATAGTTGTATATTTAGTTGCAAAGAAAATTAATAATTACATTCACCTAACGTATTTGATAGCGACATATGAGATTTCCGCTGTTATCGGTTTTTTAATAATAATAGGACATTATGAACCCCTTACTTTATTATCATTTTTAAGTGTAATGGTTATGACTTTAGCAATCTATATTACGCCTAATAAGCTTACCTATGCACAAATTATATCGGCTTTTTTAAGCCTGTCTTTTTTTATATTTTATGCCAAACATATAGAGAGTATGGAAGTTTCTGTATTGCTTAAAAGTATTGCTTATAATTTCATTATAATTAGCTATTGTAATATAGGCGCTTACATAACCAACTTTTATAAGAGAAAACAGTTCATAGACGGCAAGGAACTTCTAAGAGTATCTATAACTGACTCTTTAACAGGCATTTATAACAGAGCAAAATTTAATGAAGCGCTTAATCAATGGGTTGATGATTGTAAGAGGGGTGAGAATACCCTTTCGCTCGGTATGTTTGACATAGACAATTTTAAAAGAGTCAATGATGTCTATGGTCATCTTGTTGGCGATAAGGTTATACAAAATGTAGTAGCAACAGTAAAAAATGTAATTCAAAGTACAGATGTTTTTGCCAGATGGGGAGGGGAGGAATTTGTAATACTTCTTCCTAATACTGATATCCATCAAGCTATAGAAATAATGGAACGGATGAGGATTTGTATCCAAGACAATAAATATGATGAAGTAGAAAATATTACTTGCAGTTTTGGGTTGGTAACACTAAGAGAAAATGAAAATGGAGAATCCTTGCTACAAAGAGCAGATAAACTTCTTTACGATGCGAAGGGGTGTGGGAAGAATATCGTTGTATGCGAGGATGGCATAATTATAGGTCCTGAAACAGTCCTTACATAGATGCAGATGGCGAGTAAGGGACTTGAAGTGTGAGGACAAATTCTTTTCGAAATTGTTTGGGAGACATATTTTTGTGATTTTTAAAAAGTTTGATAAAGTAACTGGTACTGCTAAAGCCAGTAGTATTAGCAATCTCTGTGATGTTCATAGTGGTTGAAACGAGTAGCTTCTCAGCTTCCGTAATGCGTATATAATTGACATATTCATTAAAATTCATCCCCATTTGTTGGTTGAAAGTTCTAGAAAAATAACTGGAGCTCATATTACAAAGTGCTGCCATATCGGTAGCTTTTAGTTCGTCAGCGAAATGTTCTAAAACATAATCAAATGAAGGCTGTAGACGCTTAATAAATGTAATATTTGTAAGTGGAGAGTGCATAAAATTTGAGTTAATTTGATGAAAATAGCGCAAAATCCAAAGAAAGATTCGACCAATATGATTTTTTATAGCTAACTCGTACCCATAAAGTTCCATTTCATATTCTTTTAAGATTTCATAGAGAAGTTCTGGTATAAAGGTAGGTTCGATAGTTGCTTTTTTGATTACTTTTTGATGCTTTGAACTTTCTAAAAGAAATGGAAGTACATATTTTAATTGTAGATAGTTATGAAACATACTATTATAAATAATTTCGGGTTCAAACCTAAGGACAATATATTGGCCAGCCGTTTGAGAGCAGGCATTAACCTGATGAACCTCTTTTGAATTGATTAAAACTAAATCACCTTCTGCAAATTGATGGCATTTTCCATTTAAAAGCACTTCATAGGTGCCTGAAATGCCATATAATATTTCAATATAGCTATGATAATGAGCAGGGTATACATTACCTGCTTTAATCACGTTCTGAATGTGGCATAAATAGTTATAGGAAATCCCATTTATGACTTCTTTTTTTTGTTCTGGATAATTCATCGTTATCTCCCTTTATGACAAAATATTTATACTTTTGGATATAAGAATTATATCATAGTCTTAGGCTATACTCTATAATAATGTTATCATGAAAATTGGAGGAATACAAAGTGAGCACACAGAAAATGGGGATTCCATTAAAAGGTTTTACTGAATTTAGCAGAAAAGCAGCAGCAGAAGGTTGCGTATTATTAAAAAATGAAGGACAAATTCTTCCTATTCAAGAAGGAGAAAATATTTCTGTTTTTGGAAGAACCCAAATTGATTATTATAGAAGTGGAACGGGTTCGGGTGGTGCGGTAAATGTTGAATACACAATCAGTCTTTTAGAAGGTCTTCGTAATAAGAAAAGAATAGTAGTTAATGAAGACTTAGCAGCTCTATATAAAAGATGGATTGAACAAAATCCATTTGATAATGGTGGAGGCGGCTGGGCGGCAGAGCCATGGCATCAAAAGGAAATGCCTTTAACAGATGAAGTGGTATTAAATGCAAGAAATAGATCAAGTAAGGCTATAGTAGTTATTGGTCGGACAGCAGGAGAAGATAAAGATAATGCAGATAAGGCCGGAAGTTATCAATTAACCTCAGAAGAAAAAGAAATGCTTAAATTAGTCACTAAGTATTTTGAACAGGTAGTCGTTGTCTTGAATGTATCTAATATTATTGATATGAACTGGATGAATGATGAAAGTTATTTAAATCCGATTCAGAGTGTCATTTACGTATGGCAAGGTGGTATAGAAGGTGGAAATGCAGCTTCTGATATATTAACAGGTGATGTTACACCAAGTGGTAAACTAACCGACACCATTGCTTATGCTATGAATGATTATCCCTCAACAAGTAATTATGGCGATGAATTTAAAAATTATTACAAAGAAGATATTTATATAGGTTATCGTTATTTTGAAACTTTTTGTCCCGAAAAGGTTCAGTTTGAATTTGGCTATGGTTTATCTTATACAAACTTTGAAATAGAACCACAGGCAGCACAAGTTGTTACAAAAGATGAAGAACAGTATTTTCAATTAGAAGTTACAGTGAAAAATATTGGAACAAGCTTTGTGGGTAAAGAAGTCGTTCAGCTCTACTATGAGGCACCACAAGGAAAGCTTGGGAAGCCCGCAAAAGTTCTGGCAGCATTTGATAAAACAAAAACACTTTGGCCAGGAGAAATGCAATGTCTTACAATAAGCTTCCCAGTTAATAGTATGGCATCCTATGATGATAGTGGTGTTACAGGGCATCCATCTTGTTATGTATTAGAAGAAGGAGCTTATCATCTTTATGTAGGAAATAGTGTCAAGAATGTTGTGAAAGTAGGAGTGTGCGAAAAAGATAGTTATTTAGTAGAAACACTTGAGGTAGTGACGCAGTTAGAAGAAGCGTTAGCGCCAATAGAGGATTTTATAAGAATAAAACCAGGTGTTCAAAAAGAGGATGGTACTTATGAAATAACTTATGAAGAGGTGCCAAAACAAAAGGTTTCTTTAGCAGAACGTATCCTGAAAAACCTTCCTGAAAACATTTTGCAAACTGGTGATCTAGGCTATAAATTAAGAGATGTATACGACCAAAAAGTAAGTATAGAAGCCTTTATTGCTCAGCTAAGTGATGGGGAGCTTGCTGCTATTGTTAGAGGAGAAGGAATGAGCAGCCCTTGGGTTACACCTGGAACGGCTTCAGCTTTTGGTGGTATAAGCGATGGTTTATTTAACTATGGTATTCCTATTGCTTGTACAGCAGATGGACCCTCTGGTATTCGTATGGAGAGCGGACTTAAGGCAACACAAATTCCAATTGGAACATCACTTGCTGCAACTTGGAATGTAGAGCTCGTAGAAGAACTTTATGAAATGGAAGGTCAAGAACTATTAAGCAATCAGGTAGATGTGTTACTAGGTCCAGGATTAAATATTAGACGTAGTCCAATGAATGGGCGTAACTTCGAATATTTTTCAGAAGATCCACTGATTACAGGTGTTTTTGCTGCGGGGGCAACACGTGGTATTATGAAAGGTGGCTCTCATGCAACACTTAAACATTTTGCCTGTAATAACCAAGAAAAGGCACGTGTTATGGTAGATGCTATCGTTTCTGAGCGTGCGCTTAGAGAAATTTATTTAAAAGGATTTGAAATGGCAGTTAAACAAGGTGGGGCAAATGCAGTTATGACGTCGTATAATCCAATCAATGGACATTGGGCGGCCTCTAACTATGATTTAACCACTACTATCCTCCGTAAGGAATGGGGTTTTAAAGGCATTGTTATGACGGATTGGTGGGCAAAGATGAACGATGTCGTAATGGGAGGTCCAGCAACAACTAAGTATACTGATTTTATGGTTCGTGCACAAAATGATCTCTATATGGTTGTCAACAATTATGGAGCAGAGATCAATTCTGGAGATGATAATACGATTGAATCATTAGAAAAAGGTTCTTTAAAACGTGGAGAATTACAACGTTGTGCCATAAATATTTGTAATTTCTTAATGAATACACCTGTGTTTTTTAGAAAACAGGAGTTTGTAGAAGTTATAAATCATTTTAAAGCGAGTCTATCTCTTTTGCCAGAACAAGTGCAGGACATATCTCAAAACTCAAAGATTACTCCAACTCTACTGGCACCTGCTGTTATAAAAGTGATAAAGCCTGGCAGATATCGTATTATTGTAAAGATTATGTCCCCAGAAACCAACTTAGCACAAACAACTTGTCACGTTACATTA
Source organism: uncultured Clostridia bacterium (assembly GCA_937921505.1). Classification (GTDB taxonomy): domain Bacteria; phylum Bacillota; class Clostridia; order Lachnospirales; family Cellulosilyticaceae; genus FMMP01. The sequence continues at coordinate 7,200 of CAKZUB010000103.1, read as the reverse complement.
AATGATCAACTAATGACAACCATTCAAACAAATGGTACAGATGGCAGATGGATCAAACAAAAGCTTGTTAAGATTGAGCTTGAAGAAGGGCTGTATGAGTTAAAACTTGATTTTATAAAACCAGGTATGCAGATTGACTGGATAGAATTTATGCAAGTTTAAAAAACTTCTTACAATAAAGCAGTTTAGATTATCCTTATAAAGGCGTATATTTATTAAGATTTGGAAGATACTATCTTTGAATAGGCTATAAAAGGAGGTGGTACATATGCCAGGAAAAGCTAAACAATACGTTGATCAAAGTATGTCATCAGTACAAAATACTGTTAGCACATTACAACAAGCACTTGATTCAGCAGAAAAACAAGATAATAAAAACAAGATTCAACAAGCAATCAGCTCTCTTAACTCTGCACAGCAACAATTATCAGGTTACCAAGATTAGTAAATAGTTATATATTGTTTATAAAATCTAATAAAACCACTTTACTCTCAAGTTACAGAGGGTAAAGTGGTTTTTTCAGTATTATAAAATGCCAGATAGTACATATCAGGCAGTATAAAGGTATATATTTTAGAGTATACCTCATTAAAGATACTTAAGTTGCAGATACATTTTTATTAGTATAAAATATTTGTTAATGAGAAAGATTTAAGGAGAAGATGATGACTAGAAAAATAACCTTTTTTGGGATTTTTACAGCTTCAATGCTAGTGGGCGGGTATATGCTTTATTTTATGTCAAAGTTAATGCCTATACCAGGTAGCAAATTTATTATTATGGGATCCTACTTAACCTTTGTGATGAGTTTACCTCTTATTCGTTATCCAAACTACGGTACATTGACTCTTATTAATTTAGTTTTAGGTGGAATAATGTTTGTCGTGAGTCCATGGATGATGCTGGCTATTGTCCTTGCGGGAATAGTGGCAGATTTTATAATGCTGCTGCCTATAGGGTTAAAAAGCAAACAAGTACTTGCCATGGGTGTTTACAACGGCGTAAGTTTATTAACATCTATTTATATAAGTAATTATGTAACGGGTAATGTACTCTACAAACTTTTGAATTTTCAAGGGACTCTAGTGATAGTAGCATTATCTGTTTTTACAGGAATGATAGGTGGATATATGGGCATAAAAGTAAATAAGAAATACTTAAAATTAGGAAAAAGTTTAGTGTAACGCGATGTTAAGGCCAAAAACCTTGAAAGAAATGGATAAAAATGTTACAATATAAAAAAATTCTAGATTATTTTTGAACCTATGTCAAATAATAAGTGAGGTTAATTACATTTTATTAGAGTTACTTGGCATTTAGTATAATACTAATAAGCAACAGCATATGAATAGGTGGGGTTATTATGAAAAAAAAATCTAGAATACTCGGGATAATCATTTTAATAATATTTTTAGGAATTATTGGTTTTAAAATTCTAGAAAGTAACGTTGAAAAAAAACAAGTAAGCCTAGAACTACTTGAACATTTAGAAAGTAGGCCAACACTTATAGTAGGAGATGATATTAATTATCCACCTTATAGTTTTTTGGATAAAAATGGAGACCCTCAAGGCTTTAATCTAGAGCTTATTCAAGCTGCTGCGGATGTTATGGGGTATAATGTTGAATTTAGATTAGATGAATGGAATATAGTTAGAGAAGCTTTGGAGAATAATGAGATTGACATCATAGCAGGGATGTTTTATTCAGAGGAACGCAAAAACTTATACAAATTTTCGACTAGACATTCTATAGCAACAGGAGAGGTGTTTACAAGAAGTGGTATCGAGATTAAAGATGTGCTTGATCTTAGGGGGAAAACAGTTGTTGTTCAAGACGAAGATATAGTATATGAATATCTAAAGAGTAAAGATATTGATATTGATTTTATAAATGTACCTACTGTATCAGAGGCACTTAATCTTGTTTCAAAGGGTAAATATGATTATGCTGCAGTTTTAAATATACCAGCACATTATATTATAAAAGAAAAAAATATAAAGAACTTAAAAGCACATGGCTTAACGATTAGTCCAGTAGACTACTGTATGGCTGTAAGTAACGACAAAGAGGAATTGCTTTTAGTTTTAAACAGTGGATTATATATTCTAAAATCTACTGGAAAGTATCAAGATATATATGATAAGTGGTTGGGAGTCTATGAAGAAAAAAGTTTATTCACTAGACTTAAAGAAAATTTAGTTATTATATCTATAGTCCTCGCATTTTTAACTATTTTGCTGCTTGGGAATTTTACTCTTAAAAAAATGGTAACTATAAGAACTGAAGAACTAAGAAAGTCTAATGAAGAGTTAAGGATAAGTAAAGAAGAACTTAGCTGTTCACATGAAGAACTTGAATCTTCGATGGAAGAAATTATGACAGTTGAAGAAGAGCTTAGAGATCAATATGAAAGGCTTCTTGAAAGTGAAGAAAAGCTAAAAGCAAGTGAGCAAAGAAATAGGGCTATCGTAAATGCACTACCAGATACAATTTTTATTTTGGATTCAGAAGGAAGATTTTTAGACTATCAGGCAAGTGATGAATCACAATTCTTAATAAAAAAAGAAAAGTTTACTGGTAAATTATTAAAGGAAGTTTTGCCCATACATATTGCGCGTGAAGGATTAGAAAATATATCATTAGCCCTAGCTTCAAAAAAAGTACAGAGCTTTGAATATAAGATGGATCTTCCTGATGGTGAAAATTATTTTGAGATGAGAATTATTCAGAGTAAAGATAATGAGGTTGTTGGGATAACTAGAAATATAACACACCAAAAGAAAAACCAACTGTTTGTTGAATATCTTAGCTACCATGATCAACTTACGGGACTTTATAATAGAAGATTTTTTGAAGAAGAATTAGAGCGTCTTGATGTTGCAAAGTCACTTCCTTTAACGATAATTATGTCAGATGTTAATGGACTTAAATTAATCAATGATTCTTTTGGACATAGTATTGGGGATATGCTTCTTAAAAAAGTAAGTGAGGTATTAAAAGAAGCTTGTAGCCAAAATCAGAGTATTTCAAGAATTGGAGGGGATGAATTTGTCATTTTACTCCCTAATACATCGGAAGTAGAAGCAGGTCAACTTGTTAATAAAATAAAGAATATAAGTGAGAAACAAAAAGTAGCTTCTATAGAACTCTCCATATCATTTGGATGGATGACTAAGTACCATATTGATGAGGATATACAAGAAATTTTTAATAAAGCAGAAGATTTGATGTATAAGAAAAAACTTTTTGAAGGTCCAAGTATGAGAGGGAAAACGATAGGAGCTATTATTAATACGCTACATGAAAAAAATAAGAGAGAAGAACAACATTCACAAAGAGTCTCTTATTATTCAGCTGAACTTGCAAAAAAACTAAACTTATACGAGGCAGATATTAATGATATAAAAACAGCAGGTTTGCTTCATGATATTGGAAAAGTAGCTATTCATGAATACCTGTTAAATAAGCCCGGAAAATTAATGGACGAGGAAAGAGAAGAAGTGCAACGGCATCCAGAAATAGGGTATAGGATTTTAAGTTCTGTTAATGATATGTCTGAAATGGCAGAGTATGTGCTCTATCATCATGAGAAATGGGATGGTAGTGGGTATCCTAAAGGTATTAAGGGGCTTGAAATACCACTCCAAGCAAGAATTATTGCTATAGCAGATGCATACGATGCTATGACTAGTGAGAGAAGCTATAGAAGTGCACTATCAGAAAAAGAGGCTGTGAGTGAAATTTTAAATGGGGCTGGTACACAATTTGATCCGGACCTTGTGAGCGTATTTGTTGAAGAAGTTTTAAAATCTAATTAGCATAGTTATAGGGAGGGAATAGCATGTATGATCAAGTCATGGAGTCGTTAGGTTATATACGGAAAAAGGTAACTTGTGAGCCTAAAATTGCAGTTATTCTTGGATCTGGTTTAGGGAGTTTAGTTGACGCAGTAGAACAAGCACAAGAGATTTCTTATGAGGAAATCCCAAATTTTCCACTCTCAACAGTTAAAGGACACGCCGGAAAGTTGGTATTTGGAAAAATTAATGGGGTAGAGACACTTCTCATGCAAGGTAGGTTTCATTATTATGAAGGTTATACGATGAAAGAAATTACTTATCCGATCTATGTGATGAAACAATTGGGAATTGAAAAAATTATTGTAACTAATGCCTGTGGAGGTATTAATCAAAGCTTTGAGCCTGGCACATTAATGCTGATTCGGGATTTTATCAATCTATTTGGGAATAATCCTTTAATTGGGATGAATGATGAAAGATTTGGGCCAAGATTCCCAGATATGTCAGAGCCTTATAAAATAGAATTGATTGATAAAGCTAAGAAGATTGCAGACGAGCTAAGTATAAAGTATGCAGAAGGCGTTTATGCAGGATTTATGGGGCCTTATTATGAAACAGCAGCAGAAATTGTGATGATTCAAAGGCATGGAGCTGACGCTGTAGGCATGTCAACAGTACCAGAAACAATAGTTGCCAACTATTTAGGCATAGATGTCCTTGGCATAGCATGTATAACAAATATGGCAACCGGCATACAAAAAGTAAAACACTCCCATGAAAGGGTTGTAGAAACAGCTCAAAAAGCTTCTACTGATTTATGTAAATGGGTTGTGAGCATTATAGAAGAGTTTTCAATAAGTTGAAAATAAACTCAAAAAGCTAAAAGTGATATAAGTAATGCATGACAGTATCACAAGCAAAGCTTGTGATATGCAATGAATATAAATATAGGAGGATAAATAGGATGACCAATAAAGTACTGTACGTATCAAAAGGTGGCAACACAGAAAAACTTGCAAGGGCTATTGCAAAAGGTGCAAATGTCAAAGCAGAGGCTATTACGCCAGATATAAAATTAGAAAACATTGATACTTTATTTTTAGGTGGATCTATCTACGCCGGAAAAGTTGATGGAAAGGTAAGTGATTTTCTAAAACAAATGACAGCTGATCAAGTGAAACGAGTTGTAGTTTTTGGTACCGCTGCAGGAAAGAAAACAGCATTAGCAGAAGTAAAAACGCTGTGTGAGGAGAAAAATATTAAAGTCTGCGATGAAGAGTTTTTTTGTAAAGGTTCATTTTTGTTCATAAATCTAGGGTGTCCAAGTAGAGATAGTCTTAAACAAGCAGAGATATTTGCAGCAAATATGCTTAAGCGTTAAGGTGAAATAAAAGAGCTCCCTCAAGGTGAAGGAGCTCTTTTTACTGAGATATCTTCCCTATCAATTACGGTATTACAATAAGGACAATAGTAATGCAGCTCGATTTTATGATCACATGCAGTATGAATGAGTTCTTTATAACATTTGTCTAAATTTTTCGCTCCCCACAAAATGATACTATTAAAGACATCTCCTAGATCTATGCCGCTTTGTGTAAGCATATAGTGATAACGCGGAGGATGAGTTTGATATAACGCAGAGATAATTAATTGGTCATTTTCTAAACTTCTTAAACGACTAGCTAACAAATTGCTAGGTATTCCTTCCAAGTTTTCTTGTAGGGCTTTGTACGTAGTATGGCCTAGCGTGATTTGACGTAAAATAAGTAATGTCCACTTATCACCAATAATATTTAGTGTTTGAGCAATATTACAAGGTAAATGATAGTGATTTTTCATAGGAAACATAACTCCTTTTTATTTTTTAGAATCTAATGTTTGTTGTATAATGTTTTTCATCATATCTTTTGTCAACATACCGGCAGCGTATCCATAAACATTACCTTCTTGATCAATCATAAAAGTAGTCGGAAATGCCGAAATGTGATATTGGCTGAAAATTTCACCTGTTTCATCAAATACAGTAGGAAAAGTATAATTATTGTCTGCTAAGAAGGCTATTATTTTATCTTTTTCTATATCTTGATTATGGGGATATGCTTTGCTTTTGGGGTTTGCAACACCTAGAATGACAACATCATCACTATTTTGATTATACATATTATAGAGTTCTTCTATATAAGGCATTTCTTCACGGCAAGGAGGACACCAAGTTGCCCAAAAGTTTAGAAAGACGACTTTCCCTTTATAATCAGAAAGGGTATGGGTAGTACCGTGTTGATCCACTAGTGTAAAATGAGTGGCGGGCTGTAGACTCTTTTCAGAAGAGCTAGGCGTATCTGCTATTTGGTTGGTAGCATCCTCGTTATTAGGGGAGGATGACGTATCTTCAGATATTTTAGCAGTCTGATCTGATGTACTATTTGTGGAGTAAGATGGCGGATTATAAGTATTGAGATAGCTAGAAATATTGTTCATCCATCCTGTAAAGGTCATAATACCTATAATGATAAGCAAGAATCCCCCTATTTTCACAGTATACTTGATCAACTTCTTATGTTCCTTTAAGAAGTTAAGTGCCTGAGTGGTAAATAAGCCTAAAAATAGGAAAGGAATAATAAAACCTATAGCATACACAAGTACAAGCATATTGCCGGTGAAAGCATTTTTAGCACTTGAGGCCATAATAAGTACAGAGGAAAGGGCTGGACCAACACAAGGGGTCCAAGCAAAACTAAATGTAAATCCCATAATAAACGCCATTAAGGGGTTTATTTTTCTTTTGGTGAGATTGAGATGAAATTTTCTTTCACTTTGTAAAAAAGTAAAATCTAATACACCCATTTGAAAAAGACCTAAAAGGATAATTAGGATACCACCTATTCGGGTAAATAATACTTTGCTATTTTGAAAAAATGTTCCAAGTGCTGTAAAAGACATGCCGAGGATGAAAAAAGCAAATGAAATACCTAATACAAAGCATAGTGTATGAAAAAAAATAGTTTTCTTTTGATAAGTTAACTTACCATCTTCTTCTTGTATACCACTTCCGGATAAGTAGCTCATATAAATAGGAATAATCGGAATCACACAGGGAGAAAAAAAGGATAAGAGCCCCTCGATAAATACAATGATAAAACTAATATTTTGAGTGAGTGTAATATCTCCAAACATAGGTTAGCACCTCGCTTTCGTTTTATAAAGTGTAGCATAGCAACTTTATAAAATCAAGTTACTTTATTTTATAAAGCTTAAATATATGATTCATTTATGATAATGTCTTACTGTACCACAAATGATTATGTCCCAAATAGTAGTTTATATATTATAATAAAACCTCATAACAAGAAATGAGGTGGACATAATCAGAAAGGTATTACTCACAATGGACGAAAAT
>CAKZUB010000102.1 GCA_937921505.1 uncultured Clostridia bacterium | reverse complement strand
TTCATGTGGTAGAGTTATATTTATCAACAGAGGTCTCTTATCAGGAGTTGGCTCTATCAGTTGGCATAAACAATCCACCATTAATTACTAAGTGGGTAAATGATTTTAGAATTGCTGGTCCTGATGCTTTACGACCCAAACGAAAGGGGCTGCGTTCCAAAGTGTCTAAGCCAAAGGAAAGCAAACTTACAAATATTGAAAATGTAAGTAGTAATTCAAAGTATTTAAAACAACTTGAAGATGAAAATCTCAAGTTAAGAATAGAGAATGCCTATTTAAAAGAACTGAGGAGGCTGCGTTTAGAGGAGGAAACTCTTCTGAAAAAACAGCGAGAATTATCCACAGCCTCCGAGGAGAATTCAAACTAAAAGATATTCTCGCATACACAGGTTTTTCTAAGGCAACATACATGTACTGGCAAAAACGCTTTGATAGAGAAAATCCAAATGAGGACCTTGAGCAAAGAATCCTTGAAATTAGAAAAGAAAACAAAGATTTCGGCTATCGTCGGATTTATGGAGAATTAAGAAAACAGCGACTCATTGTAAACAAGAAACGTGTTCAACGAATTGTCCAGAAGCTTGGTCTTCAAGTTTCTTCGTTTATCAGAAAAGGCCGTAAATACAGTTCTTATAAAGGCAATGTGGGTAAGGTTGCTCCTAATAGAATTCACAGGAGGTTTGAAACTCATATTCCACACCAAAAGATTACAACAGACACCTCTGAATTTAAGTATTATGATATAGATGACAAAGGACGAGTGATCATCAAAAAACTCTATCTAGATCCATTTATGGATATGTGCAATAGAGAAATAATTAGTTATGGTATTTCTAGGCGGCCATCTGCTGAAAATATAATGAATGCTTTAAATGAAGCCATAAAAATTACAAGCGATTGTAAATACAGGCGAACATTTCATTCAGATCAAGGATGGGCTTACCAGATGAAGGCTTATAGTTATAAGCTTAAAGAAAATAAAATCTTTCAAAGTATGTCCCGAAAAGGAAACTGCCATGATAATTCAGTAATGGAAAGCTTCTTTGGAGTTATGAAACAAGAGATGTATTATGGTGTGGTTTATTATAGCTATGAGGAACTGAAAGAGACAATAGATCAGTATATAAAGTATTATAACGAAAAACGAATTAAAGAGAAACTAGGATGGATGAGTCCTGTAGAATATAGGCTCAGTCTCTTGGCTGCATAAAATTATTGCGTAGCAGTTAAAAACTACTACGCAGCAAAGTCTAACATATGGGGGTCACATCATCTCTAGGTTCGAGGGTCTTTATTATTTATTCAAATAACAAGTAACGCAGTATACTTCTCCATCTTCATTATTGCCAGATACAATCTTCAATTCATTACCACACTTTACACATTTTGAAATTATAAATTCCTCTTCTTCACAATCACTTCTATAGTTATCACAAGTTAATTCACACGTATCCTCTTCACAATCTGAACACTTCTCAGATGGTAAACCATATTCACATTCATATTCTTCAGCGATACCGTTTTTATCCCTATCATTTTCATTGATAATGCTTTTAAGATTCTTACAACTGCTACAAATGCATTCATTCATGCTATTTCCTCCACTTCCCTTTTAAATAACCCCATTTGCGAAAAAGAATAGAGCGTTAATGCTATCCATATTAAACCAAAGCTAATCATATCCACAGAGGTAAAAACTTCATGAAACACAAAAACCCCAATAAAGAGACTTATAGTAGGTGCAATATATTGAGTGAAACCAAGCACTGACAAAGGAAGCCTTTTTGCGCCACTTGAAAATAGCAATAGTGGCACAGCCGTAACTATACCAGATCCTATAAGAAGCAGTATGACCCCTATATTCTCTTTGCTAAAAGCACCTACTCCACTCATCTGCCTTGATGCAATATACACAGCAGCGACTGGAGCAAGCATAGTCGTTTCAAGCGTTAATCCAACTATTGAGTTAGCTTTAACTAACTTCTTCATCACACCATATAAGGCAAACGAAACAGCTAGGCCTAAGGAAACCCATGGTATTTTACCATATTGTAAGGTTTTGATGATGACACCCATAGAAGCCATAAAAAGTGCTCCTGCCTGCCAATAATTTAATTTTTCCTTGAAAATTAACATTCCAAAAGCTACAGCAAACAGTGGATTAATATAGTATCCTAAGCTAGCATCTACAATCTTATCTGAATTGACAGCCCATATATATAAGCCCCAATTAAAAGCAATTAGAATTGATGCAATAAATATATAAAACATTTGTTTCTTATCCTTCATGATAAGCTTTAACGCTTTCCACTCTTTGGTTGCAGCTATAATGACAATTGTAAATACAAAAGCCCATAAGATTCTATGTGATAAAATCTCTATCGCAAACACACTATCTATCAGCTTCCAATATATAGGCAAAATCCCCCATAACATGTATGCTACAACTGCGTATATTACACCGTAGGTCCTTTCGTTCCTCAATTATTTTTCCTCTTTTCTTTGTTTATTTTTTATGTATTAACCTAATCACTTGTGGAAAATTGCCCCACCTCATATAAAAACCTTCTACAGCTTTCTTATCCTTCACTTAGATTCCCTATTGACACTTATCTAAAAATGAAATAGCCATAAGAAATATTATGTAACTTTAACATAATAAATCTACTAATACAACCTAATTGTTTTTATAGCATTAAGTATATGATTCTATAACTTATTTCTCCTAAACTTAAATAACCCACGAACTCTGATATGTTATCAGAAATTCGAGGGTTATAACCCTATAAAGTATCCTTATTTTCCTTCTTAATCTACTGTTTTACTATTTCATCCTTAATAAATTCAATATCTTTTTCACTTTTTATATGCATACGCATATCTATCAGCATTTTTTTTATCCTCATACTCACATATAATGCATAGATCAATATCACTACTTTTTATTACGTATTCCTTTGCAATAAACTTATTATCCTTTATTATAGCTTACTCTCACGTAATTTAAAACAAGCTTTCTATATCTCTAAAAGATTGGTGTGATTAATCCAATCACTTATTAGCTTTTCCGATAATTCCCTATATTGTTGTTCCACTACAGCTTCGTCAATCATGGTCAGTTCACTGTTTTGGATAACCCACTTTCCATCAATCATTACATGTTTAATCATTTCTTCTCTACAATTTAAAAGTATGTTGTGTAAAATATTGCTGAACCTTTCATTGTTTACTATAGGTAATAATTTCGTATCATTTTTATCTATAAAAATTAAATCTGCCTTAAAATTCTCTTGAATCAACCCTGTATTCATATGACTTCCCACCCTGTTATTGGGATTTTGGGTCACCATTTTAAAAACATCCTTTGCACTATATTTATAATCTTCACTTTTTGACTGTAGATTATAATAAGTTAATCTCATAACCTCCCAAATATCTTGGTATATAAAATCAGTTCCTAGCAATACATTGATGTTTCTCTTTAAAAACTCTTGGATAGGCGCTTCTCCTGCGTTGCTCCACATATTTGATACAGGACAGTAAACAATAGAAGCTCCCTTTTCTGCAATGGTATCCATATCCTCTTGATCCACATGAACACAATGAAATAATATCATCCTACTATTAAGTAACTTCTCTCTATTCATTAATTTAACAGTAGAACAATTAAACTTCTCCATAATTACATCTCTTCTCCAGTCGTTCTCTAAACAATGAGTCATAAATATGGGTTTGTACTTTTCTTCTAGTTGTTTACAAAACTCAATCCATTTTTCAGTGATATCCTCTTCTTCTGGAAAATGCGCACAAATATTAATAGCATCCGATGCTAAGTGCACATTATTTTCATAGGTATCGTACAAATCACTGGTTCCTTTTAACCCAATTTCCCTTAGACATTTTACTATTGCTTCTTCTGAATTATCCGCCTGTCCAGTCTCCACAATATATGTAATTCCTTGCTTTATATATTCTGCATAGGCTTTCAAACAAAGGATTCTAAAATTTTCGTTGCCTACACTTTCATCAATATAATTAAACAGTTTTTCTTGTAACTTTCCTTGAAAGGACTCGTTTAGCCAATCCTTTAGCTCCATATCTCTAAATAATCCTCTAGCTAATGTACCAGGATTATGGGTATGGGCATTAATCAAGCCCGGTAAGACAAAGTACTGGGAACAATCAAAAATCTCACCTGTGTACTGCATATCTTTGTCATAATCATAAATGTTAGTAATCACGCCCTTTTCAATTAAGATATGTCCCCGCTTAAATTCTAGTTCCTTATCTAGATAAAATGTATTTTTAAGTAGCATTGTTATCCCCCTAATTTTTATAATATTGCTGTATACTTCTAAAATAATAAGTTTATATACCCATCCCTTTGTTTAACTTTTTTGATGAATATAATACTCCTTTTGGATTTATAATCACCATTAGCACGGCTAAAATAAAATATAAAATAGCAGTATACATCACAACATCTAAGAACTCTCCTTTGATACTGGAGGTGTAAAAATTAAATAATTGATGGATGATTATAGGTACAAATAAATTGTTATTCACTTTATAATAAAATGTAATAACAATACTAATCGATAGTAATGAGATCATATAGAATACACAAAGCTTTATTAAATTCATACCCGTATATCCATGGACAAACCATAATGGTGCATGCCAAAATCCCCATAAGATTCCTTTTACTAAGGCGGATGTCAGTGCTGAGTATTTTTTCTGAAGCTCATTTAGCATATACCCTCTCCAACCGATCTGTTCCCCTAGTGGTCCCCATCGTAAGTGCTCAAAAAATGTATATATTATCGTAGTTATCCCTGCAAATGTTATTGTAATCCCGAAAGTATTATTTGCACTTGGCAACAACGCTATCGTCGCTACATATATTAGGGTTTGAATTAAAATAATTGAAATAACTATAGAAAGACTTAGCTTTTGCACAAATTTCTCTTTCACAAACTCTTTGAGTTTCAATCCTGGGTAAACTTTCTTAAATACAATTAAAAAAGCAAAGGTTGATGACCATGCTGATATTACTTGCAAAAATTTGGTTGTGGCCTTAGGCATTTCAATCATCATACTTATACCAGTTAAAATAAATAATACTATAAAAATTATATAACTCATTATTACAAAGCTTACCATGGGTCTTTTTATAATCTTTTCTTTCATCATAGTAGGTACTCCTTTAAACGAATTTTTCAAGTAAATATGATCCATCTTTTTCTTAATAGAGGTATTATTTCATTAATGTCGGGGCTATAAAATATATGCTCAGTTAGACCTTACGTTATTTTGATAATTCCCATCCCTTGTAGGGTAGGACTGTTAGCTTGGGATAGTCCCTCTTACGAGGGACTTATTCCGAGTTTGCTATACTCTTGTTGAAGCAATTTTAACATCCTTTCAGTCTCCTTTACTGTTCTGTTTCGCAACTTAAACGATAAAAGAATTTGTGAATTATATCGCATAACTCTGTATTTTTATTATGCCATAAACACTGTTAATCTGGATTTATTCAAGTTCCTGTTCCGATAGAGCCCCCAAGACCTTCAGAGACACCCGCTTTTATACCTTCAATGGTTCTTAAAATTGGGAATGTTTCTCTTGAATTATCAGAAACAGTACAGCCTGAACTTTTAGCATCAGTATTAAAGGTATTAGCACATGCTTAATGATGCATAAGGCTTTGATAAGATTTATATTGCTCTTGATCCTTTTCAGAATGTATTGTTTCTCTTTTGTGGCAAGCACACAAATCGGATAAAAGCAATCATTTGGGAGCGGTTAGAAAGTGGTCCATACCAATGGCCTCGTAACAAACAAGAGGCACTCTGCATTACGCATAGATGATATATTCTTCTGTTTCAAAATGTGCTGGGACAAAGCGTAAGTAACTAGGCTTTTCTTTCTTAACTACTTTTAGGTCGCAACCACATTTTTCACATGACCTCTCATTATTTGAAAGTTTGTGTTCTATCGTAACAACTGGAAACTGTGAAAGATCAGTATCTTTTTTTCCTTTCTTTTTTTTTACGCTTATGAGATGGGATTTCTACTGTTTCTTCTAAATTTTATAACTCTTAAAATATTACATAATCCTTCTAAAATTGGATAACTTAAATATATAATTTCCAATAAATAGAGGTGCTTTATGAATCGCTTAATTAAACTTAGGTTGTTAATATGTATTCTTTTATCAATTATCATGTTTTCTTGTTCGTTAAGTGCTACATCTCCCGCATCAGATCTACCATCACCAGCTCAACATAAACAAACCATGCAACAGTTTCTTAGAAGTATAAGATTAATTCATAATCAATTATTTGACTTGGGGCAGTTTTCTCTGCAAGATCCTGGCTTAACCCTAAATGAACTTGAAGGTTCTTTAAACGTCTTAAATAGTGATGCTGAAAAAATATATGATAATATCACTGAATATTTGAGAGTCTTTCCGAGCATCAGTGAAGAAAATACTCAAATCCTACGTACTCTTACTGCACTTAACTATATTAAAAACGAAATATATTATTTAAGCTTGGTAATCCCTGCAATTACCGACGTAGAAAGAATACAAATACTAAATGAATATTTTAGAGCTAGGCTAGCTGCCACAGAAACTCTTGATTTATTAGAAAAGGATTTAGTTAACTATTAAATCCTTTTCTAATAAACAGTCAATTTTATAGATTATCTCAATACTCCTAGATAAAAATTAGGAATTTCTATTTGATGCGTCCCACTATGTCGTTCAAAATAGAAAAACGGTAATCTATAAATATACAAAGATATTTAAATGTTACGTTAATCGTAGTGATACTATCCACCATTTTTTCAATTATAAATCTTTATAGATGTCTCTCCTCTGTTACCTATATTTAAAATCATTATTTTTCTTTTTCCTAATCTCGATCTTGAAGTTCATCTCTAGAAAACCCCAATTCTTTGACTACATCCTTTAAAGATGTTGTTTCTTCATTATCTATCTTAGCATCTCGTATTAGTAATAAATCTAATTCATCTGGGTCTTCTTCAGATATATTTATTCCTTCAATTTCTTTAAGAATTGATATAACATAAGCAATTTTATCTTCTGGCAAATAATCTATCATTCTATGAGCAGCTTCTCTTGGTGCTATTGCCATATCATCACCTCTTTACCATTACTTTATTATCACTATAACTTATTTTCTTAATATATTATACCTCTATTACGCATTATGCTAGTTAATTTTACAAATTTAAATTACACTAATTATTGTTTTCAGAATAATACAATTAAAATTAAGATACTTTACTTCTATAATAAAAAAAGGTTACTGCGAAAAAAGTAAGTGGAATTTATTATATGTTTTCCCATTTTTTTGTATTAGTAAAAATACGCAACTGAGCAGCTGGATAATCCTACAATTTATTTTCTTTAAAATTTAGATAACCCACGTCTTCTAACAAATTGTCAAAAATTCGTGGGTTATAACCATTGAGGTAAGATTACATACCTCATAACCACACCCCTGGCTTTTAAAATATATTTAGATTTCTACTATTAGTACTTACTATTCATTAGCCTGCTGTAAAATCATATTATAAAGTTTAACGGATACCCTATATCCCTTTTCAATTAACAAAAGCACCTAATCTTTCCTGAGATACAACAATCTCATTATAAACTTCCTGCGGGATAATGACTTCATCAAAGAGCCGCATAGTAAATATAATCTTTCTATCATACAAAGTCCAATTATCGGACTTGAATTACATACTATTTTACTCATTTAAGGGCTCCTTGATAACTATATCATTCATGAATGCTTTATCTAGATTGAGGTCGTATTCTGTGTATTCATTCCATGGAATATTCTTGTGATTTAATATACTAATAAAATCAGCTAATGCGACCTCTGCAATCTCAGCCGCCCTTCCTAAAGAAATAGATCTACTTGTAAATAATGCTGCTGCTATTGCAACTTTGATATTTTTATCTGGTACTTTTGTTTGCCCTAAATCTTCTAATAGCTCTATAACATCATTAGATAGTGCTAGATTTTCTATACTCATCTCATTTCACCTCAAGTCTTTAATATATACTTCTCATTAATCTTACTTTTATTATATACCAAACATCACACTATTTAAACTTGTATGTAGTATGTAAACGCAAAATATTGGTTCTCTTGTAATCTTGGTGAATTAGCATTATAAGCACAATGCCTATGGATATTGTAATTTTCCATTACCCTAGCTGCCTATAAATTTCTATACTTGGTTTAACTCAATAAACAATTGTCAAAGAACCAAAAAATAAAAGCTTGGATATGCAGAAACACATAGTCTAAACTTTTATTAAAGAAGTTCTCATCTACGAAAGACACTATGAAATAGTTACTATTATGCCTACTGACCATGGAGGTGAACCTTTATGATTCTATCCACCATTTTTTCACTTATAAATCTTTATAGATATCTAATTCATCTGGGTCTTCTTCAGATATATTTATTCCTTCTTTATCATCCATACTTATATGGATATCCTGCTCTTTAAAAGGTTAATGTATTCTGTACTTGTGAATTGACTCCCCTGCTCGCCGTTTATTATTCGAGGCTTACACCCTCGCGTTTTATAGTTTTGAAATATATACTTAACTCCATAAAGCACTGGCATCTGTCGCGCTTCTATTCAAACGTGAAAAATCTGTTTTAACAAATGAAATAGTTGATAAAAATAGGAATACCACTCCTATAAAAACAATAATAGCAAAAGACATAACTGGCGTAACAATAAAACCATTAATATTAATGGCTAATCCCTCTTTTATAAGTTCAGCCATTGATAAATTTGTTTTTTCTAGTACAATCATCCGAAAGCATGCAGTCGCATAAGTCATTGGATTAATATAGGAAACATATCTAAGTCCACCGGGTAGCATGGATATAGGAATGTAAGCACCGGACAAGAACGTTAACGGCATAGTTACTGCTGTCTTAACAATCTGGAAGGTTTGACCGTTGTGTACCTTTGTTGCCATAAAAAGCCCTACTCCTGAAAAACCCAAACCAATACTGATCATTACAATTAACACATATAGGGGAGTAGTCCATGTAGTAAACTTAATACCAATAAATAATCCAATCACTAAAATTAAGATTCCTTGCACCGTAGCTACCGTAGTCGCTGATAGCAATTGCCCCATTGCAACAGCTATTCGCTTTGCAGGAGAAACCAAAACCTCTTTCATAAACCCACTTACCATATCGTCAACGGTTGTTGAGGCTAAATTAAGAGAACTTTCAAATACCGTTGTAATAATAACTCCTGAAAGCATATAGGCTATAGGGTTGTCTATAAATTCATTTTTAAAAATTGCCCCAAATACATAAACAAAGAAAAATGGAAAAATCAAAGAAAATATTAACCCTGTTTTATTTCTAACAAAGGCTTTTAGCCCCCTTTTCCATAATGTAAAAACAGTATTCATTTTAAGTCTCCTCTCTAATCTTTTTGCCTGTTATCTCCAAAAAGACGTCATTGAATGTACCTTTTTTAATCTCTATATTAGTTATATCTGCTTTATGAACGCTAAGCAGCTGTAATAACCCCTCCAAATTTTCAGCTTCCACCTTATAGTAACCCTCTTTTTTCACATAGCCTAATTCATATTGTTCTAAAAGTTGCTCAAGTTCTACTTCATTCTTAGTAGTAATATATGCTTTATCCTTCGTATACATTTTTTTAAGTGCATAAGGTGTATCATGAGCTACAATAACACCACCATCGATAATGGCTATTTTATCACAGATTTCAGCTTCTTCCATATAATGAGTTGTCAAAAAAATTGTGATATTCCTTTCTTTTTGAAGCTTAATAATATACTCCCAAATGTGGGCTCTGGTTTGGGGATCAAGACCTGTTGTAGGTTCATCAAGAAATAGTACTTTGGGATAATGAATTAACCCACGTGCAATTTCAACACGACGTTTCATTCCTCCTGATAATGCCCCAACAATCTTTTTTCTCTCCTCTAATAACTCCACCAGTTCTAGAACAAATTGTATGCGTTCTTCTACTTCTTTTTTGGGAATATTATAAAATACACAATGCATTTTTAGATTTTCCTCAATTGTCATTTTGGTATCTAGGGTTGAATCCTGAAACACTACGCCTATAACTGCTCTAACATCACTCTTTTGCTTGGTGACATCTTTCCCATCAATTAGAAGTGTCCCTGAGGTTTTTTCAAAAATGGTACATAACGTATTGATTGTTGTACTCTTACCTGCTCCATTAGGCCCCAAAAAGGCAAAAACTGTACCCTCCTCTACACGAAATGATATATCATTAACTGCTGTAAAATCTCCATATTTTTTAGTAAAATTTTCAACTTCAATAATGGCATTCATACGACTACATCTCCTTTTTAGTTATTGAACAAATTTAGCCGTTACTGATTCGCTGCAGGTTTGTAGGCCGCTTAGGTTTCCTTTATAAATAATGCGTCCACCTTTACTTCCCCCTTCTGGGCCAATATCAATAATCCAATCGGCATTTCTAATCATATCTGTATTATGTTCAATAACAATCACAGTGTTTCCTCTATCTACAAGCTTATTTATAATGCTCACGATTACTTTAACATCAGACATATGCAGCCCTGTCGTAGGCTCATCAAGAATATAAATATTACCTTTAGCGCCTAATTCTTTTGCAAGCTTTAGCCTTTGACATTCTCCTCCTGATAAAGTATCAAGCGATTGTCCAAGTGTCAGATACGAAAGGCCAACCGTATTGATACCTTTTAATTTGCTTTTTATTTTATTATCATTAAAGAATTCTAAAGCATCTTCTGCTGTTGTTTCCATCATTTCTACGATATTCCTACCCTTATAGAGATATTTAAGCACATCTGTCCTGTAACGGGTTCCACTACATTCTGTGCATTCAACTTCCATGACATCCATAAATGACATATTAAGGGTTTTGAATCCTGTTCCATTACAAGCCGGACAGGCACCGGTGGAATTATAGCTAAATAAGCCTTTATCTACACCATTTTCTTTTGCAAACAAAGTTCTAATCTCATCCATAATCCCCAAATATGTAGCTGAATTCGACCGTGCTGTCTGGTGGACTGGACTTTGACTAATGACAATACTTTCAGGAAATTCTTTTGCAAATACCCCGTTAACTAAAGAACTTTTTCCCGATCCTGCAACACCCGTAACTACTGTAAATAATCCTTTTGGGATACTAAGGCTTATATCTTTAAGGTTATGCAAACTACTTTTTGAGCTCTTATAAAATTCTAGTGGCATCCGTTTGGATGGATTCATTTTAGATTTTTGCAGCAGACATTTGGCAGTCAAAGTAGAAGACTTTAAGAACTCTTCATAGGCTCCACTAAACATAATGGTTCCTCCATGTGAGCCTGCTGCTGGTCCCACATCTACAACATGATCTGCAATTGGAATGACATCAGGATCATGTTCCACAATTAAAACTGTATTTCCCTTGTCTCGGATTTTAATTAATAAATCATTTATTTTATTCACATCATGAGGATGTAATCCCGTACTGGGTTCATCAAAAATATATATCAGTCCATTAAGATTGCCTGATAAGTGCTTGACCATTTTAACCCGTTGTGATTCTCCTCCTGACAAAGTGGTTGTTTCTCTTGTCAAAGTTAAATAAGAAAGTCCTATATCGCATAAACTTTGCACTTTATCCCTAATATCCTGAATCAAATGATTAGCTTGTGGAATATCCCAATTTCTTAAAACCCCGACTAGTTTATCCAGTTCCATACTGGTTAGATCATAGATAGAATATCCGTTTATTTTGGATGTAAAAACTAATTCATGATATCTTTTTCCATTGCAAGTTGGACAAATGCAGCTTATACCAAATTCATTTATCTTTTTTGTACTGGCCTTTGTTGCATCTTTGTCTGTATTGACAGTTGTTCTCATAAACCTTTCAACCAAACCTTCATAGGTTACATTCATATCATTTAATGAAAATTGTCCCGTCAACTTTTGTGCGGGAGCCTCTATTAATTTTTCAAGCTCTTCCTTAGAATAATCTTTAATTTTTTTATCAGTATCAAAAAATCCAGATTCCGCATAGATTTTCCAGTAATAAGAACCCACCTTAAATCCAGGAAGTAAAATAGCCCCTTCGTTTAATGATTTGTTTTGATCTAGAGCCGCATCCACATTGAGTGTAATGATCCTTCCAATGCCTTCACAATGTGGGCACATTCCTTGTGGATCATTAAAAGAGTAGGCGTTGGCATATCCAATACTTGGGGCCGCAAATCTTGAATACAATAGTCTGAGTAAGGAATTAATATCTGTGGCTGTCCCTAATGTTGACCTTGCATTCCCTCTGATTCTCTTCTGATCAACAATGATTGCAGGGGAAAGATTGTTGATATCATCTACCTTAGGTCTGCGGTATTTAGGCAGAAACTTTCTCACAAAGCTATTATACGTTTCATTTAGTTGTCTTCCCGACTCTTGTGCTATAATATCGAAAACTATGGAGGACTTCCCCGATCCTGATACGCCTGTAAAAACAGTAATTTTTTCTTTTGGAATTCTCAAATTAATATTTTTAAGGTTATTCTCGCTACCACCTATTATTTCAATATAATTATTTTGCATAGACTTCTCCTATTCTAAATGATAATCTTCTCTAGTAAGAAATGAATTGATGCACTTAAGTCGGCCCACTTACTGAAAATAGTCTACCAGTTAAGGTATCTTTGTGGCAAGTCAATTTTTATATTTTTTGTTGATTTTGTTTAAAATACCCACGGAAACAACTCAATATTTTTGGATATTTTGTATATTTCAACTATAAGAATTATATCTATGAATGGTATGCACCCTAATCAAAGTAGTTGCAATTTGTTTTTTTTTATAATTTTCGATGCCGAAAAGGTATCTGCCGGTTGTAAAATGTACATAATAATGTTATAATAATGCACAAAAAGGAGTGAATATCATGCCACAAATCAGACCTATTACAGACCTTAGAAATACTAATGAAATTTCTGACCTGTGCCACGCCAAAAACGAGCCAATCTTTATTACAAAAAATGGTTACGGCGATTTGGTTGTTATGAGTGTGGAAACCTACGAAGCAATGCTTGACGAAAATGAGTTGGATAGAGAAATTGCACGGGCAGAAGCGGAATATTGTTTAGATGGCAAATTACTTGATGCGAGAGAAGCACTCTGTACTCTGAGGAAGAAACATTTTGGATAAGTACAGTGTGAAGTTACTTTCCGCTGCTTACCGAAACTTAGACAACATTTATGCGTATATCGTCACAGAACTTAGGGCAGACCAATCGGCACTAGACCTCATTGATAAACTAGAAGAAGCAATTTTTTCTTTAGAGTTCATGCCACAGCGTGGTGCAAAACGCCGTGTTGGTGCTTACACAAACAAAGGATACCGTCAACTTTTCGTCAAAAACTTTACCATTGTATATCGCATTGATGAAGTAAAAAAGCAAGTAATCATTATGACAGTCAGATATTCTCAAAGTGAATTTTAGAATCTACTATGCTACTATTTAAAACAGCCGTTTTATAAGCAACATCACTGACAAGAATCTTATCGTAGACTATAGCTTCTCCACACCCTCTCAAGTTATTGTATTATGCCAATAATCTATGATTTTATACTCCTATCATACGCGTTAACTTAAGCCGTATGATAGGAAATTTATTTTTGGCATACAGTAGTTCTGTAATATTTCAAGCGTTGTTTTTCTTTTACGCTTATCATGTAAGTTAAACTTATCCCGAAGTGTTGCATATGAAAAAACAATCAAGGTCATTGGTGTGATTATAGAGAATGAAAGCAAAGAAATACTCTGCGCCCTAAGATCCACGCTGATGAGCCTACTATCAAGTCTTTAATAGAATCTTCCACCAAACTTCCCTCCACTTGTCTTTTAAATAACCCACGAACTCTGATGAATTACCAGAAATTCGCGGGTTATAACCATGGACATGTCGTACTTTCATCAATCACTGATGAAAATGTGCTAGATAGAGGTCTCGCTTTATTAAAAAACATATTATCTGAACCAACCAAGCCTTCAAATAGTCACTCGCTGATCATCTAAGTAGGCTAGTGGCTACACTTTCCTAGAGATGATCAGCCTTTAAAGGTGGTAGTTATATTAACTGATAAAATAATCCGTGCTTTGTACAGTACCAAATAAGCATTCCATGACCTCTTTTGGGTATCCTAAGTTGCATATCCCATTCGGGATATTGCTTGATAATCTGCACACGGTCGCCGGTTGCAAATGCGACAAATGATAGATAGTGTTCTTTGTTCATTGGATGAGCTGCTGTTATATACCAATCATCTTCCATTAGTTCCACAGAAAGCATATCTTTTTCTTCAGCTTTCTGCATTTGTTGCTGATCAATTTTTCTGCCACAGCATGATACTTCTGCTTCACCTGTGCAAAGTGAAATATTATAACAAACAGGGCAGACATAATATTTTAATTTTTTCATATTTCCTCCCACGAAATCATTGGGTGCTAAATCACCACTTAATAGTTTACCAATATCAACTTCAAGGATGTTGGACAGTTTAGGGAGCAAAGAAACATCGGGACATCCTAAACCACGTTCCCATTTAGAAACAGTTTTATCGCTGATATTCATTTTATCTGCAAGCTGTTTTTGTGTCATTCCTCTTTCTGTTCGTAATTTGCGAATAATATTGCCAACATTTATATTTTGCATCATTTCTACCTCCCACTATAAATTATAATGAATAACTAGAGTTTTTCAATAAACGCTCCGTAGAGTTATGTATTTTTAGAAATAGAGAAGACGTTTTAACTTGCAACTTCTTTTTATATATAAAAAATGCAGCATTAGTGTTTAGTTTATAGATAAAATTTCCATTGACTTATGTTATTGTTAGTAGCTCTGCCTATTTTTTACCTACTTCCCAGTTATAACCATCTCAAACAAGCAGACCCATAGCAGGATAAATTATACTGCTATTCAAATTTAATAAATCTAAGAACTGCTTAATAAGATTTGACCATATGTTTGTTCTTGAGATATAGGTTTTAAGAGAAAGTTTTAAATCTTTCGTTTTAAAACAATTAAACTTTTAAATTTTGGCACTTCGTTCCATGTAAGACGAAAGAGCAGGTATGTAATAATGCCAGTAATCATCTGTAATCTTACAGCGTTTTCGCTATGGCCTATAAGCGTTTTAATTTTACAGTGTTGTTTAATCCATTTGAAGAAAAGTTCTATGTCCCTTATGCCGACTTTTTATTAATGCCGATATTTATTATACATTGCCGCAAAACCCACTATTGTCTTGCGACAATGTCGGCATTATTTTTTTAATCCACTTAGTTTTTGATGATTTCATCATTGTCAGTATACTTA
>CAKZUB010000101.1 GCA_937921505.1 uncultured Clostridia bacterium | reverse complement strand
AAGATGTTTTCAGCGAGGATTCGGCGCGCATTTTTATAAGTTTGTCAAGTTTTTTATGCAAAAAAAGTGGAGGAAATGCAAAAAAATAAATTAAAAAAATAGAGTAATCACAGGCTCTGTAGAGTTTCCGTGATAACTCACTATATAAAAGGAGGTCTTTCTTAATGAATTTAAAACCATTAGCAGATCGAGTTGTTATTAAACATCTTGAAGCTGAAGAAACAACCAAATCAGGTATTATTTTAACAGGTACAGCAAAAGAAAAGCCACAAGAAGCTGTTGTAGTAGCAGTAGGCCCAGGTGGCGTCGTAGATGGAGAAAAAATAGAAATGCAAGTTAAAGTTGGAGATAAAGTACTTTACTCCAAATATGCAGGAACAGATGTAACTGTAGATAAAGAAGAATATGTTATCGTTAAACAAGGCGATATCTTAGCAATTGTAGAATAATTAAAGGGAGGCAATATAAAAATGGCAAAGCAAATTCGTTTTGGAATAGAAGCTAGAAAATCACTTCAATCAGGAGTAGATCAATTAGCAGATGCAGTAAAAGTAACTTTAGGACCAAAAGGTCGTAATGTTGTATTAGATAAATCATATGGTATACCTCTTATTACAAATGATGGTGTAACTATAGCAAAAGAAATAGAGCTTGATGATCCATTTGAAAATATTGGTGCACAACTTGTAAAAGAAGTTGCAACAAAAACAAATGACGTAGCAGGAGATGGTACAACAACAGCGACAGTACTTGCTCAAGCTATGATTACAGAAGGTCTTAAAAACGTTGCAGCAGGTGCAAATCCAATTATTATTCGTCGTGGTATGCAAGCAGCCACTCTTGTAGCAGTAGATGCTATTAAACAGATGAGTAAACCAGTAGACAGTAAAAACCATATTGCTAGAGTAGCAGCTATTTCAGCTGGTGATGATGAAGTTGGTAACTTAATAGCTGATGCTATGGAAAAAGTATCAAATGATGGTGTTATCACAGTAGAAGAATCAAAAACAATGATTACAGAATTAGATATCGTAGAAGGTATGCAGTTCGACAGAGGGTATTTATCTGCTTACATGGTAACTGATACAGAAAAAATGGAAGCTTCTATGGAAAATCCATACATCTTAATTACAGATAAAAAAATCACTAATATTCAAGAAATCTTGCCAGTCCTTGAACAAATCGTTCAAACAGGATCACGTCTCCTTATCATTGCAGAAGATGTAGAAGGGGAAGCATTATCTACATTAGTAGTTAATAAATTACGTGGTACATTTAACTGTGTAGCTGTTAAAGCACCTGGCTTTGGAGATAGAAGAAAAGAAATGCTTCAAGATATTGCAACACTTACAGGTGGTACAGTAATATCAGAAGAAGTAGGTCTAGACCTTAAAGAAACGACTTTAGAACACTTAGGTCGTGCAGCAAGTATCAAAGTAAACAAAGAAAATACAGTAATTATAGATGGCGCAGGAGATAAAGCAGATATCAGTAACAGAGTATCTTTAATTCGTCGCCAAATCGAAGAAACAACATCAGATTTCGATAGAGAAAAGCTTCAAGAAAGACTTGCAAAACTTGCAGGTGGGGTTGCAGTTATTAAAGTTGGAGCTGCAACTGAAACAGAAATGAAAGAAAGAAAACTTCGCATAGAAGATGCACTAGCAGCAACACGTGCAGCAGTAGAAGAAGGTATTATTGCAGGTGGTGGAAGCAGCTATATCCATATTATCAAAGAAGTAGAAAAACTTCTTGCTGATAAAACTGGTGATGAAAAAACAGGTGTACGTATTATCTTAAAAGCATTAGAATCACCACTTCGTCAAATCGTATCAAATGCAGGTCTTGAACCAGCAGTTATCATCAATAAAGTTAAAGAGCTTGCAAAAGGAATGGGCTTTAATGCACTTACAGAAGAATATGTAGATATGATTGAAGGCGGTATCATTGACCCAACTAAAGTTACAAGAAGCGCACTTCAAAATGCTACATCAGTAGCAGCTACATTCTTAACAACAGAGTGTATTGTAGCAGAGATTAAATCAAATGAACCAGCTATGCCAGCCGGTGGAATGGGCGGCATGGGCGGAATGGGTATGATGTAATCTAGAAAGTTTATAGATTACTTAAAATGAGTTAAAGAACTTAAAGAGTGCTTACCTTTATAGAAGGAGCACTCTTTTTTATCAAGCTAAAGCAACGCTTATTATGATAAAAGTAAAATAAAATGGAATAGTTATTGAAAAAATAACAGTTTTATAGTATTTTTAATAGAGACAATCTTATAAAATCTATCGGTATAGAAAGGAGAAAATATGGCAGAAATCTTTAAAGAATACCTTGTTAAACAAGAAAAATCACCAAAAGATACACTCACACAAGGAGGCATTGTAGTAGGTGCAGTACTTATTGCGGCTATTGCGTTTTTATTCGGAGGACAATTTATAGGTCCTATCATTATGTTAGCTGTTTTATTTGGAGCAGCAACCTTATTTAGTAAATTTAATAAGGAGTATGAATATATCTTAACGAATAATGAGTTAGATATAGATGTAATTTTCAACAAAGCAAAACGTAAAAGAGTTTTAACGATCGATATAAAGGCTATAGAAGTTATGGCAAGTATTAAGGATGATAGACGTAAGGCAGATCTCCAAAAAGGCAATAAATTTATTAATGCTAGCGATGGTAAGAATGGGGCAAATACTTACGCTATTATTACCTCAAAAGACAGCGCGCTTTATAAGATACTTATTACCCCTAATGAAAGTTTTTTAAATGAACTGCATAGACAAGCACCTCATAAAGTATTTAAAAAAATATAAGCTATAAGTTTTATAGCTTATATTTTTTTATAGCTTTTAATTCTCAAATATTAAGGAAAAATACAAAATAAACAATTATTTTAAGGATTAAGTAGATATCTTGACAATCTATAAAGAAATATGATAAAGTGTACAAAAAATCATATTTCTATTTTAATGTTCGGATTCACCTTAACTCTTAATAATCAATATATCTCCAGGAGGCAAGTATATGTCAAAGATATTAAAAGAAGGTATCACGTTTGATGATATCTTACTGGTACCTAATTATTCTAACATATTACCAAAAGATGTTAGTTTAGAAACGAAGCTTACAAAAAAGATTACTCTTAATGTTCCGCTAATGAGTGCTGGTATGGATACTGTAACAGAAGCAACTATGGCTGTTGCAATAGCGCGCCAGGGAGGCATTGGTATTATTCATAAAAATATGTCTATTAAAGAGCAAGCCGATGAAGTAGATAAAGTAAAACGTTCGGAAAATGGCGTTATAACAGACCCATTCTTTTTATCTCCAGAACATTACGTGTATGAAGCCAATGAACTTATGGCAAAATACAGAATATCTGGAGTTCCAATCACTGAGGGTAGTAAATTAGTAGGTATTTTAACCAATCGTGACCTTCGTTTTGAAACCAATCACAATCGTAGAATTAAAGAAGTAATGACAACTAAAAATCTTATTACAGCGCCAGAAGGAACTGATCTTCTTCAAGCGAAGCAAATTCTTGCGGATCACCGTATTGAGAAACTTCCGATAGTAGATAAATCAGGCAACTTAAAAGGTCTTATTACTATTAAAGATATTGAAAAAGCAATTATGTATCCTCATTCAGCAAAAGACTCACAAGGACGCCTTTTAGCAGGAGCTGCAGTAGGCGTTACAGGAGACGTCTTAGAACGTGTAGATGCACTTGTAGCAGCCA
Source organism: uncultured Clostridia bacterium (assembly GCA_937921505.1). Taxonomy (GTDB): domain Bacteria; phylum Bacillota; class Clostridia; order Lachnospirales; family Cellulosilyticaceae; genus FMMP01. The sequence goes on along the minus strand of CAKZUB010000101.1, from coordinate 15,665 downwards.
AGGTGGATGTGGTTATAGTAGATACAGCTCATGGTCATTCACAAGGCGTTATGGATACGGTTAAAAAGATCAAAGCAAAGCATCCAGAACTTCAAGTTATAGCAGGCAATGTAGCAACAGCCCAGGCAACAGTAGCACTTATCGAAGCTGGGGCAGATGCTGTTAAAGTAGGGATTGGCCCTGGATCAATTTGTACAACTCGTATTGTAGCAGGCGTTGGGGTACCACAAATTACAGCGGTAGAAGATTGTGCAAATGCAGCAAAGCCTTATGGGGTTCCAGTTATTGCAGATGGGGGTATTAAATACTCAGGAGATATTGTAAAAGCCATTGGTATGGGCGGAAGTGTTTGTATGATGGGATCTATGCTTGCAGGCTGTGAGGAAAGCCCAGGAGAAATGGAGCTTTATCAAGGCCGAAAATATAAAGTTTATAGAGGGATGGGTTCTATAGCAGCTATGGAGAAGGGAAGCAAAGACAGATACTTTCAAAGTGATGCTCAAAAACTCGTTCCAGAAGGTGTAGAAGGGCGAGTAGCTTATAGAGGATACCTTGCAGATACTATTTTTCAACTTATCGGAGGACTTCGCGCGGGCATGGGCTATGCAGGCGCTGTAAGTATCGCAGAACTTCAAGAAAAAGCTACTTTTGTTAAAATTACAAGTGCAGGACTCAAAGAAAGTCATCCACATGATATTCATATCACAAAAGAAGCACCAAATTATAGCGTAGAATACTAAAATTAAAGGAGGAATAATAAGCATGAAACATGAACTGGTTATAGTTCTTGACTTTGGTGGACAATACAACCAACTTATAGCAAGGCGCGTTAGAGAGAATAACGTTTATTGTGAAGTACATCCTTATAATATTGGTTTAGATAAAATTAAAGAAATAAATCCAAAAGGCATTATTTTTACGGGTGGTCCTAGTAGTGTATATGGTAAAGAGTCACCTATTTGTGACAAAGCTCTTTTTGAATTAGGTATTCCGATACTGGGGATTTGCTATGGCGCCCAGCTTATGGCACATCTTTTAGAGGGAAAAGTAGTAACAGCACCAGTCAGTGAATATGGTAAAACAGAAGTTAATGTAAATACCGAGGCGAAATTATTTGAAGGCATATCACCTTCTACAATTTGTTGGATGAGTCATACCGATTACATTGAAGCAGCACCAGAAAATTTTACAGTAACAGCTCATACACCAGTATGTCCAGTAGCTGGTATGGAGCATGTGGAAAAAGGACTTTATGCAGTTCAATTCCATCCAGAAGTTATGCATACACAAGAAGGCATGAAGATGCTTTCAAACTTTGTTTACAACGTTTGTGAATGCAAAGGTGACTGGAAGATGGATTCTTTTGTAGAAACAAGTATTAAAGCACTTCGAGAAAAGATAGGCAGCGGAAAAGTATTATGTGCCTTATCAGGTGGGGTAGACTCTTCGGTAGCCGCTGTTATGCTCTCTAAAGCTATTGGTAAACAGCTTACTTGCGTATTTGTAGATCATGGACTTCTTAGAAAAAATGAAGGGGATGAAGTAGAAGCGGCATTTGGTCCAAAAGGACATTATGACCTTAATTTTATCCGCATAAACGCACAAGATAGATTTTATGACAAGTTAAAAGGTATTGAAGAGCCAGAAGCTAAAAGAAAAATCATTGGTGAAGAATTTATTCGTGTATTCGAAGAAGAAGCTAAGAAAATTGGTTCTGTTGATTTCTTAGTTCAAGGAACCATTTATCCAGATGTGATTGAAAGTGGTCTTGGTAAATCAGCAGTGATTAAGTCACACCATAATGTAGGCGGACTTCCAGATTGCGTAGACTTTAAAGAAATTATTGAGCCACTACGTCTCTTATTTAAAGATGAGGTACGCAGGGCAGGTTTAGAACTCGGTATTCCAGAATACCTTGTATTTAGACAACCTTTCCCAGGTCCAGGTCTTGGTATTAGAATCATCGGTGATGTTACACCAGAAAAAGTAAAAATTGTACAAGATGCAGACTTTATCTACCGCGAGGAAATCGCAAAGGCGGGCATCGCAAAAGAAATTGGTCAGTACTTTGCAGCCCTTACCAATATGCGCTCAGTAGGTGTAATGGGGGACGAAAGAACTTATGATTATGCTATTGCACTTCGTGCCGTAACTACAAGTGACTTTATGACAGCAGAATCAGCAGAACTGCCATGGGAAGTACTTGGAAAAGTAACAACTAGAATTGTCAATGAAGTTAAAGGGGTTAACCGTGTCATGTATGACTGCACAGGGAAACCGCCAGCGACTATTGAGTTTGAATAGATAGTAAAACGCTACAGCCTAGTATTTATGCGGGTTGTAGCGTTATTTTTTGTAGGTGATTCTAAATGTTTGTTGGCAGAACTAAATAAAGATATTGGAGTAAGATTGAAACTAGTGTAGCGGGATATGCTGAGGCAGTTACATATGAAATTACTGTTTTATAGAAAATAAAATAAAAAAGTAGTAGCATTATTTATTCTTGTACGGTATAATTTAGTACAAGTAGTGAGAGGATAATGTATGAATATTATAAGTGCAAAATTCAGCATAAAGTGAGGAAAAATATGATTGAAAAAGGTTATGTTCCACCGTATACAATAACAGATAAAACAGTGAATTTAATTTCTGCTATTACTGAAGTAATAACCAAAATAACAATACATGATAATATGAGTAATAATCCAAAGCTTCGAAGGGATAATCGTATCCGTACTATTCATGCATCTCTGGCAATAGAAAATAATTCATTGTCTCTGGATCAGGTTACAGATATTATCAATGGAAAAAGGATTCTTGGAGCACCAGATGAAATATGCGAAGTTAAAAATGCATTTGAAGCATATAATAAGCTTTTAGAACTAAATCCGTATTCTGTTAAAGATATGTTGTTAGCCCACAAAATATTAATGAATGAGTTGACTGATGAAACTGGTACATTTAGAAGTGGCGGGGTAGGAGTTTTCGCAGGAGAACAACTGGTACACACGGCACCACCGGCAAATCAAGTATCCCATCTGATAAAAGACTTAGTGGACTGGGCAAAGAAAGCAGAAGTTCATCCATTAATAAAAAGCTGTGTATTTCATTATGAGTTTGAATTTATCCATCCATTTGCAGACGGCAATGGAAGGATGGGACGTATGTGGCAGACATTGTTACTTTTTAAATGGAAGTCATTATTCGGATGGTTGCCTATAGAAACGTTAATAAAGGAACGTCAGGAAGAGTATTATAAAGTCTTAGGAGAATGTGATCATAGTGCTGATTCGGGGAAATTTGTGGAGTTTTTATTAACGGCTATTTATGATGTATTATATGAAATTGCAGATACCGAACAAGTCACCGTACAAGTAACCGAACAAGTCAAAAAACTAGTGACATTTATGGGCGATAAGGAATATTCAACAAAGGAATTGATAGCACTCTTGGGATTAAAGCATAGACCATCATTTAGAGATAATTATTTACTGCCAGCATTGGAACTAGGTTATATAGAAATGACAATACCGGACAAGCCAAATAGTAGTAGACAAAAGTACAGAAGGGTTGAAAATGCCGTTAAATAGCCCTTGAATACAGTTTGAATACAAGTACAAGTACGGATTTTAGGACAGGTCAGTGTGATAAAAGCTAATGAAATAATAACGACTCATAGAATATTACTGCAAGGTGGAGGAAAAGAAATTGGCAATTAAGAAAAGTGAGATTTACAGCCAAATATGGGCTGCATGTGATAAATTACGTGGTGGGGTAGAACCAGCAAGGTATAAAGATTATATATTAACATTATTGTTTGTAAAATATGTATCAGATAGATTCAAAGGGGATCCGTATGCAGATATCGTAATTCCAGAAGGTGGTTCTTTTGATAGTATCACAGAACTAAAGGGAAAGACAAATATTGGAGAAGGCATCAATATTGTTATTAGTGCATTAGCAGAAGCAAATGAACTAAAAGGCGTTATTGATGTAGCGGACTTTAATAGCGACGACTTAGGAGATGAAAAAACAGCAGTAGATAAATTATCGGATTTAGTACGTATATTTGAAAAATCAGAGTTAAATTTTGAAAAAAATAAAGCTGGTGGAGATGATATTTTAGGTGATGCCTATGAATTTTTAATGCAAAATTTTGCAAAAGAATCAGGCAAAAGTAAGGGGCAATTTTATACCCCAGGTGAAGTGTCAAGAATAATGGCTAAAGTTATTGGTATTGACAAAGCAGAAGGGACAGACAAGACGATTTATGACCCTGCTTGTGGGTCAGGATCCTTATTGATACGTGCAGCGGATGAAGCGCCAGTAAGAGAAGATGGAACTTCTGTAGTTGCAATCTATGGACAGGAAATAGATAAAGCAACAGCAGGGCTAGCAAGTATGAACTGTGTTTTACATAATAAAGCTTCTCGTGTAATCACAGGAAATAAAAGTTCTTTGTCCTCGCCCGAATATAGAGACGATAAAAATCCCAATTTGCTTAAGCGATTTGACTATATTGTAGTCAATCCTCCATTTTCGGATAAAGCATGGATGGATGGCATACAGACACCAGATCTGTATGAAAGGTTTGATGGCTATGAAGTGCCACCAGAAAAGAGCGGAGATTATGCGTGGTTTTTACATGTTCTTAAATCATTAAAATCAGATGGTAAAGCAGCTGTTATCCTTCCACATGGCGTTTTATTTAGAGGAAATGCAGAGGCTAGTATTCGAAAAGAAATAATAAACAGGGGATATATCAAGGGCATTATTGGACTTCCAGCTAACCTATTTTACGGAACAGGAATCCCTGCATGCATTATCATTGTGGATAAGGAAGATGCTGATAAACGAGAAGGCATCTTTATGGTGGATGCCTCAAAGGGATTTGTAAAGGATGGTAATAAAAACAGACTTCGCGAGCAGGATATCCATCGTATTGTAAAGACATTTAACAATCAGTTAGAAATAGAAAAATACTCAAGATTTGTACCAAATAAGGAAATCAAAGAAGATAATGACTATAACTTAAATATTCCAAGATATATTGATAACAGTGAACCAGAGGATTTGCAAGATATTAATGCACATCTTAATGGTGGCATTCCAAGTGCAGATATTGATGGATTAAAGGAATATTGGAATGTATATCCTTCACTTAAAGATAACTTATTTGAAGCTTTAAGAGAAGGTTATTATAAAGCAATCGTTTCTAAAGAGGATATTGTGTCTGTCATTACAAACCATGAAGAATTTATTGCTCATGCAGAAAAAGTTGATGAAGCCTATACTATATGGAAAAATGAAGTTCAACCTATCTTGAATGCTTTGAATATACAAGATCATCCGAAAGATATTATTAAAACCATAGCAGAGTCAGTACTGGACAAGTTTGAAACAGTTGAGTTGATAGATAAGTATGATGTGTACCAAATGTTGCTGGAATACTGGGAAGAAACGATGCAGGATGATGTTTATGCGATCTGTTATGATGGATATGAAACTGGAAAAGAAATTGCATTTGAATATGTGATGAAGAAGGATGTAAAGACAGATAAAATTAAGAGTTTTGAAGGTAAGCTGCTTCCTAAGAAACTTATGATTAATGCTTATTTTTCAGAACAGGCCAAGGCACTTCAAAAGCTAAATAATGAATTAGATGAAATGGTATCTAAGATGGAAGAAATGGCAGAAGAAAATTCTGGTGAAGATGGACTGTTTTCTGAACTTGAAGATATAAAAAAAGCAACCATTAGCGCAAGGATGAAAGCAATCAAAGGGGATACTAACGCCAAAGATGAATTAGGTGCATTACAAGAATATAACAAGTTAATGGATGCGGAAGCCAATTATAAGAAGGCAATTAAGCAGGCAGAGGAAGCTTTGGATCAATTAGTAAAAGAACAATATGGCAAATTAACTGTAGAAGAAATTAAAGAATTGCTGATTCAGAAAAAATGGTTTACATCTATTTATGAAAGGATTGATTCTATTTATCAAGCAGTATCCCATAGGCTTTCAAATCGTTTGATTGAGTTAGTAGAACGATATGAATTTACACTGAGTCAGTGTGAGGACGAAATAAAAAAATATGAGATAAAAGTGAAAGCTCATCTGGAAAGGATGGGGTTTGGATGGTAGATAATTTTAAAATCGTTACACTTAATACAATTGCCAAAATAACCAGATTAGCAGGTTATGAATACTCATCCTATTGGGAAGAAGATCCTAATGGTAAAATTATTGCGCTAAGAGGGTATAATATTGGAAAAAATAGGTTGGTTTTAAATGATATTGCTAGAATAACTAATGAGTTATCATTAAAGTTAAAAAGATCACGTTTATCAAAAGGGGATGTCATATATCCTTGCGTTGGAACAATTGGAAATGCAGCCGTGATAGAAATAGATGATAAGTTTCATATTCAACAAAATATTGCGCGAATAATACCAGATGGAAATAAAGTTAATCCGTATTATTTAGCATATTATTTAATGAGCGATAAAGGGTTAGATGAAATAAAAAGATTTAATGGAACATCTAGTCAACCAAATGTTTTGGTAGGAAGTTTAAGACAATATAATATTATTCTACCAGATACTGGTAATCAACAAGCCATTGCAGAAGCCCTATCAGATGTTGATAATTTGAATCTTTCCCTTGAAAAGTTAATAGAAAAGAAAAAAGCAATAAAGCAAGGAACGATGCAGGAATTATTAACTGGTAAGAAGAGGTTAGATGGGTTTGAAGGGGAATGGAAAAAAAATAAACTAAAATATTATATTAATGAATTCATTGTACCAATGCGAGATAAGCCTAAAGACTTAACTGGAAATATACCATGGTGCAGAATTGAAGATTTTTGTGGAAAATATTTGTTTAAATCAAAAACAAGCCAAGGAGTATCCATAAAGACTATAGAGGAAATGAATCTTAAAGTATTTCCAGTAAATACACTTCTCGTATCGTGTAGTGCTAATTTAGGAAGATGTGCAATTATAAAAAGAGCGTTGATTACGAATCAAACATTTATTGGACTTGTTCCAGGAAATCTAGTAGATGTAGAATTTTTGTTTTATTATATGCAAAGTGAAAGTGAAAAATTGAATAATTTGTCCTCAGGTACTACAATTAGCTATTTATCTAGAGAAGAATTTGAAGAGTATGAGGTATATTTTCCAGGAATAGATGAACAAAGAAATATTGCAATGATTTTATCAGCCATGGATTTAGAAATATCCAAATTTGAATCTAAACTCAAGAAATACAAAAAAATCAAGCAAGGCATGATGCAGGAACTATTAACAGGTAGAATCCGTTTAGTATAGGAGGACTTATGGGAAATATAGAAAAAACAAGTGCTGAAATATTACTATATAGTCTAGATAACAGCAATGTATATGTAGATGTCTATTTTGAAGATGAAACTTATTGGTTAACACAGAAATCAATGGCAGAGCTATTTGATGTTAATATACCGGCTATTTCAAAGCATTTACAAAATATCTACGATGATGAAGAATTAGAGAAGGATTCAACTGTTTCCAAAATGGAAATAGTTCGAAAAGAAGGCAACCGAAATGTAACAAGAACCATAGAGTTCTATAGCCTAGATGCAATTATTGCAGTAGGATATCGCGTGAACTCTAAAAAAGCCACTAGATTTCGCCAATGGGCAACCAAGACATTAAAAGAGTACATTCAAAAAGGCTTTGTTCTAAATGATGAGATGCTTAAGAACGGAAAGCCTTTTGGGAAAGATTACTTTGATGAATTATTAGAAAAGATCAGAGAAATCCGTGCCAGTGAAAGAAGAGCGTATCAAAAGATTGCAGATCTATTTGAACAGTGTAGCTATGACTATGATAAAAATAGCAATCTTACTAAGGAGTTTTATGCATTTGTCCAGAATAAGTTGCATTTTGCAATTACCGGTAAAGCAGTAGCAGAATTAATCAGTGAAAGAGTTGATGCAGAACATCCAACCATGGGATTAACCACATGGAAAGATTCTCCGGATGGAAAATCTTGAAACGTGATGTGATAGTTGCAAAGAATTATTTGAATGGGAATGAAATCAGAAAACTAAATCGATTAGTTACTATGTTCATTGATTATGCAGAATTGATGGCAGAAGATGAAGAAGTTATGAGCATGCAAAGCTGGATCAATGAAACGGACAACTTCTTGAAAAATAACCGAAGAAATATATTAGAAGGGAAAGGTACCGTTTCGCATAAAGATGCACTACAAAAAGCAGATGAAGCTTATCAGGTTTTCAGGGTAAGACAAGACAGAGAGTATATTTCCGAATTTGATAAGGATATGGAAAAGTATTTTAAAGGCAAGCGGTAGAAGGGGGTTAATTATGAGTGTAGGGGAAGTTGAAAAGAAAACACAGGAACGAGTGGTAAAGTTATTTGTAAATGAGCTTGGATATACTTATTTGGGAGATTTTACGGATAGGCATAATTTAAATATTGAAATCACTTATCTTACAAAATTTCTTGAAAAACAGTGTTATTCAAAGATTTTAATTAAGCGGGGAATCAAGGCTTTGCAAGATAAAGCAACCAATCAACAGTTGTCTTTATATGACTTAAATAAAGATACGTATGCTGTTTTACGTTATGGGGCAAAAGTAAAAGAAGGAATTGGTGAGCAGACGCGTACTGTTAATTTTGTAGACTGGGAGCATCCATTAAATAATGACTTTTATATAGCAGAAGAGGTCTCAGTAAATATTACAAATAACAGCACGACTAAAAGACCAGATTTAGTCCTTTACGTGAATGGCATTGCATTTGGGGTGATTGAATTAAAGCGCAGTACAGTATCTATGGCAGAAGGTATTAGGCAGAACTTAACCAATCAAAAGAAAGATATGATACGTCATTTTTTTGCAACTGTGGGACTGGTTATGGCAGGAAATGATGCACAAGGATTAAAACATGGCGTAGTTAATACTTCTGAAAAGTATTATCTTTCTTGGAAGGAAGACAAAGATGCAGCAGATGAAGTATCAAATAGCATCAGAAGTAAAATAGATAAATATCCAATCAAATTAGATAAGAATCTCATTTCTCTTTGCACGAAAGAGAGATTGATTGAAATACTATATCATTTCATGATATTTGACAGCGGGACAAAAAAGACATGCAGACCAAATCAGTTTTTTGGAAACCTTGCAGCACGTAGCTTTGTCAAAAAGCATGCTGGAGGGGTTATTTGGCATACCCAAGGTTCTGGAAAATCACTTACAATGGTTTGGCTTAGTAAATGGATTAAAGAAAATATGTCAAATAGCAGAATACTGATTGTAACAGACAGAGATGAATTAGATGAGCAGATAGAGAGTGTTTTCACAGGTGTAGATGAACAGATTATCCGTACAAAATCAGGTAAAGACTTGGTAAATAAGATTAATGATACGTCGCCTGTTTTGATGTGTTCCTTAGTACATAAATTTGGCAGACGAGGTGGCAGTGCAACCGAAGCAGATTATACAAGTTTTATGCAAGAATTATTGGCATCACTACCGAATGATTTTTCACCAAAGGGGGACTTCTATGTATTTGTTGATGAATGCCATAGAACCCAGTCAGGTAAATTGCACAAAGCAATGAAAATAATTTTACCAGATGCATTGCTGATTGGTTTTACAGGAACGCCTTTAATGAAAAAGGACAAACAAAAGAGTATTGAAGTATTTGGTCCGTATATACATAGATATAAATTTGATGAAGCAGTAAAAGACGGTGTTGTTTTGGACTTAAGATATGAGGCACGGGAAGTAGAGCAGAATGTAGTATCTCAGGAGCGTATCGATGCCTGGTTTGATTCAAAAACTGCGGGATTAAGTGATACAGCAAAAGCACAGTTGAAACTGCGTTGGGGATCTTTGCAGAAAATGTTTAGTTCCAAGTCGCGGTTAAGTGTTATCGTATCAGATATTATGTTTGATATGGAGATGAAACCAAGATTAAAAGCTGGTCGTGGGAATGCCATGCTTGTTGCAAGTAGTATTTATCAGGCCTGTAAATATTATGAACTGTTTCAATCAGCTGGGTTAAAGAAATGCGCCGTGGTTACTTCTTATGAGCCAAATATCGGAGATATTAGAACGGAAACAGTAGGTGAAGATGGAGAAACAGAAGCAGTAGAACAGTATGAGATTTACCAAAGGATGTTAGATGGTAAAGAGCCGACTCTTTTTGAAAAGGAAGCAAAGAGAAAGTTTATTGAACAACCGGATGAGATGAAACTTCTCATTGTGGTAGATAAGTTGTTAACTGGATTCGATGCACCACCTGCTACCTATCTATATATAGATAAATCAATGAGAGATCATGGATTGTTCCAGGCTATCTGTCGTGTTAATCGCTTGGATGGTGAAGATAAAGATTTTGGGTATATTATTGACTATAAAGATTTATTCCGCTCATTAGAAAAGGCAGTTGCAGATTATACAGCAGAAGCTTTTGATGCCTATGATGCAGAGGATGTATCAGGTCTTTTAACCAACCGTTTTGATAAAGCAAAAGACCAATTAGAAGAAGCTTTAGAAAGTTTGTATGCATTATGTGAGCCGGTAGAGTTACCTAAGAATGATGTGGATTATATTCATTATTTCTGTGGAAAGAATACTGAACAATTTGATGTTGAAGAATTAGAAGCAAATATGCCTAAGAGAGAGCAATTGTATACTTTATCGGCATCGGCACTGCGCGCATTTGCAGAAGTATGCGGAGAATTGCAGGAACGTTATCATTATTCTTTAGCACAGATTAAGAAATTAGAAAACGAAGTAAGTCATTTTATTAAAATCAGAGATGTGGTAAGAGTTGCAAGTGGCGATTATATTGATTTAAAAGCATATGATCCGGATATGCGTCACTTAATAGATAATTATTTGTCTGCAAACCCAAGCAAAATGTTGACAGCATTTGATGATATGTCACTTGTTCAACTGCTGGTAGACAGAGGATTAGATGCAATAGGGGGAATGCCAGCAGAAACTAAAGAGCAGCAGGAAGCGGTAGCAGAAACCATAGAAAACAATGTGCAGAAAGAGATTGTTGAAAAATGCCATAGTAATCCTAAGTACTATGAGAGAATGTCAGCACTTTTAAAAGAGCTGGTAGAGAAGAGAAAAAAGGATGTTTTAAACTATCAGCAGTACTTGCAGGAGATTATTAGACTAGCTAAAAAAGTTCAAAAGCCAGAAACGAATATGACATATCCTGATACAATTAGGACAAGTCCAGCATGTAGAGCGCTGTACGATAATCTTGATTCGGATGAAGCATTGACAATTCAAGTGCATGAAGCTGTTATGGAATACAGAACAGATGGTTTTAGAGGCAATATTGTTAAGGAACGACAGATAAAAAGACAGCTAGCAAGAGTACTAAATGTATATAGTAAAACAAGTGGAGCGAATGAAAATGAGCTTGTAGAAAAAGTTTTTTCAATTGTAAAAGAACAGGATGAATATTAATGGAAGATCAAATAGTAGTTAGTAATATTGAGATTCTAGTAGAGAGAAAAGATATTAAAAATATGTATATTCGTATCCTACCACCAGATGGAAAGGTCAAAATAACAGTCCCCAAGTCTATTACAGATGATGCAGTTAGAATGTTTGCCATTTCAAGAATTGCGTGGATTAAAAGGCAAAAGGCAAATTTTGAGAATCAATCAAGACAAACAAAACGTCAATATGTATCTGGGGAAAGCCATTATCTTTGGGGAAAACGATATCGCTTAGAAGTTGTATATTCAGGAGTTCGCAATGATGTTCTCATTAAAGGTGACAAAATAATCTTGCAAGTAAGGAAAGATAGTACAACGGAACAACGCGAATATGTAATGGAAGAATGGTACCGCGAACAACTAAAGAAGGTAATACCAGCTTCACTTGCCAAGTGTACAAAAATTGTAGGTAAGTCACCGGATGAATGGCGTGTAAAGAATATGCGTACCAAGTGGGGAACGTGTAGTCCAAGTAAAAAGCGTATCTGGTTAAATTTGCAGCTTGCTAAAAAAACACCAGAATGCTTGGAGTACGTGATAACGCATGAATTGGTACATCTTTATATTAAAAATCATAATGATGAATTCAGAGCATATATGGACCAGTTTTATCCTAGTTGGCAGATTGTGAAGAAGCAGTTGAATGAACAGATGCTAGATTGGATGGAGTAGGAGGGATTGGAAAATCCAGAAATAATACTTTGAAATTTGCGAGTTTGAGTAGAATAAATGGGTATAAATAATTTAAAGTGGCTGTGACTTTATGAGGGATAAGGTTATAGTCTCTTTTTTATGGGGAAAGATAATAGGGATTTATAGGTTCAAAATTTAATTATAAAATTTTATAAGTTGTCTTAAAAATATATATTGTGGTATAATAAGTTGAATTATAGATAATAAACTAGAATATAGTTTATTCATAATATGTTAGTAGTTATGAAGATATCATTGCAATAGATCAACTATAGTTTAGATATCAGTTGTTAGTAATGTCAACATAGTTTTTTGCTATCACTTTAATACTAGGAGGATACTTATGGAAAACAAGCAATCTCGGCTTCAGACATTTGTTTCAAACAATCAAAGTGTAAAAAAATTCAGGTTAGGAATACGCAAAAAGTTTCTTATAGGCTTAGTAATATCTCTGTTGATTGGGCCAATAATTTCAGCTTACATAAATGCGATAGTAGATAGAATGGATGGACGGTTAGGGGACATTATAACAGGTAATTTTGCTCTTTATTTGGCGACAGTAATCAACTTAGTAGTAGTTTCGGGACTGATCTTAATACTACTACATTTTCTGGTTTTAAAACCTCTCAAGATAACAAGCGAGATAGTTCATAGGGGGGCGACTAACCTAGATTTAACACAAAGAGTTGACATCCTGGCTAATGACGAGATGGGAGATATGGCTACAGATATTAATCAGTTGATGGAATCAGTCGCGCAATCATTGATAGATGTTAGACAAAATTCCGTACAAGTGGCAGAATCTTCGTCAATGATTAGTATATCCACAGGGCAAAGCACATTGGCCGCCAATGAAGTGGCCCGTACTATGGAAGAGATTGCAAGAGGTGTAAATGAACAAGCTGCTGAAACTGTAAAAAGTGTTGAAAATATTAATGTTCTTGGTAATAGAATTGAAGAAAATAAGTCTCTTTTAGACAAGATGAACCAAACCATTACTCATATAACAGCATTGCAGCAAGAAGGTATTAAAACCATGAGTGCACTGGTAGAAAAAACCAATGAAAGTGGCAATAATGCATTAAAGGCACAGGAAGTAATTATTAGTACAAACCAAAGTGCCGTAAAAATAACTGAAGCTAGTCAAATGATCCAAAGTATTTCGGAACAAACAAACTTGCTAGCACTAAATGCTGCCATTGAAGCGGCACGTGCAGGAGAAGCCGGTAGAGGCTTTGCTGTTGTAGCAGAAGAAATCCGCAAACTGGCTGAACAATCAAGGGCTTTTACAGATGAAATTGCCAGTGTTGTTGATGAGTTAACTCGGAGGATGAATGAAGCAGTTGCTACTATCCAACATTCTAATACAATCAGCAAGGAACAGACAATCCATGTTGAGGAAACGAAAGAAAGGTTTGAAGCCCTTTCTAAAACCCTTAATAAAATGACAGAAATTGTTGAATCGCTGAACACCACCGGGCTAGATATGAACCATCAAAAAGACCAGATTTTGATGATAATTGAGAAACTTTCTGCCATCTCTCAAGAAAATGCCGCAGGTACAGAGCAAACTTCTGCGTCCATGGAAGAACAGACTGCCACTATAGAGGAAATTGCTCAATCAGGAAAGAAATTAGAGCAGCTAGCACAAGATATGACTGATTCCATGGGACGATTTGTGATATAGTTAGCGGTAATAATTTCTAAAGTTAGCGTGATATAACTTGATTTGAGATTATAGGATACACTATTTAATTTATGTAACTGATCCAATACTTTATTTATCTTACATTCCATGAGACTTAAACATGGATTTTAAATAGTTGATATGCTAAAATAAAAATAAAGAAAAGCAAACAAGAGTTCTTCTTATAAATAATTGCTAGGAGCAAACATGAGACTAGATAAATTTTTAGCAGAGGCGTCTGTAGGGACAAGGAAAATAGTCCGAGCCTATGTGAAAGAGGGGAAAGTAACCGTTAATGACCAAGTAGCAGCAGAACCATCAATGGAAATTGACCCAAATGCTGATACTATAAAGTATCTTGGGAAAGAAGTTGTTCACACTGGTAAAGTGTATTATATGTTTCATAAACCAGCACGGTGTATTACTGCAAGAAAAGATGCAAAGAGTAAAACGGTACTTGATTATTTTGATCTGGTTAACACAAATGGATTATTTCCTGTTGGGAGATTAGATAAAGATACAGAAGGATTATTGTTTTTGACTAACGATGGACATTTTAATCATCAACTCATGTGCCCGGAAAAGCACGTTGAGAAAAAATACTTTTTTTTGGCATTTGGTACACTAGACTCCAAGGATAAGAAACAATTGGAAACAGGTATTTGTATTGGAGAAGATGAATCTCTGACTAAGCCTGCGAAAATTGAAGTAGTAAAAGAAGGTATGTATCATGAAATGAAAGATGAAATGGATATTGGAGAATGTATAAATAAGAAGAAAAATCTTTATGAGCAGTCTGTTGTATCTGGATATCTTACAATTTCAGAAGGACGTAAACATCAGGTAAAGCGAATGCTAAGGGCAGTGGGGTGTTACGTGGTTTATTTAAAGAGGGTTTCCATTGGTGGAGTAATGTTAGATGAATCACTTAAAAAGGGACAGTATAGAGTTGTGACGGAAAAAGAAATACAAAAGCTGTTAGAAAAGTAAGTAAGAAAAATGGAACGTGTAACAAAGATGAATAAGTAAGTATATTAAAGCAAATAAATAGGTATAAGGTGTTAAGGATGGCTATAATTTTATAAAGGATAAGGTTGTAGTCACTTTCACATATGAGACTTTGGTAGCTCGTAATAGATTATTAAAAAGAGAATATAATCCTGTAGCATATTGTAAAAGAAAGACTTATGCAATATACTACAATTAAGTTAATTATAAAATTGTGATAAGGAGGTAAAATAAATGAAAAAAACTATTAAAGTAAAAAATATTGAACATATCCAAAAAATTAATGGTATTGTTAGCAAGTATCCATTTGATATATGGATTCATAGTAAGAGTGGGATGGTAGATGCAAAATCAATTCTTGGTATTTTTGCCTTAAGCTTAAATGAAGAGTTATTTCTTGTAACTGATGATGAGGTTGACACTCATAAATTATATAGTGAACTTGCAGAGTATATGGATATACAACAGTAAGTAGAAATGAATAAATTATTAAAAGTGATTATTGCTTTGTGAAAAACAGGGTTGTAGTCACTTTTTAGTTTTTTAAAGAAGGTTATTGTAATTTACATTGGGATGAAATAACAAGGGTGATATATACTGTCATCCAGCAAATTAAAAGCACCATCGTTAGTCACATTATTTGAGCCTAAATCGGCCATAGTTTAGATAGACGATGCACATTATCAGCAAACGATTAGGCACATTAAATGAGCAGTTAGCTACTCGGTGCATATTAAAT
>CAKZUB010000100.1 GCA_937921505.1 uncultured Clostridia bacterium | reverse complement strand
GATTTTCGTCCATTGTGAGTAATACCTTTCTGATTATGTCCACCTCATTTCTTGTTATGAGGTTTTATTATAATATATAAACTACTATTTGGGACATAATCATTTGTGGTACAGTAAGACATTATCATAAATGAATCATATGAAATCTATAAACTCCAATAAAAAGATTGACTAAAAGGCAAATCAATTCTATAATTACATTGAATAGATATTCAATCAAAAATTATCAGATAGTAAGAGGGAATATATGTCACCAAGAACAGATGAACAAAATCAAGTGATATTAGATAAAAGAAGAGAAGAAATACTTAGTACAGCCCTGTCAGAATTTGCACGTAAAGGATATAGTGGTACAAAGATATCAGATATAGCAAAATCCGGAAGAATGAGTCAGGGCTTAATCTATCACTATTATAAGTCTAAAGATGAGCTTTATGCTGCTGTTATCGAGAAGTCTATAGAGGATTCCCATATAATAGTTGAAATGGTTGATACATACGGATTAAAAGGATGGAAGGCTTTAACAACTATGACTGAAAGTATTCTCTTATGGATGAAAGATGCAGAAAATGAGCTTCTAAACTTTTTGTTTATGTATCAAGCTTTGATGTTAGATCCCATGCCAGAGCGTATAAAAGCAGCATTAGCTAAAGAAATGAAGACTATTCCAGCTACAGCTAGAATGATAGCCAAAGCCCAAGAGGAAGGACTTGCAATAGAGGGAGATGCCTTTTTTCTGGCTTCTATGTACTGGTCACTTATCCAAGGAATCATTATGATTCAAATCACTTCTAAGCATATTCAAAGTCATGAAGTATATGTTGCCCCAGAGGCAGAAAGTATCCTTAGGCTTCTTAAGAAATAAAATAGTTTATAAAGGTAGCTAATGGGTTAGCTAAAAAAATAGTATTATATTGAATGAATGTTTAATCTAAAATGAGAAAGGGTGCTATGATGAAAAAAGTTATTATTATAGGGGCAGGAATTTCGGGTCTAAGTGCAGGTATATTTGCAAGGAAAAGTGGTTTTGATACAGAGCTATTTGAAATGCATGCTATTGCTGGAGGAGAATGTACGGGGTGGAGTAGAAAGGGCTATCATTTTGATAATTGTATACATTGGCTAACAGGAACAAATAGTAAAACAGAACTTTATCATATTTGGAAAGAACTTGGAGCTTTTGATGGTACAGATATTTACTACCCAGAATATCTCTACGCTTATAATAAAGGAGAAAAGATTTTATATATGTATAGAGATTTAGAAAGATTAGAAAAACATCTTTTAGAAATATCTATGGAAGATAAGGAAGCAATAAGAGAGTTCATTACACTCATTAAAAAGTTTAATGATATTGTGTTACCTACTAAAAAGCCTATGGATCATCTAAATATTATAGACTATATTAACTTAGGCAAAAAGTATAAGACGATAAGAAAAGATTTAGCGAACCTTAATAAAATATCTGTCAAAGAATATAGTAAAAGATTTAAAAGTGAGCTGATAAGACAGGGAGTTGTAGATTATTTCTCAGGTTATTTCGCCGCCATTTCTTTGTTTGCTTCATTAGGAACTATCGCTTCAGGTAACGGTGGCTGGCCCATGGGGGGATCGCTTAAAATGTCTCTTAAAATAGCTAAAAAATTTAAAACATTAGGTGGGAAAATTAATTATAATACAAAAGTCAAAAGAATTATAGTTAGAGAGGGCATAGCCGTAGGTGTGGAGCTTGAGAATGGAAAAATAATAGAAGGAGATTATATTATACCAGCAGTTGATGTAAAATTCTTAATGACCCATTTATTAGAAAATAAGTTTCAAGATAAGATATTTGATAAACAATTTAATAATCCTAAGTCCTATCCCCTACATAGCAGTGTTAATATAGGGATAGGTGTTGCTTGCGATTTATCTCATAGACCACATCAAATTTCCTATGAAGTAGAACCTTTTCAATGTGGCACTCAAAAGATAAATAGGATAGGAATACATCATTTTTGTCATGAAAAAGATTTTGCGCCAAAGGGTAAATCAGTCATAAGAGTTGATATAATGGCGCATGATTATGATTACTGGAAGCGTTTAAAGGAAAATAATTTAGATGAATACACTAGTAAAAAAGAAAAGGTAGCCCATAATGTTTTGGACAGAATAGTCAAGCTTTATCCAGAAACTAAAAATAAAGTAGAGGTTTTCGACGTTGCAACCCCCGTTACTTATGAAAGGTACTGCGGAGCCTATCAAGGGGCTTGGATGGCTTTTGATACAGTACCAAATGTTAAAAGCGTAGCGCATAAAGGGGTTATAAAAGGAATTAAGAATTTATACATAGCTGGGCAGTGGATTATGTCACCAGGTGGTCTGCCAGTGGCAGCGGTTGCAGGGAAATGGTCAGTGCAGAAGATCTGTAATAAAGAAAAAATTGAGTTTCCATTTGAATACTAAATATCTGTTTGAGTTATCCAACATATATTGATAATATGAAAAACAGTATGTATACTTATTGTAAGTATACATACTGTTTTTTTTGAGGTGCATTTATATGAAGAAACAAGAAGCATTAGCCTATTTGATTAATACTAGCTCAAGGTTTTTTAAAAGAGCTATTAATAAACGTCTAAAAGAATATGGCATAACGAGCTCCCAGTGTGCAGTGCTTAGGTTGTTATATAATGAGGAGGAGATGTCTCAGACTGAAATAGCTTATAAATTAGAAGGAGATAGGGCAACTATTGGGAATGTTATAGCCATACTATGTGAAAAAAAAGTATTTAGAAAAAAAGGTAGATGAAAAAGATAGCAGAGCCTATTTAATAGGTCTAACATTACAGGCGAGAGAAATGATGAGTGGTATCGAAAATATGTCCTTAGAAGTGACAAAAGAATCATTAAATGGTTTGAGCCAGCAAGAAGTAAAAGTATTTTATAAAGCATTAAACAAGATAATTGAGAACTTATCGGGAGGAGAATAAAGTAAGTATAAGAGGTCTTGAAAAAACAAAGGGCCATATAAATGAAATTTATGGAAGTAAACCAAGTGGAATAATTTATTCACCTTTTAATATGAAACTTGAGCCAATGAAGTGGTTAATGCCTTTGGCAATAGGGAACGATCCGGACGAAGTCTATACAGATTTTGAGCCACAGGGATTTGATGATAATGTTTACGGTAAAGGGTTAAGAATCCTAGCAATGCGTAAAGATGGTTATGTAGATGTATATCATCAGCCTGGACTAACTTTTGGTGATGATTTTAATCAAGTAGGGAATGGTTTAGGTGAATTAATTGAAAGGCCTATGGAGGATGCAAGATATGAAATCACATCTAGAGGAGTGGATTTTTATTGTTCTTTTGAAGATAAAGCCGGAAGAGAAATAAAAATAGAAGTAAAGGAAAATAATCAAAAACAGCCTAAGTCGTCTACAGTACTCGCGCCTTTAGGAAGTAACACAAATAATCCTGATGCCTTGCCAGTGTATATGCTCTACCAACTTAGGCTTATTAAAGTGAAGGGAACTCATGCACAAGTCACCATTGCTGGAAGAAAACATAATGTCAATATAATGCCGATTATTATGGATGGGGCGAAGCGTTATTTTATAAGGTACTCACCGGAGCTATTTTTACTAAAATGGAATGTTACGGCTAAGGAAGAACTCTATCCTCTTGAAGTGAGTGAGAAATTACAAGCCCGAGATAAAGAGACGGCATATAACCTCATAGATAATAATGGTTATTATGAGATTAAGGGGATGAGTGTTGCAAATGAAAAACGTAGAATGGGAATTGACTTTAATCCGGCCGTGCCAGATATGATAGCTCTTCGTGAGGGCGAAAGTTTAAGAGGGAAGTTTACACTAAGCGCAGAGAAAGAAACAGGAACTATTACGGGAGAATATAAGATCTCTAGACATAACAATAAAATCAATATAAAGATTCATCCAAGAGGTGGGTGGAAGCCTAATGAACCTAATTGGTCTATGAAGGGTCTTTATGCAATGGTTCCTATGTTTAAAAATTGGACGAAAACATATACCTGGCATGCAGAGATTGTATTAAATAAGAAGAAAGTTCCAAAAATCACTTCTCGATGGATAAGAAATAATCGTTAGTAGAGTTTATTTTTTTATATTTTTTCTTATAAAAAAGCTTACTATTTTTTAAAAAAATATAAAAAAGCGTAGGCTTTTTTTATCTGTGATAATATAAAGAGGTGTTAGAAAGAGGTGTTTTGTGGTATAATATCGCTTAAGAGACCAACCGTAAGAGAGCTTTATATAGAAGGGGAAAAACATGAGTTACTTGGCTTTATATAGAAAATACAGGCCCAATGTCTTTGATGATGTTGTAGGACAAGATCATATCGTTAGGACACTCACCAATCAAATAAATACTAATAGAGTAGCCCATGCGTATCTTTTCTGTGGAAGCCGTGGAACGGGTAAAACGACTATAGCCAAAATTTTTTCCAGGGCCGTAAACTGTGAAACACCTATACATGGTTCAGCGTGTGGAAAATGCAGTGCATGTGAAAAAGTGAAGGATGGTTCAGGCATTAATATCATAGAAATGGATGCGGCTTCTCATAATGGTGTAGATAATATTCGGGAAATAAACGAAGAAGTCAAATATACACCAGCTGTAGGGAAATATAAGGTTTATATTATAGATGAGGTACATATGCTTTCAACGGGAGCATTTAATGCACTTCTTAAAACATTAGAAGAACCACCATCGCATGTTATATTTATTTTAGCTACAACTGACCCTCAGAAGATACCGGTAACTATTCTTTCAAGATGTCAGCGTTTTGATTTTAAAAGGATATCGATTAAAGAAATACAAGATACACTCACGACTTATATGCAGCAAGAAAATATCAGTATTGAAGACAATGCCCTCGCCTATATTGCAAAGCTTGCAGATGGTGGCATGCGTGACGCTCTTAGCATACTTGAGCAAAGTCTCTCTTTTTACTTTGATGAGACGATCACGTTAGATAAAGTCCTTTATCTTGTGGGTGCTGTAGATAGCAGTATATTATTTGATATGATTTATGCTATAATAGCACAGGATACTAAAAAGGCCCTAGAACTCTGCGAAGAGGTAAATAGGCTTGGAAGGAGCATCAGACAATTTGCAAATGACCTTTTAGAACATAGCCGTAATTTGTTGGTAGCTAAGACTACAAATGGTATGGGGAGTGTGTTAGACTATAGTAATGAGTATATTGAAAAACTTCAAAAACAAGCTGAGGATATAAGTATTAATGAACTTATGCGGTATATTAAACATTTTAGTGAGCTTGTATATGAACTTAGAAATGCGATCTCTCCAAGAATACTTTTAGAAATAGCGATGCTTAAACTTTCAGAAGTACAAATGGATACTTCAGCAGAGAGTATGATGAATAGGATAGAGTTTTTAGAACAAAAATTAGAAAACCTAGAAAAAGAGGGACTAAAAGCAGCATCAAGCCCACTAGTGGAAATGCCCACAGTTGTACCTAAAAGTGTAGTGCCTAAAAAACTTTCAAAAGCAGTCTCACAAGACGTAAGAGAACTTATCAAAAAATGGCCTGAGATTAAAGCTAAGCTTGGCCGGGCGGCTTGGTCTATATTTGAGACATCAGAAGCTGGTTTTGTAGAAGATGATATTTTTTATATAGTCTATAAACAAGGCATGGGTGTACCAGTGAGTGCACATCTAGAAGAGCTCAAAAAGGCAATTAATGAAGTAGCGGGTAAAGAAGTTAGAGTAAAACCTATAGAAGCAGATGACTATGCTTCTAAATGTATAGAGGTTTACGGATCAAATCCACAGCAAACAGAGGATATCAAAGACATTGCGTCCGTTATAGAAAATGTAGCTGCAAAAATAAATTTCAATATACAAATTAAAAAATAGGAGGCAATAAAGTATGAAAAATTTTGGTGGCGGTATGCCTAATATGCAACAACTTATGAAGCAGGCACAGAAAATGCAAAAGCAGATGGAGGAAGCACAAGCTACTCTTGAAGACAAAATTATCACTGCAACATCTGGCGGTGGTATGATAGAAGTGACTGTAACAGGCAAAAAAGAAATAAAATCAATTAAAATCAAAGAAGAAGTAGTTGATCCAGAAGATATCGAAACATTAGAAGATTTGGTGCTTACAGCAGTTAATGAAGCAATGCGTCAAGCAGAAGAGTACTCACAAAAAGCAATGGGTAAAGTAACAGGAGGACTTCCAACAGGAGGTTTATTCTAGTGAGTGGTTATTATGGTGACAAAATGGTGGCTCTTATAGAAGAGTTATCGAGGCTTCCTGGGATAGGGGCAAAATCTGCCCAAAGGCTTGCTTTTCATATTATTAGTTTACCACAAGAAAAGGTGAAAAAATTAGCAGATACATTAGTAGATGCCAAACAAAATATCAGTTATTGTGATAGATGCGGGACCATTACTGATGATAGACTTTGTCCAATATGTAAAGATGAAAAAAGAGCCAATCATCAAATAATGGTTGTAGAAGACTCTAGAGATATGGCTGCTTATGAAAAAACAAGAGAATATAAAGGGCTTTACCATATTTTGCATGGCGCTATTTCACCTATGATGGGAGTAGGGCCTAATGATATTAAGATTAAAGAGCTTTTAGAAAGAATTCAAAAAGAAGAAGTTGAAGAGATTATTATTGCGACTAATCCCAATATAGAAGGGGAAGCAACCGCTATGTATATGAGTAAACTTTTAAAACCTTTAGGTATTAAGACAACACGTATTGCTCATGGCGTGCCAGTAGGTGGAGATTTAGAATATGTAGATGAAATCACTTTATCTAGAGCCCTTCAGGGCAGAAGAGAAATGTAAGATTAAAAATGGTTTAAGAAGTAGAAGTACTTCTTAAACTGTTTTTTTAATGCAGATGATCACAACAAGATTAAAACTTTTAATAGTGCTTGAAATATGCAAGGTTAAATTGTAAACTATAAAACATAGTAAAGTGTTAGAGTTTACAATTTAAAAAGTATAGTCATAAGCAGTAAAGGAGGAAGGTGTTTTGCAAAGCCGAAAAAGAAATGAAAATGAGAAGGTGATTTTAGCAAAGATTAGTGAATGCGGCGCTATAACTAAGTATGATTTAGCTGAACAAATGAATATTAGTATCCCTACAGTTACAACCAATGTGAATAAGTTGCTAAAAGAAGGCGTTATAAAAGAAGTGGGTGTAGCGGATGCTGATTATGGGCGTAAACCTATATTAATTGATATAGACTACAATAGATATTTTAGCATAGGCATAGATATTCAGGAGCACTTTATTTACTACTGCTTAATGAATCTTAGATTAGAAGTAGTTTTTGAAAAAACTATAGGAAATAAAGAGAATAACTTAGAGAAAAATATTAAAATAATTATTAATACAGTATTAGATGCATACAAGCTTAAGAAAGAGAATATAATAGGCATAGGCATATCCTATCCAGGACTTGTAGAAGAGGAGACATTGCTGCTTAAGAAAGGGCCCAATATAGGCGTTACTAACTTAAGTTTAGAGAGTCTAAGAAATGAGCTAGAAATTAACTTTTATGTAGGTAATGAAGCAAGGCTTGCAGCCTTTGCTGAAAATGTTGTTGGTGTATCAAAAGCATATATGAACTCGCTGTATATTTCCATTAAAGAAGGTATAGGTGCAGGCATTATAGTAGATAAGAGATACTATGCAGGAAGCAATGAAGCAGCAGGCGAAATAGGACATATGGTTGTACAAAAAGAGGGCAAACTTTGTAATTGTGGTAATAAAGGGTGTATTGAATCCTACTTATCAACGCATACACTTATAAGTGAATTTAGCAAAGTAACAGGGGTCTTATTAAATAGCTTAGAAGAAGTTTTTGAGTTATATGATGCCAGTAAAGAAACGCATAAAAAAGTAATGCAGGAATATGTAGAGTACTTAGTACTACTTATTAACAACAGTTTTCTTATATTTGATCCAGATTGTGTGATTATTGGCGGAAAAATGAGCGAGTATCAGATGCAAATCGAGCCGCTGATAAAACAAACAATGTTAGATCATCCTTGCAGTATGCTTAAAGCAGATCGTAAAATAGAGTTTTCGGCGTTAGGTTATAGAGCTTCAAAATATGGGGCAGCTCTTAGAGCTTTTGAGGAAATTATTGCACTTATATAGTACAGGTGTTTATTTTTAAAGTATTTTTAAAGTTGTTTTAAAAAGTATTTTAAAATAGTATTGAAAAAAGATTTATATCAGCGTATAATAAAGATATCTTAAAAAATATTTTAGAGAAGGTGGACGATTATGAGAGAATATTTTCCAAATGTAAGCAAGATTAATTATGAAGGAGCAACATCTACCAACCCATTTGCATTCAAGTACTACAATCCAGAAGAAGTTATTAATGGTAAAACAATGAAAGAACACCTTAAGTTTACGCTTTCTTACTGGCATACACTTTGTGGCGGCGGTTCAGATCCATTTGGAGCGGCTACAATGGAGAGACCATGGCTTGCCATTACAGATTCAATGGAACTGGCAAAAGCAAAAATGGATGCTTGTTTTGAAATTATGGAAAAACTTGATATAGATTATTTTGCATTCCACGATAGAGATATTGCACCAGAAGGTAAAACATTAGTTGAGACCAATGCAATATTAGATGAAGTTGTTGCATACTGTGACAAGCTTATGAAAGAAACAGGCAAAAAGTTATTATGGGGTACTGCAAATATGTTCTCACATCCTCGTTTTATGCATGGGGCTTCAACAACATGTGAAGCAGATGTTTTTGCGTATGCAGCAGCACAAGTTAAAAAAGCAATGGAAGTTACAAAACTTTTAGGTGGAGAAAATTACGTATTTTGGGGTGGACGTGAAGGCTATGAAACCTTACTGAACACAAATATGCAATTAGAAGAAGAAAACTTTGCAAGATTCCTTCAAATGGCTGTTGATTATAAGAAAAAGATAGGTTTTACAGGTGAGCTTCTTATTGAGCCAAAACCAAAAGAGCCAACAAAGCATCAATATGATTCAGATGCAGCAACAGTACTTGGCTTCCTAAGAAAACATGGACTTGAAAAAGAATTTAAATTAAACATTGAAGCAAATCATGCAACACTTGCTGGACATACTTTTGAACATGATATTCATGTGGCTAGAATTAATAATGCACTTGGAAGCATTGATGCTAATATGGGGGATCCTAACCTTGGATGGGATACAGATCAATTCCCAACAAACATTTATGATACAACACTTGTAATGTATGAAGTCATCAAAAATGGTGGACTTGGTAAAGGTGGACTAAACTTTGATGCAAAACCAAGAAGAGCGTCCTTTGAACCAGAAGATATCTTCCTAAGCTATATTGCAGGTATGGATACATTTGCAAAAGGATTTAAAGTAGCATTAAAACTTATGGAAGATGGCGTGCTTGAAAACTTTAAAGATGAGCGTTATGCGACCTTTAATACAGGAATTGGTAAAGATATCGTAGAAGGCAAGGTTGATTTTGAAGCGCTTGAAAAATATGCATTAGCAAATGATCAAATCAAAGTAAAATCTGGCAGACAAGAAATGTTAGAGTCTGTACTTAATCAATATATTTTTAGTAAATAATCTATAAACTCTATAAGTACTACAAGTAGAGGCGGGTATTAGGTGCCTGCCTCTACTTAGTGCTTTTTATAAAATTTTAAAGTGATTAGGAACTTATGACTTAAAAGTGAGAGAGGAGTAAAAAAATGTATTTAGGAATAGATTTAGGTACAAGTTCGGTAAAAGTTATTGTAATGGATAAGAAGGGTGCTATTGTAGATAGTGCTTCAGAAAAATATCCGCTTAGTTATCCAAAACCGTTATGGAGTGAGCAAAATCCAGAAGATTGGTGGCAAGCGACAGTAGATGCTGTTAAGAAAATTGTTGCTAAAAATCCAAGTGTTGGAGAGCAAATCGAAGGGATTAGTTTTAGTGGTCAAATGCATGGTCTTGTCATTTTAGATGAAAATGGTGAGGTCTTAAGACCTTCTATTCTTTGGAATGATGGCAGAACACAAAAACAATGCGATTATTTAAACGATGTTATAGGTAGAGATAAACTTTCAGAGTATACAGGCAATATTGCACTATCAGGATTTACTGGACCTAAAGTAATGTGGGTCAAAGAAAACGAACCAGAAGTTTTTGAAAAAATAGCACATATTCTTTTGCCGAAAGACTATATCAGATATCGCTTAACAGGTGATTATAAAATAGACGTAGCTGATGCAGCTGGAACTTTATTTTTTGATGTCAAAAATAAAACTTGGTCAAAAGAAATGATAGGTATTTTATCTATTAAAGAAGAATGGCTGCCAGAAGTTTATGATTGTTATGAAGTAACAGGCATTATAAACAAAGGTATCGCAAATGAACTTGGTATAAGTGATAGTGCTAAGGTTATAGGTGGTGGTGGTGATCAAGCTGTTGGCGCGGTAGGAACAGGTACCGTAGCAAGTGGTGTTGTAAGCGTAGCGCTTGGAACCTCAGGTGTTGTTTTTGCTTCAGTTGATGAATATAAGGTAGATAAAGAAAATAGACTTCATTCTTTTAACCATGCAAGTGGTAAGTTCACTCAAATGGGTGTTATGCTTTCCGCTGCGTATAGTTTGCAGTGGTGGGTAGAAGAAGTGAATAAAGACTTACAAGCAGAAAATCCTTATCAAGTTCTTAGAGATGAAGCGGCAAAGGTACCAGCAGGCAGCGATGGACTTTTATTCCTACCTTATTTAACAGGAGAGAGAACACCACATGCTGATGTTAATGCTACAGGGGCATTTATCGGGCTTAAACCTTCTCATACAAGAGGACATATGACCCGTGCAGTTATGGAAGGCGTAGGATATGGCCTTAGAGATTCTCTTGAAATCTTAAAAGATATGCAGCTTCCTATCCATGAAATACGCATTACAGGTGGCGGCGTTAGAAATGAGCTTTGGGTAGAGATATTAGCTTCAATATTTAATAAGGAGCTCAATATAGTAGAAGCATCAGAAGGTCCAGCTTATGGAGCGAGCATATTAGCCGCAGTAGGATGTGGGTTATTTGATAGTGTAGAAGAGGCTTGCCGGGAGCTTGTAAAAGTAAGTCAAACGATTAAAGCAAGCGTAGAAGACGCTAAAGTTTATGAAAAATATTATCCTATCTTTCAAAAAGGCTATGGGCAGCTAAAAGAAATTTACAAGGATCTTGCAACGCTATAAAAATAAAAACTTACCTCTGAATTTTAATCTGGAGGTAAGTTTTTATTTTTATTCAAAAAATGTTTTGATCAAAATTATCACCTTAGGATCTGTAACTTTATAAGTTATTTCGAGTCCATTTCTATCGCCCTTAATAATACCACAACTTTTTAATTTGGATAAATGCTGAGAAATGGTAGACTGAGGCATATTTAAACAAGAATGAATGTTAGTCACATTGCTGCCACCCATTTCAATAAGTCCCCGTACAATACAAAGCCTGACAGGATGAGCCAGGGCCTTAAGTAATTCAGCTATATCTTCGTATTGTTTTGGATTTTCTAAGAAAGTATCTTTAATATTCATGGGGCGTCTCCTTGCATTGTGATTTGGTTATATATAGATAATAGAATGTAATGATCTAACTGTCAATATATGCTTTTTAATTATCAAACAGCAGAACAGGGTAAAGAAAAGGGGGGGTTCTTTATACAGTGAATGCACTATATAGACAACCTCCCTGTTAGAGTACTTTTAATCTGTTAGTTAAGAACTTTTTTAGCTATAGAGATAACATTTTCAGTTGTAAAGCCATGTTTTTCAAATATAAGATTTGCTGGAGCAGATTCACCAAAGGTATCTATTGAAATCATTTCACCTTTAAATCCTAAATATTTATGCCAACCAAATGAAGTTGCAGCCTCTACAGCGACTCTTTTGACTTGATGTGAGGGTAGTACTGATTCTTTATAAGCTTCTGATTGGTTTTCAAAGACATCCATTGACGGCATACTTACAGCTGTAGCTTTAATACCTTCTTTTGCAAGTTCAGCTACTGCATTTACGATAAGCTGTACTTCAGAACCTGTTGCAATAAGGATAATATCACTGTCTTTTGGGTCGCATCCAGCTACTACGTAAGCACCTTTTTTAGCATCCACTCCTGAGTTTTCAAGGAAAGGAAGATCTTGTCTTGAAAGCACAATAGCTACGGGTTCAGTTTTG
>CAKZUB010000099.1 GCA_937921505.1 uncultured Clostridia bacterium | reverse complement strand
AGCTTGAAACTCCACTTATAATTCCCAGTAAAAAAATGGTAATTATTCGAGGTTTATTTAGTGTGCCTTTTTTTAGGACTCCTGGTTAAATAATTTCCAATTTTATTTGAAATTCATCTTGACATACTACCAGTCGTCTATAGCATTAAAATAACTTCAGTTT
Organism: uncultured Clostridia bacterium; assembly: GCA_937921505.1. Classification (GTDB taxonomy): domain Bacteria; phylum Bacillota; class Clostridia; order Lachnospirales; family Cellulosilyticaceae; genus FMMP01. The sequence goes on along the minus strand of CAKZUB010000099.1, from coordinate 21,495 downwards.
ATATATTGTTTCTCTATAATATATCACTTATAGATTTTTTATTCTAATAAAAATAATACTTTTTTCTGTTTATCATAAGCATACTCCTATAATAGATAAAAAGAAACTCTAAAAATCATAAAAATGATTTTTAGAGTTTCTTTTTATCTACTTAACTTTTTCATACAACTAACTATGGCCTAACCTGATTAATATTCTCTATTGCAGTAATAACATCATAAAAATAACGCTGCAGCGCATTAAATCTTTCGATGTCTGTTGAAGCTCTTATAAAAAAACCTAATTCACCTAATGCCATTTGAAAGTGATGCAGTGAAATATGGAGAATAGTTGCATTACGGCTTTCCATCGTATTTGGACTAAGACTTCCAATATAGTTAAGCACATCTCTTTCAAGGGCACTTACTTGTGTTGCATTAAGCTCTGCAACCCTTAGTACTTCGGTATTATCTACTTGATTAATGGTATTTGCAAGGGACGTCTGTCCTAGAAAAACAATTTGATTTAATAGGACATCCGCTCTTCCAATATAACCTTGGAGTATCGGACTAATAATATCAGCTTGTGAATAGACAACTGTATGTGTTGCTAACACACTCACGAGTAATATAAGAATCATGAACCTTTTAAATGACTTTTTCACCTTTTTTCTCCCTTCTAAGGTAACTGCCATTAGGTTATGCCAAAAGCGCTCTGCTTATACGCATTCTATTATTTACTCTTCCATAATAACTAAAGCCAAAAGTCTTGGCCCTGAATGTATGCCAACTACAGGGGTAATGATTCCAATATCTGCTGATATTGTATTAGGATGCTGTAAAAATGTATCTTTTAACAGTTGAGCTTCTTCTTGCATTGTGCCTGTCATAATAACAACTTTACTCTTTGCTTTATCTAATTTATCATTTCCTAATTTGATAAGCTTATTAAGTGTTTGCTTAGATCCTCTGACTTTTGTAAGCGTTGTATATTTCCCCTCATCATCCATAATAATGATCGGTTTAAGGTTTAATAATTGACCGATGCTTCCAGATACTTTACCAATTCTACCACCTTTAATCAGGTACTCTAAAGTATCTACTGTAAAATAAAGCATTGTTTTTTCTCTAAGCTTTGGAATGATTTCACAAATTTCTTTAAAGCTTTTTCCTTGTTCTATAGCTTTACCAACTTCAATGACAGATAAACCAACAGCAATCGATATAATTTTAGAATCAAAAACAAATGACTGAATCTTGTCTTGATAATTATCAGCGGCAATTCTAAAACTATTGATTGTGCCTGAAAGACCTGAGGAAATTGCAAGCATAACAGCATGGGTATAACCCTCTTTAACAAGTTCTTCAAACAAATCTTCTACTTCTTGCACAGATGGCATAGACGTAGTAGGAAGTTCTTCACCTAGTCTTGCATAAACTTCTTCTGGTGTAATATCTACACCATCTATATATTCTCTATCTTTATAAATAACTTTTAATCTTAGAATACGTATATTATATTTATCAACATATTCTTGTGGTATACCAGAAGTACTATCAGTAATTAAAGCTATTTTTTCCATAATTTCACCCTATATCTTTCATCAATAATTTATTATTTATCTTTATCAATACTATAGACTTCACATTTTAAAATTCAAGTTATTCCTGCATAACTTAAGTTTATATGTTATTTGTCTATATTATTGACAAGAATTTGTTATTATATCTATCTTAACTTATAATTTCAAAAAATACAACATATAGTGTATGAAACTACATGCTGTATTGTATGATTTAATTTTCTTTATTTTGTTGTTTCATAAGGCCAATTCATAATCCCACCTAAATTATACACATTATTATAACCTTTATGGGTTAAAATATTACAAGCTCTTGCACTTCTTGCTCCACTTTGACAATACACAACTATTTTCGTTTCTCTTGGCACATTCATAGTGTCTATCTTAGTTTTAATTTCTCCGACCGGTAAAAGTCTTGCGCCTTTGATGTGACCATTTTTATACTCATAATCTTCCCTAACATCTAGTAAAACAATACTTTTATCCGTTTTCATATACTCATATACTTCACTAGGCGATATTATTTTTTCACTTCTTAGTAAATTAAATAGCATCTCATAACCTCCTTGTAAGTGTGTGTTTTTTAACTTGGATGACTTTTTACAAATATTTTTCTAGTTTACTCTTAAGAGTGTTCTTTGTCTGAAATCCTCGCATCTGTTCTACAACCTTACCTTCTTTGAAAATAATAAGAGTTGGAATACTCATTATGCCAAGGCTTTCTGCAATTTCTGGTGTTTGATCTATATTTAATTTTAGTACTTTCGCTTTATTACCCATTTCATGACCTATTTCTTCTATTATGGGTGCTATCATTTTGCACGGCATACACCAATCTGCATAAAAGTCTACTAGACTTACACCTTTATACTGCATAACTTCTGTATTGAAATCGTTTTTACCTATAATTTTTGCCATGTTTTTTAACCTCCTAATTGATAATGCTATTTTAAGTTTGTAATATTTAATTTATACTTATATATTTAATAGTTATACATTTGCATTTTATATATCTTTATATTTATATATTATGATTTAATTCGTTTATTGTGACAAATTTTTCTCCTTTGTTATCTTTCTTCCTTTTAAGCCCTTATCTATAATTGCTGTCCCATGTCCCATCGGACATACTTGGCACCACGTTCTAGGTTTAAATACAATCCCCATCATAATACCTACTAATAGAGAAGCTGTCATAAATCTAAATAATGTAAAGCCTGTTTTCATTAAATTAAAACCTTCACGATTTGCATGAAACATACCTATAGTTAACATGCTTACCATAGCAAAAAGAAGCATGTTTTTAACCTTATTTGACTTAGCCCACTTAGGAAGATTATTATGAAAACTAATAGGCTTTAAAAATTTCCCAAGCAAAGAGCCTCTTGGACAATAAAAAGAACAATGCGCCTTACCAGACCCTCTTAATGCAAGGATCATAGGTGTTGTCATACATATAATGCCTAATATGCCAAATCTAAAATCAATAATAGATAGTACTATAAATACTATCATAAAAACCCATGACCATGCTTGATGTGATTTCCTCTTTTTTGTCATTTCAATTCCTCCTGTATTTTTAAGTATCTCTAATATATAAATCCTTATATTTATATATTATAATATATAGTATGAAATTACAAGATAAAAAATACCAGTATCTCGTTTTTTAAGATACTGGTATAGGCTATATAGATTAAAAGTTTTAAGACTTGTTCATGAGTTTTTCTATGACATTAATAATTTCTTCTATTTTCGCTTCTCCATTATCACTCATACAAGCATCTTTGACGCAATGGCTAAGATGTTGCTTAAGGATTAATAGATTAGCTTTTTTAAGTAATCCTTGTGCTGCAATAATTTGATTGGAGATATCCACACAGTATCTCTCATCTTCTATCATTTTTATAATACCTTCAACTTGCCCCTTACAAGTCTTTAGAGCTTGCAATGCTTTTTTTCTTTCTTCGTTCACAACTACACCTCTTTTATCACTACCCATAATGGGGTATTATCAATCTTTCATAATCGCAAATGCAAGAAGTCTTGGTCCTGAATGAATACCAACTGCTGGAGTAATCGTTCCAACATGCAAAAAAGTTACATTGGGATGATTTGCAAATGCCTCTTTAAGAAGCTCTGCCTCTTTTAACATAGTACCAGTCATAATAACCAGCTTTCCTTTGCTTGTATCTAAAATTTCATTGCCTAAGGCAACAAGTTTATTAAAAGCCTGCTTAGATCCTCTTACCTTCGTAAATGTTGTATATTTACCCTCTTCATCCATCATAATGATAGGTTTAATGTTGAGTAATTCTCCAATGCCCCCAGATACCTTACCGATTCTACCGCCTTTAATCAAATACTCTAAGGTATCAACGGTAAAATACATCTGGGTGCGGTCTCTTAATTTTGGAATCTCTTCACATATTTCTTCAAAACTTTTTCCTTCTTCAATAGCTTTTCCAACCTCAATAACAGATAGTCCAACCGCCATAGATAAAATTTTTGTATCATATACAAAAGATTTAATCTGTTCTTGACGATTATCTGCTGCAAGTCTAAAACTATTAATTGTTCCCGAAAGACCTGAAGATACTGAAAGTATAACAGCATGCGTATAGTGCTCCTGTATAAGCTTATCAAATAAATCTTCTGCTTCTTGTACAGAAGGCATAGAAGTGGTAGGAACTTCTTCATTTAATCTTGCATAGACCTCTTCTGGTGTAATATCTAACCCATCTATATATTCTCGGTCTTTATAAATCACTTTTAATCTAAGAATATGTACATTATATTTATCCACATACTCTTTTGGCAAACTACACGTACTATCTGTAACTAAAGCTATTTTTTGCATTGAAACCACTCCTCATCCTTATTATTAGATATATTACAGTGTATATATTATATATTATCTTTAAACTAACCATTTATCCAGACATTATTTAGATATTTACATTATAATTTATATTTTTCTTTTAAGGCAGCTTCTTATAAGGTTGAACTGCTAAAAATGCAAATAAGCTTGCGAGTATTGGAAATATCATCATCAATTGAATAACTTGTGTATAGCCTTTAAAAAAGTCATAAGCTAGTCCAAAGGGTAATGGCCCAAGAGCAGAACCTATAACTACTGCTGTCATGGCTATGCCTTTTATACTTGCAAGATTTTTGCGTCCAAAATACTTTGGCCATATTACTGCTGTACTGACGGAATCGAATGCACCAAAAATGCCATGTAGTACTGCATAAAAAATGAGTCCACCAGGTGTTTTGCTGATTAACATCATCATCATCGCTAATAATAATATCCAAAAATTAATGGCTTTCACATAGTTTGGCTTTACCTGGTCTAGCACATGTCCTGCTACAAAAGTAAGTGGAAATTGCACAAACGCCATAATACTGAGTACACTTGCGGATAAGGTTGAATCAAATCCCTTTTGTCCTACTATCGAAACCATATGAAAAGCAAGACCAGTATTAATCATAGAAGGTACCATCATAAAGAAAATCATCAACCAAAAAGTTTTTGTCTTAGTAGCTTCCTGGATATTCCAAGACACTTCTAAGGTACTAGCTTGTGATTGAGTCAAAATCTCTTTATTATCCCCCTCGCACTTACTCTCCCCATCTGGCAAAAGACCTACGAGTTCTGGTGAATTGCGTACAAAAATCCATCCTATTGGTGCCATAAATCCTATTAATAATAGGCTCCAAACTTGCCAGGTAAATCTTAAAGAGGTGTTGATAAGTAGCCAATTATTAACTGGCGGCATCAGCATGGAAGAAACTATAACTCCAAGTCCCATTAAGCTTAAGGCTAGCCCTCTTTTTTTTATAAACCACTGTGGAACAAGTGCTGATGGCATCAAAGTCATTGATCCTTGCCCAAAGAGCCTCAAAAATATAAAGCCTGCAAAAATCATCCACGCCTGTGTGATAAAGCTCATCCACAAACATGTTATACCAAGTATAATCGGAATGATGGTAACCATTTTGCGATATCCCCACTTATCAATGGCTCTTCCTACAAAAGGCAACATAAAGCCTGCACTAAGTGTTGCTACTGAATAAAATCCTGAGATTAATGAACGACTCCAGCCATAATCCTTTATATATGTATCAATAAATATCGAAATAGAATAGGTTTGCCCGGGACCCGAAAAAAATGCAACCATACCTCCTATTACAAGTACAATCCACCCATAATAAAAGGGTGGATTAAATGGTAATCTTACTTTTTGTCTTTTACTATTCAAATGCGTTCGCCTCTTTTTTGCTTTTCTATAAATTCTGAGAGATCCTCTCTTTTTACCCGCCAATGTCTTCCTACCTTAAATCCTTGAATAACACCTGTTTGTACAAGTTTATAAGTTGTTACTTCACTAATCTTGAGATAATCAGCCACTTCTGTTACAGTCATAATTTCTGATGCATTAGCATTTTCTTGATTCATTTTATCACTCTTTCTTAACTTGATTAAGTAACACTTACTACTGGAATTTTTCCTTCTTTAAAGAAAACGTACAATCTATGAAGAGCTCTTGTCATTGCAACATATAATAGTTTTAAATCTAGTGCATCCTCCGTATAGTAATCTTCTATATTTATAATAATAACTGCATCAAACTCTAAACCTTTTGCAAGGTAGGCTGGTATAATCACAATATCATCACTATAGTGTTTATCTTTTTCATCTAATAACTTTGTATGAACTACTTTATTTTTAGCCAAGTTTTTTTGTACTCTGCTACACTCTTGAATCGTTTTTCCTATAAGCGCAATGGACTTAAACCCCTCGTCATTAAGCTTCATAATTTGCTTTTGTGTTTCTTCAATAAGCATTTTCTCACAGTCAAAGGCTTTAACACGTGGTTTTTGACCATGTCTTACAACGGGCTTGGCCAAAACCAATCCTTTTACTGCACATTGTGTAATAATTTCATTGGCAGCATCCATAATCTCTACTGTCGTTCTATAACTTTGTTCTAAAGTCAGAAAGTTGCTATTTTCTTTATTAAAGATATTGTTTGAAACAAAGTCCCAGTTATCAATTGCTCTATACTCATGAATACCCTGTGATAAGTCTCCCAGTATAGTAAAAAGCTCAGTTCCAAGAACTTCTTTTAACATGAAAAACTCAAAATAGCTAAAATCTTGTGCTTCATCCATAACAACATATTTAATATCTAATTTTTTATCTCTTCCTGAAAGCTTATACTTCAAATACGCAATAGGTGCTAAATCTTCAAGTTCTATATGATTATTCACAAATAACTTAGAAGCATTTTCACATATCATCTGTAAAACATTTAGATCTGCTTTATTTGAAGCAGTCTGTTCTTTTTTCATTGCATATTTAGCTAAAAGATCTTGATTTGTAATTAACTCTTTATAATAGTCAAATGCATCTACCTTTGGAAACTGTGCCATGTATTTAACAACCGTACTTTTAGATTTCTTTTGAATCATATCTAAATATAAATCTCTTTCACTTACTAGATTAACTAGCTTGAGTCTCTTTTCCTCTGACGCTGGTTCTGAATCTCTTATATAATCTAATTCTTTGTTGTACTTATTTTCAATCTCTTCTAAAATCCTTTTTTTCTCACTTTTAAGACGATGGGAAATATATTGTTTAATAGAATCAACTCTTTTATAAATAGGCAAATACGAAAACTTATCTAAAAATAGTTCCTTAATCATTGCTTGGTCAAAAAGAATATAATCTCCTAAAGCAAAATCACCCTCTGGTACAAAATTTTGCTCAATATCTTGAACATACGCTTCGATAATATCTTTCATAAGCATAGAACCCTTAAAGCCCGCCAAAGTTCTTATCATCTTTTTAGCATCTATTATCTCTTTTTCATCACTAGACTCAATTAGTGCTATAAGCTTTGCATTAGAACTTGTAAGTTTGTATTTTTTTCCTACTACTTCATACATAAAATCAATATAGGTCGTTTGTTTAACTTTATCTGCTCCAAGCTCTGGAAGAACTTGCGAAATATAATCTAAAAATAAACGATTAGGTGCAAGAATCATAAAATTTTCTGGATAAAACGTGTCTGCATACGTATAAATTAAATAAGCAATTCTATGAAGTGCTATCGTTGTCTTACCACTGCCGGCTACGCCTTGGACTATAAGAGGTCTATTAATATCTGCTCTAATTATTGCGTTCTGCTCAGCTTGTATTGTAGAGACAATGTCTTTTAGTTTATCTTCTGCATGCCCTTCTAAGGCTGCTTGTAAAAAGGTATCTGTTGTTGTAATATCTATATCCATAATACCTTCTAATACCCCATCATTAATAGTATACTGTCTTTTTAGATCAACCGCAACATGATGAGTTTTTTCGTGTGCTTCATAGGATACATCTCCTAATCTTCCTTCATAATAAACACTTGCAATAGGCGCTCTCCAATCCACGATCATAGGCACATCCATACTCAGATCAAAAAGTGTCATTTTACCAATATAAAGCTTCTCTTTATGCGTCATCCCCTCTTGCGTCAAATCAATTCTTGCAAAATAAGGTTTCTTTTTTACTAAGAGCAATTGATTAAAATGCTGTTCTAATTCATCCAGCAATGTTGAGTTGAGCATAATGGATGAATAGCTTAAACTACTGTCTAAGTAATCTAAATTAACATACGCATCTTTAATTTCTCCTTGGTAGTCCATTCTATTTTTTTTAACTAACGTGATTGTATCTTCTACGTAATGCATCACATCATTAAGTTTATTTACTTCTTGCTGAAAATCAGCGTGTTTTTCTACGGACATTCTATCTATTCCTTTCACGTATAATCATCTTGCCTATTATAGCATACTGCAACCATTAAATAATATTTCTTATCCTTTATAGGAAACTCTATGCTTTCATCAATTTGATGATACATATCTACGGTTTTAAAATCACTTAGCATTTCTAAAAATTCTTCTTCTTTATACTGATGAATATGAAATGGATTGGAGCAGGGAATCCCACGCCCTCTGCCAAAAGGAGTTGAGATAATCAACTTGCCATTTGGTTTTAATAATTGTGCTAGGTTTTTGATAAATAGTTCATCTTCCTTAATGTGCTCTATTGTTTCAAAACTTACAATAGTATCAAATACTCCTAGTTTTTTATCTAAATCTTGAGACAGTGCATCTATAGTAAAATACTCAGCCCGTCTATGGCTATAATGCTCTTTTGCATAAGCAATAGTTTCTTCATCAATATCTACCCCAATAAGCTGTTCTACCTGATCTCCATATGACGGATCTAGTAAAATATTTGTACCATACCCAGATCCGCAAGCAATGTCTAAAACTCTTCCCTTAGCAAACTTAGCTGCAAACTCGTACCTAAAAATATGTTCTTTAAGCATGCCATTTTTAGGATTCATTAATTTAGGGATAACCCTCTCTTCTGTTAAAATCATTTTTACCCTCCTTGCATATCACAAGCTTTGCCTGTGATACTGCCACAAATAAAAAGTTGAAAGTGTTTTTCTTTCAACCTTCTATTCCTTTCTTTACATGTCAAATTTCAAGTCTTCTTATTATACATAACATAAGTTGTTTTAGTCAAACCATTTATAATCATTTATAATCATTTATACCTTATTTAAGTGTTTATCTATCAGTTTCAATAAAAAACTCCTGTCCCCATATCTGGACAAGAGTTTTATATTCTAAATTTTCACTTGCAGTAAAACTCCCTTTTTGCTAGAAAAGCAGTCCTTTGCTGTATTTTTAATCTTAATAGTAAATATATTGATTTTCTGGTGTTGCAAGCGGTAGCACTTCTGAAATTTTAATGATTGGTATTAAACTTTCTTCTCCGTCTATCTTATAGGCTTGAACTTCTAATATCCCTTCTACTCTTACCCATTGATCGTCTGCTAGGGATGTGCTCTTACTTCCCTTACACATTAAACCTGTAATCTGTGCATCTGCTGCGCAACAAATCATATACATACGCGCTATAACAAATTCATCTGGGGCAAACCCAGGCTCTCGGTAAATAAATCCTTCTAATATCATTTTTTTACCTATATGGCGTTCTGAGTTATTTTCAATCTCTGATAAGACTTTAATATAATTATCTCCAGTTACAGTGATAGTATCTGATGAAAAAACAGCCTCATCTGCTTGACGTGCCTGTGCCTGTGCCCAATCATGTGCGTAGCGCTCTACATCAAGCACTTTCTCGCTCTGCGTAGCAGTAGAATCTATCACTTCATAGTTTTTCTGCATCTGAGATGCTATACTTATATTTTTTGAGGTCTGTACCGAACTAAATCGGTCTGTTTCTCCGGCTGTTAAAGTTATCCCCCCACATAAGAGTATAAAGCCTAATGAAAAGTAGCTTTTAAGGCTTGCTTTCCTACTGGGAATCGTAAAAATTTTAGTACTTTGATACGCAACGAGTGTCATAATACCCGCAAGTGTTGCCCACATGAGGGGTATTCTTTTAGGATGAATAAAGCTTATTATTTCTCCTTCTCTAAGTAAATACGTTAAGTATAAAGCTAGACCTGATAGTAATATAAAGCCTATCCATTCTACTTGATTAAATCTTCGCATACTGCACCTCCTAGATCAATAGATTAGCTATGAATCCTATCAGTGCACATACAAGAGTAATATACACCATAAGCTTAATAACAAACTTTGTTTTAAAATGTCCAAATAACATTAACATATTTTTCAGATCAAGCATAGGTCCAAAGATTAAAAAGGCCAAAATTGATCCAGATGAAAATTGTGTAATAAAAGTTCTTGCTATAAATGCATCTACTTCTGAACAAATCGAAAGTATAAAAGCCAGAGCTATCATAAACAATACCGCAAGAGCTGAATGACTGCCTATATAGCCTATGATCTCTTTATTAACATATGTTTGAAAAAGACTTGCTAAAAAAGCCCCCAGGACAAGGTACTGCATAATATTTAGAAACTCTCTCATTGTATGTTCTAAAATACTTGTGAAATAAGAAGTTTTTTCATAGCCTTTATAAATATCTTGACACCCGCAAAGACAGAGCTCTTCTTCTACCTCTTTGTCTTTCAGCGCTGTTTTTCGCCCTTCCTCACTGATACTTATTAATACCCCTATAGTTATTGCTGCTAAAAATCCAAAACCTGCTCTTGCATAAAGCATATAAAGTCTATCATTAAATGCATAATAAGTTGATAATAGTACAACTGGATTAACAATAGGAACAGCTAACATAAAAGTCGTTCCCATACCAAGAGGGACACCTTTTTTAATCAACCTCCTTGTAATAGGAATAATAGCACATTCACATACTGGAAAAATAAGGCCTAGCAGTGCTGCAATCACAAAGCCTATAGATTTTCGTTTAGGTAGAATTTTTTCAATAAAATCTTCTGATACAAAAATCAGAATACATGCAGAAACTAAAGCTCCTAATAATACAAAAGGCAATGCTTCTAGTATAATACTGATGAATACAATAAAAAATGATCTCATCTGTTCTCCCCTTTATCCACAAACAACTTATTATATGTGTTAATAAGTTGTATTCTTAATGTTTTTGACCATCCTTTATCTAAAAGGGAGCAGCTATCCATAGCTTGTTCCATATAAGAGATATCCTCTACCCAAAGAATATGTGCCTGTGTATTTTCTATTTCTAAAAGGGTTTGTAAGTCCTTTTTATCTTGCAAACTCATAAGATGTGTTTTTGTGACAACTATCATATGACTTAAACTAAGCGCAGGCTTTAAAATAGGCTTTAAGTTTTGCCAATAAATTTTATATGTAGGACCCTCCACCAAATTAATCATCGTACTTATAAACGCTCGCTTTCTGATAATAGGCGTACTTAATAAATGAATTAATTCATCAATCATCTTCATACCATTACATTCAATAATTAATCTATGAGGTTCATATAAGACCAGTAAATTTTTAAGGTATGATAAGGTAAGCAGCTCCTCGCTATCTATTAAAGTGGTCGTACTTGCTTGCTGTTTTAATAGCTTATGTAGTTTTTCTTCTCCCTTTTCAAGTTGTAAAACAACTGTCTTTTCATCATTTACAGTCGTTAATTTAAGATAGTTATTGATCCATGTAGTTTTTCCGGAACCTAGAAACCCTGTTATCAGTTCTATGCGTGTTTTTAACATAACCGCCCCTTCCTATCCTTTAAAAAGCTCAGCTAACACTTCTTTTTTCAAATGTGTTCCAATGACACAAAGCTTTCCTGTATAATAAGGTTTTGTCTCACGCACTTCACATTCTCCTGTTACATAATCAAATTGAATCCATTTACCTTTTGTATTACAGATAATTCCTTTGGCTCTTAAAATCTCTCCGTATTTCTCGGTATCTTGTAACTGTTTTAACATGTCCTTTATTTTACTTTCATCAAATATCATGAGGTTCTCTATTCCAAATGAGTCAAAAGTGTTATGTGCCAAAGTATTTGCTGCTAAAAGCGTGACCTGTTTAATACTTCTATGTCCCTGTCTTACTTTTTTAATCAACTCTTCTTTAAAGCTTCCATCACTTGCCTGCGCGATCACTTTGCCATCTAACTCTTCCCATGGCGTTGTTACAATCGCTGCACCACTATTTAAAGCTTTTATTTGTTGGACTAACTTTTGAAGTTGTTCTTTGGAAATGAGTTGTGTACGACTCAGTACAATCGTTTTGGCATTTTGTATTTGATTTTTATAAAAAGCGCTAAAGTTAGCTTGATACATTTCAAATCGCATGACATCAACTACTGTAATAACTCTATGTAAGATAAGCTTTTCTTCAAAACTTCTTTCTTTAAAGACTTTCAGTATATCTGATAAAGCGGCAACCCCTGATGGCTCTATAATAATGTGTTTAACTGGATAACGCTCTATCACCTCTAAAATAGCTTGCTTAAAATCTCCAACTACAGAGCAGCAAATACAACCTGAGGCTATTTCTTTAATTTGAACACAGTTTTCTTCTAAATAAGCACCATCTATTGCCACTTCTCCAAATTCATTTTCTATAATCGCCAAATCCTTTACATAAACACCCTCTGAGATCATTTTTTTAATGAGCATTGTTTTTCCAGCTCCTAAAAAACCTGAAAAAATATCTATCGCTATAGGCATTGTATCAACTCCTTAAATTAAATAAATATATCATCTTATACTTCATGCATTCCATTTTTCCCATTATATATTACTCCTTAGAATAATGCGTAGGATTATTTTCAAAAATAGTATATAATAAAAAGAGTTAAGCGACTTAGCTCTATTAAAAAGACAATAGAAAGGACACCCAACATGGACAAACCCTACAAGGAATTTTTAACAGCTCATGGCATCAAATCAACGACTCAAAGAAATATAGTATTAGATTTACTCCATGAAATGGATGGCCCAGCTTCTGCTGAAGATCTTTATCTTAAAGCCGTTTCTCTATATCCTTCTGTTAATCTTTCTACTATTTATCGTATGTTAGAACTTTTTCATTCGAAAAATATCGTCGTTAAAAATATGTTATCAGAATCTAAAAAGACTATTTATGAACTTAATACGGATACACATAAACACTATATGGTCTGCATGAAATGCAAACGCATATTCCCCTTAGAGCATTGTCCTTGTTTCTTAATTGAAAAGGCTGTATCAGAATATAGTGACTTTGAAATACGTGATCACAAATTAGAAATTATGGGATATTGTGCTAGCTGCAAATAACTTTCTTTTGTCATTTGGCCAAATAAAACTTTAGTTTTATTAAATAAGTTATGGCGAAAACTATGCCTAATATAAGAACTATTGTAGCTCCAGTCGCAGCTCCTAGAAAATAGGATATTATAAGACCACTAAGGCCTGAAGAAATAGCTATCACGACAGATAAAAGCGTATAGCCTTTTACATTATAAGCTATATTTCTAGACGCAGCTGCTGGCAGTATAAGCATAGAACTAATAATCATAGTTCCTACCCATTTAATAGATAAGGTGACGATAATAGCAATAGTAAGTGTAAAAACATATTCCCAAAAATGAACTAAAACCCCTCTGCTTTTCGCAAGCGACGGATTAAGACTTACTAAAAATATTTGATTAAACGCCCCGATCCATAATAAAATTACTCCCATTAAACTTATGCTAAGAAGCCCCAAGTCTTGTGGTGTAATGCTGAGTAAATCTCCAATTAAATAGGTTGAATATTTGGCAAACCCACCTTTATAGGACAAAATAACAATACCAAGTGCTACAGCAGTAGAGGAAAAAACCCCTATAACAGTATCCATTGATGCTGTATGAACATTTTTAACTTTTATAATAGCAATGCTTAGAGCAATACTAAAAATAAGCATTGACCAAATGGGATCTCCCATCCCCCAAACGACTCCCAGCGCTATCCCTGTAAGCGCTGAGTGGCCTAAAGCATCAGAAAAAAATGCCATTTTATTATTCACTACCACTGTTCCAAGCAGACCAAACATGGGTGTAACTAAAAGCACACCAAGGAGTGCATTTTTCATAAAAGTATAACTTGCCCACTCAAAGGGAATAAGATAATCTATAAGCTGATACCAAAATGCCATCTATTCTCTCCCCTTCCTTTTCTAATGAAAATCTATATTAAACAAATCTCTTACTTCTTTGCTTCCAAATACTTCTTGTGGTGTGCCACATCGCTGAATAATCCCGTTATTTAAAAACGCTACCCGATCTGCATACTCTGCTACTAACTGTAAATCATGAGAAACTAAAATGATAGATAAATCATAATCTCTGCGTAGTTCCGCTACTATTTGATAAAACATTTTAAGCCCATTTTGATCAATACCTGATACAGGTTCATCTAAAAGTAAGATATTAGGAATAGGATCTAAAGCTAAAGCTAATAAAACCCTTTGAAGTTCTCCTCCAGATAATACCCCTAACTTACGATCTATAAGGTGTTCAGCCTTCACACGTCTTAAGTTATTACGCACGCGTTGTCTTGTTTTTTTAGAACTCCCCCACCATATTGGCATACGTGAGCAGCTAGCCGCAAACACATCTAACACACTCATAGGCGCGCTTAAGTCAAAATCTAATTTTTGTGGCATATAACCTATAATAGGATTTTTAGCTGCTTGACCTTGAGATGCTAAATAAATAACTTCTCCAAGGTGAGGTATTTCTCCAAGCAGTGCTTTTAAAAGAGTACTTTTTCCAGACCCATTACTTCCTATAATTGCAGTAAGCTCTCCACAATGAATATGCAAGTTTATATCTTTTAAAATCTGATGCTTACCACGTGTAATACTAATATGTTGTATTTTTGTACAGCATAAGCTCTGCCCGCATTGACTGCTATTTAGAGCTTTACTATTTTTTCCTATCATTTAAGAGCCTCTTTCAATACTTGAGTATTCTGATTCATAATGTGAATATAGGCGTCTGCCTCCATAGGTCCTGTAACAGCTGGATCTAATATATATACCCGAGCTCCTGTCTCAGTTGCAACTGTCTCAGCCGCTTTACTTGGATATTGAGGCTCTGCAAATAAAGCTTTGATATCTAACACTTTAATCTGTTCAATTGTTTCAATAAGTTCTTTTGCACTTGGCTGCGAGCCTGGCTCTCGTTCAATGATTCCACGAATATTAAGGTCAAACTCTTTGGCAAAATACGGAAATGCTTCGTGGAATGTCACAATATCTCTTTGTGTGATACCTTCTAATTCCTGATGCATTCTACTTTTAAGTTCTTTTAATTGTTTGATATAAGCTTGTGCGTTTTTTTCATATTGCTTACTGCGTGCAGGGTCGAGTACCGAAAGTTCTTTTTGAATATTTTCTACTTGAGTAATGGCATGGGTAACGCTTACCCATACATGAGGATTAGGTTCCTCTTCTTCGTCTCCCTCAAGAAGCTCAATGCCCTTTACAGCACTGATAATCTTAAGATGTTTCATCTGACTTATCACGTCATCCATAAAAGACTCCATATCCGCTCCATTAACAACAAATATCTGCGCATCTTCAAGCATTTTCATATCACTAGGGGTTACTGCATAATCATGTAAACACCCAGTAATGGGAGGTGTCATATTTGTAAGTTTTACTCCCTCTATATCTTTTACAATGTTAAGTGTCGCAATGTACATGGGATAAAAAGAAGTAACTATTGTTATATCTGACTTATTCTCATCTTGTTTGCTTGCTGTATCTTTGGTCAAAGCATTGCCACCACATGCACTTAACATACCAGAAAGTATTATAACAATACCTATACTTATTATTTTTTTTATCTTTATTTTGCTCAAATGTATGACCTCCTTTTGTTCTTGCAAATAGTTTGCACCTTAATTGTATAATGCTTAAAGAAAACTTGCAAGTACAACCTCTTATAAATTGGAATTTATTAGGAATAAATTTTTTACATAAAAAAACGGTTATTGCATAATGCAATAACCGTTTTAGAGTTTAATATTATAATTTAACAACGTTCTCTGCTTGAGCGCCGCGATTACCTTGTGTAATATCAAAACTTACTGCTTGACCTTCTTCAAGAGCTTTGAATCCATCTCCTTGAATAGCTGAGAAATGTACGAATACGTCATCTCCGTCTGCTCTTTCAATAAATCCAAATCCTTTTTCTGCATTAAACCATTTTACTGTACCTTTATTCATAAGGCACCTCCTGTTTTTTAAAGTGTGTACTTTCATTGCAACAAAAAATTCACATATTACTACAAATTATATTTGAAGTATATAATCTCTAATAACATGTGAAAGTTATGGATACATACGAAATACTATTTTAGTATAGTTTATATATGTGTTTATGTCAAGCTTTTTAATTAAATTTAATTTTAATGATATGAACTTTAAATTATTATCTGTAATTATTATATTTATTTATTCCCTTTTCAACTTCCACATCATTCCATCTACCTCTAACATATATTATAGTGAATACCTTTATTAGGGAGTATAGATTGAAGTTAACATTTTACTACAAAAATTTCATATGTTGAATTTTATCGTTTTATTTAGTATAATCCAACTAGAGTTGTACTTTAGCCTTTTTTGAGTTGTTTCAAAAAGGCTAATTTTGTTATCTGATGATAAAATTATCTCATATGTCCCAAAGGAGGTTATCCCTATTATTTATAAATCTTCAGAACATTACTTAACCTATTTGGATACTTTAGGCAGCCACCTTGGTCTTGAATCTATTTTTGAACTCTTAGATCGCTTAGGCAACCCCGAAGAAACACTCAAGTGCATCCATATAGCTGGCACAAATGGTAAGGGATCGGTAGCTTCTTATTTAACATCTATTCTTATGGAAGCAAATAATATAGTTGGGACGTTTACCTCTCCTGAGATCACTACAATTCGTGAGACTATTTGCATCAATACTAGCTTTATCTCCCCTTATGATCTCGATAGTTATTTGCAGACTATCAAAGTGCATTGTGAAAATATGCTAAAAGAGGGTTTAAGCCATCCTACGCGCTTTGAGGTATTAGTTGCTCTTGCCTTTTTTTACTTTCAAGACAAAGGCTGCACGGTGGTCGTTTTAGAAACAGGTATGGGTGGCAGATTAGATGCTACTAATGTGCTCCGGGGTCCCCTTTGCTGCGCTATTACTTCTATTGGCTTAGATCATATGGCTTATTTAGGCGACACCTTAGAAGCTATTGCTTATGAAAAAAGCGGGATCATTAAACCACTTTCTCCTGTTGTATTATATCCTGCAGCAGATTCTGTTCGCACAGTGTTTGAACAAGTATGTAATCAAAATGATGCCCCTCTTACAGTTTTAGATTTAGATAAGCTTAAACTTATAAGTCATGATTTATCAGGACAAACTTTCTCCTATAAAGATTATTTAAACATTAAAATTAAGTTGCTTGGAGAACATCAAATACGTAATGCTGCACTCGCTGTTGAAGTGATCCAAGTATTACAACAAAAAGGGCTAAAAATCAGTACTGATGCACTCTATAAAGGCTTTGCCAAAGCAACTTGGCCTGGAAGATTTGAAAAGGTACATGATGAACCTTTATTTTTTATCGATGGCGCTCATAATGTACAAGGAGCCACTGCACTTCGTGAGACAATCTCAGCCTATTGTAAAAACAAAAAAATAATTTTTATTATGGGACTTCTTCAAGATAAAGATTACGCTGCAATCAGCAAGCTCACAGCACCCTTAGCCTCTCACGTTTTCCTTGTAAGACCATCAAATCCTAGAGCCTTAGATCCCCGGGTTCTTGAGGTTGAAGTAAAAAAATATTGTACACATACTACCCTTTGTGACTGCGTTGCTTCTGCTACTCATTTGGCACTTAAACACAGTACTTCTGAGGATGTGATTATTGCCTTTGGCTCTTTATACTTTATAGGAGAAATACCAGCTCTCCTTAAAAACTTATAAATTTACTTACAGAAAGGGTTTTTCTTATGAAACAATTACTACGTACAAAGAATTTAGCTATTATCGGTATGCTGATCGCATTAGATATCATTTTCACACGTTTTTGGATGATCCAAACACCTCTTATTAGAATTTCCCTTGGCTTTTTTGCTATTGCTATGATTGGTATGCTTTATGGTCCTGTGATAGCAGGCATCGCTGCAGGCATCTCTGATATTCTCGGATGGGCTATGGTTCCTTATGCACCTTTTTTTCCTGGTTTTACACTTACGGCCATTCTTTCAGGTGTAATCTTTGGATACTTTTTGCATAAACCACACACTACTTTGCGCTCTTACATTTTTTGTGCTCTTAGCGTTACAGTGCTTTGTGATACACTGCTTAATACTTTATGGTTATCTTTTTTGCAAAACGTTCCCTTTGTCACGCTGATTGTGACCCGTACTATTAAAATTGGTATCATGTTTGTTCTTTATGTTACTGTACTGCCCCTCATTTGTGATAAGATTAAAACTTTGTTAAAGGCACGTATTATTTAAAGTTGTCTTAATATAAAAACTGCCTCTATTATACTATGTATAACAAAAGGCAGCTTTTGTTTGTTCTATTCTATTGATAAACCCAAAATTTTTGTTCACAATATATTATATCTGCGAAAACGTTTCCATTGCCACTTTAGCTATTTTAGGATTAAATTGCTTGCCTATTTCTTTTTTTATTATTTTTAGCGCTTCATGCGAAGAAAGTGCTTTTCTATAAGCCCTTTCTGAAGTCATTGCATCATATGCATCTGCTACTTGTATTATCTGTGATTCAAAGGGAATTTCATCATATTTTAACCCTTGAGGGTATCCTGTACCATCATAATTTTCATGATGATTATAAGCAAAATTTGCAATGGTAGAAAAACCACTTATCTTCTCTAAAATCCTTTTAGTATATATAGGATGTGATTTAATAATATTATACTCATCTACAGTTAACTTCCCTGGCTTATTTAGTATTTCCGTTGAAATACCAATCTTACCAATATCATGTAATAAGGCTGCCGTACTAAGATCACTTATTTGTGATTTTGAAAGCTGAAATTTCTCAGCAATATTACAACTATACTGTCTCACTCTTTGTGCGTGGCCTTCTGTATACTTATCATTGACCTCAATAGCTGACACTAAGGCATCTACAATCTCATTATAAATTTTTCTTTCTTTTTCATACAAAACCTTTTGAGTATAAAAATTGGATATAATTTGTGCATAAAATCTTAATATTTTCTTTGAGGTTTTTGTAAAACCAGTTTTATTAAAACACTCAAAACAAATTAATCCTCTAGTTAGTCCCTCAACTTGAATAGGTGCATATAAGCAAGTATATTTTGAATAGATGCCAAGTTCCTTAAGTGTATTTATTATTTCTTCAGAAAACTTGGTATTATCGCGTTCCTCTATATATATTTCATAAGCTTGTATACTTGCAATATCCGAACATTTGTAATCAGCAAAAGCCTCTTCTCTATTAAAAACAAGCTTCTGAAGAGTGTTAATATCATATCCATTACTGACTATAGGTATATATTTATCATCTACAAGTTCATAAAAACTCCCCTTTTCAGCCTCTGGTATGAGTTTAAAGGCACCCATAAGAATTTTTTCCAGAAAATCTTTGTTACTCATAGTGTGCATATTACTAAAAGAATCAAGTGCACGAACTATCTTATTATAGTTTGTATTTTCATTGTTGGCATTACATATAACATTCTTTTTATATAAAAATTTTGCCAATTTTCTTGATGTATCTTTCATTAATATCACTCCTATAAAAATTATATTATGATATAATTATAACAGTATTTAACTTAATATTAAACTTATATAAAATATAAAATTATAGAATAGATCTCATACTTCATTATTTTTTACTATTTCATAGAGAACGTAGATTTATATAAAGTTCTTTAAATATAAAAGCTGTCTCTATTATACTCTGTATAAAAAAGGCAGCCTTTGTATTTGTTTAACTAATTTTTTTCATGTTTTCCATCATGCGTACCTATTTTATGCCCCTTTATAATGCCTGCATCCGCATTATCTCTCGGCTCCATTTTCCTAAGTTCTGGGTTACTTTTTTCTCTGTCTTTTATTCTATTTTTATTATTATGCATGATTATTTTTCCTCTCATTGAAAGTATTGAATCTACTCACTTAGTATGAATTGAAAGGAAAGGATTTATTCAAAAATCTCGTTTCTTAATAAAAATCACTTTCAAGTAATCGCCTTCTTTAAAAGACTTATTCGTTTTAAAATCTTCTGGTAGTGAAAATTCTTCTAAGAGCTCATACTGCTGATGCATTTCTTTAAATGCCACATCAATAAATCCTTTAAACTTCTCCATATTAAAAGTACTGCAATTTGTAGACGCAACAATAATCCCTTCTTTTTCTGTAATAGCAATAGCTTCTTTAAGCAGATTTTTATAGTCCTTCTGAGCACTAAAGGTAAATTTCTTAGATCTAGCGAAACTTGGTGGATCTAAAATAACCATATCAAACCTCAGTTCTTTTCTTATTGCATATTTAAAATATTTAAAGACATCTTCTACGATAATATCTTGTGTCTCTATATCAATATCATTAATATGAAACTGCTCACGTGTTTTACTAAGACTTCTGCTTGCAAGATCTACACTTGTTGTTTTAACTGCATTTCCCAGGGCTGCAAAAACTGAAAAAGCTCCTGTATATGAAAACGTATTGAGAACATTTCTGCCTCTTGCATAGTGATCACGAATCAGCTTTCTGACTTCTCTTTGATCTAAAAATACACCTACCATTGCCCCTTCGTTTAAATATACTGCAAAGTTCACGCCATTTTCTTTAACTATGAGCGGAAACTTAGGTTGCTCTCCACAGACAAAATCATCTTCTTCAATATATTTACCTTGTTCATCAAATCGCTTTTTCTGATAGATTCCTTTAACACTTATAACTTTTTGAAGGGCACTTACCACTTGCTCTTTGAAACTATAGATTCCTGCGCTATACCAGCTGATTACATAATAGCCATCAAAATAATCTATAGTAAGTCCTCCAATACCATCCCCTTCTCCGTTAAATACACGAAATGCTGTTGTTTGTTTATTACTAAAAAATTCTTTTCTTTGCTTAATGGCAGTTTTAATCTTTTGTTCAAAAAACAAATCGTTAATCATCTCATTTTCATTTCTGCTTAAAACCCATCCATAGCCTTTATTTTGTCTGCCATAATAACCTTTGGCTATAAATTTATTTTTTTCATCATAGAGGTTAATAATTACTCCCTCTTCATTTATATCTTCACTATTTTCAATAGCTTCTTTTGCAATAAGAGGATATCCTTCTTTAAGAGCTCTTACAAATGATTGTCTAATCTTTAATCTGATTTCTTTTTTCATCTTGCAACCTTCTTTTCTCTATTTCTATCGATCTGTATTTATTATATATCACCTATGTTAAAAAATCTATCATGCTGCCTATACTACTCTAA
>CAKZUB010000098.1 GCA_937921505.1 uncultured Clostridia bacterium | reverse complement strand
TTGAAAAATAATTTCGCTCAACTGGCTTCGCCACAAATTTTTGAGGTTTTGTCAACTATTTTGGGCATAAAAGTGGGTGATTTTTAAAATATAGGAGTGGAAAGCCTTGAAATATAAGGGCTAGAAATTCCGAGAATTTATGAGCTTACAGAGGAGGATAAAAGAGCATATGAATCTGGAGAAATAGAGATATCGGTTGGTGCACCTCAAGTAAGTAATGAAAATATCCAAAGTATAAGTTGGTATGAAAATGGCTTGCAGTATATGCTGCTTGGGAATGATTATAATTTTGAAATAGAAGAAATGATAGATATGGCAAAAGCTATTATGGACCAAGAGTAGTAAGAAAAGAAGGTTTAATAGAGTAAGCTACTATTGGTCATGATCACGCAGATAATAAATATAAGGATACTTATTTCTTTCTGACTATTATAAATAAGTCAGTGTAAACTAAAGAAACGCCATATACGAAACCGTACGATGGTGTGAGAGGTCGGATAATCAACTAATGATTATCCGACCTCTCAATTTATCTATTATTTTCCGTGACTTAATGAGTTCTTAAATAAGCTTTATTAGCAAATTCATGCCATTACATTGTGACAGAGTATTTATGGAAAATAATAAAAAAAGTTAACAGTTAACTTTTAACATATGCTAGCTTTTTAAAAGGTAGTTTCTTCTTTTAACTGTTCTAATGTATATCTTTTTCCGTTATCATTTTGATCACGTTCTTCTACCATCTTTAAAATATTTATATCGTCTAAAATCTCCTCGAGCATTTGCTTAGCACCAAGTAAACTTTCGTAGGTGTTTATATCTAACATGGCAATATCTGGCTGATTGTTTTTAAAGATAATAGCACGAGAATTTTCCTTAACTTTATCTCTACATGCTGCAAAATTTTTAGAAATTTCACTAGAAGAAATGATTTCACTTCTTTTAAGTGTAAGTTCCATAGCGTCTCCTCCTATCTAATTATATCTCTCCTTGCTATAATATTACCACAACAAAAAAAAATATACAATAATTTTAAAAAAATATTACTGAAAATTATATGGATTATTTTACAAAAAAATATTGCCTAAATTATAAGGAGATTGTATACTAGATATGACTAGTTATAGATGATCTAAAGAGAAGAAGCTTAAATGAAAAATGAACAGTCTTTTAAGAAAGGGGGGAGATACACATGAAGTGTACTGTAATTTTGACTGAAGATGCAAAAAATGATTTTAAGGCATTACCTTTAATGCTTAAACAAGAATGTTACACAATGCTAGAGAAGCTAGAAGATAACATCAATATGGGAAAGCCACTCTACTATAAAAATGGTAAGGATCTTAGGGGATTACGTAAGATATACTTTTATAACGCACAATATCGAATTATATACAGAAAGATAGGAGTAGATCAAGAAGTTGTTGCTATAGAGAAAGCAGAAGTTGTTGGAATTGGAGAAAGAGATAATGAGACTATTTATTCAGTGGTTGCCACAAGGCTAAGGAAAAATGATGCAGATATAGAAGAAAAAAATTCAAAAGAAGAATATGAACATGACTTATAATATAAATAATATTATTAAAATTTAAAATTTAAAAGAGCTAATAAAAGCCATAATATAAATCATACTATACAGGAAATTTTTCAAAGACATACAACATACAATAAGATGTTGTTGCAGAATATGAAAATCATGCCTAGTTAACGCTAGGCTTATACATAATTTAATGATTCCTATCTTAAGCATATTATACATCAATCTATAAAAATTATAAGATACATTAATAGCTAAAATTAACACTATAGAAAACAACTAAATTTACCATATCCTTTTTGAAGATGAAAGCCTTATCCATAATTATCAAGCCATAACAAATACTTGGTCTATAAAAGGCCAGCAGCGAATCATTCCTACTTTTGGTCAGCACCAAGGTGTAAAACTAATTGGTGTTCTCAATTATGAAACTGGACATGTGTATGTTCAGGAAGAAGAACAATATGATGCACAAATCTTTAATATTTGGAAGAACATAGCAGAGGGATGAGAGGGAGATTTTTAACTTGACTTGGAGCGGAAGCGACGGAAAGGTGAAAATCTCCCTCTCATCTCTCATGCGGAACTAAGAGATAATGTTATAAGTATCAAAAGTTGCAAAATAAGTTACTTACCTTTTTGTGGGCTAGTCATTTATTTTTAAAACATGAGTAAGTTTTTAAATAGGGTGTTATTTGCTATACTGAAATCACTTGCGTCCCTATTCGATAACCTAAATACTATAAGTTTTGCAATCGCATATCCATAGAATGTAAAAAAATCAAAAGAATAGGTATTCATGTATTGGGAAAATTGCTATAATGAAAAAAATGATATAACAATGAGATATGAGGAGACCACCAGGAGGTAATATAATGACAAATGCTCAATTATTTAATACAATTTTTACACGAAAGTCAATACGAAAATACAAGGTGACACCACTTGCTACAGAGACACTTACTGGGATAAAGGAATATGCAAGGCATATTAAACCCCTTGATGAGAGCATTCGCTATGAGATTGATTATCTTTGTGCAGATGATGTAAAAGGTCTGCTATCAATCAAAGCGCCACGTTATATGTGTTTTTTTTCTGAAAAGAGAGAGGGATATTTAATGAATGCTGGTTATTTGTTACAGCAAATTGACCTTTATCTTTCAGCAAACGATTTAGGGAGCTGCTGGCTCGGGATGGCAAAGCCTTCAAAAGATGTTCCAAGTATGAAAAATGGTATGGAGTTTGTCATTATGCTTGCCTTTGGAAGTGCAGAAGTAGAAGTACACAGAACGGACATAGCGGCATTTAATCGAAAAAGTTTATCTTTAATTTCAACTGTAACAGGGGCAGAAGAGTTATTAGAACCTGTTCGACTTGCCCCCTCCGCCACTAACAGTCAGCCATGGTTTTTTAGTGGTGATATAAACGAAATTATAGTAAGTCGTGAAAAATTGAATTTTATCAAAGTACCGCTCTATGGGAAGATGAATCAGATTGACATTGGAATTGCCTTATGTCACCTGATGTTGTCACTAGAAAACAAAGGTAAAAAAGCAACTTTTGATTTTCATAAAGATACGGTGCCAAGTGGCTATGAGTTTATGGCAAAAGTCAAAGTTAGGAGCCATTAACTATGCTAACAAGAAAAAACGCCAAAAATGGTGAAGAACTTTCTATTTTAGGATTTGGTTGTATGAGGATGCCTACAAGTGGGGGGAGTATTGATGAGCCTCGGGCTATTGCTATGATCCATAGTGCTATTAAAGAGGGCATCAATTATTTTGATACAGCGTACATTTATCATAATGGTAAGAGTGAATCTTTACTTGGAAAGGCGCTGCTTGGGGGCTACCGTGAAAAGGTTAAGGTGGCTACTAAGCTTCCGCCATTTATGGTCAATAAGCTAGAGAATGCACAAAAGATTATAGCAAAGCAGCTTGAAAGGCTGCAAACAGATTATATCGACTATTATCTTTTACACATGCTAACAGATAAGCCAATGTTTAATCGTCTGGCTGCGCTTGGTGTGATGGAATGGTTAGAAAAGTTAAAAGAAGAGGGTACGATTAGGAATATTGGATTTTCATTTCATGGTAGTAAGACAGATTTTGAACTTATTGTGAGAGCCTATCCGTGGGATTTTTGCCAAATACAATATAATTACTTGGATGAAAACAATCAAGCTACAAAATCAGGTTTACAACTTGCAACGAAATTAGGTATTCCGGTGATTGTTATGGAACCACTTCGTGGGGGAAAGCTAGTCACACATTTACCAGAAGAAGTAAAGAGAACTTTTTCAAGTTATGATCCAAAACGTTCACCTGTTGAATGGGCACTGAAATGGATTTGGAACCACCAAGAGGTCAATGTTGTTTTATCAGGCATGAGTGATGAAGCACAGTTAGCAGATAATATACGCATAGCTTGTAGCTCAGAGGCAAATGCACTATCTGATGAGGAGCTTAAGCTATTTGAACATGTGAAAGAAGTCATGATGACAAAGACAAAAATTCCTTGTACTTCTTGTGGGTATTGCATGCCCTGTCCGGCTGGTGTAGATATTCCGGGGTGTTTTTCCTGTTATAATGATAAATATCTTTTAAAGGATAAAATGGTACGCTTTCGCTACTTACAGACACTAGGAGCGCTATCAGTAAAACCTGCTAATGCCTCACAGTGTACATCGTGTGGAAAATGCGAAAGTCATTGCCCACAAGAGATAGCTATACGTAAGCAATTAAAAACGGTAAGCCGAGAAATGGAAGGTATATTTTATAAACCTATAGTAGGTAGTCTGCGAAGAATACTAAAACTTAAATAAAATAGCAAAATTAACAGCTATTTTTATTAAGAACAGATAGTATGAACTTATAAATTAAACTAATTTATATTGAAGTATAAACAGATGAGTGACAGAAATGATGGTGGTTATGAAAGTTGAGATAGACAATAGGATTATAGAAGTTGACGTGCAATATGGAAAAAGAAAGAAATTATTGATTCAAATAGATGCAATAGGCCTTATCACGCTTAAAGTACCTAAAAACACAAGTCAAGAAATTATCATAAGAGCGATAGAAGAAAAAAGCAAATGGATACTTGAGAAGTTAGAGGTTATTTCAAAAGCAAAAGAAGTCTCTAAGACAAAAGAGTATCATGATGAAGGGAAATTCTTTCATCTTGGGAAAGAGTATTTTCTTCATGAATTGATAGAGATAAACGGGGTTGGGGAAGAGGAATTAAAAAAAAGTCTTAAGAAATTTTATATTACTAGCTGCAAGAAAATTGTAGGAGAGCGCATAAAGATTTATGAAAAACAACTGGGAGTAAAACCTAAAAAGCTTGATATAGTAGAATCTAAGACACATTGGGGGAGTTGTAGTTCAGATAAAAAAATAAATTTTAATTATAGGTTGGCAATGGCTCCAATTGAAGTAATAGACTATGTCATTATTCATGAACTCTGTCATCTTATTCATATGAATCATGATCGGTCATTTTGGAGACGTGTTGGAAGTATTGAACCAGACTATAAAAAAAAGCAAGAGTATTTAGTAAGGTATGGGCAGTATATGACACTATAAATATCTCACTTGTCTAAGCAATGTCCCAAGTGAGATATTTTTAAAGTAATAAAAGTCTATTCAATAATGTTATGTTTTCTTAAGTAAGCACCGAGTTTGGTTGTTCTAACATTCTCAAAAACTTCTCCATAGTATTTAGTACTATAAGCAATTAATTTGCAGTCTCGTGCATTTTTTAATATCTCGGTTGCTTCTACTTTAGAAACTTTTGCTTTGGTAGTAAGATCAGTCATGTTTTTGCAGCCGTAATAAAATATTTTTAGTACTTCTAATGATTTGTTATCATCCATTTTTTCACCTCGTTGAGTTTCATATATTGATATGTTCTATCCTATCCTACCCTTATGAAGGCTATTTGTAAAGGATTGTTTGTTGACCTTGTAAATAAAGCAACTATACTTATTAAAGCCACATTATTGTTTATAAAGAACTTAAAGCCCTCACTTTTTAAGTGAGGGTTTTAGAGAGAAGTGTTATTTTACTGATGTTTAGTTTATAAGATAAGATCAATAATTTCACTCATTGTTTTGGATCCGAAAGAAATTATTTCGTCATTAATAATAAGAGTGGGGACACTTTTGATATTATAATCTTTTTTAATATGTGGAAATAGATCAATATCGATCATCTCAGCTTGGACATTTGGATTTAAGAAAGCGAGTCTCTGGGCAGCCACTATTGTATCAGAACAAAGAGGACAAGAAGGGGAGACACATATTTTAATATAAGCAGGTCTATCAATGGTAAGGATTTTTTCAGCAAGTTCAGTACCTAGATCTTCCTTAGGACCTGCTAAATTGTAAAGAGCTAAAACAAAAGCGCTAAGACCATCACCCATTGGTATGCCATGAAATTTAACACCCATGTAGTAGTTTTCGTCATCAATTAAACTAACTACAGGAAATTTATCAGCATGGAAAAAGACCTCAGCATCAGGGTTTTCATCTTTATTATAAATTTCAGTAAGAATATAAGGATTTAAACTAGCTATACTCAAAATAAAATTTTTTAGCTCTATACATTTTGGATTTTCAGGATCGATAATAGTAGCTAGTGTAACTTCTCTTTCCAAATGAGAAAGAATAATTTTAAGCAGTTTTTTTGTAGATTTGCTTAAGAGCGTATTTGAAGAGTTTGTAAGATTTTCATGTGTAGACATTTTTTCATCTATAGGGTGCATTAGTTGTTCTCCTTATCTTTATATTCAGTCATTCATTAATCTATCGTTTAAAGTAGTATGTGTATTTTTAGAGTGATTAATAAAAAAAGAAAATGGAAAATAATTATAAATTTTTATTGGGTCTT
Source organism: uncultured Clostridia bacterium (assembly GCA_937921505.1). Classification (GTDB taxonomy): domain Bacteria; phylum Bacillota; class Clostridia; order Lachnospirales; family Cellulosilyticaceae; genus FMMP01. Next base: position 5,334 of record CAKZUB010000098.1, on the reverse strand, counting down.
TATTTCTTAAGAAATTGTAAGAAATTTATAGGGGGTTTTGTAAGATACGTACTATAAAATAAAAATATCTAAGGGGTTAATCTAGTGTATAATAAATTTAAAAAGCAATATGTAACACGGAGGAAAATGTATGACCTATACTTTATTAGTGTGTGATGATGATAAGCTCATTGTCAATTCCTTAGCGCTTCACTTGCAAAAGGAAGGCTATCAGGTGCTGAAGGCTTATAATGGTTTAGAGGCACTAGCGATTATAGAAACACAAGAAGTCCATCTTATTTTATTAGATGTGATGATGCCTAAATTGGATGGCTTATCAACTACGCTGCGTATCAGGCAAGATAAGAATATTCCAATCATTATCCTTTCAGCTAAAAGTGAAGATACAGATAAGATTGCAGGACTTCATTTTGGGGCAGATGACTATATCACCAAACCTTTTAATACTTTTGAACTCTTAGCAAGAGTAAAGTCACAATTAAGAAGATATACAACACTTGGGTGTCTGCAACTTGAAAAACAAGTATTAGCAACAGGAGGTCTTATGCTAGATACAGAAAATGGCAGAGTTTGTGTAGATGGAGAATCTGTTAAACTGACACCTACAGAGTATAAGATATTGGTATATCTTATGAGGAATATGGGACTTATTTTATCTATTAATCAGATCTATGAAAGTGTGTGGCAAGATGTAGCACATGCTCCAGAAAATACGGTTGCTGTACATATTAGAAGACTTAGAGAAAAAATTGAGATTAATCCCAAAGAACCAAAATATATAAAGGTGGTGTGGGGTAGTGGTTATCTGGTTGAAAAGATTAATTTATAGGAGATATACTAAAGTAATAGCAATGGTATTATGGAGTATATCAGCTTTTTTGATGCTTAATAGTTTAATAGGAATGAGTTATATTCCACAAGAAAAGAGTTGGTATGAAAAAGATGCGTTTATGGTGCAGATCATAAGGAAAGCTGGATTTGTAAGAGATTGGATTGTGCGTTATGAAGACCAAGAAATATTTAGTCCAAAGAATATTACAAGTGAACAAATACAAACATATAAAGAAAAAGATAATACAATCAAAGATGACGAGGAAGCTATTGCTACTATTCTTAAAGATAGACAAGCTTATTTCAAAAGTATTGAAACAGAGCTTATAAAAGAAAATGTAAATATAGAATTTTTAGGCATTAATTTAGAAACAGGCGCTGTGGTTACTAATATAGCCCATTATAGACAAAGTAACCAAACACAGATTATAGAAGAGCTTTTCCAAAGACCAGGGTTTGTTTTTGGAGATGGCAAGAGCATAATTAAAACAAATACACAACCTTACAGAGAAGATCATAGTTATAGTAGAAAATATTACATGGGTGATTCTTTTGAGGGAGAAGAAACCTTTGCTATTTATGTTGCTATTGCTGATAAAATGCAAGTGGGAGATTGGTTTTATCTAGACAAGCAAGAGTTTGATAAGCGCAGTGCCATAAAAGATAATGTCTATCTATTTGGCATAATAGGTATAGTTTGTGGAGTAATCTTATTAGCTTATTGGCTAAGAGTGGTTGGACAACGTGAGGCAGGAGGCGCTATTCAGATTAGCTTAATAGACAAGATCCCTTTTGAATTACAGTTTATAGGCTACAGCTTTAGCATGTTTATCTGGTTTATGATAAGTACTACAAGTCTTGGCAGAATTTTACCAAAGGAATGGATGCCCTATACCTTTAATCCAAGTTATAAAGGGGAAGAAACGATGATGTTTCTGCTTATAAGTATAGGTGTTTGTATCACTTTATTATTTGTAAGCAGTGTACTAAGGCATATCAAAAATCATACTGTGCATAAGTATATAGGGGTGATTCGCGCCACTAGGTGGGTACTTAGAAACCTTGTAAGAGAAAAAACATTGCCAATAGCAGCAGTTCTAGCTGTAGGTGCACATTTTATTGTTAATGTAATGTTTATTTTTATCATGTTAGTTTTTTTAAACAGGGTACAGATTATTTTTATATTGGCAATGATACTCATGTTAGGATTTAATATACTAGCAGCGATTGGACTATTAAAACTAGTTTTAGATTATTTGAAGCTCCTAAGAGCCAGCAAGCAAATTGCTCAAGGCAATCTGAGAACTAAGATTGAACTTCAATATGCATTGCCCGTTATGAATGATATGGCACATACTATCAATCATATAAGAGAAGGACTTGAAGGGGCAGTAGAAAATTCACTTAAAAGTGAAAGACTAAAAACAGAACTTATTACGAATGTATCGCATGACCTCAAAACGCCTCTTACTTCTATTATAAGTTACATTGATTTACTCAAACAAGAACCTATAGATAACATTGCGGCAAAAGAATATATTCAAGTTTTAGATGAACGCAGTAATAGGCTTAAACAGCTTGTTGAAGATTTAGTAGATGCCTCGAAGGCGGTAACAGGTAATATAAAGGCCGATTTAGCGCCCATAGAACTGCATCAACTAGTCAGACAATCGGTAGGAGAGTATACAGACAGGCTAGAAGCAAATGGATTAACAGTTATCATGAATCAAGTAGAAGAGATTTGCATTTTAGCGGATGGCAGACATATGTATCGCATACTAGAGAACTTACTCTCCAATGTGAATAAATATGCTATGCCTCAGACAAGAGTGTACATAGACATTATAAAAGACAGGGAATACGGTGTATTTGTCATTAAAAATATTTCTAAAGAATACCTCAACATCGATGCAAGTGAACTCACTAAAAGATTTGTAAGAGGAGATAAAGCTAGAAGTTCAGAAGGCTCAGGACTTGGGCTTGCTATTGCAGAGAGTCTGGTTAAGCTGCAAGGTGGTGTGTTTAATAATAGTATTGATGGTGATTTATTTAAAGTAGAAATTAAGATCCCTATTTGCTAAAGAATAGGGTATTTAGAACTTTTATTTGCCTCCTATTTATAACACATGGTATATTTAAATTAACTTAAATAGGAGGAAAATAATTTGGAATCGATACAAGCTTACATTTTAGATTATATTGCAAGTCATAATATAGTTTCTAAAAATATTTTTTATACACTAGGTACTTTTATGGTTATCTATGGGATGAAGCGTTATACAATGAGAGTTCTCCGTAAACAAGAGTACGATGCAACCAAGCAGTTTACGGCTAGGAAAGCGGCTAAGTCGGTATTTAATATACTATTTATCATAATACTATTTATTATTTGGTATGATACAAAAGAGAATATACTCGCTTTTGTTGGCTTTTTTACAGCGGGGATGGCTATTGCGATGCGAGATATTATACTGAATATGATAGGAGCGCTTTACATACTCTGGGCAACTCCTTTTAAGATAGGAGATAGAATTGAAGTTGCAGGGCAAATAGGAGATGTTATTGATGTTAAGCTTTTGCAATTTAGTATGTTAGAGGTAGGTCATCGTATTTCAGGGGAGCAAAGCACAGGAAGAATACTGCATATACCTAATATATATGTGTTTAGTCATCCGCTTGCTAATTATGAAGAGGGATTTAAGCTGATATGGAATGAAATGACTATTCCTATTGATAAAAATTGCGACTGGGAACTTGCTAAGGAGCTTCTTTATAAGCTTTTAGAAGAGAATACTAGGGGAATGATAGAAGAAGCCCAGGCTCAAATTGATAATGCAGGCAAAAATTATTTGATTTACTATAATAACTTAACACCGATGATTTATACAGAAGTTAAGGATCATCAAATTATACTTAATGTACGTTACTTATGTGAGCCTAGGAAAGTAAGAATGACAGAACATATTTTATGGGAAGCTGTTCTTAAGATGACAAAGGAATATGAAGGTATAAAGCTTGGATAATTTGCAAATATTTATATTTATACCCGTTGCATATTACAAGCTTTGCTTGTGATACTGCTTTAAATAAAAAGTTGAAAGTGTTTTTCTTTCAACCTTATACCCGTTGCATATTACAAGCTTTGCTTGTGATACTGCTTTAAATAAAAAGTTGAAAGTGTTTTTCTTTCAAACCTAATGAAGATTGGGGATAATAAGTAGGAGGTGATAAGATGATTCAGACTAAACAAGCAACTTTTGCAGGAGGATGTTTTTGGTGCATGGTTAAACCTTTTTATCAATTAGAAGGCGTATTAAAGGTTGTAGTGGGTTATACAGGGGGACAAAAGAAAAATCCAACTTACGAAGAAGTGTGCACCCATACAACAGGCCACTATGAGGCAGTACAAATAACCTATGACGCAGCAAAAGCAAATTATAGAGAACTTGTAGATGCATTTTTTAGAAGTATTGACCCTACAGATGAGGAAGGGCAATTTCATGATAAAGGAGATAGTTATAAAACAGCCATTTTTTATCATGACGAAGGACAAAGACAAATAGCCGAGGACTATAAAAAGGAACTTAGCTTAAGTGGCAAATTTGAAAAGCAGATCGTAACACCTATTAAACCAGCAGAAGTGTTTTATAAAGCAGAAGATGAGCATCAAGATTATTATAAAAACCATCCTTTTAGGTATAACCTCTATTATAAAGGCTCAGGGAGAAAAGCCTTTATTGAAAAGAATGGCTATACTCATGCCTATGATAAAGCACAGTTAAAGGAAAAACTAACAGATATACAGTATAAGATTACTCAGGAAAATGGTACAGAGCCTCCTTATAACAATGCCTATCACAACCATTTTGAAGAGGGTATTTATGTGGATGTTGTAAGTGGTAAACCACTTTTTTCATCGCAGCATAAGTTTGATTCAGGATGTGGCTGGCCTGCTTTTTCAAAGCCTATTAGAGAAGGATATGTAAGAGAAAAAGAAGATTCAACGCATGGTATGGTTCGGGTAGAAGTAAGAAGTAGTCATGCAGATTCTCATTTAGGTCATGTATTTGAGGATGGGCCTATAAAGGATGGTGGCCTTAGATACTGTATTAACTCAGCAGCACTTAGGTTTATTCCTAAAGATAAAATGGCAGATGAAGGATACGAAGAGTATTTAGATAAACTCTAAAACTGAATATATTAAGTCGTATAAAGAAAGCCTACTGATTTTATGCTAAGTAATCAGTAGGCTTTAATAAAAAATAGATTTTTAAAAAAGTATTTACAAGTAAAAGATGATACGCTATAATCCTGTCTTTGACAGTTGCAGAAGACAAAAAGCTTGGAAACTCTTGTAATTAAGGCGTTCCAAGCTTTCTTTATGTTTGGAAAAAGTGCGTACTTTTTTTATTTTTTTGTACCTTTAAAAATTTTTTTCACCTGTTTATTGCTTACTATCTGATAATCCGTTCTAAATCCGAATTCTTCATGAAGCGCATCTGT
>CAKZUB010000097.1 GCA_937921505.1 uncultured Clostridia bacterium | reverse complement strand
TTTTTTATAGCCTCTAGGAAAGATTTTTCGATTCGTTTTAAGTCTAGGATATCTTGTGCCAACTGAATTTTACTGCATTTTTCTTTTTCATAAAGGACAATATCAAAAGGTAATACAGTCTTTCCACACCGCAGCATAACCGTAACAAACTGATGCCCATGTACCGTTTTCCCTTTAAGATGAGACTTATGAAAAGAACAATCTTGAATAGTATTTTGTGCCTTTGACGAGGGCACGGTTTTTTCATTAACAGTATCATCTATGATAACGTAAATAGGCTGCTTAGTTTGACGTGATAACTGCCAATTGCTATAATATGTTTTAGCTGAGGTGAAGAATAAAATATGTCTAAGTTCAGTTTATTTAGAAATTTGATTATGTCAAATTGTGGTTAATGTTTTAGTCGACTTAATTTTAACAGGAAATAGCATAAATGTTTTTTATTTTACTCAAAATTATCTTGGTATTTTACTGGAAGTGAATTTGCTCGTTTATAGTTATAATATAGATTTGACATCTTTAAATTTAAGTTATTCTTGGTGGTGTATGATGTGGAATCATTACGCGAAAGGGGACATTAATATGCATGTTAAAAAAATAAAAAGTAGAGGATACTTGTTTACTCAAAATCTAGAAGGATGGGATTTGAATATGTATCTCATTAAAGGAGAACGCTGTCATTACATAATCGACACAGGGCTTGGCGCGTCAAACGCTAAAGAGATATTAAGCTTATTAGAGGGAGACTTAAAAGAGATTATTGTGATTAATACACACTATCATTGGGATCATATTTGGGGCAATGGTGTATTTAAAAATCATAAAATAATTGCACATAGTACTTGCCGTGATTTAATAAGCCGAAAGTGGAGCGAAATGCTTGAGAAAAGTAGAGACTATAAAATGGGAGACTGTGAGATGGTTTTACCTAATATAGTATTTGAAAAAGAACTATACTTTGTAGAAGAACAGATACGACTTATTTATACACCAGGTCATACCATTGACTCTATTAGTATTTTAGATGAGAGGGATAAGGTTTTGATTGCGAGTGATAATATTGGGGATACAATAGATGAGATTATTCCAAATCTTTATTGTGATAAAGGGTATTATAGAGAAACGATTAATCTTTATGAGAAGCTTGATTTTGACCTATGTATTAGTGGTCATAATGAGGTTTTAGATAGAAATGTTCTAAGTCTTATACAAAGTGTACTTCCTAATGATTAGGAAGTACACTCGTATAAAAGGAAGTTATTGGTATGCTTAGAGATGGTGATTTAAGTCGTATTATGGTATAATGAAGCTATTAGTATTACGACAAAGGAGGGTATACTATGAAGAGTATAAAACTTAAATTAATAGTTCTTATAACGACGCTTGTTATTGTTTCGTCATTAGCAGCAGTAGGTATTAGTTTGATGAGCAGCATGAAGACAACAACCTCAGTAATTGAGACATTGTATAACGAATATCTAGCTGGAGGTAATAATGTACTTGTCAGTTATATGAAAGAAGAATTTGGCACATTTAAACAGGGAGCGAATGCTCAAATAGTTGATGAAAAAGGAGAAAATATTGAAGGTAAGTTTGATCAGTTAGATCAGTTTGCAAAAGATATGGAGATGGTTGCTACCATTTTTACAAAATCTGAGGACGACTTTATAAGAGTTATAACCAATATAAAGAATGATCAAGGCGAGAGAGCCATTGGAACCGTTTTAGACCCTAAGGGTAATGCTTATAAAGAAATACTCAAAGGAAATGAGTACATTGGACAAGCAGATATTTTGGGGAATGCTTATGTAACGAAGTATACTCCCATGTTTGACCAAGATAAGAATATAATTGGCATATATTTTGTTGGGAAGTCTATGCAAGACATTAATAATATGGTGCAATTAGGTTTGGCATCGCTGATTCAATCGATTGTAGGGATAGTAGTCATTATTCTATTAGTAGCGTCAGCGATGAGCTATTGGATTGGATATGCGGTAGCTAGACCTATTGAGGCTTTAACAGGTGTGTTGAAAAAACAAGCAAATTTAGATTTTTCTTTTGATGAAAAATCTGAAGCAGTAAAATACATAACTCGAAAAGATGAAATAGGAAGTATGACACAGGCTCTAAAAATCATGGAGGACAATGTACGGGATTTGATTATAAAAACCTTAGAAGCTATAGAGCAAGTAGCGGCGTCTTCTGAGGAGCTAACAGCTACATCACAGCAGACTGCATCAGCATCAGAGGAAGTGGCGAAGACGATAGAAGAGATTGCAAAAGGAGCAAGTGAACAAGCAAAAGATACAGAAACTTCAGCTTTAAACGTAGAAGAAATGGGAAGGCTCCTCCAAAAAGAAGTTCAAGATATGAAAGAGCTTAATAGTGCAACACAGGATATTGAGCAGCAAAAAGTAGAAGGGTTCACCATATTAAAAGAACTAATTGAAAAAACAAGTAAAAGTAGAGAATCGGTTGAACTCATCCATAAGAGCATAGTGAGTAATAATGCAAGTACAGAAAAAATAGAAACAGCGAGTGTGATGATACAAAGTATAGCAGATCAAACCAACCTACTAGCACTTAATGCCGCAATAGAAGCTGCAAGAGCTGGAGAGGCCGGCCGAGGTTTTTCAGTAGTCGCAGATGAGATTGGAAAGCTCGCTGAGCAGTCAAAGAGTTTTACAAGTGAGATCAAATTAGTCATACAAGAATTAAAAACAAAGTCACAAGATGCTGTACAAACAATAAGCGATGTAAAAATAAGTGTAGACTCACAAACAGAGAGTGTAAATAAAACACAGCAAAAATTTGAAATGATTGCAGCTTCTATAGAAACTTCAAATAGTATTATAAAAAGGCTTAATGAATCAGCAAATGAGATGAACACTAATAAAAATGCCTTGATTGATTTAATGCAAAATTTATCAGCGATAGCCCAAGAAAATGCAGCAGGCACACAAGAAGCTTCGGCTTCTATAGAAGAGCAGGCATCAGCAGTTGAGGAAATCGCACAGTCAAGTGAAGGCTTAGCGCGTATTGCTGAAGCATTACAAGTTCTTATTAAAAGATTTACCGTATAGATTTATAGCATTTGTGCTTAAGCAAATTTTGTAGACTTTTTTATAACTGTAGAAGACTTTACTTTTATAAGTGCTGAAAGAACTTAAACAATTTAAGGCTGGCATGGATATGAGGGAAGGGCTGCAAATCTTAAGAGACAGAGAAGTTTTAGATGAAACTTTATTTATATTTTTAAATAAGGCGAGATTATTAAACAATAGAATTTCTTATAGATATAAAGAACCCTCAACAGAAGAGATTCTACAATTTATAGAAGATAAGCATGCACAGTTTATAAGTACACTAGAAGTTGTAAAAAGATATCAATAAGATGTGGTTCATCTGTAGATAACAAACAAAGTGGCCCCTCTACAAAAGTAGAGAGGCCCTTTTTTGTATTTTAATTCATTTTATTATAAAATAGGAGAAAGATAAGACAAGCACATAACTGGTGAAGGGAATTGGATTGAAAAAAAGAAGTATTTTTTTAATGGTGATGCTAATAGGGGCTATATCAGCCTATATTATTCGGCATATGGATATAATGACAAACCTACAAGTAGCGCTTACACAAAAAGAGAAAAATTATTTAAAAGCAATAATACCTATTCGTATGGTAGTTGATCCAGATTGGGCGCTTTTTGGAAAATTAGATGAAAAGGGTAAATTTACAGGGATTGCAGCAGATTACAGTGAAATTATTGAAAATCGGTTGGGTATACAGTTTGAAATTATCCCAACAAAGAATTGGTGTGAGTGGTTGGCTTATTCTAAAGAAGGGAAGGTGACAGCAGTACACTTTCTCAATAAAACAGAAGAAAGAGAAGAGTGGTTAGATTTTACGGAGACGCTTTTTGTAGATGATAATGTAATTATTGGTCACTACAATACGCCTTATATTGATGAGGTAAGCTTAATGGAAAATAAACGAGTTGTATTACCTAAAGGAACTTCCATAGAAGAACGCATGAGACGATATTATCAAAACATTAATATAACCTTGACGGAAACAGAAGCAGAGGCTTTTGAGATGGTTTCAAAAGGCGAAGCGGATTTTACTATACGCTCAATGACAGTCGCAGCCTATAATATTAGAAAAGAAGGATGGTTTGATCTTAAAGTAATTGGACGTATTCCGGAGTACACCAATTATCTTAGAATAGGCATCTTAAAAGATGAAGTTATGTTAAAATCGATTTTAGATAAGGCGATTCTAAGCATTACAGAGCAAGAACGTGTGGATATTCTTAATCATCATGTACCTTTGCGTGTTGAAAATATGAAGAAAGTATTGCAGCGCAAGAAGCATTTCAGAATGCCTATTATGAGCTATCAATAATACTACGAAAATCAGCAAATGATGAATACATAATAGCAGTAGAAACTGAGAAGAGAATAAAAATGCTGCGCGTGAGCCTAAGATAGAGTGATAGTCTTTTATGTTGTTACAGTAGTAAAAGATGCAGATTAAAATTATTTTCATTTTCATAGTTTATTGATATAATAAGCATGTGATTAAATTCTCCTAAAATCGATATTTTTTGTATTTATCACTACTTACATTATATATTTATTTAAGGAGAATTTTCGTATTAAATGTTTAGAAACTATCATCTATTAATAGTTTTGCATATAAGAATAATCAGAATGAAAGAAAGAGGAGGTGCTAGAATGAATCAAATGATTAAAAGATTTTATATTGTTGGGTTAATTGTTGCGCTTATAGTAGCGCTGGGTATATTTATAGAATACAGTTTTTTTGAAAAAGCCATTAAAGAAGAACTAAAAACAAATATTTCACTAAAAAGAGATAATGTTACAAATATAATCAGCGGCAGGTTAAGCCAAAAAGGACAAGTGATAGCAGATATTGCTACTTATATTAGTATTGGAGGTGAAGACGAAAAGATTCTTCTACTTTTAAAAGAATTTATGACCAATAATCCAGCATTTTCATCTATTTATTTTGGAACTCCAGAAAATAAGATGATTAATGGGAGTGGTTGGACACCGCCAGAAACTTTTGATCTAAGAACACGCCCTTGGTATAAAAAAGCTGTACAAGCAGATCAGATCATTTACACAGAAGCATTTTTAAATGCATCAAAAGATCAATATATTGTAACTATAGCTAAACCTATTTATGATTCGAATAATCAGCTTTTAGGAGTGGTTGCAGGAGATATTTCTATTCTAGGCATACTTGAACTAGTGATAGATCAAAAAATATCTGAATACGGCTATTCGTTTTTAATTGACGAAAAAGGAAATATATTAGCTCATCGGTATAAACAATATGCCTCAGTGTCTAAGCCTATTCATATTAAAACCGTTTCTGAAAGTCTTGCATCATCAATGCTCCAAAATAAGAAGGGGATAATGCCCATTAAACTTGAAGAAATGGATGGCTATGTAGCTTATCAGCCTATTTCCGGGACAGATTGGTTGGTTGGAAGCTTTATACCGATAAAGGATTATGTTAATACGGAAAAACAAATTTTGATGATTTTTTTGATAACAGTAATGTCTGCCTGTCTTATTTTTGCAGCTTTATTAATTGAACAGAGAAAACATATTATAAACCCAATAATAAAATTTGATAAAGATATTAAGTCTATTTCAATTGAAAAAAATATTGCTTATCGTTTGCCTATTGAAAAAAAGGATCCTTTTTTTGTTTTAAGAGAATCTATTAATGCGGCACTTAAAAAAACGCAAGATTATTTTGGAGAACTGAGGGAAAATCAGGAGGAACTCATGGCTTCAAATGAAGAGCTCTCAGCAACTTTACAGCAGTTAAGGGCAATAGAAATGGAACTTAGAGAAAGCGAGGAGAGAAATAAAGCTATAGTTAATGCACTTCCAGATATCATATTTCGATTAAATAAAGAAGGACGATTTTTAGATTGCCAGATTAGTGATGAAGCGCGATTATTATTTAAGAAAAAAGATTTTTTAGGGAAACTTTTAATTGAAGTTATGCCAGAGTCCATTGCGATAATGGGTATGGACTACATTCTACATGCCTTAAGAAAAAACCAGCTTCAGATATTTGAATACAGTATAGAGCTTCCAAATGAGGTTAATCATTTCGAAATGAGAATAGTTAAAATTAAGGAAAATGAAGTTATTGCGATAACTAGAGATATTACAGAGAAAAAAAAGAACCTACTTTACATAGAATACCTTAGCTATCATGATCAACTTACGGGCCTTTATAACAGAAGATTTTTAGAAGAACTATTGATAAATATGGATGTAGAGCAGCAGCTTCCGATTACAATTACTATGATTGATGTAAATGGATTAAAACTAACAAATGATGCTTTTGGTCACACAGCCGGAGATGAGCTGTTAAAAAAAGTTGCTGAAATCTTGAATAAAGAATGTCGCCCTGAGGATGTAATCGCAAGAGTCGGTGGAGATGAGTTTATAATCGTACTACCGAAAACAACTTATGAAGAGACTGATAAAATCGTAAAACGTATTTATGAAGCTGTAAGCCGTGAACGTATTAGGCAGATTTTAATTTCTGTATCGATTGGTTGGGAAACTAAGTCTAGGGAAGATCAGCTTATAAAAGATATTTCTATAACAGCAGAAGAACATATGTATCGAAAAAAACTCACAGAAAGCCAGAGTATACGAAATGAAACAATAAAAGTTATTCTTAGAACATTAAATGAAAAGAATGAGAGAGAAAAAATTCATTCTGAGAAAGTCAGCCTGCTAAGTAAACAAATTGGCGAAGCTATGAAGTTGGATTATGAAACCATTAAAGAAATTGAGATAGCAGGAGTAATGCATGATATTGGCAAAATCACGATGGATGAAAATCTGTTAAACAAGCCAGGAAAATTAACAGAAACGGAATATAATGAGATTAAAAAGCATCCGGAAAGCGGATATCAAATATTAAAATCAGTAGATAAATACTCCATGCTAGCCGAGTATGTACTGAGTCATCACGAAAGATGGGATGGATGTGGGTATCCTCGTGGGTTAAGAGGAAAGGATATCCCACTCATTGCAAGAATTATAACAGTTGCAGATGCTTATGAGGCAATGACATCAGACAGATCTTATCGAAAAGGGTTAAGTGTTGCTACTGCCCTAGATGAATTGAAAAAGAATTCTGGAACGCAGTTTGATCCTGGGATTACGGAACTCTTTATTGAGTTAATAAAATATCAAGAACAAAAAGCGGACACTCTCAAAAAATAGAGAGACCGCATTTTGGTTTACTAAAAAATTGGGTTTTAAATTAATGCAAGTAGTCCATGGTAAGAATTATCAGAAAAATATTAAGGGTATTGAAGTCCAATTGAGTACTTACTATTAGAGAAAGTTTTTTTAAAAGGGGAAATGATATGAAATGGTCTAAAGTGGGAGTTAGTCTCTTGCTTGTCTTGGTGTTATGTAGTTGCAATTATTACAACATTGACAGCATAAAATTAGAGGAAAGAAAACACAAAGTTGAAATCGAATTTTGGTATGGTGTTGGTGGCTATGCAGGGGAGTTGATGAAAGGGTTTATTTCTGAGTTTAATGCCAGTCAAGAACACTATTATGTGATAGGGGTCGAACAAATCGATTATCAAGACACCTTTAAAGCGTTAAAGTCATCTATAGCGAGAAAAAATATGCCAAGTGTAGTGTTGCTTGAAAATCAACATATGCAGTACTTGGCTTCTAAAGGTGTTCTTTTATCTCTTGGTGAATATGAACGAACAAATAATCTTAGTGATTTTATAGAATCTTATGTGGATCAAAATAAAGTGCGCGAGGAGCTATTTGGTGTACCCATTTTTGGAACGACATCTGTGCTTTATTACCGCAAAGATTTTTTTGAACAAAAAGGCATTAAGTCTGTTGATTTACTCACATGGGAATCTTTTGCCAATGTCATTAGAAAACTTACACAAAAAAGAGAGAGTGAGATTTTAGTTTATGGGTGGGAGATACTTCCAGGGGCAAAAAACCTCATTGATGCATCTATTAGCAATGGCGGTAATTTTATAAGTGAAGATGGCAGGACAGTTATCATAAATTCACGTGAGTGGATAGAGGCTTGGGAGTTTTTCCGAGGGCTTATTCATGATGAAAAGGTCATAAAAACGCACTATGGCGGCGATGCAAGAAATCATTGGTACGCAACTGTGGATGATGTCATTCAAGGAAGAACTGCAGGTTACATAGGCTCATGCGGAGATTTAGGAGAATTAGACACGGGTGTTATTGGTACGTATTTACTGCCTTCTTGGGAAGGGAAATTAAATCATCCAAGAGGCGTTGTTAATGTACAATCGCTTTGCGTTTCGCAGTATCTCGCAGAAGATGAAAAAGAAGCTGTATATGCATGGATTCGGTATATAACGAGTGAAGAAAAAAGTCTTGAGTGGGTAACTCAAACAGGTTTTTTGCCTGTTAGAAAATCATCTATGGATGAAGATGCCTTTTATAACCGTGTTTTAGAAAATCCTGATTATTTTATCCCTATACGACAAGTGAAATTAGGTACAAAAATATTTATAGACCCAACAGATGGTAAAATTTATGATCTTTTAGAAGAAGCAGCAAATAAGCTTATCGTTGATAATATAGCAGCAGCAGAAGTGCTTGAAGAAGCAAATGAAAACGCCCAAATACTACTTGATGAATTATATAATAAGGGGAGGTAGACAAATGCCCTTTAGAATTAAACACATCAGATATAGAATTACAATGAGCGTATCATTTATCATCATTCTAACAATTTTGATGGCAACACTTATGATAAGTAATATTTATACAAAAGAATTGATGAAAAATACAGTTGTCATTACAAAGCAGAAGATGAATATTATCACCCAAGAACTCGAAAAGGAATTGAATCTCATTATAGAACTTCAAAACACCATTCAAGATGATGATGATCTTCAGAGTTTAATCGTTGCAAGAAATAATGCGCCACAAAAACTTAGAGAATATGACCGAAAAATATCTGAGATTCTTAGACAATATGCTTATGGCATGATATCTGTAAATTCGATTTTTATTTTTGATAGAGATAGGTCGATTATGGACCCCTTATATAAAATAGCACCCTACGATGAAATTATAAGGCATTTTGAACCTTTTACTTTATTCATTGATGAAAAGCAATATAGTGAGTTTTCTGAGCCCACAGATTTTCCGAGCCCAAGCTATAAAAAGGCGCAGCAATCAAAAAATACAATTACATACTTTGCGCATTATGTTAATGAAAATACTTTTGTTCAGATCGGCTATTTGCTCATTAATATCAACCGAGATTATATTTTTAGAAAGTTTATAAGATCTTGTGAAGATGAGTTTGACTTTGTTATTGTTGCCGATAAGAGTGGGAAAGTGATTCAAAAAATTGGGGATATTTCGTATGAAGAAGAAATTATTAGCGAAACTATTTTTGGTGAGAATATAACTAAACAAAATGTTTTAATTAAGGATATGAATACTTTTATGATTACCCAGACGCTTGAGAATAATAAAGATTGGGTGGTTATAGGAGGGATATCCTATGATGCACTCAATAAAGGCAATAAAATGATTCGTAATATTGTTATACTTATTATTGGTATGAGTATATTACTTGTTATATTTATTTCAATGATTATATCTGAAAGAATCACAAAGCCAATTATAACTATAGCTGATTCTATGAAAACTCTTGAGAGTGATCGTTGGCCAGAGCCTATAAAAGTCACAAGCCATGATGAACTAAAAATACTCGTTGAAGGCTATAACAAAATGATCATTGATGTAAAAAGTCTTGTGCAGCAAGTAAAGAGTGAACAGTCTGAGAAGATGGCGTTTGAACTTAAGAATTTAAAGCTTAGACTAGAGCTGCTTCAGTCACAAATCAACCCACATTTTATACATAATACATTAAATGGCATTAAGTACTTGGCAATGGAGAATAAAAGTGATCAATTAATTGAAGTTATTGAATCCTTTAATTTACTATTACGCGCAAGTATGTCAATCAATAGAGATTTCATTACTGTTTTACAAGAAATTGAATGTGTACGAAGTTTTATTAATATTTTCCAAATGCGGTATGATTATGAGGTAGATATCAAGATCCATATTGATCCCACACTAGAATCAAGAATCATTCCAAAGTTGATTTTACAGCCTCTTGTTGAGAATTCTCTTTATCATGGGATACTTGCTAAAGGTGAAGAAGGTGTTATAACTGTTGTTGTTATACCAAGCGGTACGAATATGTTTATTAAGGTCAAGGATAATGGTGTGGGAGTGAACCTAGATACGATTGTTAAGGTGCTTAGCCAAGATGTAGATCAGGCAATTAAAGTAACGAATAAGGGATTTAACAATGTGGGATTAAGAAATATTAATGACCGTCTAAAACTTTATTATGGTGAAGAACACCAATTACAAATTGAAAGTATTGAAGGTGAAGGGACAACAGTTTCATTTACTATTCCGATAAGGGAGGCTTAATTTGTGCAAAAGATTAGTGTATTAATCGTTGATGATGAAAAACCTGCAAGGGAATTATTAAAAAGAGTAATTGACTGGGAGGAATTTGGCTTTTATATATGTGGTGAAGCTAAGAATGGAGAAGAAGCATACGTATTATATAAAACTTGCAGTCCTGATATTATTATTACGGATATACAGATGCCGAGAATGACAGGTCTTGAGCTGATTAAAAAAATTCGCGAAGAAGATAGTGAGAAGTCTTTTATTATCTTAAGTTGTTACGAGAATTTCTCCTATGCAAGAGAAGCCATTCGAATGAATGTAGAAGATTATTTGCTCAAAGACTTACTTGTAGCAGATGATCTAAAACGTTTAATGTTAACTATCGGAGAACAAAAAATAGCAGCTAAAAGGACATCAGAACAATTAATTGCACCACATAATAAGAGTAATCAAAATCCAAATATAGAGCACTTAGTAAGTACTAAAATGCAAAGTAATCAAGAACTTAAACGAAGACTAATGAATCTAGACACAAAAAGCATATGTGAAATGTTAAAACTTGATAATCATTATAAATATGTGGTTTTTATTGTGAGTATTGATAATTATTACAATAGCAAAGATAAGTATTTTGAACACTCAAAAGAGTTGCTTAAAAGCAAGCTGACAACTATTCTAGAAAACTATAATAGAGAAATTAATAATAATCTCGTAGAATTTGCCTATGTTGGAAATGGAAAGTATTTTGTTATTGTTAAAATAGGTGATTATCGCAGTGAAAATAAAACAATCCAAGAAATTTATAATATCGCTAATACAATGCGCAAGAGTTTTTTAGACATCGAATATGAACATACCCTTTCTATAGGCATCAGTAAAGTTTTTGCTGATGAGAAGGAGCTTGTAGAGCGCTATACAGAAGCTTATGATGCACTGGGGTATCGATTCTTTTTAGGCAAGAATAAAAACATTCATTACACAACGGTACTTCCAAAAGTAACGAACATATCTGAAGAAAGCTTAAATAATTTGATTAACCAAATCAAAGAAGGCCTAGAACATAAAGATATTGAAAGTATTATAAAAAAAATACGTGAAATCTATTTAGAAAATCTATTTGGTTTTATGCAATATAATTATTTAAAAGAAGTGAATGATCGTATGTTTTATCTTATATCGGATTTTTGCAACACTTATCAAATCAAATATCAAGAGTTGTTTGGTGTCAATTATCTGCCTATGCAAAAAGTTGATCAATTTGATACAGTTGATGAAATTTGCACTTGGTTTATGATGTGTTTTGAAAAAGGGTTAGAAATAGCACAAGCAACAAGGCATTACTCAAGACACATTAAAGATGCTATAGCGTATATTGAGTCTCATTATGCGTCGGGGATTTCACTTAGTGAAGTCTCAGAAGTATTGAATCTTCATAAAGTATATCTTTCGAGGCTATTTAAAGAAGAAGTGGGTATGACAATATCTAACTATATTTTAAATTATCGCATGGAAGCAGCTAAGAAGTTAATGTGTCAAACCAATTTGAAGTTATATAAAATTGCAGAGCATGTTGGATATACCAATGCGAAGCACTTTATGGTGTCGTTTAAGAAGAGTGAGGGCATAACGCCCAAAGAATACAGAGAAAGGATAAATAAGTAGTTAAAAATATACAATTAAAGTTAACAATTGAAACCTTTTATTAAACAATGTATTGGTATAATTAATTTATATTAAATAATAGGGGGATTAACATGAACTTAAAAATGAGTAAATGGGGACCATTACTTTTAGCAATGACACTAACAGTCGGATTATTTGGTGGATGTGCTAAACAAGAAGTGAAAGAAACAGTAGCAGAAACAGCTAAAGAAACAGTAGTGGAGGCCACAGAGGATAAGGCTAAAGAAGCTGCCAGTGAAGTACCAGACGACTATAAGCTTGTATTAAGACTTAGTCATGTATTTAGTCCAGATGAACAATTAACTAAATCTATGGATGCAGTGGCCAAAAGTGTTTTAGAAAAAACCAATGGCGCTATCGAAATCCAAACATTCCCACAAGGGCAAATAGCTACCTATAAAGATGGTGTTGAGCAAGTTGTACGTGGTGCAGATTTTATATCTGTTGAAGATCCATCGTATATCGGTGACTATGTACCTGAGTTTACTGCACTTGTTGGACCTATGTTATACAATAGTTATGATGAATATGTTGAGCTTGTAAGAACACAAATGGTTGAAGATTGGAAGTTAAAGGCTGAAGAAAAAGGCATTAAAATACTAGCGCTTGATTTTGTTTTTGGATTTAGAAATGTTATTACAGATAAAGTTGTTAAAACACCAAGTGACTTAAAAGGTGTTAAACTTCGTACACCAGGCAGTCAATTATTCATTGAAACATTAACAGCAATGGGTGCCTCAGCGCAACCATTACCTTGGGGAGAAACATTTAGTGCTCTTGAGCAAGGTGTTATTGATGGGTTAGAGGGGTCTGAATTCACAAATATAGGCACAAAAGTTTATGAAACAGGCAAGAAAAATGTTGCTTTAACAAATCACTTCCTTGGAACATGCGGTGTTTATATTTCTATTGATGTGTGGAACAAAATACCAGAAAAATATAGAGACATAGTTCAAGAGGAATTTACAAAAGAAGCAAATCATATGGTTGAATTACTTAAGTCACAACATGCAGATGTTGTAAAAGAGCTAGAAGGCTATGGTGTTGTTTTTAATGAAGTAGATAAAGCTGCTTTTACAGAAGCGACTAGAAGCTTATATGAGACTTTACCAGGTTTAAGCATTGATATCTATGACCAAATACAAGCACAGTTAAAAACTATTCGCGGTCAATAGTACCGAAGGTTCTGTTGTAGAAACATTCAACAGAACCTTTTTATTAAGATATAGAGGGTATGGAGGATATAGGATGAAGAGCTTGAAATTTATCATTAAGAATGCAGAAGAAATTATGAGTGGAGTTTTTCTAGGGATAATGGTACTTATTGTTATTATAAATGTTTTATTACGTTATTTTTTTAAAACATCCATGTACTGGGCAGAAGAGGTAGCGACAATCTGTTTTGTGTGGAGCGTCTTTATTGGAGCCAGTGCAACATTTAAGCATCGTATGAATATTGGTATTGATTTTATTGTTAATCGTGGTACGCCCAGAGTGAAAGGTTTTGTTAAAATAATTGTTGATGTGATGCTTGTGATTATAACCGGTTACATTTTTTACTTAAGTGTAATCTTTACTAAAATAGCTTC
Organism: uncultured Clostridia bacterium; assembly: GCA_937921505.1. Classification (GTDB taxonomy): domain Bacteria; phylum Bacillota; class Clostridia; order Lachnospirales; family Cellulosilyticaceae; genus FMMP01. The sequence continues at coordinate 17,241 of CAKZUB010000097.1, read as the reverse complement.
AATAAAGCCAACGGCTGTACTTGGTGTTTCATCAGCGGTCGTTAATTCAGCACTTGTGGTTGGTTTTGGAATTATGACATTTCATGGTATTTGTTTTATCATAAAAGACATCAAAGAGTTTGCTTTATTAAATAAGAAGGGAGTGAATTAGATGATGCAATATTTACCCATAGTCATTGTTTTTCTTTTGTATTTTTCAAGTATTCCCATTGCATTCGCCCTATTTGCAGCGGCATTAGCTTATTTTGCATTTATCAATGTAGGTATGCCGCCAGACCTAATACTGCAAAAATTCGTATCTGCAACAAGTTCATTCCCACTCTTAGCCATTCCATTTTTTATTATGGCAGGTTCTATTATGAATTACTCAGGGATTAGCAATAAGCTTATGAGTATGGCAGAGGTGCTAACTGGGCATATGTCAGGGGGACTCGCACAAGTAAATGTTGTATTAAGTACTCTTATGGGAGGTGTTTCGGGATCAGCAAATGCTGATGCAGCTATGCAATCCAAAATATTAGTTCCTGAGATGGAAAAACGTGGTTATTCTAGAGCTTTTTCAGCAGCGATAACAGCAAGTTCTTCAGCCATCTCGCCAGTTATCCCACCTGGTATTAATCTTATTATTTATGCACTTATTGCAAAAGTATCTGTTGGGAAAATGTTTGCTGCAGGATATGTTCCAGGATTTGTTATGTGTGCCGCACTTATGATAACAGTAGCTATTATATCGAAAAAAAGAGGCTACTTACCCACCAGAGAAAAACGAGCAAGTATTCTAGAGATTTTAAAACAACTCAAAGATTCAATTTGGTCACTTATGTTACCCTTTGGAGTTATTTTAGGACTTCGCTTTGGCATGTTTACACCGACTGAAGCAGGTGCTATAGCAGTTTTTATTACGACACTTATTGGCTTTTTTGTTTATAAGGAATTAAAAATAGTACACTTTAAAGAAATTATGAAAGATACCATTTATGGAACAGGTACAGTTGTGCTTATTGTTGTCTCGGCCTCTGTTTTTGGATATTACATGAGCTGGGAAAGAATTCCGCAAGCTATTTCAGAAGGGTTAATTGGATTAACAACAAATAAATGGATGATGTTAATGATTATTAATATGTTACTCCTTGTCATGGGCATGTTTTTAGAAGGCGGAGCGGCGCTTATTATTATTGCGCCTTTAGTTGTACCTGTTATCGTTGGATTAGGGGTTGATCCTATTCATTTTGGTGCAATTATTATTGTTAATATTATGATTGGAGGAGTTACCCCACCTTTTGGCTCGATGATGTTTACGACTTGCTCAATCACCAATACGCCAATACAAGATTTTGTGCGGGAGAGTTTACCAATGATTGGAGCACTCATTATCGCGCTACTTATTATAACATTCTTCCCAACTTTGGTACTTTTCTTGCCTAACTTAATGTAAAAGGGGTTCTCTATATGGATAAAGAAAAAAAAATGGGAAAAGATCCGCTGATTTTAGGTATGGTTGCAGGATCCATCCTTATGTTTGTATATTTAAAATATATAGAGACATTAGCACCACAGTATTTAATATTAAGCCAAGATCATGTTGAAAGTATATTTAAACTACTCTTTGCAGCTTTTGCAGGTTCAGTTATTGGTCTAGAGCGTGAGAGTAAAAATAGGCCTGCAGGCCTTAGAACACATTCTCTTGTTTGTATGGGTGCGGCAGTTGTTATGATTATCCCAACGGAGCTTATTGCATCTGGTAAGGTTGCAGCTACTTTTGATATGACAAGGCTTGGGGCTCAGGTTATTAGTGGTATTGGTTTTTTAGGTGCTGGAACCATTATACGTAATGAAGGCAATGTAAAAGGATTAACAACAGCAGCCAGCTTATGGGTAGTTGCAATTATTGGATTAGCTATTGGCTCAGGAGGCTATATAACGAGTATCGCAGCAACTGCGATAGCAATGTTTATGTTAAAAATTTTTGGCACATTTGAACATCGTAACATGATGAAAAAAAAAGGAATTGAGATTATTATTACAACGATTGATAGTCCAAGACAGATTTGGAGTATTAATCAAGTGATAGAAAAATTTCACTTACATTTACGCAAAATGGAAGTAATAATAGATGAAGAGGATAGTATGGGTCAAAATGAAATTATTTTTATCCATCTGATTGCAGTTTCATCTATTGAAATGAACTTTGAAGCTTTCTTCGATGAATTAAAAAAAATAGATCAAATCATCGATGTGGAGAAAGTTGATGGGAAATGCAGAAAAACACTATTTGAAAAATTTAAGGTGGGATGAGTATGGAAATTATAGCACACCGCGGTGCATCGGGATATGCGCCAGAAAATACAGTAGCAGCTTTTAAAAAAGCTGTTTGCATGGGAGCAAAGTCAGTTGAATTTGATGTTCAAATGACTAAAGATGGTCAACTTGTTGTTATCCATGATTATTCACTTGATCGTACAACTACAGGCGCTGGTATGGTCATGGAGACAACGTACGATGAGTTAAAAGAACTTGATGCAGGCAGCTGGTATAGCAGAGAATTTGCTGGAGAGAAAGTACCGTTGTTATCAGAAGTGCTCTCGGTGTTTCCTTCTGATATGACAATTAATATCGAGATAAAAAAAGCAACACTTGAAACAAGACAAGTGGAACTAGATGTCTACCAACTTGTAAAAGACATGCATTTACTTGATCAAGTAATTTTTTCTTCTTTTGATCATCATTGTCTTAAAAAATTATTAAACATTGAGGGTATTAGAGTGGGGGTACTTATTTCCTCAGCCATGATTGAACCTATCACGTATCTAATGAAAAATGGGCTGAATAACTATAGTCTTAATCAAAATGCAGATTTTATCGATGAGACTTTCGTAAAAAATGCCCATGCAAAAGGTCTTAAGGTATTTAGTTACACCGTCAATACAAAAAAAATTGGACAGTATTTTGAATCTATTGGGGTAGATGGTATTTTTACAAATTATCCTGACTTACTTAATGACTAACTACAAAGAGCTTATCCACTAGGTAATAAGGGTGGATAAGCTCTTTGTAATTGAGTCATAGCACTGTTTTTGATGAAAAAATTAAACGTAGCAGTAGCAATTACTCAAAAACAATAGGTTTCTCCTCATAAATGTTTAACAAATTATATTTATGGTATATAATATAATAAAAATGGTGACAGCTAATTCTTGGTAGACTGACTAAAGGGAGTGAATAGAGTATGGTAGAGATGGGTAAAAGATATAGATTTAATAAGCTTTTTGATACAGACTATAAAATAGAACATATTTATCCATCAAAACAAAAAGATGTGATCAAACTTCTAGATCAGCTCCCAAGTGGAGTAGAAAAGATCTATGTATTTGGAAGTAGTTTGACACTACACTGCGGAGAGGAAAGTGATATTGACCTCTTAGTTATTGCAAGTAAAAGTGAGAAATTGTATAAAGTCTTTAGCACTCTACTTAAAACATTAGATAATGAAGTAGATTTAATTATCAAGACTCAAGAAGAATTTAATGAAAATGTAAAAATAAAAAATAGTATTTGTGATGTTGTAAGTAGGGAGGGGTTGTTAATTTATGAAGGGGCTTTATGTACTAGCAAGGACTGATTTGCAAATGGCACAAAATAATTTAAAGCTTTTAGAAGACGCACAAGATGAGGTTTATTTGAATTATATTGCCTATCATGTACAGCAAGCAGCTGAGAAGATGTTAAAGTTTCAAATAGAGATGAAGGGAGAACAATATCCTCATACTCATAAAATAGGCGTATTAGTAGATAAATGTTTGAGTCTTCAAATAGATATACCTGAGCTGTTGCAAGATTATGATGTAGTCATTAGTGAATGGGCGACAGGGACGAGATATGATAGTGCTTTTGTGACTTCTAAAAGACAACTTATTAAGGTAATTGAGTGTTTAGATAAATGGTTTTTAAAAGTGGCAGAACAATTTAAATAACGTCTCATAAAATGGCAGGTCTTATTTTGATAAGAACTGTCATTTTTATTCCCATTGCATATCACAAGCTTTGCTTGTGATACTGCCATAAATGAAAAGTTGAAAGTGTTTTTCTTTCGACCTTAATCAGGTATAATATGCAGTGACTTCTATAAGGTTATATGATAATTTAAACACTAAGAAATGGAGGCTATAAAAATGTATAGTTTTAAAAATGATTACAGTGAAGGGGCACACCCAAGACTATTAGAAGCTTTAGTGGCTTCTAATTTAGAGCAGACAGAAGGCTATGGGGAGGATCATTATACACAAAGGGCAGCTGAATTATTAAAAGAGAAGATAGGTCAAAAAGACGCAGCAGTTCATTTCTTTGTAGGAGGCACACAGACCAATCTTACAGCCATTTCCGCTTTTTTAAGACCCCACGAAGCGGTTATTGCTGCAAGTACTGGTCATATAGCTACCCATGAAACAGGAGCTATTGAGGCTACAGGACATAAGGTGATTACAGTAGAGGTAAGTGATGGAAAGCTAACTTGTGAGCATATCCAACGTGTACTGGATGCACATACGGATGAGCATATGGTAAAACCTAAAATGATATACATCTCAAATTCTACAGAGGTAGGAACTATCTATAAAAAAGGCGAACTTAAAGACTTAAGTGAGTTTTGTAAAGTAAATAATCTGCTTTTATACCTAGATGGGGCAAGACTTGGCTCCGCGCTGACCTCACAAGAAAGTGACATGACACTTTCAGATTTAGGGAGTCTAACAGATGCTTTTTATATAGGAGGCACCAAAAATGGAGCCTTAATGGGGGAGGCACTTGTTATTTGCCGAGACTCGCTCAAAGAAGACTTTAGATTTCATATTAAACAAAAAGGGGCTTTGCTTGCAAAAGGGAGACTCATTGGTATACAGTTTGAAGCACTTTTTAGAGATAACCTATACTTTGAGCTAGCAGAACACGCAAATAAAATGGCAAGCTTGCTACAGTTTGAAATCCAAAAGGCAGGCTACACCTTTTTAATACAGTCATCATCTAATCAAATATTCCCGATCTTACCCAATGAAATCATTAAAAAGCTTCAAGCAAACTATGCTTTTCATATTTGGCAAAAGATTGATGAATCTCACTCTGCTATTCGTCTCGTCACCTCATGGGCCACAAAAGAAGAAGCTGTTTGGCATTTAGGGGGACGGTTCTCCAATCTTCCTGGTGAAGTATAAAATCTATCCTTATAGAGAAACAATAAAGGTAGAAGATGTGCCTAGGACATCAGTATGGATGGGAGTGTTTACAAAGTGCAAATCGATCTACCAGAATTATCACTAGTAGCATTAATAGGAAGGGATAGCAGTGAAAAGTCTCATCTTATTAAAAAGAATTTTAAAGAAGAAGAAATTTTAGCTTTTGATTATTTTAAAGGATTAGTAGATGATGAAAATGATGGTACGGCTAAAGATACCGTATTTGAGGCATTATATCATGCTGCCATCAAGAGGCTTGAAGAAGCCAAGCTAACTGTTATTGATGCAGAGTATATACAACAAAAAGATAGAAAGAATATTGTAGCATTAGCAAAGAAATATCATTGCTTTCCTGTGGCAATTATCTTTAATGAACCAGAAGTGATAAATGAGAAAAAATATGAGATCAGGAGCTTAGAAAAAGAAGGGTTTAGGTATGTCTATCTACTAAATAGTGAAGAAGAAGTAAGTCATGCTGAGGTATTACGTACCAAGCTCTATAATAATAAAAAAGATATTCATGGTCCTTTTGATATCATTGGAGATATTCATGGGTGTTATGATGAGTTATGTGAGCTACTTGAAAAGCTAGATTATGTAGTAGAACAAGAGGCATACCGGGCCTATTCACCAAAAGGAAGAACGGTAGTATTTGTAGGAGATCTTGTGGACCGTGGGCCTAAAAATATGGAGGTTCTAAAGCTTGTTATGTCTATGGTGAAGTCGGGGGTAGCGTACTGCGTACTCGGCAATCATGATGGTAAATTGCAAAGGAAATTAAAAGGTTCAAATGTTCAGGTTGCTCATGGACTTGAAAAGACACTCGAGCAAATGTCACATGAGAGCGAGTCGTTTATAGAAGAAGTTAAGCTGTTTTTAGACGGGCGTATTAGTCATTATGTTTTTGATGATGGGAAGTTAGTAGTGGCTCACGCAGGGCTTAAAGAAAAACTTCAAGGAAGAGGCTCAAGGAGAATACGTGATTTAGCTATGTTTGGTGAAACAACAGGGGAAAAAGACCACTTTGGATTACCTATAAGACTTAATTGGTCTAAAGCATATTATGGCAAGGCATTTGTTGTTTATGGGCATACACCAAGAGAAAGTGTTAAAATTGCTAATAATACAGCTAATATTGATACAGGCTGCGTATTTGGAGGAAAACTAACAGCGCTAAGGTATCCTGAAAAGGAAATAGTAGATGCCAAGGCAAAGGCTATTTACTATGAACCAGCAAGGCCGTTGTTAAAATAAAAAGGGACGGTTCTCCAAAGATGAGGTTCGTTAGAACCTCATCTTTGGAGAACCGTCCCCTTTAGTGCGACAGCCCCTTTTGACAGATATAGGGAAAAATAGTATCATTAAGGTATAAATTGGAATAGTGACAGGGGTGAAGTTTAGTGAAAATTATTCATACAGGAGACTGGCATATAGGCAAGCAGGTCAATGGCTTTCATATGACAGAAGATCAAGCCTTTGTGATGCAGCAAGTCTTTGAGATTATAGAGGAAGAAAAGCCAGAAGCTTTTATAATAGCAGGGGATTTATATGATAGAGCGGTGCCGCCTATAGAAGCTGTAGAACTTCTAAATGGCACTTTAAATAAAATTGTCAGGGACTTAGGTACGCCTGTTATTGCCTTAGCGGGTAACCATGATGGCAATGAAAGACTTGAGTTTGCCAGCGAGCTTTTAACAGACAGCGGACTACATATAGGCGGACTTATTAAAAAGCGGTGTAAAAAAGTCGTATTAAAAGACGAGCATGGACCTGTTAACTTCTATTTGATTCCTTATGCTCCCCCAGCTGTTGTAAGAGAGTTACTTGAAGATAGTGCCATAAAAACCCATGATGATGCAATGAGAGCGATTACAGCAACAATTCATGAAGAGATGAATGAAGAGGAAAGAAATGTTGCAGTAGCGCATGGTTATATTACCTATAGAAGTGATAAGCCTAAAGAAGAATGCGGTCTAGATTTTAGTGAGTCTGAAATAGGAGGGATAGATCTTATTAATGCAGCTTATTTTGATAGGTTCAACTATACAGCGCTTGGGCATTTGCATGGGCCTCAAAAAGTAGGGAGTGATAAAATCAGATATTCGGGTTCACTTCTTAAGTATTCTTTTTCTGAAATAAATCAAAAAAAGGGCTTAACTATTGTTGAAATTGCAGACGATGGCAGTGTTAAAGTAAGACTTAAAGAATTTAAACCTAAAAGAGATTTTAGAGTAGTTAAAGGGAATCTGGAAGATTTGCTTAAAGAAGAAGTTTATACCTGTGGTAACCGCGAAGATTATATTAAAGTGATATTAACGGATGAGGGAGAACTGATAGATCCTGTGGCTAAAATTAAAGGGACCTATCCTTATTTTATGGAGCTTCAAAGAGAAAATAAAATAGCAAGAGAAAAAGCAAATAATATTGCTGTTAACTTCCGAGATAAGACTAGACTTGAACTTTTTGATGACTTTTATAAGGATATGAAGGGACGTGAATGTGCTATAGAGGCAAGGATGCTTATGGATGCAATCATTCAGGAGGTAGAAAAGGGAGATGGTGAAACGTGAGACCTTTAAGACTCGTTGTAAAAGGCTTTGGAACCTATTTAGAAGAACAGGACTTAGACTTTAGAGTGCTTCAAGATAAAAATATATTTGTCATAACAGGAGATACAGGTGTAGGAAAAACGACTATTTTCGATGCTATTAATTATGCACTTTATGGTGAAGCGAGCGGAGAAGAAAGAAAAAAAATCTCATTTAGAAGTGACTTTGCAACGCCTGAGGAAGAGACGAAGGTAGAGCTTTGGTTTGCTCTTAGGGACAAGGAATACTATGTAAAAAGAGAGCCTCTCTATATGCAAAAAAAGCTAAGAGGAGAAGGGGAGAAGGAACATAAACCCTATGCAGAGTTGATACTTCCAGATGGTAAGGTCATAACAGGTATTTCACAAGTTACAGCAGAGCTTGAAAAGATTCTTGGTATTAACCAAGAGCAATTTAGGCAAATAGTAATGATTCCTCAAGGAGAATTTAAAAAGCTCTTAATAGCAGATAGCCAAGAGCGAGAAAAGATCTTTAGAAAAATATTTGGCACAGGCGTTTTTGAGAAGCTCCAAAATAAAATGAGTTCAGAAGCAAGTGAGATTGATCGGGAAGTTAAGTTTAAAAGAAACGAAAGAGATGCTAAGCTAAGAGACTTTAACTGTCAAGAATCAGATGAGGAGCTTTTTAGGATCATTCAATCTCAAATGATCAACTTAGAAGAAGTTTTTAAGAGGGCTAAAGAGGTTATAGCTTATGATCTTAAAGTTAAAGAGCAGATTGATGAAGAAGTTAAAGTAGTTGAAGCAACTATAGAAAAACTTAATAAAGAACTCGTTCAAGGGGAAAACATTAATAAAAATTTTGAAGATCGTACAAGCTGTGAAAACAGCTTTAAACTACTTGAAAATCAAACACAGTCATACAAAGAAAAAAGAGTTATGTTAGATAAAGCCAGGAAGGCTTTAACTGTAAAGGGATTTGAAGAAAAGTGGGCCGTTAAAAATACAGCCTTTAAAGTACAAGATGAGGCGCTGAAGATCACAACGACTGAGCGCATTAAGTTAAAGAAGGATTATGATGAAGCACTGGGGCGTCTTGAACTAGAAAAAGCTAAAGATATTGAAAAAAAGCAGCTGGAAAAGACTCTTAATGAAGCTGAAAAACTAAAAAGTAAAGCGCAAAAATATGATGCAAGTAAAGAAACAGCGGCAGCATTACAAAAAAAGGCAGAGCGTTTAAGAACAACTTTAACTCAGTTAAACGAAACTATTGATAAAAATGAAGCTACTATTAAAGTGATCGATGAGATAAAGGAAAAGGTTATAGAAGCAGAGAAGGATAAACTACATGTAGAAGCTTCTCTTAAGGAGCTTAAAGCTCAAAGTGATGAACTCATCACTTTAAAGACTTTAATAGAAGGATTAGATAAGAAAAAAGAACAGCACACGTTAATGGGAATTAAATTTAATGCAGTTGATAAGGCGTTTGAAGAGGCTAAGAGAAAATATGAGACAGTGGAAGAAAGTTTTAGGAGGGGGCAAGCTGGGCTTTTGGCACAGAGCCTAAAAGAAGATATGCCTTGTCCTGTATGTGGGTCAAAAGATCATCCGCGTGTAGCAGTTCTTTTAGATGAAACTTTTAATGAAGAAGCATTAGACCTAGCCAAAGTGGCATATGAGAAAGCGCGTGAAGCGAGAGATGCGTATTTTAATAAACTTACGGAACTAAACACAAATATGAAACTCGCTTTAAGTGAAAGTATTAATCCACTTATTAAAAAATTACTTCAAGTAGAAGAAATAGTTGATATACAAGCTATTGCTACTCAGGTAAATACTTTAATAGCTGGTAATAAACAAGTCATAACTGAAAAGACAACGCGCTTAAAAACACTAGAAGACTTTATTTTAAAAAACACACCTTTACTAGAGTCTAAAGTAAGCTTAAGTCAAGAGCTTACCTTGGCTAAAGAAGAATTTAAGAAACAAACAGAAGTCCTTGCAGTAGTACGCGGGGATTTAAGTGCAGCGCAGGAACAACTTAAAATGATAGAAGAAGAGTTTGAAGGCAAAGTTAAAACCTATAATGACATCCAAACAGAAATGTCTCACATACAAACAAAGTTAGAATCACTGCATAAAGACTATAAGAGTGCAGAAGAAAACTACAATAGACTCGCTAAAGCATTTGGAGAAGTAGATGGTAAGGTTATGAGTATTGAGAGTAACCTTAAAATGGCTGAAAAGGAAAAAGAAGAGGCAGCTGTATTGTTTAAGGATAAAACTTTAGCTCTTGGTTTTACAGATTATAAGGAGTATAAAACTTTTTGCAAAAGTGAAGAAGATATAGAATCATTAGATAAGAGCATTCAGCAGTTTGATAATCAGCTTGAGGCTTGTAAAAAGCTTTATGAAAAGGCTTGTGAAGAGATTAAAGACCTTCAGCCAATTGATCTTGAAGTCATTAAAGAGAAGTTAAAGTTAACGCATGCCAGGAAGGTTCAAGTAACACATCAACAACAAATTGTTTTTGCAAGGGCACAAAGTAATCAGAAAGTGTTAAAGGAGGCCAAAGCACTTAGTGATAAGATTAAAGCACAAGAAGACAAGTACACATTAGTGGGTGAACTTGCTAAAGTCATGAAAGGCGATAATGAATACAAAATCAGCTTTGAAAGATATGTGCTCGCAGCTTATTTTGATGATATTGTAGAGGCTTCTAATGTGAGATTTGCTAAGATGACAGGAAACAGATTTGAGCTTCTTAGAAAAACTCAAAAAGGAGATGCTAGAAGTCAGCAAGGCTTAGATTTGGAGGTTATGGATAACTATACAGGTAAGGCAAGGTCGGTTGAGACTTTATCGGGAGGAGAAAGTTTTAAAGCATCACTTGCTATGGCGCTTGGTCTTGCAGATGTGGTACAGTCGTATGCCGGAGGCATACAGCTTGATACGATGTTTGTAGATGAAGGCTTTGGTACCTTAGACCCAGAATCTCTAGAAAGTGCCATTAACTGTCTGGTAGGACTCCAAAAAAATGGCAGACTAGTAGGTATCATCTCACACGTTCCAGAACTTAAAGAAAGAATTGATGCAAGGCTTGAAGTAAAGCGTATTGCTAGAGGAAGTAAGGCAGTATTTAAATTATAAGTTAAATATATCTTCTAGGTGTTTAATATAGGATGGATTTGGTATATAATATACAATAGTTAAGAGTTATTGCTATGTAGCTTGAAAAGATTGCTAAAGGGCGTAAAGTCATTATAAATAAAGCACCTTAGGGTGCTTTTTAGTATTTGCATTTGAGAATAAAGGAGATTATAAGGTGGCTATTACATTAGAACATATCTTTATGCAAGCAAGCAGTGAATTGGTTTTTAAAAGGGGACAAAAGTACTATGAAAATGGCAACGTTGGAGAAAGCACCGTAACACAGTTAAAAGGCAAAACTGAGGTAGCAGCACAAGTAGAAGGAAGATATAGTGATTATCAGGTACATGTTGAGATAGATAGCAGGGAGTGTATAACTGCTGATTGTGAATGCCCAGCTTACTATGAATATGATGGCGCCTGTAAACATGCGGTAGCGCTTATGCTTAAATACTATTATGAAATACAACCTTCGCATAAAGAAGCAATACATTATACCAAAGAAGAAGAGAAATATTCTAAAAGCTTACTCGCTTACTATGAAGATCAAATTATGCGTGAGCAGGAGCTAGAAGTCGGAGCGCATCCCGTACTTAAAATTTATCCAAAGCTCATAGAGGATTATCATAATACTTTTCTACTAGGACTCAGTGTAGGTGATAGGAAAGCTTACGTTGTAAAGGATCTTTATGAGTTTACAGACAATATGCTGCAAGGAAACAATGTAAGTTACGGTAAAAATTTAGAGTTTATCCATGACATTAGCTTATTTGAGGAGAGTTCTCGGGCACTTGTTACATTTGTGATGGATAAAACGGTAGAATATATAGAAGTGTTAAGACAAGCTGGGGTTTATAGAGGGTTTAATAAAAGTGATCGTAAAACTATTCCTTTAGGAGCTAAAGCATTTGATGAATTCTTTGATTTAGTGAAAGGACAAGAGGTGGAGTTTGTTGGAAGCATGGCGTATAAAACAGTAAAGTGCATTGAAGGGGATCCTATGTTTACTTTAAGTGTGAATAAGGAAGGTGAATACTACCTACTTGCCACCTCTCTTGGAATGTACCGGCCTATTTTGTGCTCTAACAACAAATATATTCTCGTTCAAGATAAACTTTATCGTTTAAGTGAAGCTTTTGGAAAAGATGTTTTTCCAGTTCTTGTTTATATGCACGAGGGCAATAGATCAAAGGAAAATAAGCAGCTTCATTTCACAGACAGCCTTATCAAACGCTTTATGCTGACAGGGCTCTCAAAGGTTGAAAAACATCTGCCAGTTATTATTGAGGAAGCGATAAGAGAAGAGATCATTCCAGAACATGCTGTTATTAAAGTCTATTTAGATATGGATAGTGAAGGAAGTGTTATTGGAGATATTGGCATCTGTTATAATACCTTTACTTTTAATCCTTATAAAAAGCCTACAGAAGAAGAGAAGATTAAAATTAGCCAGCTTGTAAGAGATGTACAGACTGAGCACCGCTTTAATACCATTCTTAGAAATTATGATTTTCGTTCTTATCAAGGGAAGATTTACCTGAAAGAAGAAGCAGATATTTACCACTTTCTCAGACAAGGCATAGGAGAACTTATTGAAGTATGTGAGGTTAATGTAACGGATAAGCTTAAAAGTATGCGTGTTGTAAGACCGACTATAGGGCAGGTAGGCCTTCGTATTGAAAATAATATGCTTCATGTCGCCTTAAGAGATGTCAATATGCCGATGGATGAAGTAGAACAAATACTAACGGCCTATAAGACAAAAAGTAAGTATTATCGTTTGAAGGATGGTTCTTTTATAGATGTAGAAGACGTGGGAGTCGGTGAACTTGCAAATATTATAGAAGGACTTGGTATAACAGGAGAAGATTTGCAAAAAGGAGAAGCTACACTGCCTAAGTACCGTGCACTTTATCTTGATCAGCTCTTAAGACAAAATGCTGAAATAGAAATCAATCGGGATAAATATTTCAAGCAGATTATAAGAGATGTCAAAAATGTAGAGGATGCAGACTATGAGGTGCCTGAAAGTATTAAAGCAACTTTAAGAAGTTATCAAAAAAGGGGATTTAGATGGCTAAAAACAATGGCTCACTATGGTTTTGGAGGCATACTTGCAGATGATATGGGGCTTGGTAAAACCCTTCAAGTTATTACGCTTATTGCTTCAGAAACAGAAGCTAAGCCTTCACTTGTCGTGTGTCCAACATCTCTAACCCTTAACTGGGAAAATGAGATCAAGCGTTTTGCACCACACCTTAGGGCCCTTGTTGTAACAGGTAATATAGAAAGCAGAAAGGCACTGCTAGATGAGATAGAAGGTTATCATATTATTATTACCTCTTATGAGCTTCTTAAAAGAGATATTGAATATTACAAAGAAATAATGTTTAGATACTGTATTGCAGATGAAGCTCAGTATATCAAAAATGCTAATACGCTAAATGCCAAGGCACTAAAAGCAGTAGAAAGTGAGGTGAGCTTTGCGCTTACTGGAACACCTATTGAAAACTCCCTGGCGGAGCTTTGGAGCTTATTTGATTTTAGTATGCCAGGCTATCTTTTTAACTATAACCAGTTTAAAGGCAAGTACGAAACGCCTATTGTTAAAGAGCAAGACCCAGTAGCTACCGGGAGGCTTAAGAGAATGGTTTCGCCGTTTATTCTAAGAAGGCTCAAAAAAGATGTACTTAAGGAGTTGCCGGATAAGACAGAAACTATTATTTATAATAATATGGAAGACTCACAAAGAAAGCTCTACCAAGCACATCTTGCAAAAGCCAAAGAGGAATTAGATGAGGCTGTGGGACAAAAGGGTATGGCGAAAAGTCGTATGAAAATATTAGCGCTGCTTACAAGGCTAAGACAACTCTGCAACCACCCAGCACTTTACTTAGAAGATTACGCAGGCGGCAGTGGTAAGCTAGAACAGTGTATGCAAATCATGAATGACAGCATGGAGGCGGGACATAGGATCCTACTTTTTTCACAGTTTACTTCAATGTTAGATATTATTGCAAAAGAACTTACAGCGCACAATATCGGGTATTTTATGCTTACAGGCCAAACAAAGGTGGAAGAGCGTATGCATATGGTGAATGTTTTTAACACGACAGATGTTCCAGTATTTTTAATATCACTCAAAGCAGGAGGAACTGGGCTTAACTTAACGGGTGCTGATGTTGTCATTCACTATGATCCTTGGTGGAATCTATCTAGTCAAAATCAAGCCACTGATAGAGCCTACCGCATTGGGCAAAAAAATAATGTGCAAGTTTTTCAGCTTATTACGAAGAATTCTATAGAAGAAAAGATTAAAGAGTTACAAGATAAAAAGATAGGACTTACTGAAAGTGTACTGCAAGAAGGGGAAACGCTTATTACAAAGATGAGTGATGAGGAGATTAAGGGGTTGTTTGAGGTGGAGTAAATATATGCGGCAGGTCCGTAGAGGGATTTTGAGGGTTCTCCAGTTGCTCAGTTTCACATTTCTAAAAATCTAAGCACTTTCTTCAAATGAACGCCGCAAACTCGCGGATGTTGCTTTGCAACATCTATGCTCAGACAGTGTGGCTAAAAGCTATTTGAATAAACTGCTAAGATTTTCTTTACGAAATGTTGCACAGGCAACTTCCGAACCCTCAAAATCCCTCAGCTAGTACCTAGTATATGATAAGTTACTTTGAAGTGGAAAGATTTGGTAGGGCCGCAAGATGATTTTAGTATTCTTCAGGTACTCGTATATGTAAACTATGTATGTGAGAAGATGTATTCGTATAAAAGATTGAAATCATTGAGGGTCAATGAATATAAAGTTTCAAAAATGCCTAATTAATAATAATACCAGGAGGATGAAAAATATGAGTGAAAAGATGGAGAGAGAGACTGCGTGGCAATTACTTTGTGAGTATAATCAAAGTGAGGCGCTTAGGAAACATGGGTTGGCGGTAGAAGGCGTAATGAGACATTTTGCAAAGATTTATGGAGAAGACGCGGAGGTATGGGGAGTTATTGGACTTTTGCATGATTTGGATTATGAAATGTATCCATATGAGCATTGCGTCAAGTCTCAGGAGCTTATGAAGGAGCATGGTGTGCCACAGAGTTATATAAGGGCTGCAGCTTCACATGGGTATGGAATTGTAGTGGATATTAAACCTGAGACAAATGCTGAAAAGGTGCTCTATACGATAGATGAACTGACGGGACTTGTAGCAGCCTCAGCACTTATGAGACCATCGAAGAGTGTTATGGATTTAGAACTAAAATCTGTTAAAAAGAAATTTAAAACAGCTAGTTTTGCAGCTGGAGTAGACAGACAAGTGATTTTAAATGGCTGTGAGATGCTAGGAAGAACGCTAGAAGATGTAATAGAACATACTATATTAGGTATGAGAGAAGTAAATGAAGCCATTGGTTTATAAAAAAGGAGCAAAAAGGTAAGTTATACCCAATTTATGTGGAAAACCTGTGCATAACCCTTAATTTCAAGGTAGTTGCTGTGGATAAACTAATATATGTTAGTAATTTTTTGTATAAAAAAAGAAGATATTGGAAATATTTATAGTCTGATCAGTCTAAATAACTTTATGCAACAACACACATAACCTATTATAGCAACAAATAAATCAGTTAATACAGACCAAGTAATAAAGTGATTTTGAGCACCTATATATATTAGTAATAGAAAGTGCGCATATATAATATTATGCCAATCTCCAAATAAAACTATAAGAGTAGATATTAAAAGAGTAGGGATTATAAAACAAGAAATAGTGTGAATAACTAGGCTGAAATGTGAATAAGTTGTGGATAAGCACCAGAAAAACACTAGAATATGTGGATAAATAGCAAGAGAAGTAGTAACATTTTAAGAAACAGAGTCTATAATTTTAACATACGTTAGTATTAAGGTATGATATAATAAATAGAAAAAATAATTTATAAATACAGTTGAAGGATAATCGATAATTAGGAGGAGCCATGTTACTAGATTACAATAAGAAAGAACTCGAAGAACTTGGTAGATTATATGGACTAAAAGGTGCTTATAAGCTCAAGAAAGCAGAACTTATAGAGGCTTTAATTAAATGGATGCCTACTAACATAGTTCGTGTATTGGTTATGCTTAGTATAGAGGAATTAGAAATATTTGAAAAACTTATGGCTAAAGATAAAAGGGTTGATGACCCCCAAGAAATTTTAGATTATTATACGCTATTAGACTTAGCACTTGTAGAGCTTATAGAAACGAGGGATTCGGCAAGATTAACTATTAACTCAAATATTAAAAAGGAATATAAAAAAATAGAGCAAACATTACTAAGAGATCAGATAAGGGCAAATAGTAAGATAAGAACACATATTATGGGACTTCTTAATTTGTATGGAGCTGTGCAAATTAATTGGGTGGTTGAACTATATAATCGTTACCATACGGGTATCTTAGATGAAAGACAGCTTATAGATTTTGCTAGAAGAGACAGGGTGATCTCGAGTAGAAGCCTTGTAATAGATAATTATATTGTAGAAGAGACTATCTATAGTATAGATGATCAAAACTTTTACGAGTTTTTGGAGCTTACAAAAGATAAACAGTATTATATACCAACTAAAGCGTATATTGAGCAAATGAGTGATGAGTTGTATTATGATAATACACTTCAAGTGCAAAAATTAAAGAGTTATATTAGAAAAAACTTTACACAAGATGCAGAAATTATTGAAGAAGCGATACTGACTGTAGTTATGATTGCAAGAGTAGATTGTGATAAAACTGGTAATGCAATAAAGCTCATGTTGGAAGATTGGGAAGATATTGGCATTGGCATTAAAGATCTTAAGCAAGCGAATGAGGTACTTGAGCATATTGTAAGTGTTGTGAATACTACAAGAAAATGGATAAATAAAGGGCATACACCAGATGAGCTTAGGTCTTATTTAGTTAGTAATGAACGAGGAACAAGGGGAAGAACAAAAGTCAGAACATTAGATGTAGGAAGAAATGCGTTATGCCCATGTGGCAGTGGCAAAAAATATAAAGTATGTTGTGGCAAACCACATTAAGTCATAAATAAGTAAATTCAAACTTAAAGCAGACATTAGAAGTTTCGGTTCTTTCTGAACTTTGGGTATTATAGGACATATAAATGCACTGGCAGTTTAAGATAGCTGCCCGTGCATTTATATTAAAGGAAATAAACTAAAATCTTCACTTTGAGGTAGAAATGCAAGTTTACATTTTTTTGTGAGGTTGACCAATCCACTTCTTCCGTATACAATACGTTTAAGCAGTTTGAATTTGTTGTTATTTCCTTC
>CAKZUB010000096.1 GCA_937921505.1 uncultured Clostridia bacterium | reverse complement strand
AAAGAATAGCTATGAAGTTTTGCGGTTACTGAAGTTGTTCTACTCATAAATATCATCTCCTAATGTCTTTTTCTTAGGATATGAAAAACCAATTAAAATATACAGGTATATTAAGCTATTTAAAACGGTTTATCTATACTACACTCCTTAAGTTCAATTTCTGGCAATATTTTCAGACCTCCCATTGTAGTAATAGGTGTCTTGTTAATTCCTACAGTTACTACTTTTAGCGGTATTAATCCCTTTTTATAGTACCTTCCCGAATTGATTTCAGTGCTTAAATAACCTATTTCCCAGTCTGCCATTGTATCAAATACATAAAGATATACTGTATTTTTCATTTTCTATTCCTCCACATTCATTTTATTGTTACTATTTATTACAGGATGGTTTCAAATTCCTTCTTGATCTATTATATATTATCTTTACTGACAAATTCAGTCAGTGAAGATAATGAGCCATCAAATCTCTAAGAATTGCTGCCATAGCAGCTTTAAAACTATTTGGTTCAAGCACCTTTATTGATTTACCATATAGAAGTAGAATATGAGGAACATAGGTATGGATTGAGTCTTCATCCATTAAAAAATTCGCTCTGCATTCAGTTCGTTCTATCAGATGATATCCTAAAAACCAATGTGCACAAAGGTCATTCAATGCTTCTGACTTGCCCTCAATTACTAAAGTGCAAAGTCCTACTTTGCTTTCCACATTCGATAATAAGTTTTTTGTAAAAAACTCACGTGTTGAAAAAGTTTCAGGACGCTTAAATGTATTTTTAGTGCTTATAATATTTACTATTCTATCTACCCTAAAGCTGCGAATTTCATTCCTAAGATGACAAAATGCAATAGCATACCATTTATTGTTCCAGTAAAGCATCCCATAGGGGTCAACAACCCTATGCTTGGGATGCCCTTCATAACCTGCACAGTATTCAATTTCCATAGAGCATTCATTAGCAACAGCTTGCTCGAGTTCCATTAATATAGGTTTGACAGCTGGATCTGAAATACGACTCACTACTTCAAATCCGATTAAATGACGATTGAGAACTTTTTCTTGGTCTTGATTCGAAAACATCTTTAACTTTGATGTTGCACTATTTAGTGCTTCCATAAAAGGATATCCTGCTTCCATTGCAAAAATGGCAGCATGCAAAAGTGATTTTTTCTCTTCAAGATCAAAAAACAGGGGTGTTCGAATAAAATTGTTAAGCAAACTATATCCGCCGTTATGACCAGGCTCGGATATTATTGGCACTCCACTAACACACAATGCATCGATATAACGATAAACTGACCTTATGTTTATTTCTAACCTTTCGGATATTTGCTTTGCAGTTATTTTTGTACCTGAATTTAGCATCCATAAAATTGCTAGCATATTATCATTTTTTGGCATAATGCGCCCCACTTCCCTAGATTTTTAATAGTATCATTTATTAATAACTGTAATGCATCTCATTGCCAAGACACATTTTTCTTATATTTAAGTTAGTGTCTTTGACCTCCTTTGTTTGTTAAAGAGAATCAATGGGGACGGTTCTTTTTGCTTCATAATATATAAACTAATCCTAACTATAGTTAAGTGTCGAGTAGGTAGGCAGCCTTTTGGCTCCTTTACCCTCTGGTATTGTATTTTTCTTTCGATTACCCTACCTCTATTGAGGAACACAAAGGGTTTACCAAGTTCCACTAACAGTAGATTCAAATGGGTAAGTATCCTTCTATACTCCGCAGTACGCTTATCATAGATTACGAAGATTACAAAGGTTCAACTTTCGTTTATACTTTCCATTTTCCCCCTAACCCAGCATCACTCCTGCGTAGAATAATGACAGTAGGTATTTAACTCTCATGCAACCTACAAACCAATTAGCGACTTCTTGTCGCACCACAATAATTTACCAATCCGACGTAACTTTTAAGAATATTATACCACTAGCTACCATTTCTACAAACCTATAACTGTCACAATAAGTAGGCATTAATTTGATGCCACGTGCTCGTAACTGGAAGGATATCACACTTTACAGACCATATAAAGATGCCAAATATGAACATATTGATGAATTATTATCTGATACTATTGATTGGAACCTTATTGAAACTCATTTTCCTGATATGTTAAGAGTTGCTTTATCTATTAAAGCTGGCAAAATTACAGCTTCTACACTTTTAAGAAAGCTTAGTACTTATAGCAGAAAAAATCGATGGCACATTCGTATTTTTGCTTGTGTTTATCACAAAACCTTTGGTCCGTTAGCTGTGGGCACCCTGGATGCTTACAAGGTGTTAAAGGTTTTCTTGGTATAAATATCATCTTCTTATTTTTGAACGTGAAAAAGACCCTTGGATATCCTTGGGTCTGAAGTATTTTTATATTTAAAACAAGTCGCTATGTGTGCCTGTTCGGTATAGTGTAAGCACTAATTGTTTTTCTACTATCTTGTAAACCAATAACCAATCAGGCTGTATATGACACTCTTTATAACCTGAATAATTACCATTCAAAGAATGGTCTCTATATTCCGATGGCAGTTGCTCTCCATTTGCTAAAAGAGACACTACTTTCATCAACAACTCAATATCACAACCTCTTTTTACAGCTAGTTTATAGTCTTTTTTAAATTGAGTGGTTCTTAGAATTTCATATTTCATGAATTTAAATCCTCAAACAATAACTCCACACTTGAAAATCTAGGTGTAGTAGGATCATTAATCATCCTATCTCCTTCTTCAAATGCTGATAGAGTAACTTCATTAGGTGTGTTAATTTTTAATTGAAATGGTATACCTTGTTCTCTAATGGATTGCCTCAAAAATATATTAATAGCTGTAGTCATATCTAAGCCAAATTGAGCAAATAACTCTTGCGCTTGTTTTTTAATTTCATTATCCATGCGAATATTCATACTTGTATTAGCCATATCAGCATCTCTCCTTCTACCTTTATTATACTAATTATAGTATAAAATATGCATGATGTAAATACAACGTGCATATTTTATTAACTCCATGATGTCCTGTTTAATATTTGAAAGAGTGAGCAATGAAACATTAGGCGTTTCAAATTCTATAAGCATACCAATATCACTGGAGTACTTTCGCTTCTATCTTATTTTATATCCTAGTTTAAGAATTTTCAAGCAATTGGTGACTATGTAGCTACAAATTCAGCACATTTCTTTAAAAATAGGTAGAGTTTCCCCTTTCCCCAATTTTTCTAACACTATTCAATTAAGCTAAAGTACTAGGTATTATTGAAAATATATTTTGTATCGTATTTCAATAAGTAGAGATCTTTAGTAAGTAGTCTTATAATTTCTTTCTGTGTAAATTGCTTTCTTACATAATTGCATCATAAGTTACTTCTCCGAACATTAGAGTCTGCCCCTTTACTGCTTCAGATTATAAATTTTTATAATAATAATGGTTCTTCTTTAATAGTCACTATTCTTTGGTCTTTCTATTAACGTTCACTATTTAGCGAAGTTTTTGAGATGAATCATAGGTGTTCAAAGCTTCTCGCAGCATAACGATTTCTGCTTCATTACCAACAAAGTCACCATATTTTCTTCGCTTAACATTTGTATTTCTCATTGATGGATGTTCTAATGCTACGCAATTACATGTGTTCTCCTTGAATTTAACATACTTAATAAGCCCTACATCAGGAGTTTTTAAGGCATTATAGTTGTTCCAAGCTTCTAAGTCCACATTGGATAGCTGTGCTAGCATATCTGAAGCATATTTTCCTAAAGTAATAATAAATGTAGGCTGTATCGTATCAATTTGATAGAATAAGAATTCCAAGTTTCTTTGTACAAACGCTTTATCTTTGTAGTCAGGGAATTTACCTGTCATTGACTTTGTTTTTCTGAGTCCCATAAATACATTGGAGAAGAAGCAATCCTGTAAAGGAATAGTAGCTTCATTAAAGAGCTTAATTAAGTTTCTCCAAGTTGGACCTGTCAATCCACTACGTTCTTCATTTAGCATTTCTATGTATTGTTTTTCAGTTGAAAAGTCTTGTCCTAAAACTAAGATGTTAGGAATCCTTTCACAATCATTACTATCCCATAACCCTAACCCACCAGGGAAAAAAGCTGTCCTTTTAAGTATTTTAGGAACTGGTGCTACTTTTTCAGGGTATGGCTCAACTATCTTCATATTTTCAAAAAGTATAATTGGTAGGTCTAATCTATTCATATAAATCTCCTTGTATTAAAATAGCTCTTTCAAAATAGGTCTGATTACACTATCAAACTTTGTAATTTTTGAAGTTATAAAAGCTATAATTTGAGGCCAATCATCACGATTAAAAACATTAACGTCCTTTAAATAATAGGCTACTCTACTACTTTTTCTATTATCAAGGCGTTCCCATTCTAGTTCGTCACCAAAGTCATTCTCAATAGTTGATTTATATATTAGTATTTGGTCAAATATGCACTTATTTTCTTCTTTTACTCCCTTATTAATATTTAATTCAATTCTTGCAAATTCAGAGGTAATAACACAAGTATAACAAAAACCACCATAGCCTATGCCACAGTTAATCCAATTGTCTTTAGTAGGGCTGATGTTCGAAAATAAGTCTGTTTTATTTTTCATCTCGCTTAAAAGATCTGTCCAAAACTGTCGTCTAGTAATATGTCTTGTTTGTTCTTTTTCTTGGTCCAATCGATCATTTTGTTTTTTATTTGCCAACTTAATTGTATACTCTTCTATATCTTTTACCGGGATAATTTGTTCTGAATCCACTAAAATATCATCATTTAATTGGTAAGGAGTAACTTTAATACACTTGATTTTCACATTGTGTTCTATTAACCACATAACTGCAGACGTGACTTCTTTTCTAAAATTAGCTGCAATTAATATAATTCTTTGATCCCCTTTATTTATTTCAACTTCATAAATATCTTCATAAGGTAAAAATGATAATATTTTATCTGCTGCATTTTCACCATTACCTTGTTTATCTAAGTATTCTTGATAAATGTCGACAATATCATCTTTTGTAAGGCTAGAACAGTAAGACACATACTTTAACGATTGCCAAGTTACATCTTTGCCTGAATCATCAAGTTTATTTTCAATAACAACTAGATTCCCCTTCTCATCAATAGCTAGTAAATCTAGTCTTTCATTAGTATCATCAAAGCCAGCGAATTCTTTTTGTATAATTAGTAAATTTTCATGTAATATGTCTGTATTTTTATCAATCCATTCTTGAAGGTGCTTACGCTCCTTAAGTCCTAACTCAGAAAATGTCCTCTTTTGTATTGTATGTGCTTCATTTTTTATCTGATTTATCAAAAACATGTAATCCTCCCTCTGTACTTCTCCTATAAATTTAAAAAGCCCCAACACAACCACACCTTCTAACTGCATTGCAAGTTAACTTCAAAAGGGGGTCATGTTAGGGCTTTTGCTATTTTTACTTATTGTAACACTTTTCTGAACATAGTTCTACAAGAAAACAGGACTGAAAGGATAGCCTCAAAATATTTTGTTTTAGACTTATTCTTTTATCTGTTACTCCTTTAAAGATTAGCGATATAAATCTTATTTTCCAATTATTTAAGTTAAAAGTTCTTCTACATTCTTCACCTTCATATTATTGATATATAAGTCATACATTACACTAGCTGGTAATTTGATTGCAGATATATTTTCAAGATGAATATTTCGCATTGCTCTGATCTCCGCCATTCCAAGTATAGTTGCGTTATCACTATCTCCCGGGAATAAAAATGAATTTGTTATTTTGATATGTGTATTTTTAAATGTATATGAGTTAATTAAATCGCAAAAAACTAATTGATATAAATACTGCTTCGTAATCTCCTCTACACCAGGTGCATTCTTGAGAGATTGATTGTTTAATACAATGGATCTATACTTTGCATCTAAAATATTGAAATATAATACATCTTTCCTCTCATATAGTTGTAGTAAATCTGGAATATATGTTTTATTACTCTCATGTTTTTGAGTACTACCCGAAACATACCATACTGGTTTTTCTATAAATTTATTTAAATGAATTTCTTTCAAACGTCTAATCGCTCTATGCAAGTTTTCATCATCTACATGTAATTGGTATAGAGAGTTGGCTAGTTTTGAATAGTCCAGTCTGCTTTGGCAAGGTAGATGTCTCAATTCAATATCAAGTTGGTTATCTAAAGTATCTCGACATACGTCTTCCCATACTGTATGAAAATGGGTTGTTCCGTATAAACTTAACTCATACTCTTTATCTAGAGAGTTTTTTTGAGAAATGAAAGTATACATTTTTTCTAATAACTCTTGCTTCTTTGTAACAAACTGTATGCTCATTTCTCTTTGAATTCTATCAAGTATAAAGTCATCGTCACCTAAAGTATCTTTATCAATATCAAAATCAAAGTCTCCATCAATTGATAGTACATCAAATAAACCTGCTGCTCCTAATAATTTTGCACAATATGATACGATATATAAATGTAATCTTCTAAAAAAGTCATTATTATCCACTTCAGTAAACTCCGTATATAATTCAATATATACAGGACCTTTGTCAGTTACTATTGGATCAGTTTCATCAATTGTTTTACTCCAATTGATTTCGCCACCACCGTTAATTTCTAAAGTGTGTTTTTCATTGTAATAAAATCCGTTATCCAAATAATCATTGAGAAAGAATATAGCTATTGAAAGAAAATCAAAATCCTTTTCACCAACCAAGCTTGTTGCTGAAAATAGCCGTTCTTGTCGACTATTATATTTCCTTAACACAGGAACAATTTTTTTTAATACTTTATCAATTCTAACTTTATTAAAATCTCCTTTATCTGTAGATTCCTCAATATACTTTGGGAAGCACTTAAAAACATAGTTATGAATGATTATAATACCAACATAACGAATCACAAAAATCTGTTGCTTTCTCAAATCAATTTTAGAGAAATCCAAATTATCATAATTTAAATCATCATAGTCAAAATCATTTTTATAGGACTCTTGTTCCTCTTTGCTTCTATATTGAATAATAACACGTTTATTTTTAAGAATTGTTATTATTTTAAGGAGCTCTTCATCAGCTATGCCCTCTGTAGATAATTTGGCTAAATCTCTCTTCAGCTTAGCAAAAGAGAAAGTATCAGATTCTCTAAAATATTTCGATATGTATTTCCCTTGCACTGAGTGACCTCTTTTCTATGTTTTAGATTAAATTCAGATTATATCTACTTAAAAACAGTACCTTCTTCGCTAGTACTTTCTGATTCTTCTACCTCTATACTTTTGTTGTCATTATCAAGAGTTACTTCTCTTAGTATAAGATTCGCTTCCATTATTCCTTTAAATACTTTTAACCCTTCCAAATCAAAATCTTCGCATAACTGTGAATATGTCGTTGCCTCAAAAAGCTGGGATTTTTTGGATTTTACTGCGTCTTCAAATAGATACATAAGAACCTTATTTTTCAATGCATCTGTAAATACTTTATTCTCAGTAGTCATTGAAACCACGGTATTCCCTGTAACCTCTTCTGTAGCCGCTACTTCTGCAGCTAATTCTTCTAGTACAGCCTCTCCATGGGATTCTTCTACAACCTTTTGTTCATTTAAACATTCTAAGTCAACAAATACATTTTCTGAGAGAAAAAATGGACCTATTAGCTTGTCCTCACTAAGTTTAATATTTGGAGTTTGCAATAATCTATTTATTTCTTTTCTTATTTTATTCCACGAAGTAACTATACCACCAATTCTAACTGGTGCATTCAAATAAGGTTGTGCAAACTCTCCGGCATCAATTCCAATGTATTCAAAATCCCAACGTCTTTTGAAGGCTGTATCCATCGGAGTGACTCCCTGATCAGCACTATTCATAGTAGCCCAAATAAATAAGTTTGACGGAATTGTAATCTTAGCACAGTCTTTCTCAGGGTCATCTAATTCTTTAGCTAGAAAAGCTCTCATTTCCTCACTTGTTTCGATTGAATATTCACTACTACCCTCTGGCTTTCTATCTAGTAATTGAAAAATGTCACCAAAAACGGCTGCTGCATTTGCCCTATTAATTTCTTCAATAACTAGCATGCAGTTTTCAGTTCTACCATCTTTTTTAAGTTTTAATGCTTTTGCCAATACTCTAGAAAAAGGACCTGGAACAAATTCATAAGAAATAATTTCTTTTTCAACTTCATTTCCTAAAATATTTGTTTCCAAAACTTTTTTAGGCTTTGGTTTATAAGCTCCTACAAACTGAGAGTACGTATAACTGGGGTAAAAAGTTACTCTCTCGAAATACTCATCAATTACTTTCCCATCATCACCACAAGGCACTATTTTTTCTATCTGTTGATTGAGGGAATAACTTTTTCCTGTTCCCGGAGCTCCAAATAGGATTCGATTTCTTGCAAATGGACTTTGATAACCCGTGTTATAACAGATTTCTTGTATATTCTCTTCTTCTGTTTCTTCTGAGTCTTCTGGACTTAAATTCTTTTCGATACAACAAAGCAATTCATACCCTTTTGTTGTTAAAACAAGGTTGTTCATATTGTCGATTTTTTCTGTGGTCATAATTAATAGACCGAGATTCTCCAACTCTGCTCGTGACATATAGGAGAGGTTTGGAGAATAAACATCATCGGTTATTTGTTTGTCTCTTCCACTATATCCATACACATTGTAAATACGCTGCCTATACTCATTTCTTTTCGCCAAATCAGGAACGTCTGACTTAAATTTATCGTACGAGTCTTTAAATAGCATTACTTGGCCGTATAAATAAGCCTCACGCAAAGTACAGATAAGTAAATTAAGATACATCGTCAAATCCTCAAGGGACGAAATGCTCTTGAGAGTATTAAGAATGTATTCCTTTTGAGTTTCTCCTGATGCGATAAGATCTTTAAAACTGTCGGTCAATTGAAAATACATACCATCTTCATCAATAGCATCAAGTTCCACCAAAAATCGGAACTCACGCATTACTCTAAGATTTTGTGATCTGGTGTTTGTATCAACTCCACCAATGATCGACACCAGGCGTTCCTCGTTAATTTTCGTAAAACCTGTTGATTTATAAAAATCAGAAAACTTTCTAATACAGTTCTCAACATCTTTAGTAAAACTTTTCCCTGGTCTTAATGAGCCTTCTGACTTATCTGCTATTAATCGATAATGATTAGTAGCATAAAAATTTTCAATATTTTTAAACATAAGTTACATGTCTCCTTTATTTAGAAAAATATTTTTTTATGGCTTCTGCCATAATTTGCGCTAAAATTGGTGGAACTGCATTTCCTACTTGCTTTTGCTGGTCATTACGGGGACCAGTAAAGATAAAACTGTCAGGAAAACTTTGCAATCTTGCAACTTCTCTAGTTGATGGTATTCTTTTTTCTTCATAGTGGAAATACGTTCTATGACCAGTATCAATGCACAATGACGGTCTTTTTCTATCCATTTTCCTTAACAAAGCATTATAATTTCTTCCGCCTCGTAATTCTTCTGAAATGTCCTTGATACTTCCACCCTCAGGCACTAGTGATATTGTTCTTTTTGTATCCTCAGAATGCTTAGAAAGTATGTGATTGTGTAATTCTATCATGCCATCTCTAATATATTTTTGATAAGCTGTTCGTGGTGGATGAATGTATGTGGTATTGTCTTCGCCTTTATCTAAGGATGGCAAGTCACCAATTGCATCTTCGATACTAATTGGTGCTTTCCCACCCTTGGGAAAAATAAAATCACCATGATAAAGCTCTTTTTTTATACCAACAAATAAAACTCTTTTACGAACTTGTGGAATTCCGTACTCAGAAGTATCTACTGTTTCGTGGGATATTGAATATCCTAGGTTGTTTGCTCGTTTTATAATATCATCTTTGACCAGCCCTTTAGAAAAGTTCAAAATTCCTGTAACATTTTCTATTAGAAAGAACTTCGGCTTTATCTGCTCTAGTATTCTAAAATACTCTCTATATAATTTATTTCTATCATCATCAATGATCCGTTGCCCCGCAGTACTAAACCCTTGACAAGGGGGACCACCGATAATTCCATCGATTTCACCCAATTGTTCGATAAATTTAGAGTCTATCTTAGATACATCAAGTACTTCCGCAACATTTTCTCCTCTATTGCAGTTGTAAGTATTTACTGCGTGTTGGTCGATATCAATAGCCTTTACAACTTTAAATCCTACTCTTTCAAAACCCAAACTCAATCCACCCGCACCACAAAATAAATCTAAAAGTCTATAGCTACCCATTTTTTTCAATAACCTCCATTATAGCCTTAGCCAAAGCCTCTGCAAGCATTGGAGGAACAGCATTTCCAACTTGTCGGAACTGTTGTCCCTTTTTTCCAGTAAAAATAAAATTATCTGGAAAACTTTGAATTCTTGCAGACTCTCTAATAGTTGGAACTCTATTGAACTTAGGATGGAAATATACATTGTGTCCTGTATCAATAGTTATTGAAGGTTGGTCATTTTTTAGCCTTCTCAAGTAATTCGTATATCTGTTAGTTCTTTCTGACTTAAACATTTCCTTTGGTACACATCTCCAATTTCCACCTTCCGGCACATAAGTCATCATTTCTTGTACATTCTTTGCTGGATAATAAATCATGTGATTGTGTAATTTGCTATCACTAGCCTGCATTCGCTTTTGATAATCAGATTGTGGTTTTCCTAAATCAAAAACCGTACCCTGTTCAAACATTTTTGCATTACTTTCAATCGCTTCAATATCTGAAATTGCTTCCTCTACTGAAGTTTGAGCAATTTTATAGTTGTCCATTATAGAAAAATCAAATTTCCCATACTTTTCTTTTAAAGCCACAAAAAATGCTCTGTATCTCATTTGAGGAACACCATAATCCGCTGCACAAAGTATTGAATAATTTACTGTATATCCTCGTTCTTGCAAAAAATTTGTTATGTGCATGGGAACATATCCATCTTTAGATGTTAAAACTTGTTTAACATTTTCAATTAAAATAGCTTTTGGTTTAAGATCATCTACAAAACGCAAATACTGCAAAAACAATTCGTTTCTCGGGTCATTGTCCCTATCCCTATCCCTATAGTTCAATCTTGAAAACCCTTGGCATGGGGGACCACCAACCATAATATCTACATCAGTGAAACCAGTAGACGCAACAGAGATATCATTGATATCTCCACAGATTACATTAGCCTTAGGAAAATTCATAGCGAATGTATCACAAGCAGATTGCTCAAAATCGATTGCACCAACAATTTCAACTCTTCCTGTATTATCAAAACCTTTGGATATGCCACCACATCCAGAGAATAAATCTATTATTCTATATTTTTTCATAATTTCATCTTCCTTATCACGTTATTCAATAGCACTCTTTCCGCTATTAATCCAAGCATCAAGTTCGCTTCGTTTAAATTTCCACAGCTTGCCTACTCTATGTGCTGGAATATTGCGATCCAGTTTCTTTATCCAATTTCTTAATGTAACTGGTTTTACACCGAGATATTCTGCTGCTGCCTCAATGTTTATATAATTATCATTTTTATCATTCATTTTTTCACCTCAAAACACTAAATAAAAATAAAAACCCTATAATATTATATCTTGAAAAATTAAATGTTTCAAGCGGTTTTGTGATATTTATTGATATTATATAATATTTTACGACATTAAAAAGCCAAATTCCTCTAACCCCTTCCTTTAAGAAGGACTACCGAATTCGGCTT
Organism: uncultured Clostridia bacterium; assembly: GCA_937921505.1. Lineage (GTDB taxonomy): Bacteria > Bacillota > Clostridia > Lachnospirales > Cellulosilyticaceae > FMMP01. The sequence continues at coordinate 26,108 of CAKZUB010000096.1, read as the reverse complement.
GTCGTTTTTCTCTCCTATTTAGTAAATCTTAATTCATGCCTGTCTTTATTGCTATAGGCAAATCTCTTTTTGTCTAGTCTTCTTAGTGGAATTGTGCGGCGAGTGCTACTATGAGCATTGCCGTAGAAAGTAGCAATTCATTGATGTTTTTGAACGTTGTACTTGATTTATAAATCTGACATCAATAATAGTCAACTAGTGTTTCTAAATCTTACAGAACCTAAAATAGATGTCAATAATACTATACACTTATACTATGTCAGTAGTCCTATGCACTAGCCAAGCAAAAATTGAATAATAAGTCTAGTGGCAATTTTCAAACCGTTTACCAAGTGCAAGAAAAAAACGAGAACTTTCTTGACTAGGAAACTATTACAAAATTGTTCTGTGTTTCAAAAAACCTCGATTTTATGAGCCTTTCATTCAAATTTTATATTGCTTTTTGGACATCAATACTACATTCTCAACGTGTAATAGTTAGTCTAAACTTCAATCTTGATAGTAGTCCTATTATTATCCCTAGGCCTGTCCTTTGACAAGGCTCTTACTTTATCGATTTCACTCTACCTACAATGCCACTCTCCAGCATTACCTTAATTCCATGATGATGCTTAGGTGAATTGGCAAGTATCTTGTTTATTATTCCTTGTGTAAGCTTTCCAGTACGCTGATCCTGATTTTGGATAACAAGAACTAAATATCTTCTAAAAATACTTCTGGAATGTTAACTTTTTTTAATTGGTATTTATGAACTTTTTTAAGTGGAATATAATAGTGCAAATTTGATTTTACATATCTGCAGATGCGATATCATCATATAGGGTGCTAATAAATTGCAACCATTCTTTTCTTCCACCAATATTGTGTTGTAATATTTTAAAATATCCAAACCCATCACCTAAATAAAATATTCTAAGAGCAAGTGCTAAATAACATTGTGGATATTCAAGCACCTTTTTGGGAAACTCAAATCCATCATCCCAATTATAATGATCAATTATTTCATTTAGTTCTGATAGTGTCATTTCTTATCTTCTTTCTTTTATAAATGGAGTTATCAAAATAACTTATTCTTCATCTTTTAAGTAAATAAACTCATTATCTATTAAATCCTGCAAATAGTCATCAAAACTATCTGCAATAACTTTATATTCATCTGGATCATGCAAATAGCGAACAATCTGCCCACACACACCTTCATCTGAGGGGTTAAAATCTATATATAGCCTTGATGACCCACCATTATTCATGCAATCAGAAAAATGAATATATGTGCCTCCAAGAAGTCCTTCTGAATTTATTTTAGGATCAACAGCCTCATCATCGTCTTCATATTCAAAAAGATAGGATACATCTTCATCATATCGTGAGCTTTCAAGCATCTGCTGTACCGACATCAAGTAGTAAGGATATCTGCCTTCCTCAACATCTGAACCTAGAATACAAACTGTAATTTTATTTTCACCATATTGTCGCCAATATGTACCATCAATATTTTGGAGCAGACAGATAAGTGACTCTGGGCATTTAGGATATTTCAATTTTAGTTCATTAATATCCTCTATTTTAGCTCCTGTTGCTACTTCTAGTTCCTTAAGTTCATCTGGTAGCAATACTGATTTCAATCCAGTTAAAAATTTGTTTACTAATTCCATTATTCCTTATTCCTCCTATAACAAAATAGTATTTCACTACATATTGCTGCTCCTATTTTAATATTACTTCTTCTAGTTTCATTCACTATAGTATTCCCCTTACTACCCATTGATTTATTTGGTTAAATCAAGAATGTATCGTACATCAACAAGGTGTTTTCCTTGAATATCAAAAACGTATTCATCATTAGTATGTTGAAATTTATTTTTCTTGTAAAATTTCTGAGCTTTAAAATTTTCTTTAAGTACCCACAAATAAATATTCTGATAACCAGCTTCTTTCATATCAGTCAAAGCGGTGTCCAGCAGTTCCTGGCCGTAGCCTTTACCAAAGTATTCTGAAAGCAAATATATAGAAACGATTTCTCCTCAATCTGATAACTGATTATCTCTGGATTTTCCATAGACCACACAACCTACCAGATTTTTTTTTATCAAAGGCAAGCTGTACTGTCAAAATGTTATTTTTTATCCACGTATGAAAGGCTGATACCCAGAAGTCATCTTTAAGTTCATTTAAATAGGATTGAGGAACAATATTCCAACTTGAAGCATGAATATAGCTAATAGTTTCTGCCTCTTTTAAAGTAGCCTGTTTTATCTCCATCTTGCATATCACCCTCACCATTTACAAAAATATAAAAATTATATCTGTATTCTATACCAATTTCTACTAAACTTGAAACCTTTACGCGAATACCAGAAAAAGTTTACATAACGTGGATAAACGCGTAATAGTAGGCACCCCCCTCTTCATGAGGGAACATCTACTTTCACTATTTCTCCCTAAAAACACACAAAGACCTAAAGCGAATAATCGCCCTAAGCCTTGGTATTACTAGGTTTTATTTAGATAGCTTCACTACAGTCTCAACGTGCCTTTGGACAGGGTGAGAAAACTATTACGCGTTAATAGAAGGAGATACATAAAAAATGCACCCCCTTAGGAATTTGCACCCCCAACACATGTTCGGGTGTTGTATTTGATTTAGTTCTTTAAATAACTTCTCTAATGAAAGAAATACTGCCGCCCCGATTGGCCCACCGCTCCCAGCAAGACCTGATAAACCGCCTGTGATAGCACCGTCAATAAGCAAACATCTCTTATTCTCTTTAATTTCGAATATCTTTTTAATCTTAAATATGACAAGCATAATTAAGGCACCGCCTATAAAGCGCGTTACGATATCTTTGGGCTGGACAGAAAATCCAAATGCCCCCAATGCAGAAAGTGGCAAGGCTGTCAGACAAAAACATCCAACTGTATCCCATTTTATCTCTTTAAATATTGTTCCCATACGAGAGATATTGCCAATTAATTGTACAAGTATAAGTACGGGGACAGCTACGTCGGCTACGACAGTAGCTGTAACAACTGGAAGTAGAAGAAGCGCCCCTCCAAAGCCTGCTGCACCCGAAACAAGTGCGGCTATAAAACTGGCTAAAATTAAAATGAAAAATAACCACATTTTTACCTCCTGATGAATACGAACTTTTCTATAGAAATGAATATGAAGGCAAGCTGTCGGCTGAATTATTTTATTGCCAATCCTTTATCAATAGCTTCCTGAATAATTTTATGGCAACAAACCCCCAACGGGTTTTTTTCTTTACAATTAGAGTTTTTCATGGATCCAGTAATGGCATTCACTTCTTTTATTGTTTTTGCACCCTGCTTTACTACTGCTTCAATTACTTGTTCTTCGGTGACTTTGTTACAATAACATGCATGCTTAGGATTTGCATCTCTTTTAAACCAAATAGGAACACTAACTTGGTCCTTTAAGAATGTTGTTCTATTATAATGATTGAAATATACAACATTACAATCCTCATTCATGCAAATCTTGTATTGATCACCTTCGACGGCCTTACGATAGTCATCTACCACTAAATGTTCAACGGTTACCTTGCTCACGAGAATCCCTTCGTTATTGCAGACAGGGCAATTATTCTCTTTAGTTTGGTCTGACATTTGAGTATTGCATCCGCAACAACATTCATTATTAAGTTTCATATCCAAAGCCTCCATTTACATAATATAAAATATCGAAATTGATTTGCGTACATCGGTAGCTTCTCTGCACCCATAGTATCCAAGCGTGGAATTCAATTTTCCTGATGTGAACGGTATTACTGTTGAATCAACGCAGGTTGCCTGAAAAATTGTTGAGTTATATTCTAGTCTTTCCCCTGTTTCATATATAGACGCTAAGGAAAGCCACATCAGATGCTTTGGATTTGATTCCATTACAACAACATCCGGTTCCACTTCCATCGTTTCCATGGACTTAATACCACAGCACTAAACTCCCCTTGGATAAATCTGGTCATTCCAGACATTGCTTTTACATCAGCGTCAGGCATTGCAAAAAAAAAAACCATCAAATTTTATCAAAACACCCTTGCTAATTTCAAAAGATGCGATGTCAGCTTATACTTTTACCTTTGGAAGTTTAAGTTTATACCATAGCAATAATGTTGAACTTATGACAACTGTGAGACATCCAGCTTCTTGAATAATAATAGCTCCTACTGGAGAAAGCATACCCATCGATGCCAATATAAGTCCAATGATATTATAAATAATGGAGAAGAAAATGTTCAGTTTTATTCGTCTAAACACCTTTTTCGATGTCCAGATAAAATCTGCAACACTTAGTAAATCATCCCTCATTAAAATGACATCAGCTGTTTCAATAGCCACATCGGTACCTGTAGCTCCCATTGCAATGCCAATATCTGCTAAGGCCAGGGCAGGGGCATCATTAATCCCATCTCCGATCATTGCTACCTTCTTACCTGCCTTTTGCATCTCTGCCACGACTTCTTGTTTTTGTTCCGGTAACATATTGGCTTTAAAGCTGTCAACCCCGATCTCTGCTGCTACGCTTTGCGCAGTTGCGGCATTATCCCCCGTCAGCATGATAATCTCTTTTATGCCGATTTCTTTCAGCTGAAGGATAACCTCTTTAACACCAGGGCGTACTTTGTCGGCTATAGAAACTAGACCCATAACTTCATTGTTTCTAGCGACAAGCATAATCGTTCTGCCTTTTTCACGGTGGTCCTTCATTTGTTCTTTTACATTTTCGCCTAGAACTATATCCATTTCAGTTAACAATTCTTCTTTTCCTACTACTAGACTCTGTCCCTCAAATTGAGCAATTATACCTTTACCGACTACAGCTTTAAAATCCTCTGGATCTGGGATCTTCACATCATTTTCTTTTGCATACTTAATAATAGCCCTTGCAAGGGGATGTTCAGAATATTTTTCAGCGATTGCAGACCAGAGAAGAATTTCTTCTTTTGTAGCACCATTAAATTCCACAACACCCATCACTACGGGGCTTCCAATCGTAAAAGTTCCTGTTTTGTCAACCAAAAGAGTATCGATCGTTCCAGCTTGTTCAATGTATTTCCCACCTTTCACAAGAACTCCCCTACGAGCCATATTGGATATACCAGCAGTTATTGCTGTTGGGGTTGCAATGGCGAAAGCACAAGGACAAGCGACGAGCAAAACGGCAACCGCTGTCCGAATATCTCCTGATATAAGATAAGAACCGATAGCAATTAATACGACAACAGGTAAAAACCATTGTGTAAAACGGTCGGCAATATTTTGAAAAGGTGGTCTGGTAGCCTGGGCTTTTTCTGTTAGATGAATGATCTTGGCCAAAGTTGTATCTTCCCCGACTCCTGTTGTCTCTATTTCAATACGGCCTTCTTCATTCAGTGTTCCACTAAAAACCTGACTTCCTTTATTTTTCTCAACAGGAATGGACTCCCCGGTGATGGGGGCTTGATTGACACTGCTTTGACCGTTAGTAACCACCCCATCTACGGCAATACGTTCACCTGGTCTTACTATAACAAGATCTCCTATTTTAACCTCTTCAATACCAATGACAACTTCTTCCTTGTTACGCTTTACAGTAACTTTTTTGGGTGCCAGATCGAGAAGTCCCCGTATGCTTTTTCTTGATTTATCTAGCGTATATGATTCAAATGCACCGGCTGCAGACATAATGAAAATTAATATGGCTGCGGTTAGAAATTCTCCGATAGCAACCGTGGCAATCAAGGCAACAGTAACAAATACATTTACCGTAATTCTTCTGTTAAACACATCTTTAAAACCTGATATGAATCGCTGTAACCCTCCAAACAAAACCGCAAAGAGTGCTATGGTAATATATAGAAGATCAGGTCCGATACTATATCTTGAAAGGAGCCAACTTATAATAATGGCTAAACCGACTATAAATGGTGCAATTGCGAAAATAAGAAATTCTCTAATTCTAGAGTTATCCTTTTCTTCTTTACTTGAATTCATATAATCATCTCCAATTTATAATATTTTTACTGCACTTGAACCTTAAAAGGGATGACTTAGATCTCTTAAACTAAGTCATCCCTTTTAAGCAATAGTTATTGATGAGTGACCTTTTTCAAACTAACATATTATTTCTTTTGATCCTTTCTTTTTTCCTCTTCACTTTCTTTTTTAGACGGTTCACAACTGGAGCCACAACCTCCTGGTCCACAACCACATCCTGTTTGTTTAAGTGATTCCTTGATTAAACCAAATAATCCTGTTTTTTTCTTATTGTCAGCCATGATAATACCTCCTCTCTTATTTATTATATGATTAAATGAGCATATTGGCATATAAAAATTAAATAAAATTATCATTAAGTACAATCGATATTTTTACGTATATACTCTTTTAAATTTTCTTTATCTGTAAGGTAACAGTCCTTTGTCTCCCATTGCTCTTTTAAATACTCATAAAGATATTTGTTTTTAGTCCAAAAAGACTCATTTAAATAATAGTATGCCCACTGAGATTTTTTCTCATCAGTAATGAGTCCCGCTGCTTTAAGTTTATTTAAGTGTTTCGACGCATTGGTTTGGGAAATAGCAAGAACGGCTTGAACTTCACACACACATAATTGATTTTCTCTTAGTACATTAAGAATTCTTATTCTTGTTTCATCTGTAAGCATCTTAAAAATATCAGTTATTTCCATCTTTTCACCTCTTATATGACTATATGCCCCATTAGGAATATTATCTCATCTATCTTTCGCCTTGTCAACAAATATAATCTGATTCTTTATAAATACAATGATCCGGATTTCAGTTTTCATAATAATCTCGACATAGGTAACTTACCGATAGCCATTTTGCTTATATTTCTACACTAATCTCAATAACTGACTTAAACACAACCGTCAGCTTCTCATCGAAAACCGTCACTTTTTCAATAAGCCGCCTTACCAGTTGCTTATCATATTCTTTTATGCTCTGCATTTTCAAGCAGTGCATTTTGTTTCAGTTCCCGCAAGTGGTATATTTCATCAGCCACTTCGTTATAATCACTTTTTGGATTTAACCTGTTTAAGAAGCTCATTCTGCAATTCAACCAATTTGACATCAATTTCATCAGTAGCCTTATAATATACCCTGTGGCTGTAATATTACTTATTATTTGTTATTTCACTCATTGTATACCTCATTTTATAAACGCTTTCGTTCTATCTAAATATTACACCTTAGTTCAAGGTTTTTGAATTAACAGACATTGTTTTTTTACGTGGTTTTATTAATTTTAGTTTTTACTTCCTTAATGCTATAGATAAACCAATTAAATGTCAGATTTATACTAGCAAATACAGGGCATAAGTAAGGCCTACTTATGCCGATATTATGTCCATATACTGTAAATTGAAATAGTAATTTCTGGCATAAGCAACTGACATAATAAGTGCATTATTCTCATTGAATTGCATATAGAGTTTTTCAATCTCATCATATAACTCATCTATGTTTTTTCTAGCACCTATACTGAAAATCTTATTCTTTAATAGATTCCAGATATTTTCTTGTGGGTTAAGTTGTGGTGAGTATGGTGGCGTATTGATTAACTCAAGTCGATCTTTATGCTTATTCCAAAATTCCTGAATTCTATGATTGTTATGTGGTCTAGCATTATCTAGTACAAGATATATCTTCTTTCCTGGATTATGATTTAATAGGTATTCCATAAAATCTTCTATCTCGATCCCTGTAATAGATTGTTGAGCTGGATAGACGTCGCAGATTGTTTCAAACTTCTTAGTTATTTCAGTAGCTCCTATTATATTTACACCTTCATGGGAGTTATTGCTTTCTAAAATAGGGGATTGCCCTACTAGACTCCAGCTTCGTCTTATGTCTGATTCTGTTCTTAGAGCAGTCTCATCCATAACATATAGGAGGGCATCAGAATCGTTTTCTACAGAAAGCGTCAAAGTTGTCATTTTTTTTAAACGCTTCTCGGTCAGATTCTACGCCTTTAGATGGTTGCTTTTGTGCTCTTTTAAAACTGAAATGATGTTTATGCAAAAGATTACGTATAGTTTGGGCACAACAATATTCCTCATAGTTTTGATAAATATAATCTGCTAAAAGCTGCGCTGTCCATACATGCCCTAAAAGTCCAAAATCATTAGGCTTAGTATTCATTACAGTGAACAGAATATCAGCTTCCATTTCAGCAGTAATTCTACTATTAGAGGACTTCCCTCTTTTAGAAATGAGTGCTTCCATTCCTAATTCATTCCAGCGATTGATATAAGTATAGATATTCATAATGGCTTTTGCTAGAAAATCTGATATTTCTTTTACCGAACTTCCTTCATTAAGCATAATAACTGCAGTTAATATATTTCGACCATATTCTGGAGGGTAAGTCCTACGTAATACTTTTAATTCATCAATAGAATGTTTATGAAGGTTTGCAGTTGTAGATGTAGTTCTAGACATTATTTTCATCTCCTAATAGTAGTCTTTCAATTAGGATGTGAAATTCTTTAAAAAAAATTCAGTATAACTATAAGATAAATTTGGTTTATCTATAGCAATATTGTAACTCGACTTATACTTTAAGCACATCGAGATTATAGCATATAATTTTCTTTATTTTTAGACTTGTTTTATCTTTCACTGTAAATAATTTCACATATAACTACGAATTATCTGTGGCATACAAAAAGGGCCAACCTAGGAATATGTGTATCCCTTAGTTGGCCTACTTTCACCTTATTATATCTCGCATTCTAAATTTGTTTCATCTAGCAATACCACAATCAATTTTCTTTCCTTCTCAACTACTTTAATGTGATCCAATATCTTTATACACAACATCTCATCAAACTCTTCTACTTTTTGCATGTCCCTTAGGACTTCTTTAAGACTCAGTAATCTATATTTCTTCAAAGCATCGACACTTACTATGTCTGTTTCCCACTTATCTAGAAAATACTGCTTATTTCCTAACAATGCGTTAAATATTTCTACAAAAGCCTTTTTCAGAACCGTTTCATCTAGATGTCCTGTATCACACCCCTTTATCCCCTTAGTTTTATATCTGCTGCTACACATCCAAACTCTTCTTTTTTCGCCTGTATGCTGCATCCAAGTCTTTCTGCTATAAACATTGCCGCACTCGCTACAAATAATCTTGCCATTGAAAACCAATCTAGTATCCAAATTCTTTATGTGATATGTTTCACAATAGGCCTTTCTTCTTTCCATTTCTAGCTGAACTGCCTCCCACATTTCAGGATCTATGATAGCTGGGTGGCTTTCTTCAACATAATATTGAGGTACTTCCCCATTATTAATTTCTCTCTTTTTGCTAAGAAAGTCTATGGTATAAGTCTTTTGGAGTAGTGCATCACCTTTATATTTTTCATTTTGTAGCATGCTCCTAATGGTGCTTTCATACCATTTGACTTTTCCTTCCCAGTTCTTCACCTTATCTTGTTCCAGTTCCCTAGTGATATGATTTGTCCCCTTTCCATCAAGATAAGCCTGATAAATACGCTTTATAATAGCTGCTTGACTGTTATTAATGATAAGATTGCCTTGTTCATCTTTATCATAGCCTAAGAACTTTTTTTCATTAATGGTTACTTTGCCTTGTTCAAACCTTCTCCTGACACCCCAAGTAGAGGCTTTACTAATTGAGAGACTTTCTTCTTGTGCTAGACTTGACATCAAAGTTATCAAAAGCTCACCATTTGAGTCTAGTGTATTTATGTTCTCTTTCTCAAAAAATATACCTACACCTAAATCTTTAAGTAGCCTAATATAATTCAAACAATCAAGAGTATTACGGGCAAACCTAGAAATAGATTTACTCAAAATAAAATCTATTTTTCCATCTTTACAAGCTTGAATCATGGCATTAAATTGCTCTCTCTTTTTAGTATTTGTCCCTGATATTCCTTCATCAGCATATATTCCTACCAGTTCATACTCCGGATTTGAACTTATTAAGTTTTGAAAATACTGCCTTTGCGCTTCAAAACTATTGAGTTGCTCTTCTTGGTCAGTTGAAACCCTGCAATAAGCAGCTACCCTTTTACGTCTTATTTGTTCTACTCCATTTTCTAGAGTACTATTCTCTGCTCGCGCTGGTATAACTGTAATGCTTCTGGCCATTCATAACCCACTCCTTTACAATGGTTGAATCTTTTATATTAATCCCACTCAGTAATTCGTCAGCTATTACTGTCCCCGAGCAGGCATCTTTTCCGTTTTTAACATAATTACTGCATTGCCATACAGCTTTTTCACAATCCTTCCCACTATTCCAAACTCTGCGTTTTAATTTAGATCCGCATTTGCTGCATATCAGTAGTCCTGATAAAGGATGCCTATTTCGGCTTGTTCCAGTATTTTTAATACGCTTTTTAAGTTCCATTTGAACTTGCTCCCACATTTCCTTAGAAATAATTGGAATGTGATTATCTTCTATATAATAGCTATCTCTTTGCCCTATGTTTCTCTTATTCTTTTTACATAAATGGTCAGGTCTATAGTATTTCTGCAGTAAGGCATCTCCCTTGTACTTTTCATTCTTCAAAATATGGAGAACTGTTGTATCATGCCATCTTGCCCCCGCTACTGTTGGAATACCTTCTACATTTAAGGCATTGGCTATTTTAAAGGCTCCATTTCCAGCAATATAATCTTCAAATATTCTCCTCACTATTGCAGCTTCTTTTTTATTGATGATCAGCTCTCCATACTCATCTTTGTCATAGCCAAGAAACCTACTAGTATTAATAATCATTTCTCCCCGATCAAACTTATTCTTTACTCGCCATTTGAGGTTCTCACTTACACTTCGGCTTTCTTCTTCTGCAAACGAAGAAAGGACAGTAAGCATGAGCTCACCGTCCTTGGATAATGTTTTTATATTCTCTTTTTCAAAGTGTACTTCTACACCCAGTAACTTTAACTCTCTTACATACTCTAATACTATGGTTGTATTTCTCGCAAAGCGGGATATGGATTTAGTTAATATACAATCTATCTCGCCAGCTCTGCAAAGCTCTATCATCCTTTGAAACTCAGGTCTTGTATCTTTGGTACCTGTGTGACCTCTATCTGCAAATACTCCCACAAACCCATAGTCAGGATTTTCCCTAATATGCTGCTCGTAATAGCTCATTTGATTTTGAATCGATTCACCTTGCTTAGAACTGTCAGTAGACACTCTTGCATAGGCGCAGACTCTTTTTTTGATATGCTCTGCTACCTTAGGTTGGAGGATTGTAACCTTCATTTTTGTAACCCCTTTCTATCAAATTGCTACTACTATACATCACTCCTGTGAGGATAGAAGTCAAGTTATTTCGCCGTTATAATAGGAAACTTTCTCTCTGCATCGTAACTTACTTCTATCTTGTCATCAGCTAAATCCCTAAGTTTCACATAGTTGTATCCTTGTATATTAACGGCAGCTACCTCTTTCACCCTGCCATTAAGTTCAATCTTTATTTTATCTATAGTCTCTAGAAGTATCTTACCTTTTACATCTTTTTTGAGCTGTTCCCAAGACAGTGGATTCTTAACATAATACCTTGGACAATCTTTACTTGTTACATCGTAGTGCCTGATAATAGCAGTCAATGGATCTAACTCATACCTTTTACAAATATCCGCTGTAAGTTCTATAAGTGATTGATAAGTGGCATCTGAAAACTTCCCTCCCCAGTCAGGATGGCATACTTCTATTCCGATATGATCTTTGTTAGCAGTACTTGCATGATAGGCTACTTCAGTTTCAGGAATAGGTGCAATCACTTCTCCTTCTAGCCCAACAATATAATGTGAGCTGCCGTAGATATAGTCACCTTTACTGTTCTTCTTCCCAACTTTAAGTCCTTCAAAGTAGTTTCTATTAGCGATGCCTCTAGTGTTTGGATTTGCTACCCAATGAATAACTACACCTTTAACAGTTCCCATATCTATATTAGGCCTTGAGTATTGGTTAATCGTTAGATAGGCTTTATTTATTTCCATCATCTGCATTCTCCTTCTTTAACTGCTCTAAAATATCTTTAAGTGTCTCAGGAATAGGGAGTCCTATTTTGCTAGAATTCTCCAAAATGCTTATGCCCTCATTTGAAAGGTAAAAAAATAGAACAGCAGTCCGTATTGCACTGCCGTTCTTGAAAACATAGAAATCTATCATATGACCTATACCTACTAAAGCAAAAATAAGAACCTTTTTAAAGATGCCCCTAAAACCTATTTCGCTAGATAACTTATGTTCTACAACGGCTACCATAAGTCCAGTTAAATAGTCAATGACTACAAAGGTAACCAGTGAATACATAAAGCCATCAACCCCTCCTAAGTACCACCCTAAAAATCCCCCTATACTTGCAAAAACGCACTGAATTATTTCAATTATATTTTTCATACTGTTATCTCCATTTCTCATTTAATTAAAGTGGTGAAATCACATATACATAATGAAGCTGCATAAACATCTCATCTGATAGATTAAGACGCCTAGCAGAAATATTAAAAGATGTTTTATAGTTAAAAGCCTTTACTGGATTATTATAAAGAGAGCCGTTATTTTGCGGGTCAAAGTAGTTTTGAGCAAGGCCTTCATAAATAACAGCACCGTCAACTGTAATCTTTAACATTGCGCGTGGATCATCACCCCAACTATCCCAATCTGCTAAGTCCCATCCACCAATAAGCACAATCCCAGATGAAGGTAGATAGTAAGCATTGCTGCTTAAAATAGTTCTATAAGTGTTCAGCCTTAAGTAATTTACGCAGTGTTCAAAATCACCGCTGTAATATTCACAGTTAACTACATTGAACTGAGAAATATCAGGCAGTGCTCCAGGTTCCGTGCCACCGCCTTGGCCACTATCAATAGGAATACCCATAGCTGCAAGGCCACATAAAAATCCGTTTTGAAAATCAATAGAAGGCATCTTAGTCACCTCACTTTGGTATGGCGGCTGTACTCCAACTTATAGGTACAGCTACATTTGTTTTAAGGTTTTTTAATGAGATGATTCTGCCTGAGCTGTCAGTTGTCCAGGAAAAGCCAGTTTTTATTTCTCCGTGGGAAAGTTCCATTCCATCACTATAAAAATTAGCTTTTGTTAGAGCATCCCCTGGTAGTTCAATGAGTCCTCCAATATCTATCACCTGGCCTAGTGGAATACCTTCTATACCATTTTCACCAAGCTTAATCTCATGATTTATACCGGCACTTGTTATATACCTCAAAATAAGACCATTTAGATCTTTGAAAATAAAACCTTTACCTTTATCCGTAGTCCCACTAACATCTGTTCCAGCACCCCAAACCATTAAAGGATATTGCATATCACCACTTGTTGTACCAAACTTAAAAGAGGCTTTAACACTTTCAGTAAGGATTTTTCTTACCTTTACTTTAAAAGCATCTAGTTGCTCTGCGGTAAGGTTTTGATGGATATTTGCTGGGTTAGTAATAGTAAAATACTTATAGGCATCTGGCTGACTATTAATAGCTGTGTAATAAATTTGATCGCCATCTTTATTTTTATAATCCATTGTTTCAGTAGTGCTTAAGCCTTGCGTCACAAACTCCATATCTTCCTCTTTGATACGAATAAAGTTTCTTATATTACCTTCAGGTACTTCTCTTCTAACATCCAGTGCATCAAAGTTTGTTTCCAGGAACTCCACATTCAAATCTCTAATCCATACATTGAGAAGATGTGCGGTGTTTGCACTGATCACTTCTTTATGAAATACCTCAACAATTACTTCTGGTGCAATCGCTTGCACTTGATCTGAGACCATCTGCTGAATATCTGTAAAGTCTTTTTTTCTTTCTCCGAGTTGATAAGTATCTGGTTTCTTTGTAAGACTCTTATTGTAAGATACTACTTTATAAACCATTTCCTCATTAAGCAGCGTATTGTGTATAGTAACTGTCTGAGCTAAAGCTAATGAGAGTTTTCTAATCTTAGGAATACTGATAGAAATGCTGCATCTTGGTTTATCTATAGTAGAAAGATATTCGGTAGCTTTGCTTTGAAGGATGCTTAAGTTGTCTCCTTCAAACTCTTGATAGCCTTCTCGTATAAAACTGTACTTTGAGGCATAATGACTATCTATTACTCCCGACAGTTCTCCAGATTTACTTTTGAAGAAAAGCCTTGTTACTACATCTGATACATCTGTATTTTCACTAAGCGTAGTAAAATCATAACCTTTCTTAAGACTCAAAGAGTTGTCCTGCCAGTTGCTATTTCTAAGGCTTATCATTAAACCATCATAGACCACTTCTGTGTCTGTTTGTTTGATAAGCTCTGAAAGGGCATATTGGGCATTATTCTTTTCTACCTCAAAAGAAAAGGTGCCTATATTATCACAAGTACCTACCGTAAAAATAGTGCCTGATAAAATTTGTGCAAGGGCTTGTGAAATTGTAGCAGCTGATAAATCTAAGCTATCAATCCACTTAAATACAAGGAGTTGCGTTTGGATAAGTTCTGCATTAATACTAAGTTCTATCTTATCTGTATCACTATTGGAGGTGTCTGCACTTACATAAAAAAGGCCATCTGTTTTAAAGATGGTGTTGTGGTCTATAAGTATATTGTGTTGTTTTAGGTATTTGCTCAAAATAGAAAAAGACAGGCCATAGTAACCGTTTCTCTCACCGTGTGTATTACCACTAGTTACAGGCACTTTGGCATAAGGGGTAGTAAGGTTTTCTAATCTGTAAAGCTCTATCACGTCATCACCCCAATCGTTCTGTTTCTTGTTTTCTTAAGGCTAAAAAGATACTCTGCAAAGTACTGAGCATTTTCCTTAGAGTTGATATTCATATTTTGAATCACAATATCTCCGCTAGAATAGTTATTACTCACACTACTGCTGTTACCTGAAAGACTATTAGGCACAGATAAACTTTGCATCTGTGGCAGAATATCTAGCTTTGGCACGCCTTGCATAACACCCACAATGCTTTCACTCATACGCTTAGTATCTTTAACGACTGATGGGATGCCTTTTAAAATACCTTTACCAATCCCGTCCTCAACAAAGTCCTTTTGAAACACCTTAATAGCAAGCCTTGATGGCGAACGCATATCAAAGACTCCTGTTATACTCTTCCATACGCTATTTGCCATATTCTTTGCTGCAGTTATAACTGGCCCTACACCATTTGCGATGCCCTTAGCTATTCCTTTAACAAGATTAAGCCCAACTTCTCCCCAATTGGTGTTACTAAACACTTCTATGATAGCTTTTACAAGCTTAGGGGTTATTGCCATAAGTTCTGGTATCGCTTGAATCAACCCAACGGTTAAAGCAATAACTATTTCTATAGCAGCTAGAATTATTTGATCCAGGTTATTGAGGATGAATTCTACCAAACTAACTATAATCTTTATAGCTGCATCTATGAGCTGAGGAATAGCGGCTACTAAGGCATCGACTAATTTCTTAATAATAACTGGAGCTTGTTCTAACAGCATAGGAAGTGCATTAAGTAATCCTTCAACTAGAGCTAGAATCATATTGATAGACGCATCAATGAAAGCTGGCAGATTATCTAAAATAGCATTTACAAGGTTTAAAATCCCTTCTACTATGATAGGAATAAGTTCCGGTAGCTTTTCAGATAAGGCGTTGGCTAGGGTTATAACAATCTGGATAGCTGCATCTAATAAAGTTGGTAAGGCGTCACATATAAACTTCACAAAGTCTACTAGAATGGTGCTTGCAACCTCAGCTAGCATAGGAATACTTTCTACAATAGCCTCTATAAGCATATTAAGAAGTCCATAGGCTACCTCACTAATGACCGAAACTGCCTGAGGGAGATATTGCTGAATAAGCTCTATTAACTTGCCTAGTATTTTACTAATGATCGTAGGAAGTGTGGTCATAATATCTTCCCCGCTCATAAGAGCAGCATTAATTTCACTTATCATCTCAGTAACACTTTGGACAACTTCTTTAGCAGGCTCCTTTAGATACTCATACATATTGATACCTAAGCCTTCAACACCTGATTGAAGCTGTGTGATAGCGCCCTTTAAATTATCTTGCATAGTAACAGCCATAGCAGCAGCTGCGCCATCAGCATCCTTTATATAACCACTAAGTTCATCAAAGCGAGCACCACTATTTGAAAGTAAGGCGTTGACTGACTTAAGATCTGTTTTATTAAATATTTCATTAAGCGCATTGGTCTTTTCAGCTTCTGATAAGCCAACCAGTTGTTTATCAAACTGTTTAAACACTTCATTAAGTGGTAGCATATTACCCGTTGCATCTGTAACAGATATGCCAAGTTCCTCTATTTTATTAGCCGCTTTACTAGTAGGTGCGGTAAGAGAAAGAATAATATTTCTAAGGGCAGTTCCACCTTCAGCTCCTTTTATACCGTTATCTGCAAGGATACCAAGAGAAGTATTAAGCTCTGTTGTACCGCCGGCTAGTACCTTCGCTGTACCACCAACTGTAAGAATAGCCTCCCCTAATTGTGAGACACTGGTGTTGGATTTTTGACTAGTTTTTGCAAGCTCATCTACAAAAGGATTCAGCCCCTCGATGCTTATACCAAGTGAAGCCATACTATCTGTAACAAGGTCACTGGCATATCCAAGATCCATACCACCAGCAGCTGCAAGATCTAAAACTTTAGGTAGAGCTGAAATAGACTTTTCAGTATTATAGCCAGCTAAGGCTAAGTATTGTAAAGCTTCTGCTGATTGGGAGGCTGAAAACATGGTATTAGCACCCATTTCTTTAGCAGCTTGTTCTAGCTTTTTTAAATCCTCCCCAGTAGCGCCTGAGATTGCTTGGACCTGAGACATCCCTGCTTCAAATTCACTTCCTACTTTTAAAGCGGCCGCTCCAAGTCCTACGACTGCGGTTCCAGCTGCTACAAAAGCTGTACCCACTGCTTTTACAGAAGTTATCGCAACTTTGCCTGCAACTTGACCTAGCTTTGAAAGCTTACCACCTGACTTATCAGACTTATTACCAAGCTCATCTACTTCATTTCCAGCTTTATCTGCACTTCCCTCTAACTGCCTTAGCTCAATAGAAGTTTTTTCAAGTTCACGATTAAAGGCGCGATATTGATCTTCATTAATCTTACCTTCAGCAAACTGTTTATTTACTTCTGCCTGTGCGTCCTTCAAAATCTTTAGCTTCTCTGCTGTTGTACTAGTTTGGTCTTGCAGGAGCTTTAACTTCTGAGCTACAAGTTCAGTGTTGCCTGGATCTAGTTTAAGAAGTTTTTCTACTTCTCGTAGTTCTGATTGAAGGCTTCGGCTTGTCTTATTGACATTGCTAAGAGCCTTCTCAAGTGGCTTAGTATCTCCACCAATTTCAATGATAATCCCTTTGATTTTACCTGCCATGTTTCCACCTCCTCTCAATTTTTTGCAACAAAAAAGCACCTACTGTTTTTTAGTAAGTGCTTGTTAAAAATGTTATTTAGTTTAATCTGTAAATAAAATATTTAAATAATCCCGTTTGGCATATAGAATTCTATAGATAGAAACATACTCTGAGTCACATTTATAGAAAACGAGGTAATTACCACACACCAAAAATCTATAATCAGTTTTGATATCTATTTTTGACGATAGGTCGGTACCTATTAAGGGAAATTCCTGTAATTTTTCATAGGTACTAATAATTTCATTAATAACTTTTTTAGCCGATGTGGGGTTTTCTAGTTCTATGCTAATATACTGCTTAATAGCTTTTAAATCTTTGAGAGCTAATGGGTTAAGTCTAATCTTATGCATAAAGTTAGACCTCTAATTCCGCCTTTACATCAGCAGTTGTTAACCATTCATCCCCAGTTTTGATGGCCTTTTCTGCTTCTGCAAGCTTTGATAATAATTTCATTGTAGCTTCTTGTTTTTGATATTCTGCTATGTCTATAATGACATAACGTCCACGTCCATTTTTAGTTAAAAAGACAGGCTCGCCAACAGAAATATCTCTTAGCACTTCATTGTAATTTCTTAAATCTGATACAGGTTTAATGTTTGGCATAATAACACCTCCATTTCATTTGTTGATATTATTATACCCTTAAACTTCGTAAAATGAAACACCAAACTTTACAGCAGATTAAAATTTATTAAAGTCATTTTGGTTAGCAGACTTTGTATAATTATCTTCGCCATTCTCTTTTTCACCATGTAGCATATCATATACACCTATATAATCTAGTATCATCCCCACACTCAGTTCATGAAAATCTGAGAGCATTAGACCTCTGCTTATGGCATGAACCATAAGACCTTCTGTTGTAATACTCTCATGATTATTATCCCCTGAGGATTCTACTTTTTTGTAGCTGTTTGGATAAGTGCAGAAATCATTTCTACTACTTTAGGAAGTATTTCTAGAATTGGAAACTCATCAAAGTCATCTAGCCATTCAATAAGTGGTTTGATCTCAGGAACAGCTGTTTTTGCCATGATCCATAAGATGTTTATGAACAGCTCAAAGTCCAACTTATCTACTTTAACTTTTCCATCTTTACACGCATCCTCAAGCTTAAAAATCTCTGTTAAAAGATCTTTACCAAACTGCATTTTATAACGTAGCAAAGTGGCGCCAGTTGTTTTCAGAGCCACTGCTTTATCTGCTATTTTAATTATTCTCTCCATAGATTAATCCTCCGGTTCTGTTATTGTTTTTTGATAGACTGTTTTATACCAGTTAGTATAAATTGCAGCCTCTGTTTCATCAGTCGTTTTAGCTTTAATAATAGTTGTGCCTGGCATAGAGCGGCACGTTAAATTTAGTGTTTCTGTTTTTGGCTCGATGCCTTGGCCTTTTGTGGAACTCTCAATACTAGGTCTTACTGCTTTACAAAAGTACATTGCGTGCCTTGTAGCTTTTGAATCTCCTTCGAACTCAAAAAGCAAAGCAAAAGGAGCCGGTTGCGTGTCACTTTCTTCAAACTGCACCTTGTTTGTATCTATTACTTCTCTAAGAATAGTTACTTTAAAGCTATCTGGAACAAGAGCCATTTCAAGTGTGCCATCATAACCGTTATTAGCAATTGCTGTAAAATACTCTAGATTATCAGCATAGAATGGGGTTGTGTCTCCTATGGGTGATAATGCGAGATTTACTGCTCCAGGAATAGTAATGGGGACAGCAAATGATATCTCGGTTACGCCATCTGTTACTGTCTCGGTAATAGGAGCATAATGTACATTTTTTAGACCAAACTTTATTTTATTACTCATACTGAGCCTCCTAAGTTTCATACCTCACTTGATACAATTTTTCTGTATCAATATAAGCTTCATATTTTTCATAATACAAATCATGGGCATCCAGTAATTCTTCAAGCTGTGTTTCTAGTTGGATGTCTTTTTTATCTGTGTAGAGCTCTATAGCAAAGTTATTTATTTTGTGATAAACCTTATTGTCTGCTGCAAAGTTATCTGAGTCATCAATCATATAAATAAGATAAGGTGACTTTTGTGGATTTTTAAAGTGGCTATAAGCCAAGGGCAAATTGAGTTGATCCAAGAGTTTATATAACATGTCAGTCGTCATCGCAGAGTACCTCTTATTTTCTGCTCAAAACTTTTAATTGTCTCTTCTTCAACAGGAGCAATATGCTTAATGGCCGCGACTCTTCCACCACCTCGTTTGGCATGACCGTGTTCAAGCAAGTGTGTTAGGTAATATCTTCTGTTATGAAGAACATATCCTTGAGGTGTTTTCTTGCGAATCCAACTCTTGGCATATTTTTTCTTTTTCTTTGGGCTGGTTCGTTTAAGCATATTAAGTGCTTCTGAGGTTACTTCATCAGCCGCTTTCTCTAACTGTTCTTGCACCTCATCTGTAAATGCAGCCAGCCTATTAGCTATTTCAAGATTTAAATCAATCATTTGTAAGACCTACTTTCTCAGAGCATAGGAGCTGCAAATAGATATTTCTTTCTTCAAAGTTGATAACTGAAAGTATATTAAAAATGCGATCCCCAAACTGAACCACCCACTGAGAAGACAGATCATTTATATATCTAATAATAATTTTGTTACTTATCTCACTATTAACTTGCTGAGCATTAAAATACTCTTTACCTGATAAAGGTTCTACACTAGCCCACACAGTAGCTACTTCCCGCCATTCTTCAACTTCTTGTCCAATACTATCTTTAATGATGACTGGCTTTTGAAGTGTTATTCTATGTCTAAGGTTTCCAATCATTCCATCACCACTCCTCTTTGCGATAACTAAAGAGAAGGCTTTTCATGAGTTCAAGGATAGCCTTTGCATCCGCCTTTTCTCTTTGCTCATAGAAGCAGGATACAGCGTAATAAATAGACTGCTTAACTGTTTCAGGGATAGTTTCTAAATCTGTCAGTGCATACCTCAGTATTCCTTCGCACATCTCTTCTGCTGTAGAAATAAATGAGGTGATAAGAGCATCCTCATTGTTACCATCTACTCTTAAAAACAACTTCATTTCATCTAGTGTTACTGTCATGCCTTATCACCTCTTTTGCTATTCTGTTTTCATTAAGCCTGATATTTTTAGCTTTGCTAGAAGGTTATTAAAGTCTGATGTAAGTCCAGCAATTGTACTTGCTTTACTTTCAGCTTGCATTTCTGCCCTTGTTAAAGGTCTTTCCTCCAATAAAATAAGGCCATCAGCAGTCACTTCAAGTGTCCCACCAACAACCCATTTATCTCCGCCTTGCTCTCCATAATTCTTTGTATTTGCCATGCTATCACCTAAGCCTTCATCTGTAATACTTTAATCGCTTCAGGTAAGATAAGCTTACCATCTACTCTTTGTGTCGCCCTAAAACCTACTTGACCTGTTGCAGCATAAAGTTCATTAAGTCGTTGAAAACTTCTGCCTTGACGGTCTGCTACCCAATAGTAGCTAAAGTCACCAAAAGCAATTGCTTTAGAACTCGATTCAAGAATTGGTGCATAAGCTGATGTTTTAACAGGTCTATTGAGAATTGTATCTGGTGTGCCCGCTGTAATAGATGGCTGCCAGATATATTGACCGGTACTATCCTTAAGTTTTCGAATAGCCTTCACGGTTGCATCGTTCATAACAAAGGTTGACTTCTTACGATAAGGAGATTTTAAGGAATAGAATAAATCCATAATCTCATCTAAAGTAATAGCTGTTGCACTTGCAGTAGTAATACCAAGTGTCGCACCACCTGTTATGTTGAAAATACCTGTAGGTTTACCCGTTCCATCTCCAGTGAAGAAGGCTTCCTCTTCTTTAGCACCAATACGTCTTGCAAACTCTTTAGCAATATATTGTTCAAGATTAAAAACTGAGTCATTAAGAAGCTCTTCTGATACTTTAATCATCGTAGCTAGTTTATAAGCACCAATAGATACTTGACCAAATGCATCATCACTTTCTGGAATAACACCTTCTTCATCTACCCACGAAGCGGTACCTTTACTTGCCACAACTGGGATTTTCTTATCACCTGAAGAGGTTGTAATAACTTTAGCAAGCTGACGGAATATATTCTCTTCTTCAAGGCTCTCAATGAGGGTGCGTTCAAACTCATCAGGTGCTAAATACCCTCCTTCACTGTCGGTTCCAACTTGAAGAGCATTCTGAATATCAAAGCTGTTTTTATAACGCATAGCCTGCCAGAAAGCATTATGATATTCATTGGTAGCCCTTCCTATCTTGTCTTCACCATTTGGAAGCATTGGCTTATTCTTAATCGGTGTATTAATAGGTCTAGATAATTCTAAATCAAGAGCTAACTGACGTTCAAGGCGCTCAATCTCTTTTCCTAGGTTCACTACATCTGTTTCCATCCTTTCGTAAGTTGATGTATCCTCAGCTGATAATAAGCCTTTATCATCCCTTTTACTATCTAAGAAAGCTTTTGTGCTATCCCAGAGTGTTGCTCTTTTTTCTCTAAGTTCTAAAATTTTACTCATTCTATATCCCTCCAATTTAATGTTTTATAAGTTCTAGTCTTTTATTTAGTTGCTCTATAGGAACGCCTGCTACTTGTGGCGGAATTATTTTAGCCTTTGGCATCTTTTGAATTAACGCATTTGTTACGGTAACTTTATCGAACATAAAAGTTTGTAAATCACTGGTTCCTTCAGTATCGGTATACATAATCTTATCTGCAAAGCCTAGTTCTACTGCTTTGTTAGCACTAAACCATGTTTCAGCATCCATCATGTGCGAGATCTTTGCTCTACTAAGAGTTGTCTTTTGTTGGTAGGCATTGATAATACTTTCTTTTACCTCGCACAGCATATCGATAGCACCTTTTAAATCTATAGCTTCGCCAAATACTGCAGTGGCTGGATTATGAATCATCATCATAGCAACTGGTGATAGTAGTACATAATCAGCTGCCATAGCAATTACAGATGCAGCACTTGCAGCTATGCCATCAATTTTAACAGTCACAATTCCAGGATATTCCTTTAGCATGGTGTAGATTTGTGAAGCGGCGAATACATCTCCTCCTGGTGAATTTAAAAAGATAGAAATATCCCCATTTGCTGCATAGAGTTCTGATTTAAATTGCTTAGGGCTAATCTCATCATCAAACCAACTCTCTTGAGCAATATATCCATCAAGATAAAGCGTCCTCATGTTTTCATTCTTTACCCAGTTCCAAAACTTTCTCATTGTGTTCCCTCCTGCTGTATTCTAGTTTGTTTTATATAAGCGTTATGTGTAGCTGAACATAATGCCTATTATGTTGAGTAAGTGATTATGTTGAGTTGGTAAAACTCTCTTCATAAAATCACTTATAAAACAACGGTTTTTTACGTATATATATCTGTATTTTTGTAAATTACTCAACATTATGGAGGTGGTTTTTATGAATAATAATGTTGAGTTCTTAGAACTAATGCAGATGGCAAGAAATCACATGGAGGAGCAAGGGTATACCTATACCTCTGTAACTTGCTATATACGCACATGGCGCAGTGTGTATAATTTTGGTTTAAGCCAGGGTATTACACACTACAGCGCCGAACTAGCCGAGCAATATATGCTCGAAAAATACCACATGTCTATTGGAGAAAATGGAGTGAATGATTCTTCTTTGTCACCATATATGACGCAGAAGGTCCGTGCACTTCGTGCTTTGACAGATTTTAAGCTGCATGGCTACATCCCCAAAATACCACATGGTGAAGTTATTAAATGGCCAGAAAAATACGAAGATATTTGTAGAAAATTCATTGAAGACCGCAAGTCTTTGGGATATGCTGACCAGACCTGTAGAAAAGATGAATTGTATTTGTCACGGTTCGTTTGTTTTCTGCATACTCGGGTGGTGGCTCCCAATCAGATAGAAGCTGTTCATTTATATGAATACTTCAAAACACTTTCCCACTATTCAAAAGCACATCTTGTTAATATACGCGGTACTATTGTTCATGCCCTTCGATACTTTCATAAAACAGGGGTATGTTCAACCGATTTTTCTGAATATGTGCCTCGTATTCACTACTATGCAAAAGCGAAGCTGGACAAGGTATGGAGCAAAGAAGAAATCGAGCTGATGCTCAATTCCATTGATCGAGCAAATCCAACCGGAAAGCGAGATTATGCAATTATGGCAGTAGCTGCCAACCTCGGACTTCGTACTGGAGATATTTTAAGTCTCACCATTGACAATTTTAACTGGAAGTATGGCTGCTTAAATCTTGTTCAACAAAAGACTGGAGAACCACTGACACTCCCTCTTTCAGAGCGGATTGGTAAAGCTGTTATTGATTACTGGATGAATGGCCGCCCTAAGACAGTTGCGCAGGAAATATTTGTACAACATACGCTTCCGTATCAGAAGCTTACGAATAGTTTGGTATACCATATGTTTAACAAGTATTACGGAAGCAGTGGCATAAAATCTCCTGGAAACAGGCGACACGGCCTACATTCCTTAAGGCACAGTCTTGCCAGTAGGCTACTTGAAAAAGATACGCCGGTGAATGTGATTGGGAACATCCTTGGTCACGTAAATTCCAATTCGGCATCTAGCTATATAAAGAGTGATATTGAAAAACTTCGTCAATGTTCTTTGGAGGTCCCAGACTATGAATAATGGAAAAACTTTGAAACCAATACCTTTATCTGAAATGAGCCAATTATGCCAGGACTTTTTGGAGTTCAAACAATCGATAGGACTCAAATATACATCCGAAGAAAGAACTCTGCATTACTTTATCCGTTTTTGCCACGAACACTATATCCATGAAAATTTACCGGAAGATGCTATTTTCAAGTGGATAAATGAATCAGATAACAGGAGCCTAAAAACTCGATCTAATTATGCTTCAACCATGACAGCGTGGGCGAAGTATATTTTTTCGATAGGATATATACAGATGAGGATACCTAATATCAGGTGTTCAAAGAATACTGCCTTCGTTCCACATATCTTTACATCAGATGAGGTAGCTGCAATATGGCATACGGTGGATCACATCAAGCCATCGAAGGTATATCCAAATCTGCATCAGTGTACTCCTGTACTATTTCGGCTATTATATAGCTGCGGCCTCCGAATTTCAGAGGCATTACAAATCACACTTGGCGATATTGATTTCAGTACGAATGTCATCAGCCTAAAGCATACGAAGCTTGATAAAGAGCGCCTGATCCCAATGTCTGAATCACTGTCAAAAGTGATGAAAACTTATGTTGATGAGCACGTAAATGAATTAAAGAAAGATTCACCTATTTTTTACTATCGGTTGGATCAGCCTCTAACTCAAAGTTCTATTTATACCCGCTTTAGGATGATACTGAAAGATAGTGGTATTCCTTATGAGGGAAGACTTCGTGGACCAAGAATACATGATTTCCGACATACATTTGCAGTTGTCACTATGAACAGACTGTGTGACGACGGATATGATCTGTATATTGCCTTACCCATCCTTGCGGCTTATCTTGGTCACTCAGGTGTAAAATCAACCGAAAGATATATTCGATTAACAGAAGACAGACTATCAACAGTTACGGACAGCCTGCAGCTCCATCTGCCAGAAATTTTCCCGGAGGTGAGAGCGAATGAAGAGTTCTGATACTTTCGGATACTATCTTAACAAGTACCTTACTGTATATCTACCTGGTGATCGAGGTCTTTCAACTAATAGCATTCTTTCATATCGGGACACATTTTCATTGCTAATTATGTTTATAAAAACAGAAAAGCAGATGACTCCGGAAAGGCTTTCTATGAGATTTTTGACAAGAGAGATCCTTTTGGAATTTGCAGGATGGCTTGAAAGTTCCCGGGGATGCAGCCTTTCTTCTCGCAACCAGCGTTTTGTCGTGCTGAGGACTTTTTGCAAATGGCTTTCCACAGAAAATCCGGAATTTTTGAAGCTTTCAGAGGAGGTGTGCAGTATAAAGCTTAAGAAAACACCGAAGCCTAGCATGTCATACCTGTCCTCAGATGCAATGAGCTGTCTTTTAAGGCAACCGGATTCATCAACAAATGAAGGTCTGAGAGATTTAACACTGCTCGCCTTTACCTATGACACTGGTGCAAGAGTAAGTGAGATAACTGATCTAAAATTTAAAGATATCCGCTTCCAATCCCCACCGATTGTAAAAATTAATGGAAAAGGCAACAAAACCCGAATTGTTCCACTTCTTCCACAAACGACTAAGTATCTTACTGAATATATTTCGAGGTGGAAGGTCAATCTTTTAGATTCACAAGAAGAATACATTTTTACCAATAGAGCTGGTGGAAAATTGTCACGTTCTGGCATTAAATATATTTTGGATAAGTATGTGGCATCAGGGAAAAAAAGTAATCGTTTGCTTTTTCCTGATAAAATTTCTCCACATACGCTGAGACATAGCAAAGCCATGCACATGCTTCAGGCTGGCAACAACATCGTTTACATCCGTGATATTCTAGGGCATTCTGATCTTAATACTACAGAACGTTATTATGACAAGCAAAACATTATGTAAAGACTTAATCTGGGAAACCTTTATTTATAAGGGTTCCCAGGTTAGATTAACAAGGTTCTCTTCACATAATTATTTCGGTTTTCCAAGTGAATTCAGAAAATCCATCAGTCCAG
>CAKZUB010000095.1 GCA_937921505.1 uncultured Clostridia bacterium | reverse complement strand
TCAATATTTGCAGTTAAGACGCACCATCTACTAAATGTGGCATAAGAAAGTGAGATAAGTTGTGGCATCAACTAACAATACATTGCCGGCTCCGCTGTGCTCCGACCCAAACCTTTTCGCTGGGAGACAAGCTCCGCCAAGAGGCATTCCTTTGGGGTCCAGCTCAAAGGCTTCGGCAATCCGAAACGTTAGACGACAATAATTGCAACAATTACAAAAGGTGAAAAAAAGGAGAGAAATGCTGATGTGGAATAATTGGATAACAAGATGGGAAAAGACAATTGAAGCCATTAAATTAATAGGGGGAGAAAGTAACGGAATACATATAGGCAAGCCAGCATCTGAACAGGAGATTATAGATATTGAGGAAAAACTGGGATATAAGCTTCCGGAAAGCTTTAGAGACGTACTTCTAAATTTTGCAAGAAGTGTTGACTGTGGGTGGGAATTAAATGATTGTATTGATCTACCTAAAGAGTTTAGAGGAATTTTTGCAGGTGAGTGTATATGGGATGTGAATAATTTAATAGATATAGATGAATCTAGGAAAGATTGGGTAAGAGAGTGTTTCCCCAATCCATATGATGAATATGATAGAGTTTGGCATAATAAATTAGCATTCATGAATGTTGGAAATGGAGATAAAATCGCAATTGATCTAGAAAAATATCCGGAGTATACTCCGGTAGTATACTTGAGTCATGACGATGGTGAAGGGCATGGATACATACTTGGGCATGATTTTAAGGATTTCATAGATAGATGGACTCTTATTGGATGCCCTGGTTCAGAAGATTGGCAGATAATACCTTTCGTTGATACACCAACAAGTGGAATTAACCCTAGTTGCGTTAACGCATTAGAATGGAAACAATTGATTGGATTAAAATTTTAAAATTTAAAGTATTACTATAATATCGTCGTCTAACAAAATACTCCAGTTCGCTTTGCATGAAAAGACTGCAAAGCACACCAGAGAAGCTAAGAGAAGAGCTCTCTAAGCTTCTCTGGCGTCTGGAGTACGAGGACGTTAGCTGACAGATAATACCTAAGTCTATAGCAAATCTTTATAGTTTTGATAGGAAGACAGAACTCGCAGCACGCTTACTGTTTTTGAGTTCTCGTCTGGTCGGTAGAATATAATGTAATTGTCAATGATAAGTATTCTAATGCCTTTCAATCGGAGTTGAGCATATTTAGGTATAGTGCCTTTGAATGGAAAAGCTGAAAGAATACTTATAGAATTTTGAAATTTCTCGATTAAATCATAAGCTGCCGTAGGATTATCTTCGGCAATATAATTAATGATATTGTCGATATCGGACTCAAATGTTGGGGTGTAAAAGATTGAGTAGTTATTCGACATGATATTTGCTCTTAAGTTTATCAAACAATTCATCATGTGGAATTGTAGCGACACCGTTTACAAGTTCAGCTTCAGCTACAGCTAATTTTTCATAAAGATCTAATTTTGCTTGTAATCTTTCAAAGTACTTATGACTAGTAACGACTAAGTCGCCTTTGCCATTTTTGGTAATATAAACTGGCTCAGCATCTTGGTGGCATATAGCTGAAATCTCATTGAAATTATTTCTTAAATCAGAGATTGGTAGGATTTTGGGCATATTATCACCTCGTATTAATATTTATACATAAATTATATCACAATAAAGAGTAAAATAATATGTTGAATTTATGGTATTGGAAGTTGCCGGTATTATCCATCAGCTAACAATGCACTCAAGTTCGCTTTGGCTGCTTAGGGTCACACCTTTTTAGTAGCTGAAGTCAAAGCACATTTCTCAGCCTAAGATAAGAGCTATCTAAGACTGAGAAACGTCTTGAGTGCGAGGACGTTAGATGACAGTTTTAACTAGAAATATGAGAGGAGGATAAGATGCTAATAAAGTACATATTTATAAAGAAAGAGGATAAAAAAATTGTAGATAAGAAAAAAAAAAGTGGGAAAATAGAATTATCGGAATTAATCAATCCAGTATATTTCATGATAAAACAATTATTTAAGCATACTACAAACAACATATTTGCTGTAGAAGTCGATGGAGAAGACTTTGATTTCTCATATAAATGTACAAAGGCTGTTAAAGATTCAAATTATATAACATTAGAAACAGTATATACTCCTGCAAAAAGTGCGAAAGTGTTGAATGAAGTACATTCTATACTGACAAAAGGAGAGCATAGAAAAGATTTTAATATTATAGTATCATTTGATGGAGCTTCCGAATACTATTGTGAGAAAATATTCCCGAAATTCAACTCGTTTGAGAGGAAGTTAAGAAATCTAATCTTTAATATTTTAATCCAAGCTTTCGGTGAAAAATGGGTTGAAAAGGTTATATCTAATGAAGTAAAACAAGAATTATTGGGTAAAGGAGTAGACAAGAATAAACTTATTGAAAATGCACTACACGAGTTAACCATCTCTCAGCTAGAAAAACTACTTTTTGCTCCATGGCGTGAAGTAGATATTTCAAAGTTAATCGACGAAGAACTTGGTATAGAGAAAATAAGCAAGATGGAAAAAATAGAAATCATTGAAGTGTTAAGCAAGGGGCGTTCAGCATCGTTATGGGAAAGATGTTTTGAAGATCATATAAATATTAAAAATTTAGAAAAAAACTTGTCCATTTTAAGGAAATATCGAAATAGTGTCGCACATCATAAATATTTTAGTATAAAAGATTTCGAAAGATGTAAAACAATTTTAAATGCATTAATCAAAGACTTAAGTCTTGCAATTGAAATTACAGAGAATAAGGAATTTAGAAACATTGACATATCAGGCATAGTGGCTGCTTTTTCAACTCTAATAGATGGACTACAGCATATTGGTAATACTACTGGCATAGCAATAAAGCAAATGGTAGAGGTATTTAGTAAAGTCCAATTTCCAAAGATACAGTTTAATGGTCCGATAATAGATAGCACTGCATTATTTAAGAGTATTGAAATGGATGAAAAAGATGATAACTAACATTTGTAAGTATCACTGTTATATGGGCTACATGTATGTCCGTTAAAACCATCATCTAACAAAGTACTCCAGTTCGCTTTGCATGAAAAGACTGCAAAGCACACCTAAGAAGCTAAGAGAAGAGCTCTCTAAGCTTCTCAGGCGTCTGGAGTACGGAGACGTTAGTTGACACCACAATGTCGGGGCAGGACTTTGGGGTCAGTTGTTTTGTTTAATGTTGTTGAACATCAGATGAATAATGCGTACTGTTAAAAGGCTGGATAAGGGGAACTTTTAAATTCATATACCGTATATATAATGAGAGAAAAAACCTTTAAAAACTGATTCAAAGTATTTACGGAGGTGGTTTTGGTTGAAAAAATTGGTTCTGGGTTTAATATCGCTAATTTTAATTATAGGATGCTCCCGAAAAGTTACCGATGAAGAATTTCCTAAAAATCCTCATATAAAGGGAGAAGTGGTAAGTATCAATGAACAAATAGAAGGGCTTTATATTGAGGGAGAAATTGAAGAGGAGACTCTTTATGACAAAGCTCATATTAGAATTGATAATGAAACAGTTATTTATATCTTTGAAGATGGGCGAGGAGAGATTGGGGTATTTTCAATGATTGAAGAAGGAGACCAAGCAAAAGTTTGGTTTATAGGACCAGTAGCCGAGTCATATCCCGTTCAAGCTACAGCAGGAAAGATGTTTGTGTACAAAGACTAAAAACTACTGCGTATTTTCTTTTTAAACGAATTATATGCAAAATGCAAAATAAAAACCATTTATATTTCATGGAGGTGTACAAGGTGAGGAGGTTACTACTTTTAATTATCTGTTTTTACTTTGGCTTTATTCTCGTTGCTTGTAATTCAGGTAAAGTTAATTACGCTGAAGTGACTATAGAACATTCTGATAAATTTTCAGAAACGGAGATTGCAGAAGCTATACACCTTGTTAAAGCTAAGTTTAAGGACTTTAGAGGATGCAATTTAACAAAATTATGGTATGATGAAGAAAAATCTAATGAATATGCGGCATCTAAAGATACCCTTGTGCTGCTTTCTAGTTTTGAAACAGGCAAATCCGCAGTAGCTCAAGGTTTTAATCCAAATTCGAACTACGATAACTGGATGTGGATATTAACTAGAGAAAATGAATCTGAAAATTGGGAGATTATTGACTGGGGGTACTAATTAAAAAGCCATTATCATATGTTGCCTATATGACACATCATCTTTTTAATGTGACATGAAAAAGTGAGATAAGTTGCGGCATCAACTAACAATGCATTGCCAGCTCCGCTGTGCTCCGACCCAAACCTTTTTGCTGGGAGACAAGCTCCGCCAAGAAGCATTCCTTTGGGGTCCAGCTCAAAGGCTTCGGCAACGCGAAACGTTAGTGCGCCAAGCAAAGCTTGGCATCTGCTTACAAGGTGAAAGTCCTTGTTGAGAAAGGTCTAACCAACCACTCATATCGCGTGTTGCGTCGAAGCTGGTAACATCAAGACGAAGCGTACACAGAGAACTATATAGGCCACAGGGAGAACCGTAGCTCCTGAAGTACATCCAGCCTCATAAACGCATAATGCAGATGACGACGTGTTTAACGTCACGGAAGTCAATACAAAGGAATCGTAAATGGTGAGATTCTGGAGGGTCTGCTGGGGTCAAAGAACGTGGCATGTATAGAGAGAGATGCTAGGAACTTGGGAGTACTCCTATGGCTCCTTAAAAAAAAATAATAAGGTAGGTCTATCCAATCGAAAAAAGAGGACGGCCAAAAGCCTATAGGAATTCGGATTAATTCATAGTACTTTGAGGGCGGGAAAGCCGTCTACATGGGGAAGGGATTAACAAATATATGCAGCCCACAAATGAAACATTATCCGGACTGCAGGACTGGAGAAAATAATGCAAACATCACTGTGGGGAATAGCAACAAAAGCAAAACAAAATAAAAACTACAGATTTGGCAATCTATATGGATTGATTAATAAAGACGCATTGTACCAAGCATGGGAAGACATAAATAAGAAGTCAGCATCAGGGGTAGATAAAGAAACAGCTAGTGAGTTTGAACGCAACTTAGATAAAAATATAGAAGAATTAGTTGAAGAACTTAAGAGCAAAAGGTACAAAGCAAAATTAGTCAAAAGAGTGTACATACCAAAAGGAAATGGCAAGACAAGACCACTAGGACTACCAACACTAAGGGATAAAATAGTACAAAAAGCAGTAGCTAATGTACTAGAAGCTATATACGAGCAGGATTTTCTGAAATGTAGTTATGGCTATAGGCCAAATGTTGGCCCACAAAAAGCAGTAAAAGACATTACAAAAGAATTAGGTGGAACATACAGTTATGTAGTAGAAGCAGATATTAGAAACTTCTTTGGGAACATAGACCATAAGTGGCTAATAAGGATGCTAGAACTGCGGATAAAAGACAAAGCATTTTTAGGTCTAATAAA
Source organism: uncultured Clostridia bacterium (assembly GCA_937921505.1). Lineage (GTDB taxonomy): Bacteria > Bacillota > Clostridia > Lachnospirales > Cellulosilyticaceae > FMMP01. Next base: position 3,581 of record CAKZUB010000095.1, on the reverse strand, counting down.
GAAGTGGCTTAAAGCGGGAATATTAGACACTGATGGAAAAGTGATAAACCCAATAACTGGATGCCCACAAGGCTCTATTGTAAGTCCTATATTAGCGAATATCTATTTACACTATGCGTTAGATTTATGGTTCGAAAAAGTTGTAAAACCTGCTTTTAAAGGAGAGGCATATATATGTCGCCTAGCGGATGATTGTGCGCCACGAAGGCGTGTCCAAGTAGCGTAGCTACTTGAAGACAGCTATGCTGTAGAGATGATGGCGGAGGGCCCGCCGAAATCGCCATACAGGTGGAGGTTTCAAACTACCTTAAGGTGCTGTGGACAAAAGCCATGGTATTGAGCGTTAAGGAAAAGGCAGTAGTAAAACTGTCAAGTGCGTATTAAGGAGATGAATGAGCAAATGAACCACTTACGGAAATGTCGAAAGCTTGCAGATTCCATCAAAACCAGGGGGTAGTCGTTAATCTGGGATAAGTCTAGTGGAAACCTGTTTACTGACTAGGCGATGGGCGGCATAAAGGTGGCATGAACTTAATACAGGCGTCTGTACGGAACGTGGGAACCCACGGGCTGATGTTAAGGGAGTATGTCAAGCGGAAGAACCGTAAGATAAGAGTACCGATGCAGTCATGGGGGCAGATTGGGTTGTAGTAGTGAAGAAGTTCCTGTAATGGGAATGGAGTGAAGAACCCGAGTTATTCAGTTTCAAGAATAAGTCAACTTTAAAAGGAGGAGGAACTTATGCGAGAAACAAAGCCATACAATATTTCAAAGAAAGCAGTAGTAACTGCTTATGAGAAAGTGAAAGCAAATAAGGGAACGTATGGAGTGGATGAGCAGTCTATTGAAGAATTTGAAGAAAATCTAAATGATAATCTTTATAAGATTTGGAATAGAATGTCGTCAGGAAGTTATATTCCAAAACCCGTAAGAGCAGTAGCAATACCAAAGAAGAATGGTGGAACTCGTATTTTAGGGATACCCACAGTAGAAGACAGGATAGCCCAAATGGTTGTAAAGCTATATTTTGAACCATGTGTAGAACCGAAATTTTACGAGGATTCCTATGGATATAGACCAAATAAATCAGCGATACAGGCTATAGAGGTAACGAGGACAAGATGTTGGAGAAAAGACTGGGTACTAGAGTTTGATATCAAAGGTCTATTTGATAACATCAGACACGATTACTTAATTGAAATGGTAAAACGTCACACAAAAGAGGACTGGATTCTACTGTATATACAGAGGTGGCTAGTCGCACCATTTCAAATGGAGGATGGAACGATGGGTCCAAGAACTTCTGGAACACCACAAGGTGGGGTAATCAGTCCAGTTCTTGCCAATCTATTTTTACATTATGTGTTTGATGATTTTATGGCCAAAGGGTTTCCATCTATACCGTGGACAAGGTATGCTGATGATGGAATTGCACACTGTGTATCACTAAAACAGGCAAAATATTTGCAGCGTAGATTACAGGAACGATTTGCAAGTGTTGGTTTAGAGCTAAATCTGGACAAGACAAGAATTGTATATTGTAAAGATGATGACCGAACAGGAAATCATGAATATACCTGTTTTGACTTTCTGGGATATACGTTCCGACCGAGGTATGCAAAGAATAGATATGGAAAGTTCTTTACAAGCTTTCTACCAGCAATAGGAGAAAAAGCAAAGAAATCCATAAGGAAAGAAGTTCATGGGTGGAAGTTGCAGTTGAAGCCAGATAAAGATTTGTGGGATATCGCAAATCTGTTTAACAGAAAGATACAGGGATGGATTAACTACTACACACATTTTTACAAATCAGAGATATATGATGTTTTGAGATATATCAATGGATGTCTTGTAAATTGGGTACGTAGAAAATTCAAGAAGCGTAAAGCGAGAAGGAAAGCTGAACATTGGCTTGGAACAATTGCAAGGCGTGACAAAAATTTGTTTGCACACTGGAAATTTGGAATACTGCCATCGGCTGGGTAATGGGAGCTGTATGAGCCGAGAGGTTCACGTACAGTTCTGAGAGGGACTTAGGGGGAAGCTCCCTAGGTCTACTTACTTTATATGTGCATTCAGATACAAAACAGAAGCTGAAAGGTTTTACAGAGTAATAGGAAAAAGACTTGGTAAATTCAAACTAGAACTAGCAGAGGAGAAAACTAAGATAGTGAGCTTCTCACGCTTTAGGAAATATGAGAATACAAGTTTTGAGTTTCTAGGATTTGAATTCCGATGGGCAGTATCCCAAAAGGGTAAAGACATCATAAAAAGAAGAACCAGTAGGACCAAACTAAGGAAATCAATAAAGAATTTTAGCCTATGGTGTAAAGAGAATCGTAACAATAGAATTAGAAGAATAGTGGAAATGTTAAATTCAAAGTACAGAGGCTATTATAACTATTACGGAGTAATAGGAAATAGTAAAGGCATAAATGAATTTTACGAAGCAACTATAAAGATATTGTATAAGTGGATGAATCGTAGAAGTCAGAGGAAAAGCTTTAACTGGAAAGAATTCAGGGCTAAAATGAAATGGTATGGATTAATTAAACCAAGGGTAGTTGAAAAAGCTGATAATCAGATAAGATTTGAAGAATGTTTTGCCTAATTACGGAAGCGAGTATATTTGAAGAGCCCGGTGCGGTAGTTCCGCACGCCGGGATCCGCGCGGGGGACATGGAGCGATCCATATTCCTACCGTGACTATGAAAGAAAATACTAGTTAATTTAAAAACGATTTTAGGAGGAATATGTATGGGTAAGACCTATAATTGCAATCTAAACATATGGTATTATATGTCAGATGAAGTATGGAAAAAAATAGCTAATCTATATGAGAGAATGCCGGGGTGGAATGGATATCATGAAGGAATTCCATATTGGTATGGTTTAGAAAATGATTTAGAGACGATCTCTGCGTCAGTTGAACCAAGCGGTTTACAGTTCTTTGCGAGAATGGATGATATAAAATGGCACGACTGGATTGAAAATTTTAAGATGATGGCAACAGAAGAGTTAGGCTATGAAGTAGGAGAATCTGAAGATGACTTTATATAAGATGTTTTTAATACTTTTTTAGGGAAGAGAATGGTGAAGTTGTTTAATGCATTCACCCATTTGCAGTTATTTACATATTGACTTTGAATTAGGGTTATGGGATTTGAATATTTCATATGAGAGAAGATTGTTGGGGACTTCCGCACTTTCCCTCATATAACTTTTAGAGATATATCGGATAACACAAAAAAACTGCCCTATCCGAAGACAGGGCGTGTTATCTGAGATATCTTGTTGAACGAAGTCGCGGAACTCTAGGGAAGTGTATGTTTCCTACAATAAAACAAACGTTTATGACTGGAAATATAGAACTAATTACCACAAAATTGTAAATAACTAAGTTTAGTATACCATGAGTATGCAGAATATTAAAGACTATCTTACAGAAAGAATAAACTAGGTTAATCGAAAAAGCCATCGCGCTAGCGATTTCGTGTTTGCGAGGCATGTTGCCGAGCCAATGGTTTGAAAGAAAACCTGTCACCTAGCTAATGGGAAGACAAGCTGTAAGCAAGGGCGTT
>CAKZUB010000094.1 GCA_937921505.1 uncultured Clostridia bacterium | reverse complement strand
AGGGGACGGTTCTCCAATCTTGCTGTTTTAAAACAGCAAGATTGGAGAACCGTCCCCTTTCTTATTTTGTTTTTTCTTTGCCTTGTATTTCTGGCACTGGCTTTTGTTCATTTTTAGAAAAATGTTGCTTTTTATTACTCTCAGTACCATGTGAATCACTAGGGTCTGGCCTTCTCATCCCTGCTTTAGCCATATCAATCACTCCTCCTTTTTAAGTTCCTTTTATATTTCATAGTTATCATATGAAATTTTAATGATTCTATACATAAGTAATCGCATATTGCCATTAACATACAGCTTTACCTCATCATATACTATGAGTAGACCATTTTTTTATATGACTACTTAAAGGAGGGCTTCATATGAAAAAAGAATATGTTCATTGTATCATAGGGCTCATCATCTTATTTTTAGGCGTCACTAGCTGCACGGCTGCGCTAGTATTTAATAACCTTTTAGATTCTAGTAAAAGCCTTTTACTTGTCTTTGGAACTTGCTTTATGCTTATAGGCATTATAACTTATATACAACATCATAAAAAATACCTTAAAATAAAACACTTAAAAAATAAAGAGGTCTCTGTAATGGCTCATTGGCGCTTTAAACCTAGTAGCTCAAGCTGCATTAACGAAGCTCTTTATGATAAAAAATTCTCCAACATTTCTACGATAATGCTCACTTTTTTGCTAGCTTTTATTATCACTTGTTGTATTTTCTTTAGTGGTGAAAAATACAGTATCCCTCTTAGTATTGGTGTTATGATTATAAGCATCATTTCTTTAATAGCAGCCCTTATCTATAATTCTTATTATTATAACTCTAAAATCTATTCCCTCTCCGAAGCATTTATTGGAGAAGATTGTATCTATTTTTTAGATGAACTTTATACTTTGCATAAATCAATCTACTTTCTAGAAGATATACGCATTAATTATAGCGTTGAAGATACACTTCAATTTTTATATGGTGACTATGACCTATTTACAGGTCCCATGTATACTATCAATATTCCAATACCAAACGGTGAATTAGATACAGCTAAAAGTATCCAAAAACATTACTTAGACTTAATTCATTATGAATAAAATAAAGTTCTCTCTTATTTAAAAAGCTGAAGCATTTTCTAATACATTGCTTCAGCTTTTAGATTTGCTTTTTTTATTTTGCTCTTATCATTTTCATCATATGTACTTTATCTTTCCCAAGTACTCTAATCGCATTAATGACTGCTAAAAGTGATACCCCTACATCTGCAAAAACTGCTAACCACATATTTGCCATTCCCATTAAACCAAGTCCTAGAACAATTACTTTAACGCCTAATGCAAATACAATATTCTGCGTAACAATCTTTCTTGTTTTCTTTGCAATACTTAGTATATCAACTACAGAACTTAGCTTATCTGTCATAAGAACAATATCAGCAGCTTCTATGGCAGCATCAGAACCTACTCCGCCCATTGCAATCCCGATATCTGCTCTTGCAAGTACTGGTGCATCATTAATGCCATCTCCAACAAAAGCCACCTTATCTCCTTGTTGAAGTTTTTCTTCAAGTTTCATCACTTTATCTTGAGGTAACAACTCTGCATAAACTTCATCTATCCCTACTTGTTTACCTATTTGATCTGCTATTTCTCTCTTATCGCCAGTCAACATAATAATCTTCTTAATACCCTTCTTTTTTAAAGCTAAAATAGCCTCTTTGCTATCTTCTTTGATTTGATCAGCTACTATAATACATCCTAAATATTCTTTTCCTTTAGCTACATGAATGTGTGAACCTATTTCATGTGTATTTAAAATTTTAATTTGGTAGTCACTCATAAGCTTTTCATTGCCAACAAGAACTTCTTTTCCATCTATTTTTACAGTTATTCCTTGTCCACTTATTTCTTTATAATCTGAAATATCACTGACTTTAGACACATCTTTTCCGTATTCCTTTACAATGGATTTGGCAATAGGATGGTTAGACCACGATTCTGCTATTGCTGCATATTTTAAAAGTTCTTGTTCACTTATATTATTTGGGATAATACGAATAACTCCAAATTGTCCTTTTGTAATAGTCCCTGTTTTATCTAATACAATAGTATCTATATCATTTAAGGCTTCTAGATAGTTGCTTCCTTTAACTAATACCCCAGCTTTTGAAGCAGCTCCAATGCCTCCAAAGAATCCTAAGGGAATTGACACAACGAGTGCACATGGACAAGATATAACTAAAAATACAATACTTGTATAAATCCACGTTTCCCAGTTACCCGTAATCATTGAGGGAATAATAGCTGTAAGCAGTGCTCCTACTACGACCATTGGCGTATACCATTTTGCGAATTTAGTAATGAAATTTTCTGATTTTGATTTTTTACTACTTGCATTTTGAATAAGTTCTAGTATTTTAGATACTGTACTATCTTTAAATACTTGAGTAACTCTTATTTGAATAACGCCATCTAAATTAATACTCCCACTTAATACGATGTCATCTTTTTTAACTATCCTCGGCAAAGATTCTCCCGTAAGCATAGATGTATCTAGCGCCCCACCACCTTCTACCACTAACCCATCTAATGGAACCTTTTCCCCCGGTCTTACTTCTATGATCTCTTCTATTCTAACTTCCCGAGGATTTACAATGAGGGGTTCCTCTCTAATGACTCTAGCAAAGTCAGGCCTGATATCCATTGCCTTTTCAATTTCCCGTGTTGAGTAATCTACGGCCTTATCTTGCATATATTCTCCTATTTTATAAAACATCATAACCGCAACAGCTTCTGGATACTCTCCAATAATAAAAGCTGCTATAGTAGCTAGAGTCATTAAGAAGTTTTCATCTAACATTCTTCCTTTAATACAATTTTTAAAAGCTTTGAAAATAACATCATACCCTATAAGCATATAGGCAAAAATAAAAAGTATATCTAGTTTAAATATGACTCCACCAATAAGCAAAGCTCCACCTAGTCCAAAAGTGATATACGCTTTATATTGCTGATGTAGTTTGTTATCTCCATTATAGCCACCCTCTTCTTGATCCGCATAATCTAAAGGATTATTTTCTTCTAAGTGCTTTTCATAGGTTAATTGTATGCCACTTTCATACTGATTAGCTATTTTCTCAATATATGTAACTATTTTTTCCTTATCTTGTTCTTGTGTTTCAACCTCTACCTTCTTTAATACAAAGTTAACCTTCACATGATCAAATCTATCATTCTTATTAAGTTCATCTTCTATTTTTTGACCACAATTTGCACATCCTAAGTGATGTATTTCAAATGCATATTTCATGTCCTCACCTCTTCATATGAATATTTGTTCATATATTTAATTATATAATATTCATCTTCCCTTCATTTGTCAACTATCATTATTAAATTTTTTTCACATAATAAATAGGTGAGCGTACTAAAAAGTTGCATTTAAGTGTATAATCAAAATAATATACTAGTTATACTTATTTTTAATTAACTACGGAGGATATAATGAACGAAAAATTAACAAACGAATTAATGGATTTTATAGATAGCAGTCCTAGTATGTTTCATACCATTAAATCTTGTAAAGAAAAGCTAGAAGAAAATGGCTTCCAATTTCTTGATCCAAAAAAACATTGGGATCTAGAAATTGGCGGCAAATACTATACTATGACAAATGCTTCAGCGCTGGTTGCCTTTTGTGTGAACTCTTCTAATCTAGTAGAAGAAGGCTTTAAAATAGTTAGTACCCATAGTGATACACCTGGCTTTAGAATTAAACCCAATCCACAAATAAAGTTTGAAAATTATATTAAGTTAAATACTGAAATATATGGTGGTCCTATTTTAAACACTTGGCTAGATAGGCCTCTTTCTCTAGCTGGAAGAATTGCTTTCAAAGGATCTGACCCTCTTCATCCAAGCAGTACCCTTGTAAATATCAACAGACCTATTCTTATTATCCCAAGCCTTGCTATACACATGAATAAAGAAGTTAATAACGGGGTTGCTATTAATAAGCAAAAGGATATACTTCCAATACTTGCTTATCTAGATGAAATAGTAGATAAAAACTATTTACAGGAGTTTATCTGTCAAGAAACAGGTATACCTGAGTCTGACATATTAGATATGGATTTATTTTTATATCCCTTTGAAAAGAGCGTGCTTATAGGACTAAATAATGAATTTATTTCTGCTCCTAGACTTGATGATTTATCTATGACCTATAGCGCCTTATATAGTATTTTAAATACGCGTTCTAATCATGGCATCTCACTATTTACATGTTTCGATAACGAAGAGATCGGTAGTCGTACAAGACAAGGAGCGGACTCTCCATTTTTAGCGAATATCCTTGAGCGCATTACTTTGTCTTTAGGCAAAAGTCGCGAAGAATTTTTTATGACTCTTGAAAATTCATTTATGATCTCTGCCGATGTCGCTCATCTGCTGCATCCTAACTACCCTGAAAAATCTGACATCACTAATAAAGTTTTACCTGGTAAAGGTCCGGCAATTAAAATTAATTCGTGCTTTAGCTATACGACGGATAGTGATTCATACAGTACCTTTTCAGCCCTTTGCAAAGCGCATAACATCCCTTATCAAGTCTTTGTAAATCGTTCAGATGAAAAAGGAGGGTCAACTATTGGCCCAGTGTCAGCTTCACATTTAGCAATACGTTCAATAGATGTAGGTACCCCTATTTTAAGTATGCATTCCTCGCGTGAGTTAATGACGGAAAAAGATTTTATATATACCTGTGATGCGCTCTTAGCGTTTTTAAATCTTTAGTTTTGAAAAATTAAGGTTAAATGGTATTTCTTTAAAACAAAATTTATTGTATAATGTGTTTTAATTGTTTATATTTTCACCGCATTCTTAAATTATTTAATAAATATAGAGTTTACTATAATCTGGAGGTATATTATGGCTTATGAATTTAACAAAGAAAAGTTCAAAGAAGAAATTCTTGATCATGTTAGAAATTTTTCACGTAAATCTGTTGAAGAGGCAACACCACAAGAACTCTACCAAGCTGTAGCTTTTGCAGTAAGAGATATTATTACTGATGACTGGATCCTAACCCAAAGATCTTATAGGCAAAAAACACCTAAGACATTGTACTATTTATCCATGGAATTTTTAGTAGGCCGTGCACTTGGTAATAATCTTGTTAATATGGGTATTTTGGAAAATGTCAATGAAGTTCTAAATGAACTTAATATCAAGATTAACCTCTCTCAAATTGAAGATCAAGAACCCGATCCAGGCCTTGGAAATGGAGGTCTTGGGCGTCTCGCTGCTTGCTTTATGGACTCTTTATCTACGCTCTCTTACCCAGCCTATGGATGTGGTATACGTTATAACTATGGTATCTTCAAACAACAAATAGAAGATGGCTACCAAATAGAGCTGCCTGATGATTGGTTAAGAAATGGTAATCCTTGGGAAGTTAAACGTACAGATAATGCTCAAGAAATAAGATTTGGCGGGACTGTATCCTCTTATGAGGATGAATATGGCCGCTCACACTTTATTCATCAAAATTATGAGTCTGTTCTTGCAATCCCTTATGATATGCCTATCGTCGGCTATAAAAATGGATTTGTTAATGCCCTCAGATTATGGGAAGCAGAGGCACCACAAAAATTTATTTTACGTTTCTTCGATCAAGGGGCTTATCAAAAAGCAGTTGAACAGCAAACGCTTGCTAAAACTTTAGTAGAAGTCCTTTATCCTAATGACAATCACTACCAAGGCAAGGAACTTAGACTAAAACAACAATATTTCTTTGTATCAGCTACTGTGCAGCAAGCCATTACTAAATTCAAAAGAAATCATGGCAATATTTATTTACTCCCTGAAAAGGTCGTTTTCCAAATGAATGATACACATCCTACAATAGCAGTAGCAGAGCTTATGAGGATTTTATTAGATCAAGAAAACTTAGGCTGGGAAGAAGCTTTTGATATTACCACCCGCACTTGTGCCTATACAAATCACACTATTATGATTGAAGCTCTTGAGACGTGGCCAACTGATCTTTTTAACAGGCTCCTGCCTCGTCTGTATCAGATTATCGAAGAAATAAATAGACGTTTTTGTATGGAACTCCGTGACACTCATAAGCTTTCAGAAAACTTAATCCATGATATGAGTATTATCTCTGATGGTCAGATTAAAATGGCTTATCTTGCAATAGTAGGAAGTTTTTCTGTTAATGGGGTAGCTGCTATTCATACAGAAATTCTAAAAACTAATGTACTCAAAAACTTCTATCGTATCTATCCTGAAAAATTTAATAATAAAACAAATGGTATTACGCAAAGACGTTGGCTTGGCAACTCTAACCCTGAACTTGCAAGCTTAATTACAAGTACAATTGGAGATAAATGGGCGACAGACCTTATGGAGCTTAAAAAACTAATCCCTTATGCAACAGATAAATCTTTTGCCAAAGAATATAATGACATTAAGTTTCACAATAAAGTTAGACTCGCTGATTATGTCAAAGAGCATCAAGGCATTATGATTAATCCTCATTCTATTTTTGATGTGCAAGTTAAGCGCCTTCATGAATACAAACGTCAATTTATGAATGTACTCAATATATTAATGCTTTATAACGAAATTAAAGATAATCCAAATGGCAATTATGTGCCTAGAACTTTTATCTTTGGTGCAAAAGCGGCTCCTGGATATACAAGAGCAAAGCTTATCATTAAGCTCATTAACTCTGTAGCCACTCTTATAAATAATGACCCAGTAGTGCGAAAATATTTAACTGTTGTGTTTATAGAAAATTACAATGTATCCAATGCAGAAATTATTATTCCAGCTGCTAATGTGAGTGAACAAATCTCAACTGCAAGTAAAGAAGCTTCTGGCACAAGTAATATGAAATTTATGTTAAATGGAGCTTTAACTATCGGTACTCTAGATGGTGCTAATATTGAGATTTATGAAGAAGTTGGAGATGAAAATATCTTTATCTTTGGTCTTACCTGTGAAGAAGTGCTTGGTCTTTATCAATCTGGAACCTACAATCCATGGGATATTTATAATAACGATCAAGCTATTCATCGCATACTCAAACAGCTTATTAACGGGACTATCGAGCCTAGCATGCCAGATTTATTTAGAGAACTTTACGAATCTCTTCTTAATAGAGCTGGAGACAATTTAGCTGATCCTTACTTTATCTTAAAAGATCTAAGAGCTTATCACGATACTCAAAAGAGAATCGATACAGCTTATATAGATAAAGATGCTTGGACTAAGATGGCTATTATCAATACTGCTTGTTCTGGTAAATTTAGCTCAGACAGAACTATTTCTCAATATGCTACAGAGATTTGGGGTCTTGATCAGTTAAAGCTTATTAAAAAACAGTAACATTTTTACACTGTTGTAATATAATGGTAGTATATTATTCCATCTTGAGGAGGTGCTACCCTTGGAGAATAATAATACCGACATCCTGCAAGCTACAACGGTTCTTCCTTATCATGATATATTAAATTCTGAACTCACATTACAAGCACAATATGATGAACTAGAAACAAGTTTTCTGATGAAAAATTATCCCCCCTTTTGTCAAAAGATTCATTACTACATTAACCAATATCTTAACTCCCAAGACTATGCTACAAGTCCAATTTATGCGGTATATCCATCTAGTGCAACTGTAGATAGTATGGTAGACATTATTTACATGGAAATAAGAGATGATTCTCCAGATACTCTCAAAGAGTTCGAAACATCTGAAACTCTAAGATACACTAGGCGTGGTGTTCTTGATCTTCTCATTCGTCCTCTTCTTCTTAATGAACTCTATCGCAGACGCATGAGAAAATATATTTATACCTTATGCTGCTCTCCTCCTATGTCTGGATACCCATGTTTTAAATAATTTGGCAGTCCTAAAAGACAAAAGAAATGACCACTACATGACTCATCACCTTGTAGTGGTCATTTTCCTTGTCCATGCAAAAAGTTATGATTACATCCTTATTGTTTATTTACTTTTTATTCATATTTATAAGGCAAACATGTGGTATAATAGATGCGTAGTGATCCCCTATATCAAGGAGGCATTTAAATGAAACAAAAGGTGTTAGTTTGTATTACTATACAAGAAAATAGTCGCCGTTTAATTTCACAAGGATTTAGTATTACTGAGAGTATGCACGCCTCTCTTCATATTTTGCATATTCGAAGAGGCGAAACAATCTTTGATAATCCTGAAAGCAGCAGTTTACTTGAAGATTTATTTGACTATGGCAGCGAACTTGGTGGTGAAGTTCATTTCTTATGTAGTAATGATATTACTCAAACTATTTTAGATTTTATTATAGATAACCATATAACGCATATAGTATTAGGTGAAGCCCCCATCGTTACTGATCTAGATGCTAGAGAGACTGTTTGTTCAAAGCTCTTAGAAACGCTTCCTAATGTTAATATTTCTGTGCTTTCAAGAGAAGATTATAAATACCAACAAGCTTAAATACATAAGAGTGTAGCGCTTTGTGCTATACTCTTTTTGTTTAAATAAATTTTAGCTTTTTTTGTTACTTTTACTGTTCTTTTGTGTTATACTATATGGCAGATTAATACCTTTAAATATATTAGGAGCTTTTAATGAAAACAGTTATTATTTCTGACCCAAAAGATTTAAATATAGCAGCTGATATTATAAGAAAAGGGGGACTAGTAGCTGCCCCTACCGAGACTGTCTATGGCCTTTGTGCTAATGCCTTAAATGCTTCTGCTGTATCTGATATATTTGCAGCTAAGGGAAGACCTAGTGATAATCCCCTTATTGTGCATATCTCTGATAGAACTATGCTCTATGATCTAGTAGACTCGGTTTCCTCAAAAGCTGTAAAGTTGATGGATGCTTTTTGGCCTGGTCCGCTTACACTTATTTTTAAATCAAACGCCACTGTACCTCAAATAGTTACTGCTGGTCTAAGTACTGTAGGCATTCGGTTCCCCGATCATCCTATTATGCAAAAACTTATTACACTCTCTGGACTACCCCTGGCTGCACCTAGTGCTAATACCTCTGGAAAACCTAGTCCCACAAATGCTAAGAGAGTTATCGAAGACTTAGACGGTAAAATTGAGGCTATTATCGATGGGGGCAGTTCAGCATTTGGTGTTGAATCTACAGTTCTAGATATGACATCAGAAGTACCAACTATTCTCAGGCCAGGAGGCATTACACTCGAAATGCTTCAAGAAGTATTAGAAGATGTTATAGTGGATCCTGCTATTAGTAATACTTTATCACAGCAAACGCTCCCAAAAGCACCTGGTATGAAGTATACTCACTATGCACCCAATGCTGAAGTGTTTATTGTAAGAGGTACCTTAGAAAAAGTAGCGCATAAAATAAATACACTTATAAAAGATGACCATAAATCTGGCAAAACTGTAGGCGTATTAGCTACTGATGAAACTAAACACTTATTTAATCATGCTGATCTTATTCTAAGTGTTGGAAGCTCAGAGAATATGCATATGATTGCTGCCCAGCTTTTTGAAGACTTAAGAACATTTGATGATCATCACATGGACATCGTATATTCTCTCTCTTTCCCTAAAATAGGCATAGGTGAGGCAATCATGAATAGGCTTGAAAAATCTGCCGCTTATCATATTATTGAAGTCTAAAGTATAAAGGTCCTTGTAAAGCAAGTGAGTTTAAAGGAGGTTATGCAAGTGAAAATTATATTTGTGTGTACGGGGAATACTTGTCGTAGTCCTATGGCACAATTTTTGCTTGAATCTCTTCTGGCAAAAAATCATAACACTGATATTAAAGTTTTATCCGCTGGTATAGCCGCCTATTCACCACACCCTATATCAGAGCACGCTCGTACACTTCTATCTGAAAGAAATATAGATGCTTCTTATCACCGGGCTACACTCTTTACACCAAAACTTGTAGATCAGAATTCTCTTATTCTTACAATGAGTTCATCACACACGCAAGCTATTGTAGAAAACTACCCTTTCTTATCTTCTAGGACTTATACTTTATGTGAATATGTTAGCCTAGGAAGCAGTATATCAGATCCTTTTGGAGGTTCTCTTGAAACTTATCGTCTATGTATGAGTGAGATAGAAAAGCTTGTAAATAACCTCTATTTACAAATTTAAAAAGTGTATTATAGTCATAATAATAGATACACTAAATAATAGATAGTTACAACACTGCCAAATTATACTATAATAAAACTGGAGGAAAAAATATGTTAGCAATTGCAAGTGACCATGGTGGTTTTGCACTTAAGCAAGAAATACTTGCCCATCTTGGCGAAAAAGGTATTTCTTTTAAGGATTTTGGCTGTTTTACTGATCGGTCAGTAGATTATCCTGACTATGCAAAAGCTGTTACAAGTGCCATTATAAATGGCGAATGTACTCAGGGTATTTTGATATGCGGAACTGGCATTGGTATATCCATTGCTGCAAATAAAGTTCCTGGTATTAGATGTGCTCTTTGCCACGACGTCTTTTCAGCTGAGGCCACTCGCCTTCACAACGATGCAAATGTCCTCGCACTAGGTGGTCGTATCATTGGCCCTTCTCATGCCATAATGGTAGTCGATACCTTTTTATCAACACCATTTTCTAATGATGAAAGACATATTAACAGAATAACTAAAATCGAAAAATAAAAAATTAGTCACTATACATTAGGAGGATTTCTAAAAATGAATAAAGTATTTATTATGGATCACCCACTGATTCAACACAAAGTGTTACGTTTACGTAACAAAGAAACAGGTTCAAAAGAATTTCGTGAACTTGTACGAGAAATAGCGCAGCTTATGTGTTATGAAGCAACTCGTGATCTGCCACTAAGAGAAGCTGAGGTTGAAACACCTGTAGGCCATGCTATTGGCAAATGTATTGCTGGAAAAAACCTGAGTATCGTGCCTATTTTGCGTGCTGGTCTTGGCATGGTTGATGGTATGCTTGATCTTGTACCAACAGCAAAAGTAGGTCATATTGGGTTATACCGTGATCCTGAGACTCTTCAGCCTGTTGAATACTATTGCAAGTTGCCACAAGATGTAGAAGAAAGAGATTTTTTTGTGCTTGACCCTATGCTTGCAACTGGTGGATCAGCTATAGCAGCTATCCAATTTATTAAAGATCGTGGCGCCAAAAACATTAAATTTTTATGTTTAATAGCCGCTCCTGAAGGTTTAAATACACTTCAAAAGGCTCATCCTGATGTGAGTATTTATGTTGCGGCACTTGATAATAAATTAAATGAACATGCCTATATTGTCCCAGGACTTGGGGATGCTGGAGATAGATTGTTCGGTACAAAATAATTGTTTAATCCTGGGAGGAATAACTGTGCGACCATCTTGGAACAAGTATTTTATGGAAATTGCTCACTTAGTTAAGACACGTTCTACTTGTATGCGTAGACAGGTGGGTGCTGTTGTTGTAAAAGATAAACGCATTTTATCAACAGGTTATAATGGTGCCCCCACAGGCTGCAAGCACTGCAATGAGATTGGTTGTTTAAGAGAACAGCTTAAGGTTCCGTCCGGAGAAAGACATGAGCTTTGCCGTGCACTTCACGCTGAACAAAATGCTATAGCGCAAGCTGCTCAACATGGCATTTCTATAAAAGATGCTACTATTTATGTAACAGCTCAACCTTGCAGCTTATGTGCAAAACTCCTCATTAATGCTGGCTTATCACACATTATCTATGAAGGTGATTATCCTGATAGTCTTTCTGCCCAGCTTCTAAATGAAGCTGGGATTACCCTGATTCAATTTAATGAATAAACTTATTTTACTAGATCATGAAATATTTAACATAGGCTATTTTATAATTTAAGAATATCTCGAACAACATAAGTATAAAATAGGATTATTAAGTAATGTGTACATACTTAAGGAGATGAAAAATATGGGCTACACAGCTCTATGTATAGCAGCTTTTATAATAGCATTTTTAATCTCGTTTTTCACAACCCCACTTGCAAAAAAAATTGCATTTAAAGTAGGGGCAATTGCTAAACCGAGAAAACGTGATATGCACAAAGAACCTATTCCTCGTATGGGTGGCATTGCTATTTTTGCAGGATTTATGATAACTTTTATTATTATCTTTGTTATTATGCCTGTTTTGCCCATTATTAACTGGAAGCAAATCTTCGCCATTACAGTGGGATGTTCAACAATCTTTTTCTTAGGTTTTTTTGATGATATTTATGAATTAAACGCTAAGCTAAAGTTTTTAATACAAATTGCAGCTGCTACATTTGTAGCACTTAGTGGCATAAGAATAGACTTTTTCTTTATTCCGTTTATAGGAAATAACCCTGTTTATACCAATATATTTTCTATTCCTGCTACTGTTATTTGGATTGTAGGTATAACAAATGCTGTAAATCTTATTGATGGCCTAGATGGCTTAGCTGCCGGAGTATCTTCTATTGCCTCATTGTCCCTAATGGTGCTTTCTATCTACTCAGGTTACCTTCCTGGTGTAATTCTTACAGCTACCTTAGCTGGTGCATGTATTGGATTTTTACCTTATAACTTTAATCCTGCTTCTATATTTATGGGAGATACAGGTTCAATGTTTTTAGGCTTCACCTTAGGTATCACTTCTATACTCGGGCTTCTTAAAGGGTATACTATAGCGGCTATCTTTATTGCTGTTTTGGTATTAGGTCTTCCAATATTTGATACTGCTTTTGCGATTGTACGAAGATTTTTAGCCGGCAAACCTATTATGGCTCCTGACCGTGGTCATCTTCATCATAGGCTTGTAGACAGAGGCTACACCCAAAAACAAGCAGTTGTAACCTTATATGGTATTAGCGGCGCTTTAGGGTTATCTGCTATTGGTTTCGTTAATCGTGACATTCGTTTTGCTTTTTTAGTATTTTTAATGATGGGTATACTTTTATACTTTAATGCAAAGAACATGTCTTCTAGTACTAAAGAAGATAATATCCCAAATCACAAAGATTAAACATAAACTATCCAAAAACTCCTTTTCAAAGGAGTTTTTTTTATTTAAAACGCCCTCTATCGTTTAAAATCATATAGTGCTATACTGATGATATATCGCTAAAATAAAGGAGCTTTTAGAATGCCTGATATTATCACACACTATCTTTTTGGACTTGATACTACTCAAAATTTAAAACAGTCCCCCGTCTATAAGATAATAAAAGAAAATAAAAACATGTTTTTAATTGGTCTTCAAGGGCCTGATTTAATGTATTATAATACACTTCCTCAAAAAGATAGCAAAGCTTATATTGGGCTCAAAATGCACACTGATCAAACGGGAGACTTTTTAATGTCTGCCTTATCCCATCTTAAAAGATATGATATAAATTCTAAAGAATTTAATGAAAGTCTAAGCTATTTGTGTGGTTTTATGTGTCATTATATTTTAGATTCTATGGCACACCCCTATATATTTTATTTAGGCGGCAGATACGATGAAACGCCAGACACTATTAAGTATCAATCACTTCACAAAAAAATAGAACTTGCAATAGACTCTCTTCTTTTAGAACAAAAATTTGGATTAAAAGCTCACCAATTTAAAGTTTACCTCCATATACTCAAAAACATAACTATTCCTTATAGCATTCTAAGTATGTATGA
This sequence comes from uncultured Clostridia bacterium, assembly GCA_937921505.1. Taxonomy (GTDB): domain Bacteria; phylum Bacillota; class Clostridia; order Lachnospirales; family Cellulosilyticaceae; genus FMMP01. The sequence continues at coordinate 33,065 of CAKZUB010000094.1, read as the reverse complement.
TGAGGCATTATTCTTAATATATGACATTAATAACGGCGGAAATATCTTCAAAAAATCTTATAAAGATGCTAGGAGCTTTTTTATGCTTACCTATGATTTTTTAGGAGCCAAAAAGATATTTGCTGGCGTTGCATCTCCACTTCTGCCTAAAAGTTTTTATTCTCTTAAAACATCATTTTCCTATCATAATTGTGTAAATGCTAATATTGATTACATGAATGACAGTAAAAAAGTATGGCGCCATCCCGTTACAGGCAATCTCTATACTTTCAGTTTTAATGACATCTTAAGAAATGCCATTAAAAAAAGCACCTTACTCTTACAGGCAGCTTTTGACTTTAGTACATCTAAAATGTCTTCTGAGGAATTTAAAGAATTACTGCCTAATATCTCCTATTTCACAGGCCTTCCAACGAGTGATACACGACCTATGAAATACATTAGCCCTGATTATGTAAAATTATAACTCATCAGATAAAAAGAATGGCATTATCTGTTAATAGATAATGCCATTCTTTTATAAGTATGTCTTATTCCTCTTACTGCTATCGATAGTGCCATGATATTTTCTGGAAGTGCCATGCCAAAAGATCCACAGTCTCCTATATGCTGAATATCTACTCCTGCCATTTTTGACATAAGTCCAAAATTCTCAATAACTGTTTGGCTAGCTCCTTCTTGAGACGTTCCTATAGTAGACATTGCCAGTGCTCCTCCTCTATGCACTGCATACGTTAGTTCTTTCACATCCTGAACATCAAACCCCGGCACTGTTCCTGGTGCTGGAAATAGTATAACATCGGCTCCTTCATTAATAAATTCAACTAACTTTTTCTTATCGTTCATATTTGCAAGTCCAGATCCCGCACCATGCATTTTCCCTGCTATAATAAGGACTTCATCTCCTAATATTTTTTTAGCAAGCGCAATGCCCTCTCTTATTGTATCATAAGTAACTCCAGTACTTGGATTTCCAGTTATCATGATATAATCGAATCCATATCTTTTAACTGCCTCTAAATTTGCCTGGTTTAACTGCAGTCCTGTTTTATAGTGAGTCCCTTTAGGAATTGGCTCTAAATTAACACCTAAAAATCTTCCTGCCAGTTTTTTAACATGCGTTATATAGTCTTTATCTTGTAAATTCTTTTTAATAATATCAGGAATTTGAGACAAATAACCTGTAAATCCATCTGCCAAATCTAGTGCTGCATCATCTATTCCAAATATAAAAGGATTTTCAAAGTCAAAAACATTAAGTGTAATCATATCAGCTCCAAAACTTGCTGCCATCTCTATATTAGAAACGCCTTTAATATAGGGTGTATAGCTTGTTATGACCTCTGCCATAATTGTCCTGCCTTCCGAGATTCTTATTGCTTCTTTTAGCTCTCTCGCATTCATATCTTTAATATCTTTTAGCGTAAGATCAAAAACTCTTTTCATCCAACCTTCTCCTTTTTGACTTTCACCTTCATAACAAGGGTCTGCCCAGCTTTTACATCCCCCTTAGCACTAAAGATTATATCCGCTTTTTCCATATTAGTAATAATAACTGGTGTGATTGTATGCTTTTCTAATGATTTTATTTTTTCTAGATCTATCTCGAGTAAAACATCTCCTTTTTTTACTTTTGTATCCACTTTAGCGACTCTTCTAAACCCATCACCTTTTAGCTCTACCGTATCTATGCCAACATGTATAAGTATCTCAAGCCCAAAATCTGCCTCAATGCCTACGGCATGATTAGTTGAAGATATTTGTACGATCTTCCCATCACATGGCGCTACTACTACCCCACCTGTCGGTTCTATAGCTATACCATCTCCTACCATCTTTCCGGCAAAAAGAGTATCTGGTACTTCTTCAATATATTTTATAATTCCTTCGATTGGTGCATATAAACTGACTACCTTTGAACCTTTTAAAAAATTAAACATCTCTATCATTCTCCTGCCCTAGTTGTTTAGAATATAGGCAAGTCACTGTGACCTACCTATATCATGACTTAGATACTATAATTGTTTTTTAATTTCATCTGCTATAAGTTCTGCTTTTGTACCTACAATAACTTGTAAGTTTTTACTATTTGGTCTCATAATACCAGAAGCACCTAGTGCTTTCATTTCTTTTTCTTCTACTAGTTTAGAATCTTTAAGTATGAGTCTTAGTCTCGTAATACATGCATCTACTTCTTCAATATTATCTTTTCCGCCTAATTTAGTGATATATAAAGCTGCTAGTTCAGACATACCCTTTTGTGAAACGAGTTTTGTAAATTCTTGTGTTTCTTCATCACTTTCACGTCCTGGAGTCGGAATATTAAATTTCTTAATACAAAATACGAATAACAAGAAATAAATCGCTCCAAATATAAGACCGAGTGGAATAATCGCAAGTCCACTTGTAGAAAGTCCCATATTAAGTCCATAGTCAATGGCGCCAGCTGAGAATGTAAATCCGTGTCTGATACCGAGCATGCTAGTTACTGCAAGAGCTAAGCCTGATAATGCAGCATGAATTGCATAAAGTGCAGGCGCTAAGAACATAAACATAAATTCAAGTGGTTCTGTAATACCTGTTAAAAATGCTGTAAAGGCTACTGAGAGTAGTGCACCACCTACAACTGTTTTATTTTCTTTTTTAGCACATACATACATAGCAAGTGCTGCTGCTGGCAGGCCAAACATCATAATAGGGAACCAACCTGCCATATAAATACCTGCTGTTGGGTCCAAAAGCCCATCCATTGGTCTTTGTGCAAAGTATCTACCAAGATCTCCTGTTGCCCCATTAAATTCGCCGAGTTGGAACCAGAATATAGTATTAAGTACGTGGTGTAATCCTGTAGGAATAAGCAAACGATTTAAGAAACCAAATACAAATTCTCCGATACCACCACTACTTGCAGACCAATTACCAATTAATGCAAGTCCATTTTGTATAGGTGGCCATATGTACCCAAAAATCCCTCCGACTACCAGTGAAGCGCCTCCTGTTACAATAGGCACAAACCGTCTACCACCAAAGAAACCTAAAAAGTCCGGCAGCTTAGCAGATTTAAACTTATTGTATAATATCCCCGCTATTATCCCCGCTATTATACCTCCAAAAGCCTGTAATTTAATTGCTGGATTAATCGTTGTAGCTGTCGTATTTAATATAAGATATCCTACTGCACCAGCAAGACCTGCAGCTCCATTTGAATCCTTTGCAAGGCCAACTGCAATACCTATTGCAAAAAGTAGCGCCAGATTTGAAAATACTGCATCTCCTGCTGCTGCTATAAATGGGATGTTAAATACATCGGGTTGTCCTAGACGCAGTAATAACCCCGCAACTGGCAGCACTGCTACCGGAAGCATTAAAGCCTTTCCTAGCTTTTGCACATTACTAAATACATTTTTCATTCTTATTCCCCCTCATTCTATTTTATAAAATCTATATATAAAGAGTTTCCAAGTTATAGCAGCTGAATAAGCTTTTCTATATCTATAGCTAGAAAACTCACTATATCTCCTGAAAAATGAAGACCTATCTCTCTTTCTATTAAATCCGTTATCTTTAAAGCAGTTTTATAGCTTACTCCCATTTTGAGAGGTATATAGTGTTTAACAGGCATATACATTTTTTTTCGTTCACCTGTTGCCCACATGAGTGTTCTAACTGCTCTTAAAAACTCTTTGCTGACAGAGCTGCCTAGACTAATTTTGCAATCGTACGCTTCTTCTATAATCATGATGCATTCTTTATATAGTCTTGTCTTTTTCATAGTTTCTTTAACTGTCTTGTTTACTTTTGCTGAATAAAGATGAAGTGTTATAAATCCCTTTTCTTCTTCGCCTATCTCAATGCCTAAATTTTCTTCAATGAGCTTTGCTGCTATTTCTGCTATTTCATGCTCATCAGGATAAAGGGACATAATTTCATTAATAAAAGGATTCTCTATAACAAGTCCCATATTTAACCTTTCTATAGCAAAATCAATATGTTCAATAAGTGCCTTAGCTGTATTTTCATTAAGACTCCCTATTTTAGACTCTGCAATAGAAATAATTTGTTTAATAACTCCCTCTATTTCTCTCCTTCTCCTTTTGAGGGAATATGAATCAAGATTTTCTTGTTGGGTCTGGGTTTCATAAAACACCTTATCTATGCCATCATTATCTAGTAATCTGTCGCCTCTTCTTTTCCCAAAGCCTATGCCCTTACTAAGTAAAATAACTTCTTCTGTATTTTGCTTAGCAAGCACAACATTATTGTTATATACCTTTAATACTTCATATTCCATATTTCCCCCCAGAACATTATCCTATAATTTCTTCACTATATTCCCTTGTATCTGTTTGCTGTATTTTCTCTCTTACTTGTAATATAGTATTTGCACTTACTGATAATTCATCAATACCTATATTTAAAAAGAATGGAATTAAGCTTGTATCAGCTGCGGCCTCTCCGCAAATCCCGACCCATATCCCTGCACGATGTGCATTTTCTGTTACCATTTTTATTGCCCTTAGTACTGCTAAGTTATGTGTATCATATAAATAAGCTACTTTAGGGTTCATTCTGTCCGCAGCCATTATGTATTGTGTTAAATCATTTGTGCCTATGCTAAAAAACTGTACTTCCTGAGCAAATAAATCTGACAACATGACTGCTGCTGGGGTTTCTATCATCATGCCTATTTCAATATCTTTAGAAAACGGAATGCCTTCATTCTTTAAATCTTGTTCAACCTCTTTTAAGAGTTCTTTAACTTGTCTAATTTCCTCAAGAGAACTTATCATTGGAAACATAATACCGAGCTCTCCATATAGACTTGCCCGAAGCAGTGCTCTTAGTTGGGTATAAAAAAGATCCCTTCGACCTAAACATATCCTAATAGCCCTGTAACCTAAGAATGGATTCTCATCTTTTGAAACGTCTAAACAAGGAATTTCTTTGTCACCACCTGCATCTAATGTACGTATAATGACCTTTCCTTTTATAGACTCTAAAACTTTTTTGTAAGCTTCAAATTGTACATCTTCACTTGGAAGTTCCTTACTATGCATATATAAAAACTCACTTCTAAACAGTCCTACTCCTTCTGCTTCATTTTCTATAACCTTATCCATATCATTTGGTGATGCAATGTTAGCATTTACTTTTATATGTACACCATCACGGGTTATATTAAAGGTTCCTTTTAAGGCTGACAGTTTCTTGATATACTCATCATATTGTACCTTTTTTTGCTGCCATAACTTGAGTTCATCTATGCTTGGATTAATACTAACTTTGCCTTCTTTCCCATCTAAGGCAACTATTTGATTTTGTTGAAATAAAGAAAAGATATTTGGGACTCCAACAACAGCCGGAATTCCCATTGAACGAGCTAGTATGGTAGCATGGGAAGTATTGCCGCCTTCCTCTGTTACAATGCCTAATACATAACGCTTATCCATATGAATAGTATCTGACGGTAAAAGATCTTTTGCTATGATTATTACAGGTGTACTTAAGAGAGATAAGGCTACTGAGAGTTCTCCTCTAAGAGCACTGATCAATCTATTAGATACATCTTTAATATCTGCTGCTCTTCCTTTCATATACTCATTATCCATGTTTTGAAATAGAGCTTCAAATACTTCACTTGTCTTTGAAACTGCATACTCTGCATCCACATGTTCCTTGGTAATAAGCATCGTGATAGACTCTATATACTCTAAATCCTCTATAATCATTCGATGTGCTTCAAAAATCATGGCTGCTTCTTCTTTATTTCCTAAACGTGCCTCTTGACAAACTTCTTCCAAATCTCTTACAGCTTTACATTTAGCTTCTTCAAACCGAGTAAGCTCTTTATCAATATCCGTAATAATTGTCTTACCACTATTACTTCTTGGCTCTTCCTTTAAAAATGTATTTCCTATGGCAATACCACTGGATACACCTATTCCATTTAATATCATATGCTTAGTCCTACCTTATTATTAGTATGCTTCTAGTATTTCTTTGATAGCTAGTACTGCTTCTTTTTCATCTGAACCCTCCACTGTAACTTTAATAGATTCTCCATTTTTTACATTGAGGGCCATAACGCCTAATAACCTTTTTGCATCTGCTTCTTTACCTTCTTTTTCTATTTTAATATGAGAAGAAAAAGTGGCAGCCTTCTTTACGAGCTGACTTGCCGGTCTTGCATGAAGTCCTGTTTCACTTTTAATTGTAATCACAAACTGTTCCATCTGAATCCTCCTTTAATAGACTAAATAAGATTAACAAAAAAAGGCATAAACAATTACCAAGATCTTTCCTTGTGGTAAAGTTTATGCCTGATTTAATCAGTAACACACTTTGTATTCCGTTACCTGTATTATATAATTTGTATAGTTTTTTGTCAACATATAAAATTTTATAATTAACTTGCACAAATATTTATACATTATTAACTTTCAATTCATTAACCCTTGTAATAATTAATCAGACAACCAGCTAAGATAATATTTCTCTCATCATCTGTTAGATCAGTCAAAGTGAGTGTGAATTCTGTTATTGTATCTGACATAACATAAGCTTTAATAGCTGATACTTTATCTTTAACAGCTTGTTTAATATTTGGTACAAAGATATAATCGCCATTTTTAAACTTAAGTTCTTCTTCTAGAGTAAATGGCACCATACCCCAGTTAATAAGATTTGAGCGATATCTCTTTGTCGCATATTCTTTTGCAATATTTGCCCATCCACCAAGCACCTTTTGACAAGAAGCTGCTTGCTCACGTGCTGAGCCATCTCCTGGTTTAACAGCATAAATCACACTGCCTATCCCTGTAGTTTTTGGATCAATTGCTTCAAATCCACTTAACCCCTTAATCTTATCAAATACCACTTTAACCGCATCGCTTACTTCAATTGGGTTCTGTCCCTCAAGTCTAGCAAACTCAACTTTTTGAATTTCTTTTGCTCTTTCTACATAGCCTGGATCACGACGTGAGAGTGTAAATTCTGCTAGTCTAAGAGGATTTGAACGATAACTTGAAGTTTCTCCTGATGGTATGATTTCATCAGTTGTTGTAACAGCGTCATGTATTTCTGCTGCAACCTTTAAAACAATATGATCTGTTAAGTTAGACATTTTTGGCCAATCTGTAATATTAGGACCAAATTTAAGTTCAGCTGCTGTATCTGCTTTACCTACGCCATCATAACAGCGTGTTTCATATATTTTACTATTAAAGTAGTACTTAGGTTTTGTATAATCTACATCAATATCTGTAGCAGCTGTAAGGTATCCGCCATTGATGGAAGTTGCCGCAATACTTCTAGCATCCATCAGTGCAACAGATGCAATTTGTCCATCACTTGGTTTTGAACCTTCACGATTGAAGAAGTTTCTTGTAGAATGTCTGATACTTAGTGAGTTGTTTGGAGGTACATCTCCCGCTCCAAAGCATGGTCCACAGAATGCTGTTCGAATGGTAGCACCTGATGCCATTAGTTTTGCAATAGAGCCATTTTCAACAAGACTCATATAAGTTGGCTGACTTGATGGGTAAACGCTTAGGGCATACTCATCAAAACCAATAGATTGTCCATTTAGAATATCTGCAGCGTCGCAAATATTATCAAATGTTCCTCCCGCACAACCTGCAATAACACCTTGCTGTACCAAAAGCTTACCATTTTTAATTTTATCTCTTAAAGTAAAGTTAACTTTAGCTTTTGCAAGCTGCATTCTTGCTTCTTCTTCAACAGTCCCTAATATATCATAAAGGTTTGCATTTAACTCTTCTATTGTATACGTATTACTTGGATGAAATGGCAGTGCAATCATCGGTTTAATCTTTGATAAATCTACATACACTACCCCGTCATAATAAGCAACACGACCCGGTTTAAGTTGTTTATAGGCTTCTTTTCTGCCATGTGCTTCAAAATATTCACACACTGCATCGTCAGTTTCCCATATAGATGAAAGACAAGTTGTTTCTGTTGTCATAACATCTATACCATTTCTATACTCTACATTAAGACTTGAAATACCATCCCCAACAAATTCCATCACTTTATTTTTCACATAACCATTTTTAAATACTTCTCCAATAATAGCAAGGGCGACATCTTGTGGCCCTACTCCCTTTTGTACCTTACCAGTAAGGTACACCGCTACAACACCTGGGCGATTGACATCATAAGTTTTACAAAGAAGCTGTTTTGCAAGCTCTCCGCCGCCTTCTCCTATAGCCATTGTACCAAGGGCACCATATCTCGTATGACTGTCTGAACCTAATATCATCTTGCCGCAACCGCTCATCATCTCACGCATATATTGATGAATAACAGCCATATGAGCTGGCACATAAATACCGCCATATTTCTTTGCAGCTGAAAGCCCAAACATATGATCATCTTCATTAATTGTCCCACCTACTGCGCAAAGACTATTATGACAGTTAGTTAAAACATAAGGAACTGGAAACTCAGTAAGCCCACTTGCTCTAGCTGTTTGTACGATTCCTACATAAGTGATATCATGAGAAGCCATCGCATCAAATCTCATCTTAAGCTTGTCCATATCACCAGATGTATTATGGGATTCTAAAATACCATAAGCTATTGTATTTTTTACTGCTTCATCTTTTGAGGGTACATTCTCACCTAATTTTTGTTTAAGTACTTTGGGTGCATCAGCACTATCTGGAATCAATTCTCTTCCATCAACAAGGTAGGCTCCGCCTTCAAATAATTTAATCATTGCTTATTCCTCCTTCAAATATATATTAAAATAATTTTATTTAGCTTTATCATTTATGGATCTCTTTTTATAACATACCCATTAATTATAGCATAATATTTATATCTATCCTATATATCACTCATAATTTCCTGAAATACACTGAATAATTATTAACTGTTATGATTAAATATTATTTCTTTATAGAATAATTATTAGATGGATAAGGTCATCATGGTTGTGATCGATTCAAGAAGTATTAGGATTTTTGTATGATGAAGGGTTTGCTTCACGTCCGCCAAGGGGGGAGGATAGCTATCTTTCTCCGCTCCGTCGCACGCTTCCAAGTCGCGTCTAAAGATACTATCCTCCCCCCTTGGCTATTCATAGATAAGTTATGATTATATGTCCAGCATTAAGCAGTCTCTTCGGAATTTTTTCTTATTTTTTCAACAACATCCAGAATTTGTTTTGCGGTGCTCATATCATTTTTAAATAATGTAGTAATACTTCCTATACTTCTAAATGGTTCCTGCATAAAAAGAGCATTGTCATCTACATTTCCATTTGCCACTATATAATCAATAATCAGACGGATAAATTTTATCTGATTACTACTTAGTTTTTCTTCAGATAAGAATTCACTAAATGCCTCATTCACTGCGTCTCTATCTACCCCTACTATTTTGCGAATAAGCTTGCCGATAGGCGTATCTCCATACTCTTTTTCATAATCCGTCTTAGTTCCAAGCTCTTTCCAGAGAATATGCTCAAGATCCCTTAAGTCCCCTTTTGTTATCTTCTTATTATTTCTTATTTTGTAAACTGCTAAATGATCTTGGTGCTCTTTTAGATAGAACTCTACTTTTTTCCTATAGTTTTCCAAATTATTTTTATGATATAGGGAAGTTCCTTCGGTAACCATTAAAATTTCATCTTGAAAATCTGTGTAATATATTTTCTGATTTGACTTCTCTATAAACTGAATCAAATCCCTAAGCGCTTCTCGTACAGAATCAAGTTCTAATATATTTACAGAATGCCAGAATTCTTTCGATAATACCTTTTCGATTGTATACTTCTGCGCCTTAACTTGTGGAATATTATACAACGCAGATAATTCCTCTGCGGATCCCATAATACCATTTACGGCTTTTGTAGCGTCTTTACTTTGAAGTACAGCCAAATCTACTGTATAGACAAGAAGATCAAACCTTCTTGCTAGCTCATTGTCTTCTAGTGGAACTAACAAAGGAGAAATATGTTCTTTTATTTCCGATACTTTTACTGTTTCAAGATTGCTCCAGATAGTCTTATCCTTATATCTTTCTACAAATCTCAAATGATTCTTTACGCGAAAGCTACCTGTATTAAGTGATGTTACCCCACTGATAAGCTCATCTACTAAATAACTGCGATACGCTACATACTTATCATCACTTTGGTATTTAGCCTCCTGCAATTCTCTTACTATCATAACCTTTGAGTTATAGATTTTTTCGGTTATTGACTCCTGAATACCAGTCTCTGCCCCATGTGTATCTGCCCTAAAGAATTCAAAGTTGTTACAGAAGTCAAAAATAAGGAATCTTTCTTTATCGTGTCCTACTCCAAGTAAATCCTTACATAATCTTGTCCCTCTACCAATCATTTGCCAAAACTTACTATAAGACCTAACTTTCTTAAAAAATACTAGATTTAATAGTTCTGGAATATCAATGCCTGTATCAAGCATATCCACACTTACAGCGATCTGTGGCATCTTTTCTTTAGTACTAAAATCATCAATTAATGAATCAACATACTTAATACTATAATCAACTTGTTTTATGAAATCTCCTCCATACTCTGGATATCTCTTATTAAATCTTTCTACAATAGCCTTAGCATGATTGGTATTTTTTGCAAATATGATGGTCTTTCCTAGCTTATCACCACCCTCTACCTTAAGGCCCCTCTCCATAAGAGATTTTAGAACACCATCAATGGTATCATGATTAAAAAGCCATTCATTCACTGCGCTACTTGATACTGTATCTACTACGGTTTCATCATCTTCAAATGTCTCATCAAAAGCATCTTTTTCTTCTTCTGTTAAATCATTATAATGAATGCCTTCTTCCATGATTTTAGTTTTTACCTCTATTGTGGAGTAGTTAACTAAGTACCCTTCTTTTACTGCCTCATCTAATTCATAGACAAAAGTAGGCACACCCCTTTCTAAGTCAAAGATACTATAAGTATTCTTATCTATTTCATTTTTTGGTGTTGCGGTAAGTCCAAGCAAGTTGGCATCAAAATAAGTAAAGATATCCTGATACTTCTTATAAATACTTCTATGACTCTCATCTACAATAATCAAATCAAAATGTGCAGGAGTGAATAACTTATTACCAAATTCATTTTTCGTTTCATCTATGGCATTCATTATCGTTGCATAAGTTGAAAAGATCATACGTGACTGCTCTGGGCTCTCCTTACCCTCGAGCAGATTACAACAGGTTAGGTTTGGTAATAAATTTATAAAGTTTTTCTTAGCCTGCTTCACCAATGCTTTTCTATCTGCTAAAAACAGAATATTCTTCACATAATTATGTCGACTAAGTATATCCACAATAGAAATTGCTACTCTTGTCTTACCACTTCCTGTTGCCTGAACAATGAGCATCTTTCTATGCTTACTTGCTATAGACTCACATACTGCTGTAACTGCTTCTTTCTGGTAGGGTCTATCGGTTATATTGTCATTGATGACTAAATTGACCATTGGTTTTAGTTGCTTACGTCTGTCTACTGCAAGCTGAAGCTCATCCTTTGTAAACACCCCACTTACAGGTCTTCTTGCATAGCCCAGGGAATCATCTGTATAGAAAACTTCGAACCCATTGGTGGTAAAGATAAGCGGCCTTTGAATATATTGATTTTGTAAACAATCTGCATACAATTTTGCCTGCTGGCTTCCGACCAATGGGTCAACACTCGTTTTCTTAGCTTCTACAACAGCAAGTGGTTTGCCATCATTACCATATAAAACATAATCTACATAGCCTAAACCTGTTGAGTTTGGCATACCCACTACTTCAACTTCCTCAAGACAGTCTGAACCTATCCTCCATCCTGCTTCTTGTAATTCTAAATCTATGTACTTCTTACGCGTTTGAACTTCTGTTGCCCGATCCACCTGAAAGTTTCTGGCATCTTTATTTGTAAGCCTGGCTTTACTTAATTGTTCCCTAAGTTCTTCTTTTTCCTTACGGATTTCTTCTAGTTTTCTATCCTTGGCACTTAACTGCTCATATAAGTCTTTGAGTTCCTCAGGGCGTTTCCTTTGCTCCTCACTCTTTTCAAGCAAGGACTCATTAAATACTCCCTCTGTATAATTAACGGAATAACAATAGTCAATCCATTTGCAAAACTCAAATAAATTTCTAAGTGATAATACTGCATCATCTCTCTTTATTACGTTATTGGTATGCACAGCCACGTTGCCTAGGTGAATAGCATATTTCAGCATCGGAAACAAACTAGGTTCTAAGATTTCTTTAAATGTTGTTTCATGAATTAAACTCGATATATTATCTTGATAGGGTAATACCAAGGCATTATCAAATGAATATACCCATCTCACAGCAAGCTCCAATGCTCTTCTGCTCAGAATGGCACAAGTCGCTGAAGAGATTAAAAGACTCTTTTCTGCTTCTATCGCTTGCTCAGAAAAAGAACTATACTGCTTATTCTCTTTTAAAAAATCAAAATTGGCACACATGTTTATACTCCCCTTATCCCTGTCTGATCCCCCTATTACTGATTAATCCTCTGGTAACAACTCTCCTTTGAATGCTTTCTGCATAAGTGCATTAAAGTTATCTCACATTTCTAACAAACTCTTTTGCAATACAAATTTCAATTTGTCGACTTGTTGAACGAATTTAACATATTCTTTTTGTAATTCAATTGGTGGAATAAATATTTTGATATCTTGTAACTCCTGAGCATTAATATTTGCTTGTCCTACAATGGCTTTGCACATTCCAGCAAGGGTTTCTTTCCCATATTTTGAATTGAGTACTGCTGATAAATAATCTGGTAAAGCTAACTCATTTGTTCTAACTCGTATAATATATCCTGCTATAACCATAGGCGTATCAAGATTAAATACACAGGTTTTACCTACTAATTCTTTACTATTAGTTCTATTAAATAGAACATCCCCTTTACTTACAATATACTTTTTAATCTCATTATCCTCAATGTCAATATACTTTAAGCTCGATAAATTCAATTGACCATCATAAGTAATATTATTCATTCTGAGATAAGTATATCGTCCCCCTTCCTGAGCAGGTTTACTTGTTCCATACTTCACCTCTGTAACAATGTCACGAATTGTCCCTTCAGTCCATCCCATAGGATTTATAACCGGGTCACCAAACATCTCGATAAATTGGGATTTGAATTAAACTTACATTTAATCCTCAATCTTTCCTGCTAAATAAGTTTCCAATATAAACTGTGGATTTTCAAAATAAAAGCTCCCATTATAGTCATCAATTAAATCACAAATGAAAGAATTATAAACTTCAAACAAAGCTTCAATTACTTCAATATTTTTTGTATTAGCAACTCCACTAATTAGCCGTTTGTACACTTTACCTATATCCCAATGTGTGGGGATTGCATAGTTGCATTGCTTTACATTATCAAAAGTTCCTTCCGAAATTTTAACTTCTTCAATAAACTCTTCTGCAACCTGTTCTATATTGTAGCTGTGATAGATATCTGCCAAATCATATATTCTCTCAATTTTTTCTTTACCAAGTTTATGTGCAACGAAACTACGTCTATTGTTTGTCCTTCTGGCAATATAGTCAATTAAACTACATACGAAAAATAAGTCATTCATTTTCTTATCTTCTCTTCCTATCACCTAATTACCTCCTGATAGTCACGATATTTCAAACATTTAATTGCTTCATCTGTACAAAAATTTATTTGATGCGTTGGATATTTAAATTTTGCCATAATCCAAAACTGTTCTTTGGTAATAATTCCATCGACGTAATCAGATATAAAATTATAAATCTGGTCATTTGCCATAGCACCAATAACAATATCATAAGTATGTTCTTTTCCATGTCTACAGTCTACTATAAAGTCTAGCCACTCTTCTGTCATTTCTTTAAATTCCATTATCCTTAAGGAGTTATTTATTTGTAGCTCGTAAATATTTATTATCGGCGTATTATAACGCTTCGCCCATCTCTCAGCCTGTTCTTTGATAATTGTACAATAAAATCCATTGCCAAAATCTTTGGTGTACTGTCCAGATTTTACATATGGTTCCTTAACCATTGTATAACTACCATGATATACTACCATTTTTGACATTTCTTATTCCCCCTTCATCCTTAGAATTACCCAATATACTTTTTATGAGAATATTTCACCTAATAGTAGACTTAACTAATGAACTTCTGATGAGCTAACTTCACATTATTTTGGCTAACCATAGCATATTGCAATGTTGTATCAATCTTTGTATGTCCCAATAATACTTGAACTTGTTCTATTGGCATTCCCTTATCAATGGCTCTTGTTGCTAATGTTCGACGAAACTTATGTGGATATACCTTAGCAATATTTAATTTTCTGCCTAGCGCTCTTAATCTAATTTCTACACCACTAATTTTTAGCCGTTTATAAGGCTGATTTAAAGTAACAAATAATGCCTCATTATAATCTGTGCGATCGTCTAAGTATCTTTTTAAATGTATCTTAGTTTTTGCATCAAAATAAACTTTTCGTTCTTTATCTCCTTTCCCTAAAACAATACATTCTCTTTTTACAAAGTCTACATCTTCTATATTTAACTTAGTTAATTCCCCTACGCGCATACCTGTAGAGGCTAGAATATCTATTATTGCTAAATCTCTTATTGTATCACAATGGTCACGCATCATTTCCAGCTCTTCATCTGTATAAGTTTCTTTAACTGTATACCCAGTACGAATTTTATGAATACGCCTGGCGGGACTTTTTAAAATATAATTTTCATCTTCAAGCCAAGAGAAGAAGCTCGATAAAATTCTTCGAATATTATCTATAGTTACCTTACTTGCTTTGCTATTTTGTTGATACACAGAAAGATATGCTCTTAAATCTTCTGTTTCTATTTGTTTGACAGACTTATCCATCTTTTGAAACATAGTTTCTAAAGTTGTTCTATAATATCCTATGGATTTTTCTGAACATCCTTCTACTCGCTTAGCCTCTAAAAATAATTGTAGTAATTCCTTATTAGAATTGGTATTGCTTATTTCAAGCTTTTTCAAACTTCTTATTTCTTTTCCTAAAAATACATTTTCAAGAACCTTTTGTAACAAACCCATTTGCTCATTGTTTAATACCATCCCCATCTGTTGCTCAATTTCATTTTTCACTTGATTTACCATAAATTAATACTCCTTTAATTCTACTTTTTAAGTATTTTTTATACTTTTTTAAGAATTAACATATTAATTGATTCATATACTACAAGATTAAATTTCAATAAGCTCTCTAAATAAATAATTCTCCTTTAAACGCCCTTTGCATGAGTGAGTTAAAGCTATTTTCTAGTTCTATGAGGCTTTGTTGCATTTCAAATTTCAATTTGTCGACTTGTTGGACGAAGGTGGAAAACTGACGTTGAAGGTCTATAGGCGGTATCGGTAGTTCTAGATTTTGAATATCTTTATTTGAAATATTAGCTTGTCGAACACCACGACTGATACCAGTTAGCTTTTTCTTAATATCTGGCACCTTCAATGCATATGTCAGGTAATGTTTATTTAGGGTGTTCTTTAAATCTAATTTAGCATTACGTTGATTTAAATAATACTTCGGATACCCGTCTCCCATAATACATACATTACCATAATCGTCCTTTCCTACAGTCCCTGTAAGCGAAATAACTAAGTCTCCTGGATTAATTTCATATCTTGATAATTTATCATCCTTATTCCAAAATATTAGATTAGTTGGTTTAAAATATCCAGAATTTATATTTCCAATTTTGAGAACCGGAATACCCGAATCAACAAACATTTCACTTTTGAAAGCAAAGCCTCCTATTACCTCTAAATGGTTATCCAAAATATCTTTATCCCATCCATTTGAGTTTGAAACAATATCTCCAAACAGCTCGATAAATTAGGATTTAATCAACTCATCACATGCCTCAATTTGTTCTTTTCGCTTATCTATGAGTGATTGGGCTGTATCGAGGGTTTGGACGATTTTGTATTGAATGTCTAGTCCCGGTACTAATAATTGAAATTTTCGGATATTTCCAAGTGATAAGAATTTCTGTGTACCACCTCGATTTTCTTTTTCAATATAGTTTTTAAATAAGGAACTATCCAAAATATATTTAATATAGCTTGAAAGAACTTTACTATCTTCATAAAACTTTATTAATGCTACATTTTTTATTGCAAAATCAAATTCTTTATTAACTACAATTGGTCTGCCTATAGTTCCAATCATAGGCATTAGTATATCCCCATTATCTACTTTAGAGCGTTGATTAATTCTTAAATAGTCTGCTTCTGTTATATAATTAACATGTGAAATATCTATTTTTCCATTAATTATATTCTTAGAAGTAATTAATGGATAACCCTCGGAAACATAACTTGGTGAGTCATGAGTTCCATCTCTTACATCACAAATATCATTTAGCTCAAATACTTTCATGATCTTATCCCTCCAACATCTTCCCAAGTTCTACTAACCCTTGTTGGATTTCTTCTTCTAACCTATTAATTCTTTCCATGATAACTGTTGGATGACTATATACTACTTCCTCATATTCTACCTCTTTATATTTGTTAATCGATAAGTCGTAATCATTACTTATGATATCTTCTACTGATACTAAAAAGCTTTGGTCTTTACGTGTTCTATTAATCTCGTTTTCTCTGTTGTTATAGCGCTCTATTATATCAGCAATATCATTTACCTCTATTGGTTGTCTCTTATCATCTAAGCTATAGCCATCAGCTTTCATATCATAGAATCAGACTTTGTCGGTTCCACCACTGCCGGTCTTTGTGAACAGTAAAATCGCTGTGGAAACTCCTGCGTAAGGTTTGAATACGCCACTTGGCATAGAAATGATTCCTTCTAATCTATTATTATCAATGATTTCTTTGCGAATCTCCTTATGGGCCTTACTACTACCAAACATTACTCCATCTGGTACGATAACTGCTGCTCTACCACCTATTTTCAAAGTTCTTAGAAATAATGCTAAGAATAGTAATTCTGTTTTTTTAGTTTTAGTTACCTTTAATAAATCAGCTGCTACCCCATCATAATCAAGACTGCCTTTAAAGGGTGGATTTGCTAATACTAATGTGTACTTTTCTCTATCAGTATTAACTTCTGATAAACTATCTTGATAAGAGATATTTGGGTTATCAACGCCATGTAAGATCATATTCATTGCCCCAATACGTAGCATCGTTCTATCCATGTCAAATCCTGTGAACATATTATTATTAAAATGCTCTCTTAATCCCACATTAAGGAATAAGTCCGCATGATTTTCACGTAAATAAGCTTGTGCTTCTACTAAAAAACCGGCTGAGCCCATTGCCGGGTCTACTATTACATCGCTAGGAGTTGGTTTCATTAACGCTACCATCATCCGAATGATATGTCTAGGCGTTCTAAATTGTCCATTTGTGCCGCTTGTAGATACCTTGTTCAAAAGATACTCGTATAAATCACCTTTACTGTCTGCCTCGGATAAGTCAAGTGCATCAATACCATCTACGATTTTAGATAACATAGCAGGCGTTGGAATCTTAAAAATCGCATCACTCATATATTTCGCATAAGCAGAATCACCATCTTGATGTAAGCTTTTTATGAAAGGAAATACGCCACTTAATACGATCTGATACATTTCTTCGGCTGAACCTAAGTTCTTAAATTTACTCCATCTATAGTTTTGACAATCTTCTGGGAACATGCCTGTATAAGGGATACCCAAAAAGCTTGCTTCTGTTTCCTTTGTCGACTCTACATCATCTAATTGCTTTATAAATAAAAGATAAGTAAATTGCTCAATTACCTCTAATGGATTAGCTATACCACCAGTCCAGAATATCTCCCAAATTCTATCAACTTTACTACGTAATTCTCCTGTTATCATATGTTTCCTCATATCTATTTATATTTTTAGAATTCTTTTTTAACCTATGTCTCAAATGACTAATTATTTCCCTAATCATACTATTTACATTGTAACATTTTCAGACTATTTTTTCATTACTAACTTTTATAATTGAGTGAGATATAACAAAAAGCACCTCACTCCATTCTCAGGACTAGATGCTCGGCTATTCCTAACTTCTTTTCATTTTTGATACTAATACACCAATATTAGATCCAATTTGATTAAACATCTCATCTACACCTTGTTTAAACTGCTTCTCCTTGTTGATTTATACTTAAAACTGACCCACCATTCATAATTCATCAGACAGTGTCTGTTATTTTCAAGTATGAACTATCGATACAGACGGGTAGTTTCTTTTACGTTATGAGTCAGTCAATAGACTGCACTAGACATCTTAAAACATGATATACTTAAAGGCAGATATTATTACTCAAAAGGAGATTACAAGAATGAAAGCCTATGAACGATTATTAAAATATGTTGCTATTCATACAACATCAGAAGAAGATTCAAATAGCTGTCCAACAACCGAAAGACAATTCGATTTAGCCAATATCCTTGTGAAAGAGATGAAGGAATTAGGTATTGAGGAGGTTAGAGTAACAAAGGACTGCTATGTCTATGGGATTATCCCCGCTACCAAAGGCTATGAAGATAAGATGAGTATTGGACTTATTGCACATATGGATACGTCTCCAACAGCAAGTGGTAAAGATGTCAAAGTACAATTAATTCCAAACTATAATGGAGAAGATGTACTTTTAAAAGGCAGTAATGCCATTTTATCCCCAGAACGTTTTCCACATTTGAAATCACTAAAAGGCAGGACATTAATTACAACAGACGGCACAACACTTCTTGGAGCAGATGATAAGGCAGGTATTGCCGAGATCCTAACAGCGTGTGAAATAATTCTTACTGAAAATATCCCTCATGGAAAAATAGGGATAGCTTTTACGCCAGATGAGGAAGTAGGAAAAGGGGCAGCATTATTTGATGTAAAGGGTTTTGGTGTAGACTTTGCATATACAGTTGATGGGAGTGAAGAAGGAGAAATTACTTATGAAAACTTTAATGCTGCTGAAGCGTACATAGAAATACAAGGGGTATGTGTTCATCCAGGATCAGCCAAGAACAAAATGATTAATGCGCTCAATGTGGCATTCGAACTTAATAGTATGCTGCCTGGTGGTGAAAAACCAGAATACACCCAGGACTATGAGGGATTTTATTTCTTACGCAGTATAGAAGGAGATTCAGAAAAAGCAACAATGGCTTATAGTTTGCGTGACCACAGCACTGAACTATTCAAAGGAAGAAAAGAAAGCTTACAGCTTATAGAAAAATTGCTTAATGAGAAGTATGGCAGAGGAACAGTAAAACTTACTATAACAGATCGTTACAGGAATATGCTGGAAGTTATTAAACCCTACTTTCATCTTGTTGAAAATGCAATAGAGGCTGTAAAAGAATTAGGCATTACGCCACATATATCGCCTATGCGTGGGGGAACGGATGGCGCAACTTTAAGTTATATGGGTTTGCCATGTCCTAACCTTGGCACAGGAGGTTATGCTTATCATGGATCTTTTGAGCATACTACAGTAGAAGGTATGGATAAGTGTACGCAAATTATTTTAGAAATTTTGAAACGCTATGCAGCTTAAAATGTAAATTTTATAAAGAAGTTACTGATATAATTAAGCTCTATCTAGAATTGGAGGTTTCTATGAAAGGATTAAAAAAAGTAATTGCAGGCACCGGACTACTTATTAGCGGATCAATAGGTTCCGCCATTGGAAATTTAGAACAAACAACATTTTATGCAAACACAAGTGGAGAATTTACAACTATTCCTACCTATTACTTGTTCATGCTTTTCATGATAATAGGGGTTGTATTGTTACTTCTAGGCTTATTTGACAAAGAAATTTAAGGGTTGGCAAAAATTTACCCTTCTCTTTTCAAAATCCTCACCTCTACATAAAAATAGCAGGGGGTTATGATAGTATCTCGCGAGTCGACTTGGATACGTGTGACAAAGACGCGTGAGATACTATCATAACCCCCTTGCGGACGTTGTAAACCCCTAAATCTTATAAATATACTTAAGCATCCCCTTAGGCATCTCAATATTAGACTTGCTATATCTTACCCTCTCCAAAAAGTCTAATACCTTCTCAGGCTTTATATCCACACTAAAAAGCGTAAATAATCTAAGCTCTAAAAGTGTTAAATAAATATCTTTTTCATCTTCCCACTGCTCAAAAGTCAAAATATTTCTATATAAAGCATCTATTACAATATTCATTTTTCTTATAATTTGCTCAACTACATTATCATATAATAGTTCTACTGAATTAACCTTTATAAAAATATCTACAAATTGAAGCATCAACGTATCTGAAATACTTTGGGTTTCTTCTACAGTGAAATTAGAACATAGTCTATTAGATGCTATTTTACAATAGATTTTCTCAGTATAGTAATGAATGAAATTCTCAAAATCCTCTACATTATTCCCGAGTTCTATCTCAAATAAAACTCTAAAAAATAAGCTCCACTGAAATTCTTCATTCATACACTCTTTAATGTGGTTACCTAGAGCACTTGCACACTTACTTTGAAAAATTGGTTCTCTTTCAAATACTATTTGCTCTTTAAAATTAATTTTACTCTGATCAAGCTGTCTTAATCTATCAACACCTATCATTAAGTTGTGATTATAACTTTCTATATTATTATCTAGAGGATTTCTAAGCACATATTTAACGATTGCCTCACAAGATTTTCTAAAGTCTACTAATACCCCTATACTATCTTTAATCCTAGCTGCAAAAATATCGTAAATAATCTTTGATAATAAATTTTCTAGCTGCTCTTCCCTTTTATCAAAAGAATTTGTATCTCCTGTATCAAACTGATTAGATATAAGCAGTAGTTGTTGATCAATAGTTGTTAAACTATTATTGATAGCCTTCATGATATCCTTATAAAAAGCATCTGCTATCACATAGTTATAATTTTTATAAATGACTTTATGCTCAATTTCACTCCAAAAAATATTAACGAGTGATTTAATTTGAATTTCAAAATTGATATTTTTTCGTCCTCCTAAAAATTTACCATCAATCCGGTACATCTTGATACCATTTTTTTGTTCTTTAGGCTGTTTACTTCCAAGATCAAGGATGATATTTGGATTACAGGGATTACAATAATGATCTTCAAATTCCTCTACTTTTTCACTAAAACATTTTTTAAGAAACTTATAAATTTCCGTTTCATCCTGAATAAACCTACATTCCAATCTTAGTCCTATAATATCCGGCGTATTATCAAATAACTTTTCTTTAGTATCATACTTTTGATAATAATCGTTTCTTATTATTTTTTCTTTTAAGCTTTTTCTAGACTTAACTCTAGTGTTTATATTAATATAGCCTTTATTTGCAGTATATAAAAGTTGTTCAAAGAACACCTCGAGTTCTTCACTGACTTCTTCTAAATTTTCCTTCATATCTTCTAATGTATTTAAAATTTCTTCTATAAAACCAAATAATTTTAATTCCATGTAATGATTTACCTCCTTACCCCTTACTTCTCTATTTATATATTATACCCCTGCATATTACAAGCTCCTCTTGTAATACTGCCTTAAATAAAAAGTTGAAAGTGCTTTTCTTTCAAACTTATACCCATGCATATTACAAGCTCCTCTTGTGATAATGCCACAAATAAAAAGTTGAAAGCGTTTTCCTTTCAACATTGCCCATCTTTCTCATTATACCACATAATTAAGAAGATATCGTATAGCTTTATTATTTACACTACTATACTATTATAGTTTGTACACGAAAAAAAAAGACCTTCACATAATAGGTCTTTTCTTTTTTAAACTATTCTACAATCTTAATGCCTGCTATTCTTACAATCTCTAATATAGTCTTTCTAGATATCTTCTTACCTTTATACTCGATAAGGTCTTCCATACTGCCATTAAAAATATCTGCTGGCTCATATTTTTTAAGTATAATTCTGTCTTCATCTACAAAGATCTCTAAAGCATCTTTTTCGTTAATATCTAAATTTCTTCTTAATTCAATTGGTAACACTACTCGCCCTAATTCGTCTACTTTTCTTACTACTCCTGTTGATTTCACTAATATCCTCTCCCTTTAACTATTCTCTCAATTTTTTCCATCTAACAATAATTATAAAGTACCATAATTAGCAATAAAAGTCAATTATCTTCTGACATCTTTTTAGACTTTTTCAAAAAATCATGCTAGTTTATAATATAATATTTGTCGAATCCTAAAATGGTTCCAGTTTTTTTAAATTTTAATGTAGAAAATTAATTTTATTGATCTTACAAATTTTTTTCACCATTTACAATTTTGGCATTCCTTTCCATGCTTTAAAATAAAAAGTGTACATGTTATCTTTTGTCGCGCATATATTTGTAAAGACAACCTATATCATAATTTCTAGACATTGATTTTTTAAGGAGGGCTTTATGTTAAATTATTTATGGAGTTTTATGATCATCTTTTCTATACTTGTTTCAGGCTTTAGGGGTGGCATGCAACAAGTTACAGCCTCAGCCCTTACCTCTGCCCAAGATGCTGTTATGTTATGTGTAAAGATGGGTGGGATAGTTGCCCTATGGATGGGAATTATGCGTATTGCGGAAAAAGCTAAGCTAATAGATGCTCTTTCGCGTAAAATGAATCCTATATTAGACTTCTTATTCCCAGAAGTCCCTAAAGGACACCCTGCAAGAAAATACATAGCAACTAATCTTATTGCTAATTTTCTAGGACTTGGTTGGGCCGCAACGCCACCTGGACTTAAAGCAATGACTGAACTGCAAAAACTTAATAAAAGCAAACACATTGCCAGTCATTCAATGTGTATGTTTTTAATTATAAATATTTCCTCTGTACAGCTTATCTCTATTAATATGATTTCTTACAGAACTTCGTATGGCTCAGCAAATCCTACCGAAATTATCGCTCCTTGTATTATCGCCACATTATGTTCTACACTCGCAGCCGTTCTATTTGCAAAAATTATGTATAGGAAGGAGCGTTAAAAATGATATTTTTTGTTTGGCTATCTGATTGGATTATTCCTATTATTATGTTAGGCATAGTCATTTATGGACTTTTAAAAAATGTGAATGTCTATGAAGCTTTTATTGAAGGAGCTGCTGATGGCTTAAAGGTGACTGTAGATATTTTGCCTACCCTTATTGGGCTTATGATGGCAGTGGGTATGCTTAGAAGTTCTGGGGGGCTGGATGGTATCTCACGCCTCATCAGTCCTCTTTTTAGTTGGTCCAATTTCCCAGATGAAGTTGTCCCTATTGCGCTTATGCGAACTTTTTCCTCCTCTGCTGCAACAGGTCTTATTCTAGATACGTTTAAAACTTATGGTCCCGACTCATTTATAGGAAGGCTTGTCTCTATTATGTTTGGCTGCACTGAAACGATATTCTATACCCTATCCGTATACTTTATGAGTGTTAAAATTAAAAATAGTCGTTATACCCTAGCTGGAGCTCTCCTAGCAACTTTGATTGGTATAATAGCCTCTTATTATCTTGCTCTATGGATTTTTGGAATATAATGTATTACTTTTTTTATAAAAGTGTTATAATAAAGGTAATTAAGCTTTAAGGAGAAATCACTATGCTAAAGAAAATAAAATCTTTAATATTTGGACCTAAAGATGTTTATAATGATGAAATTTGGTATCATAAAAATGGAAAAGTGATGTATGAAGGCAGCATTAAAGGTGCTAACTTTCATGGTCTTGGAAAATATTATAACGAATCCGGCAAGCTTTGTTATGAGGGTCCCTTTGTTATGGGCGCACCTCACGGCAAAGGCAAGTGCTATCTCGATAACGATGCTATTTATGAAGGAGAATTCTATAAAGGTGAAAGAACAGGAATGGGTACATGTTACTGGGCAGACGGTTCATACTATACAGGGCGTTTTACAAATGGACTTATGGAAGGCCGAGGCAAACTGCATACAAAAGATGGTACTATCTATGAAGGCAACTTTCTAAATGATCGTATGCAAGGCACTGGTAAGGCTCACTATGCTAATGGTGATACCTACGAAGGTGACTTTCGCGATGGTATAGAAACAGGAATAGGTAAATTACATATAGAAGATGGTGCCTATGAAGGTGATATCGTAGCCGGTGTTCCTCATGGCAAGGGAGTATTTACCTGGCCTAATGGTACAGTCTACAGAGGAGATTTTATAGATGGAGCCATGACTGGAAAAGGTATGATCACTTATCCTAACCATCACAAATATATCGGAGAATTTAAAAATGGTTTGAAACACGGATGCGGCACTTATCAAGATGAGTTTTCTGAACAATATGAGTGTGAATTTGAAGAGGATATATTAATCAGTAAAGAACAATAAAAATTGCCCACTTAAAATAATAGTAAAAAAAGGTATTTTTACTGGATAAATTATGTAACTATGTGTATAATAAATATATCGTCCTTAATACTATAGTTAGGCATGCTAGATGTTAGGGTCTAAGAGGGTGCCCCAAAAGGTAAGTAATTCTTACACTTTGGGGCACCCTCTTTATTCTTGTCTATAAGCTCTTAGTACTGCCTTTTTGTTTTTCTTATAGAAAATAAAACAATACATCAAAAACACTAAACTTAATACCCCATATAAAGGATATAAAAATTCCACAAGTCGTGCAAATCCAATCATTGAAAAAGGCGCTGCAATAGCTACCACTAGAAATATTGATACATGATATTTAATTTGAAACTTATTTTCCATAAAATGCGATAAACTATAGATATTAGAGACCTGTGAAGAAAACATTTCTAGCCACATAACCCCTAAAACACTTACTTGCAACAATTTGCTAATTCTAGCAGCTACTGCGAGCAGCGGTATTTCATACATTTTAGGATAGAAAGGATTAACAAGCATTAAAAATATAATAGCCATACTAATAAGTGTAAGTACAACACTCCCTACTATAATACCTTGTGTAAGCTCCTTAGGTTTTTGAAGTTCATAAGCTAGTGGAACTAAAACACCTATTATCGTTAATATATTAAAACTTACATAGACTATTGTAGAGATAAGTAAATTACTTTTTTGCCGAGGCATCATAAACAAATAAGAATATGTGAATTGACCTGGATTTTGAGTAATGTATGTAAAAAAAACTGCTGACATAATAATAATAAGTGTTGGAACAACTATACTGTTAACTTCAAATAGTCCCTCTGTATTTCTAAGTAAAAATATACTGCTTATAGCAATCATCACGGCAAACCCTATCCATCTAGGCACCCCAAAGTACTGATTAATAATAGCACCACTTCCCGCTAATATAATAGAAGTACTGCTTACTAAAAATAATGTTAAAACAATATTGATAAACTTTGCTACGGGCTTTGGACACACAAGATCTACAAACTCATTATATGATCTTACACTGCTAAGCGTAGTAATAGCTATAATCAGTTTACCAAATATAATATAAAGCAGACCACATAATATGATTCCCAAAAACCCTGCTATGCCATAAGTTGCAAAAAATTGATTGAGTTCTCTTCCTGAGCAAACCCCGGCTCCAACAATACTTCCAATAAAAATAGTCGCGATTTGTACTATTAAGATTATTTTTTTCATATCATCCTCCCACTCTAAGCTTATCCTTATATTATGTATATTCTTATAGTACCTAATTATGACATATCCTATATTTTTTTCACTTATGAAAATTATGTCGAGGTTTGTATAAAAAGTAATGTCATTTCTTGTCTAACTGCATATTATAAAAGTAGGGTAGCGCCACTCAATTTATAATTTCTGAAAGGGGTTTTAGGTATGGGATGTAGAAGAAGAGATTTTGATGATGTTGCAGGAGATTTTGATGATAGACGTAGGCGTAGACGCAGACGCAGAATTGACCCTATATGTGAAAGATGTCTTGAATTTGTAGACTCAGTTGAAGATGCACTTGATGATTTCTACGATGACACTGACGATAAACATCATTGCTGTTGCAAATGCTGTTCTCGCAGCACTAACTATTGGGGAAGATAAATAGAAAGCATAGTAAAATAGTTTTATTGAAGTCATGAATGAAGCACTTAAGACTTGCCACTATAACACTATTTAGATATAAATAATGGCATAGTGGCAGTCGTATTGTGCCTATAGGCATGCCTATTCGACTTATATAGTGCATACACTGTATAAGGAGGTGATTTTATGAACTCTATTTTGAAAATCTCAGAAACTACCCAAAATATTACATCTAGCCCTGATATTTGTATTAAGGCGCAAATTAAAATAACTAATACTTCCAATGCCTATATTAATAATTTAAAACTTATCATTCAGCCAAAAGAGATCTCCATACTTGAACAATGTATTATAAGACAAAGAGGTTCTTTGTCATTTGATACAGCGTTTGACCAACTTGATGTCGGCAATCTAGCTCCTGAGGAAACAGCTTATTTCGAATATGCCTTTAGACCCACACCAGATATATACTCTTTATCAAATCAAATAGTTATTCGCTATACCCCTGAATATTCTAGTGATGAGATAATAGAAAATATTACAGATTTTTTAGCCCCTGAGCAAGAAAAAAATGCTAACAATTAGTTAGCATTTTTTATAATACCTGTTTTTTATAGTACTTCTACAATTCCAGTTTGCAGATCTTCATATAAATCAACATATCTTTCTTTAATCTTTACAATAGGTCTATGAAGCGCATGTGGCTGAATAAAGACTACCTCTGCTATTTCTCCTGTACTTAGAAGTACCTTTTCACCTATATAATAGTTAATAACATTATTGCAAAACTCCAATAACATATTAATATCAAACTTTCTAATCATATCACATTTAAGTATTTTTACAGTTTTAAAAATATTTGTAGATCTTCTAAGATTGTCATACTCATCTGCAAGCCCAATAATCCTTGAAATATCATTAATCCTATCCTCTACTAAATTAAGAGGGTAACCACTGCCATCACACCTTTCATGGTGTGTTAAAACAGCTTTAAGCACTTCATTATTAATCTCCTTATATTGACTTAATTTTTCATAGCCATAAATAGGATGCCTTCTAAACTCAACTTTTTCTCTAACTGTTAATTCCTTTGTTTTATCCGTTAAATAACTAGGCATGCCCATCTTGCCAACATCATGAAGCAGCCCCGCCATTGCTACATATTTAAGTTGATCTGGATTAAAGTTTATCCATCTTGCAATCAAAAGACTTAAAAAGGTAACGTTGATACTATGCATGTAAATGTCTTGCTCCATCTTTTTAACTAAATTAACACAAGCTAATAGATTAAAGTTGTATACAAATTCTTCTGTAATGCACTGAGCAAGCCCTTCTATTTCATTTAATTTAATTTCAGCCCCTTCTGGCTTATTCCCAATAATATTCTTAAGTGTGTGTATATATTTTTTATAAGTAGCCAGAACTTTTTCTTCTACTTGCCACAAGTTTTCTTCCGGGTTAATCCCAACCCATATTTCTGTATGTTTAAAGTTCTTCATACTTTTAAGGATGTCTTCTGTTAGCACCTGATCTTTACCAATAATTGTACTTCCTGTATCTATATCTACTATAGGTTGAAGCAAAATCATACCTGGTATGCACTTTGCTATAGGTATAATCACTTTAGTTATATTTTTATTTTGCATGTACCTATCCTTCCTCCCATAGTTATTCATTCAACATAAAATTAAAAGAAAAACACTTTCAACTTTTTATTTGTAACAGTATCACAAGCAAAGCTTGTGATATGCAATCGGTATAAATATATAATAAAATACATTTTTCGTCTATAATATACATCAAGTGTTTCCTGTATACAATGCATGCATAGTATACTATATATTCTACACTTTTTTTATACTATTACAACTACTTTTATCAGTTTTTATAACTTCTATTAAATTATTTTATTCTTTTTGGAGACTTAGGCTGTCGAAATAGATATTATAAATATCTTGGTATGCAACATCTTCAGGATGATTTTTAAGCTTTGCTGCATTGCTGCACATCGCATGGCTCCATTCTTCGATCTCATTAACTGTGACAACTAAATCTAAGTGTATACTTCTTGTTAAAAAAGCATTGAAGGTTTCCTCTGAATCTAGCCCTAGTAATTTGAAAATTCTTTCTACCTTATTTCTGTTTTTAAAGCTCTTGAGATAGGCTTTAAAAAGTACTGCATTAGCAAGCCCATGAGGCACTCCCTTAAAGTAAGTAAGGGGATATCCCATGCCATGAGGCAGTGATGTCCCTGTACTTGCAATAACCATACCTGCTACACTAGAGGTTAACATAAGTTTTTCTCTTATCTCAAGATCAAGCTCTCCCTTTAAAAGCTGTGGTATACACTCCCCCCATAATACAAGACCTTTTTCAGCTAGCATATCACTTAGCAGATGGCTGTTTGTATTTAAGTAACCTTCAACAAGATGTGTCATTGCATCGAGTGCCGTACTCATCGTAATAGGATAAGGGGTTAATTCGGTGTACTTAGCATCTAAAAATGCTGCTTTACAAAAAACCCTTTGTCCTAAGTTTCTTTTTGTTTGATTACTATGATCTGTTAAAATAGCATACGGCGTTGTTTCACTTCCTGTTCCTGAAGTTGTGGGAACTGCTAATATAGGAATACTATCCATTACCTTATTATTAAATAATGTTTCTTCTGTAAGCTCCGGATTATAAATCATAATACCTATTGCCTTTGAAGCATCTAAAGGAGAGCCCCCTCCTATGCCTATTATAAAGTCTATTTTTTCTTTCTTTCCAAAACTTGCTGCTCTTTCAATTGTTTTTGTACATGGATTTTCTTCCACTTCATCAAAAACAACATAGGTTATATTCATTTCCAAAAGAGCCCGAGCAACATCATCTAGTGCACCTGTCTTTTTAGCTGAATTTCTGCCTGTTACAATCAAGGCTTTTTGTCCGTGCTTTGCAAACTCAGATTTATTTTTTATTACTGCGTCTTTACCTAGATATACTTTTGTTGGCATTTCATATGTGAATTCCATAATAATCCTCCTCTTATATTCCGCTTCATAATCCTTACTTTTATTATACACCCATTGAAAACACTTAAAACCTCTACCTATAGATCCCTATATTACTATTTTACCATTTATTTATTATACTATTTTTCTAATTTTTATTTTCTAATTTTTTTCAAAAAAATGTTGACAAATAAACTTGTATATGATTATTATAGTAACATAATAACATATTTGAATATGAGTTTAGACAATGAGGTCTATATATACGCATTTGCGTGTATATAGACCTTTTTTATTTTAATAAACTTAGGGCCCAATTTATTAAAATAAAAAACAATGATTATAAATTTAAGGAGGGTAAACAGTATGGAACAAAATTTCACATTAGCAATGGATACAATTTGGGTATTACTTGGAACATGTTTGGTGTTTTTTATGCAAGCAGGTTTTTGTATGGTAGAAACAGGGTTTACCAGAGCCAAAAATGCTGGAAATATTATTATGAAAAATATGATGGACTTCGCTGTAGGTTCAGTTATATTTTATATTATTGGTTTTTCACTTATGTTTGGAGATAGTATGGGAGGATTTATAGGGATCCCTTCTCTTTTTAGCAAAGGTGAATTTGCTTCACTCACAGAGTGGATGATGCTTGATCTTAATACCTTTATTATTTGGCAAACAGTTTTCTGTGCAACAGCAGCTACCATCGTATCTGGGGCTATGGCAGAAAGAACTAAATTCTCATCTTATCTTATTTATAGCTTTTGTATTTCAGCACTTATCTATCCTGTAGTAGGCCACTGGATTTGGGGCGGTGGTTGGCTATCTGAACTTGGTTTCCATGATTTTGCTGGTTCAACTGTAGTTCATTCTGTAGGCGGTTGGTCTGCACTTATAGGAGCCATGATACTTGGGCCTCGTATTGGTAAATATACTAAAAAAGGCAAAGTTAATGCAATACCTGGGCATAGTTTAACCCTTGGAGCCCTTGGTGTATTTATTCTCTGGCTAGGTTGGTTTGGATTTAATCCTGGTTCTTCACTATCTGGTATGGATACTGGACTTAATTCACTTATTTTCATGACAACAAATCTCGCTGCTGCAGCTGCGGCTATCGTAACAATGACTGTAACTTGGATCAGATACAAAAAACCGGATGTTTCCATGACACTCAATGGGGCTCTTGCAGGTCTTGTTGCCATTACAGCAGGTTGTGATATTGTCACTATCGAAGGGGCTCTTATCATTGGTATTGTTGCTGGTATTGTAGTCATATTTGGTATTGAGTTTATTGATAAAGTACTTAAAATTGATGATCCTGTCGGTGCTATTGGTGTACATGGTCTTTGCGGTGCTACTGGTACGGTACTTGTTGGTGTATTTGCTACAGAGGGTGGCCTCTTGTATGGTGGTGGATTTGCAATGATTGGTGTTCAGCTTGTAGGCGTTTTAGCAGTAGCAGTTTGGACTATAGCTTGTATGTCAGTTGTATTTCTTACTATTAAACATACAATTGGACTTAGAGTTACTGAGGAAGAAGAAGTACAAGGACTTGATCTTCATGAGCACGGTTTAAGCAGTTCTTATGCAGACTTCGAAGTGAAACCTGCATTTAAAGATGCTATTTAACACATTTAATCATATAGTATAAAGGAGGCTTATCATGGATAAGATAACAAAAATAGATATTATTACAAGACAAAGTAAATTTGACGAACTCAAAGATGCTTTAAATGACATTGGTATTACGGGCATGACTGTTTATCAAGTACTTGGCTGTGGCAATCAAAAAGGCAAAACAGAAGTATACCGTGGCAGTGAATTAACTATGGATCTTCTTCCAAAAGTTAAACTCGAAATATGTGTCTGCGAAGTCCCTGTACAACTCGTTATAGACACTGCGACCAAAGTACTTAGAACAGGTAAAATAGGTGATGGCAAAATCTTTATCTACCCTGTAGAAAACGTAGTTAAAATACGTACTGGAGAAGAAGGCGTTAAAGCTCTATAAAATCGGGGACGGTTCTCCAATCTTGCTGTTTTGCAAACAGCAAGATTGGAGAACCGTCCCCGACATGCTTTTTCAAAGCATGTCCAAAACTTACTTTTTAAAAAGAGGTGTATTAGTATGTGTGGTATTGCCGGATGGATTGATTTTAAACATAATATTTCTAGTCAAACGGATATTATTGAAAAAATGACAAACACCCTAAAATTACGTGGTCCCGATAGCTATGGGTATGCAAACAGTCCTCATGTTCTTTTCGGTCACAGAAGACTTGTTGTAGTAGACCCAAGTGGCGGCAAACAACCTATGATAAAAACTTTAAATGGTTTCAAATATACACTCATTTACAACGGCGAATTATATAATACAGAAGATATTCGTAAAGAACTTAAAGAAAAAGGTTTTAGTTTTGATTCTTATTCAGATACAGAAGTCCTCCTTACTTCTTATTTATGTTGGGGAATAAATTGCGTCAACAAATTAAATGGTATCTTTGCATTTTCACTATATGATGAAAAAGAAAATCGTGTACTTTTAGTAAGAGACCAACTAGGTGTTAAGCCTCTATTTTATAGCATTAAAGGTTCTTCTCTTATCTTTGGCTCAGAAATCAAAACACTCCTCGCACACCCTTATATTGAGCCTATCATCGATAGGGATTCTATTACAGAAATCTTTGCCCTAGGCCCTGCTGTGAAGCCTGGCAGCGGTGTATTTAAAGATATCCAGGAGCTACCTCCAGCTCACCTTATGGTAGTTAGTGCAGAGGGTATTACTACTCATGAATATTGGAAGCTCGTAGCAAGTGAAAATACTGAGACGCTTGAACAAGCGACTGAACATCTCCGCTTTCTTCTTGTAGATGCTATTGAAAGACAATTAGTAGGCGATGTACCTCTTTGTACTCTCCTTTCAGGTGGTTTAGATTCTTCTGCTATATCTGCTATTGCTGCTAATTGCTATAAAAAGAAAAATAAAATTTTGACCACTTATTCTCTTGATTATGAAGACAATGACAAGTATTTTGAGTCTTCTATTTTTCAGCCTACATCTGATAATTACTGGGCACTTGAAATGAGTAAGTTTATACAGAGTCATCATAAATCCTATATCATTAATCATGAAGAGCTAGCACTAACTCTTAAAGATGCGGTGCGGGCTCGCGATCTTCCTGGTATGGCAGATATAGACTCTTCCTTATTTTTATTTAGCCGTGAAATCCGCAAAGATTTTATTATTGCTTTATCTGGTGAATGTGCTGATGAACTCTTTGGAGGATACCCTTGGTATACAAGACCTGAGCTTATGAATCTCACTACATTTCCTTGGTCTAACTTTGTAGAAAGCAGAAAGGCTATTCTTTCTCCTGAATTTCAGAAGCTACCAATCTGTGAAGTCGTTAACGAAAACTATTTGGCAAGTCTTAAAGAAGTTCCTCATCTTCCTGGTGAAAACGCAGAAACACACCGCATGAGAGAATTATTTTACCTTAACCTGAAGTGGTTTATGGTTAACCTGCTTAACCGTAAAGATAGAATGAGCATGGCAAATAGCCTTGAAGTAAGAGTTCCTTTTGCAGATTATCGCTTAGTAGAATATGGTTTTAATTTACCTAATGCATTCAAATTTTTTGAAGGCCGTGAAAAAGGACTTCTGCGCAAATGTCTAAGTGGCCTCTTACCTGAAGAAATTATTTATCGCAAAAAAAGTCCTTATCCCAAGACGCATAACCCTATTTATACAGATTTAGTCTGCAAAATGATGCAAAGTATCCTTGAGGATTCACAGTCCCCACTCTTAAATATTA
This sequence comes from uncultured Clostridia bacterium, assembly GCA_937921505.1. Lineage (GTDB taxonomy): Bacteria > Bacillota > Clostridia > Lachnospirales > Cellulosilyticaceae > FMMP01. Next base: position 207 of record CAKZUB010000094.1, on the reverse strand, counting down.
TTGATAAAAACTTTGTCAAAGAACTTATCACTACTAAAGGCACTGCCTATAAAAACCCTTGGTTTGGTCAGCTCATGACCGGCCCTCAGCTTATTGCTTATCTTGTACAGTTTAATATATGGCTTGAAGATTATAAGGTCCAAATGATATAGACAAGGGGGACGGTTCTCCAATCTTGCTGTTTTTCAAACAGCAAGATTGGAGAAC
>CAKZUB010000093.1 GCA_937921505.1 uncultured Clostridia bacterium | reverse complement strand
TCAGAGCGTATCAATAATCGTATTCTTAATCACTATAGACTTCATTCTTTAAGAATACGTGGTAAAAAGCGTTATTCTTTTATGACTATGATAGCTAGCATTAATATTCACCTTGATGCTAGAATCAAAGCTTTTGGATTTTATGTAGTCTTTTTATATGATAAGATGGTTATAAGGGGAAGAACCCCTATTATTATAGATATTCAATAAATAGTACTTATATACCTACAGCAATATAACATTATATCCAAAATTAGAAAAGAATATTCAACGTTAGTATTTAATAGAAAAATTAAGTCACTGATTTCATTTCAAAAAAGGAAAATTGTTTTTTAAATAGCATTCTGGGAATACTATTTAGAACAATAAATAGCCTTTTGGCAGCTCGATTTAAATAGGAGATTATACGATGAAAATAATGACTTTTAATGTGAGATCAGATAATATATTAGATGTTAAAAACAGATGGCAAAACAGAGAAGATATTGTTTATGATCTGATTGACGAATATCCTTGTGACATATTAGGTATGCAAGAAGTATCTAATAGCATGCATAATGATATTTCTGAAAATATAAAAAATTACCATATAATAGGCATGGGAAGAACAAGAAAATTATTTGCGGAAAAAAATAGTTTACTTATATTAAAAAATCATACTATTATTGAACATGAAACTTTTTGGCTTTCAAAAACTCCTAAAAAGGAAGGAAGCACGATATGGTACTCCTTATTTCCGCGTATATGTACGACAGCTATTGTGAAATTAGATAATAACTTAAAGATACGCATTTATAATACTCATCTAGATTGTTTATTACCTCATGCAAGAGAATACGGACTTAAAAAGATTGGGGAATTTATTGAAAAGCACCATGCTAAAGAAAAATTACCATGTATATTAATGGGAGATTTTAATGCTACACCTAATAGTAAAGTAATACAAGAATTTTCAAGTGGCAGATATATGAATAAAAAGTTTATTGCAGTACAAGAAACTGATAAAGATATCTATAAAAAAGCAACGATGGGTATGTTTAGAGGAAACCAAAGAGGCATGCACATAGATTATATCTTTGTATCTGAGGAGTTTATTATTAATAATGTAGAAATTTTAAGATATAATAAAGAAGGTAAATATCCTTCGGATCATTATCCAGTTATGGCCGATATCCAGATTTAGATTTACAATTTGTATTATTAGTGAGATAATTATAAAGCTTGAAAATTTAAGGGGGGTTATCCTAACACCGTTACAAGCATTAGAATTTAGTAAGCTTTTAGGCATTATACTTAAAGATGAACAAGACTACAGAAGCTAAAATTTTTCATTAGCATTTGTAGGTAGGTATAAAAATAATAAGTAAGATTGAGGTATAGATATGAATGAATTTAAAGACTATAAGTTAGGTACAGAATTACTTAAATCTATTGATATGTTGAAGTATAAAGAGCCAACGAAGGTGCAACACATTGTTATCCCTACAGTACTTGAAAATAAAGATATAGTTGTAAAATCAAAGACAGGAAGCGGTAAAACAGCAGCATTTGCCATTCCTATTTGTGAAAAGATAGACTGGGAAGAAAATAAACCTCAAGCGTTGGTACTGACTCCAACAAGAGAGCTTGCAATGCAAGTAAGAGAAGACTTTTTTAATATAGGTAGATTTAAGAGACTTAAAATAGTATCTGTTTATGGCAAACATTCATTCACCACACAGCAAAAAGACCTAAAACAAAAAACACATGTTGTGGTAGGTACGCCAGGAAGAGTATTAGATCATTTAGAAAAAGGAACACTTGTACTTGACTCAATCACACACCTTGTAATAGATGAAGCAGATGAAATGCTTAATATGGGTTTTATAGAACAGGTAGAAAATATTATAAAGGCAGTACCAAGAGAGCGTATTACAATGCTCTTTTCAGCAACTCTACCAGAAGATATAGAAAAGCTTTCTAAAAAGTACATGAGAGATCCTAATTATATAACAATTAATGAGGAAGAAAAAGCATTTGAAAATATTGAACATATACTCTATGAAGTAAAAGTAAATTTTAAACAACAAGCTCTTATAAACATTACTATTACAGAGAACGCAGACAGCTGTATTATTTTTTGTAATACAAAACAAGATGTAGATGATTTGTTTGAGAAAATGACAAGACTTAGTTATGCTTGTGAACGGATTCATGGAGGACTTGAACAAGAAGATAGAACAAGTATTATGGCAGACTTTAAAAGAGGCTATTTCCGTTATCTTATAGCAACAGATGTAGCTGCAAGAGGCATAGATATAGATAATATATCTCTTGTTATTAATTACGATATTCCTCAAAACAAAGAAAGCTACGTTCATAGAACAGGAAGAACAGGACGTGCAGGAAAAAAAGGGAAGGCTATCACATTACTAACAAGCTATGAAGAAAAGTATCTCTTAGAGATAGAAGACTATATAGGATTCAAAGTAACTCGTAAGCAATTGCCATCGCAGGAGCAGGTTATAGATGCTACGCTTTTATTTGAAGAAAAGATGAGGACAAGAGCTAAACTTAAAAAAGAAAAAGGTACGGAGTTAAATCAAGAGATTACCAAACTACATATTGCAGCAGGAAAAAAGACTAAAATGAGACCTGTAGATATAGTAGGAACACTAAGTAATCTTGAAGGTATGACAGCTGCTGATATTGGCATTATTAGTGTACAAGATGTATCAACTTTTGTTGAGATATTAAATAATAAAGGTGAAATGGTGCTAGAGAAACTGCAAACGACCCCTATGAAAGGGAGAATAAGGCGAGTAAGCAGAGCTAACGAATATAAATAATAGGAAGAAGTATCAAAAATTGACTTCTTTTATTTGGTAGGATAAAATTGCACTTAAAAGAAAGAACTGTATTTAAAATTGAAAATTAAATACAGTTCCTTCTTTTTGTCTGCTGCTGAGTGAAACATGAATAGCATGTCTGTCTGCTATCTGTTTTGCAATAGCAAGTCCAAGACCGGTGCCATCTTTATTTTGTTCAGACTGGACTTTATAGAAACGGTCGAAAATATAGGGCAAATCTTGCTGAGGAATACCTACTCCCCTATCTTGAATCGTGACGGTTCTATCTTTGAGCGATAGTGTGATGACACCATTTTCAGGAGAGAATTTGAGGGCGTTGTCAACAATAATTAAAAACATCTGGCGTAGGCGCCCATAATCGCCAAGAACTACACACGTTTTAGAATCTTCAAATTGTCTTATATCAATATTTTTTAGCTGTGCCATATGACGAGCACTACGCACAACATCGTTTAATACATCAGACAAACTGAGCTCTTGGAACTCTATTTTGAAATCAGTATTTTGCAAACGGGATAAATCAAGGAGGTCATTCACAAGTCTTTGCAAAAATAAGCTTTCACTAAGCATTTGCTGGTGGTAGTTTTTCACTTGAACGGGATCAGTGACCACTTCATCACAAAGTGCTTCTAGCGAACCGCGAATGACGGTGACCGGTGTTCTAAGCTCATGTGAAATGTTCGCTACAAAATCTCGGCGTAGCTGAAGAAGTTTTTCACTTTCACGGCTTGCAAGATCAAGCTGCTCACTTAACATATCAATTGCAATGGCAAGTTCTCCAATTTCATCACTTTGCCGTACACCCGTTTTTGTACTGTAATTACCTCTAGCAAGCAATATAGCTGAATCTTTCATCTTTCTTAAAGGTTTAGCAAATGAAACAGCAAGTGCAATGGATAAAAGAATAGATAGCATAAGTGCTGCGAACATACTGATTGCTAAAAGACTAAAACCTTGAGTAATGGCTTCATTAATACCTTCTACTGGAGAATGAAGAAGGAGAGCGCCTATTACTTTCCCCCGTAATTTTATAGGGGTACCCACCGTTAAAGTAGGGGTATTTAAAAGATTACTAAAGCCTTCACTAAAAGTGGTATTGTCTGCAAAAACTTCTTTTACAACCTTCTCAGCATCAGGTGGTAAATCTGTATAGCTATATTGTCGATGTGACATTGGGCGGTTTGTAATGAGTTCAAGGTGCTCATCCACAATCCAAATATCAGTCATAGCAATATCATCTAAAAAACGAATATAAGAACCATATCCACCTTGTCTTGGCCCCATCATTCCCATAGGGGGCTCTTTGCCTCTTAGGAGGTCAGAAAGTGTACTAGCAATAGTGACAGCTCTTTTTTCTAAATCAGCCTTGTTGAGTTTAAGGGTATGGTTTTTAAAAAGTGTCATAAAAACACTACCAATAAGTACTGAAAATAAGAGAAGAGCAACCGAAAAATACAGTGTAAGTTTAAGTGCAATTTTACTCCCCATTTAATTTTACCTCAAATTTATAGCCAATCCCCCAGATTGTTTTAATTTCCCAGCTGTCATGTTCAAAGGTATCAAGCTTAGCACGAAGACGCTTGATATGCGAATCTACCGTGCGGTTGTCACCATAATAATCATATCCCCACAAGCTATTTAGAAGATTATCACGGGAAAATACTTTGTTATGATTAGTTGCAAGCGTCCACAAGAGTTCAATTTCTTTTTTTGTTAGAGAGATGTTAGAATCATCAATAGTTACAAGATAATCATCTAGATTAATCTTTAGATTGCTATAGGTGTATTTTTGGAGGTTTTTCTCATCAGTACGTACTAATCTTCGTAAAATGGCACGTACTCTTGCCATAACCTCACCAGGTGAAAAGGGTTTTACAATATAGTCATCAGCACCTATGTCGAGCCCCATGATTTTCTCGAAATCCTCGCCTCTGGCCGTAATCATAATCACAGGTATATTCGAGGTTTTACGGATTTCACGGCATACTTCAAACCCATCCATTTTTGGCATCATGACATCAAGTAGCACAATGTCTGGCTTGAACTTTTGAAAGAGATCAATGGCTTCACATCCGTCAAGAGCAGTTTGAGATATGAAACCCTCCTTTTTTGCATACTGTTCTAAAATAGAAGTAATTTGTTTATTATCATCTGCAATGAGAATCGTTGGCATAAGCGCACCTCACAATTTTTATATCTTATTATAGCCTATTATAAGAAAATACTGTGGCAAAAATATGTTTTTTTATAGGTTAACCGTCACAAATTTATAAATTTAAAAACACATCTTTGCCATATTTATTAGGTATTCTATCATCATAGCAAGCGACAAGCTGCTAAATGGAAAAATAAAATATACAAGGAGGTCATTTAACATGACAAAACTAAAAAAAGTCTTAGCTATAGGAACAATGGTACTCACAATCGGGGCAACTTCAATTACGGCCTTTGCTGCATCTAAGTACAATACACCTGCTGAGGCGTTAGCAGGATTAACAGGTAAAACAGTAGAGAGTTTAAGAGCTGAAAGAGTTGAAACAGGCAAAACTTATGGTACTATTGCCAGTGAAAACGGCAAACTTGAAGCATTTAAAGCAGAAATGCTTAAAATCAAAAAAGATTCTCTAGCTAAAAAAGTTGAAGCTGGAATAATGACGCAAGAAAAAGCTGATGAAATTATTGCGGCAATAGAAAAAAATCAAGCAAATTGTGATGGAACAAGACCAGGCAAAATGGGACAGAAAATGGGCATAGGATTTAGTGGTATGAATGGAAAGGGACAAGGACAAGGTAGAGGAAGAGGTGGATGTGGTCTAGGACTTAGTCAAGTAGAATAAAGAAGTTAATAAAAGCTGCTATTTTATAAGTTACATAGCAGCTTTTGTGTTAAAGACGAAGCATTAGTTCTTTAAGTGATATGTGTGGATTTTTATATCTGGATCTCTTGATTGTAGTTTTTCCATATTGTACAGCTTTTTGAGGACAAAGATGGAGACATGCAAGGCATTTTTGACATTTTTTACTTTGCCACTTTGGCTTTTTATCTTTTATTACAATATTCTGAGTGGGACATACGTTAACACATATCTCGCAGGAGTTACAATTAGGAGAAGCAAAAAAGGCTTTGTCACTAGTATTAACCTGTCTTAAAAAACGAGAATAGCCAAAAAGAATAGGACCTAATGTTTCAAGGGGACTATTGTCTATTAGCTCTAAACTGTTATTTACACTATTTGCAATACGTACTGAATCTTTTTGTGCCTGTTCATGAATAAGACTATGTTTTTCTATAGGGGGCACATCCCATGTCCAAAGGATAAAATTATCTACCATCTTTACATAAAATCCAGAGTTTAACTTTTTCCCTTTAGGCTTAAGCAGTTTTGTGGTTTGAGACAAACAGCCACCAGCACTCTTTGCATAGGTAGCTACAGCAAAAATATAGGTTACATGACTCAGATTAATAGTATTTAAAAATTCTACAACAAGCTGTGGCAGACCATAATAGTACTCAGGGAAGACAAAGCCTACTATGCCCTTGGGTTTAAGTTTATGGACTTCCATTATAGCATTAGAAATAGACACAACCTCACAATCTTGTAAAGCAAGTCTAATATCTTTTGCCATCTTTAGTGAATTACCTGTACCGGAAAAATAATAAATTGTTTTATTCACAAAAAACACCTCTTTTAGTATTTATTTATCAGCGTTTCTATAATTGATACAACCAGTTGAGTAGATAGTCTATGATTTTTTGGAAATATCAAATTTTGAAGCACAATCCCATCTATTGTACCTGTTATATACTTCGCAAACTCATCAGGAGACCAATTTATTTGAAATAAACCAGCTTCTATTCCCTCTAGAAGTACACCAGATAAAATAGTATTATAATTTTCATACCCTTCTTGTATCTGTTTTCTAATTTCATTATTATCGCTAAAATAATCTAAAAATAATTTTAGAGGAAGAATACACATTAATGAATCAGAGTCATTATCTGGAATGCTTATGATCTGTCTTAATTTTTCACCTGCATTAAGTGAAGACGTAGATATTTTTTGAGCATGCTCTATATAAGCGCAGCTTACTTTTTTCGTAATAGATATAATTAAAGCATCTTTACTGGGAAAATACCAATATAGAGCTGCTTTAGTGAGGCCTATATGCATGGCAACATCTGATAAATTAAATTTTGAAAGGCCATATAAAGCAATCATTTCAATAGAGGTGCGTATGATACGGTTTTTAACTTCTTCAACTTTTTCAACAACTTTTTTTCGCGCCATATAGTTTCTCCAGTATAATTAATTAACTTACCGTTTAATTAATTATATTGGAGAGATTATTAAATGTAAATAGTTTATTATAAGAAATTAAAACTTCGTACATTTTATAGTATTATTTAATATATCTTTAATATTGACTTTAATAAAGTTAAATGCTATCTTTAATATAATTAAAGAAATAAATGTTTTAGGGAAGAAAGAGGATTTAGAAGATGAAAATTATTCCTGATTGGCTAGCAGGGCTAGAGGATGAAGATATTAATTTTATAAAGAGTTTTTTATTATGTTCAGGTTCTCTAAAGGAAATAGCAAAAATATATGGGGTAACTTATCCCACAGTACGTTTGCGCCTAGATCGACTCATACAAAGAATCCAAATAAGTGAAACAGCTTCTAAGGAGCCGTATATTTCTCTTATTAAGCAATTGGCTGTTAATGACAAAATTGATTTTGATACAGCAAAAATATTGATTTCCGAATATAAAAAAGTTAAAAAGGAGAATTGATGATATGGCAATTAGGTTAGCTAATATAAGTATTTTTTTTATGGTTTTAGGTTTATTACTTGCTGGAGTTATTATGTTGCAAGTTTATTTATGTAAAAAAGAAAGTAAGTGGTTGGGGCTTATTATGCCAGGTATTTTTTTCTGTTTTTCAGTGATAGCAATTTTGGGTTTCGCTTTTTTCACGCCAATGGTAGTTTCTCATTCGATTATAGAAATCATCATACCTATTCTCTCTATAGCATTTATCATGAACATTCCAACGTTTATATTGTTAACAATTTATTTTGTATGTCGTCAAAAACAAAGAAAGAATAAAGAACTTGAGAAAATGAATATTCAGGATTTAGAATAGCATCAGCAAGAAGTTAAAACCTGTAAAAAAAGTTTGAAAAAGTGTTCGAAAAAGCATATAATAATAAGAGTGGAAATAAGTTAATGAGCTGTCGCCAAGCGGTAAGGCACTGGACTCTGACTCCAGCACTTCGAAGGTTCGAATCCTTCCAGCTCAGTCGTAAAAGACACAGATAGTATGTATGAATTCATACATACTATCTGTGTCTTTTGTATTTTAGAAGAGATTTAAAGGATATTAAAATACATAAATTTAAAGGATATTAAAATACAAATTTAAAGGATATTAAAATACAGATATGTCAACCATTTTTGAAAATGTCCTCAAATAGTTTAAACATTAGCACCAGTTTTTCTGGTGCTTTTACTGTAGTCTTTTATCTTTACCTCTTTTAAAAGAGTACTTGAAAACACAAATCTTATCAAGGATGCTACGCAC
>CAKZUB010000092.1 GCA_937921505.1 uncultured Clostridia bacterium | reverse complement strand
TGATAAATATTTTAGCACATAGGGGTAATCTTAGACTAGTCCTTTGTTTATAAAATTTCCAGTTGATTCATTTTTAAAGTAGTCAATTTTATTACTGGAAATTGTTCAATAACTGACTACAAAATATATTATACGAGGAGGGGAAGAGTGAGAAAAGAGAAAAAGTTAATTTATGCATTTATTTTACTAATGGTTATAGTATTAGGCACTGTAATAAGAGCTGAGGGCTCTGATAAACTCGGAAATGTATCACGGCAGATTATTATAAGTGGAGACAATAAATACAAAACTTTTTTATTAGATGAATCTATTTATAAGCAGGCCAAACAAGATCTATCAGATCTTCGCATTGTTAGTTCAAAAGGGATTAGGATACCTTATTATATTAACCACGGAAATAATAAAAATATGGGGCTTCACAGTACAAAATCAGCTGTCTTTACGGTTAGAAACCAAGAGAAACAAACAGATATTCAGATTAACAATGGGGACTGTCTTAAAATAAAAGAGCTTATCTTAGAAGCTGAGGGAGTATTTAAAAGAAGATATAAAGTAACGGGGATAGATTCAGAAGGGCAAAGTTTTTTCTTAAAGTCAGGAGAGCTTTATAACTTAGACTTTAAAGAGGCAAGTGCAAAACACAGAACAATTTACTTTAATGAGTATGTTCAGTACCCAACACTTAGTATTGATATTTACAATGAGGATGATCAGCCGCTAGTTATTGAAGATGTCAAAATGGACTACTGGACAGACCAAGTGGTTTTTGCAGCAGAAAGCCAAGAGACTTATATGCTATGGTATGGCAATAGAGAGGCTTTAAAACCAAGCTATGATATTGAAAAGTATAGAACATATGTTGAGAAAGAACCTAAAGACATAAGTACACTTGCAGAACCTATAGTACAGGAGATAAGCACACAGCGTATAAAAACCCCTATAAATATGCAAGTGGTATTTAATATACTTATAGTCATTACAGCGGTCGTGCTTATAGTTGTTGTCCTTAAAAAACTAAAAAATACTTAAATGGAACAATTTAAAAAACCCATCGTCTAAGAATGTAAAGAGAGTTGCTAAAGGAGAGATTTATTATGAAAAAACATTTCTTTTTGATTATAGGTGCAATGATGATATTTACAATTCTAACAGGATGCAGTAATTTAAAGAGTGATGTGGGGGTTTCCTTTGTTGCAACTGTACTTGAAAACAACGTATCCTCTTTGCTTGTAGAACCTGTTGAAGGGTCTGGGGAGCTAGGTATTGCTGATAAAATTGTGGTGTTTATAAGTGATGAAACGTTAGTGGAATCTAAGAATGAACAAATAACAATAGATAATATTGAAACAAGAAGTAAGGTTGAAGTATTTTACAAGGGTGGAATTGCTAAAAGCTATCCAGCGCAAATTGATAGCTGCTATAAAATAATAGTATTAGATGATAATGTTTTTATAGCTGAAGATAAGAATTTTTTAGTAAGAACATATATTAATAAACTAGAGTTTAAAGAAAGTGAAGAAATCAGCATGTATTCAACTATAGAATATATTGGGGAAAAAGACAGTATTACTATATGGTCAGGTGAGCCCTATTTCAATTATACGATTTATAATGGGCAAGAATATTTTAATGAAGGTGTAATGCTAACTATGCTAAAGAGTACAGTTCTAACGAAAGGTGAAATATACACTATACCATTTTCAAAGAGTGGCGGGTTTAGTGAAGATGATCCTAAAGCTGACTTTTGGAGGAAGTACTATTCAGAAAAAGAGCTAAAATTACCCAAGGGAGAGTATTCTTTTTCAGCATATACAGCTTTCACTTTGGATGAAGAACAAGTGGAAAAGGTAATATTAAAAACAGAATTTGAAGTTAAAGTAAACTAGGACCAAAAGGATATCGAAGAAATTTCTACTAGAAGGCACAAGGGGTCTTCTTTTTTTACGAATGAACTTAAGGCTAAAAATCAAAACATATGGGTATTAATTATATTGCATAAGTATACAATGAATGATACAATTTTTTAAAGAATACAAATTTATTATTATATTTTCAACAATAAGAAGTCGGAAGGAGCAGTATTGATGAGTTACTGGCAAAGAGAAGAAACAGTAAGTTTAGATGAGAAAAAGGCTATACAATCTGAAAGACTAAGAGCAACTGTTAATAGAGTTTATGCACATGTACCGTTCTATCATAATAAAATGCAGGAACTAGGGTTAGAACCAGAAGATATTAAAAGTATTGACGATCTTAAGTATCTACCTTTTACGACCAAACAAGACCTTAGAGATCATTATCCCTATGGGCTTTTTGCAACGCCGATGGAAGATGTTGTCCGTATTCATGCTTCCTCAGGTACAACAGGTCAGCCAACTGTTGTAGGCTATACTAAAAATGATATTACGATGTGGCAGGATATGATAGCGAGGTGTTTTACAGCTTATGGCATTACAAAACATGATATTATTCAAAATGCCTATGGCTATGGACTTTTTACTGGGGGACTCGGCTGCCATTATGGGTCAGAACATTTAGGGGCAGCAGTCATACCTATATCAGGAGGAAATACAAAAAAGCAGATTCAACTGCTGCAAGAGTTTGGCTCTACGGTGATTACTTGCACCCCATCCTATGCTTTATATATAGGAGAAACCATGAAAAATATGGGTATCGATCCAAGAAGCACAAAGCTTAGAGTCGGGGTATTTGGTGCTGAGCCTTGGAGCGAAGAAATGAGAGAGCAAATCGAAAGTCTCTTTGGTATTGAGGCGATGGATATCTATGGACTCAGTGAAGTTTTAGGACCAGGAGTTGCTTTTGACTGCAAAAAAAGGACAGGCTTACATATTAATGATGATCACTTTGTACCAGAAATTGTAGATGCAGATACGTTAGAATTAATGACAAATGGAGAATCAGGAGAACTTGTCTTTACAATGATTACAAAAGAAGCCTTACCTATTTTAAGATATAGAACAAGAGACATTACAAAACTTTACACAGATAAGTGTGAATGTGGCAGAACACTTGTACGTATGGATAAAGTAACAGGACGAAGTGATGATATGCTCATTATAAGAGGGGTTAATGTATTTCCATCACAAATTGAAAGTATTATATTGAAAGTAGCAGAAACAGCACCTCATTATGTTTTGATATTAGACAGAGTTAACAACCTAGATACCCTTGAAGTGTGGGTAGAAGCTAGGGAAGGCATGTTCTCAGATGCCATTAAGTCTTTAGAAAGAGTAGAAAAACATATTACTAACGAACTTTTTAGCTTGCTTGGACTCCATGTCAAAGTAAAGCTTGTTGAGCCTAGGACAATAGAACGCAGCGAAGGCAAAGCTAAGAGAATTATAGATAAGAGAAAAAAGTAGGGGGGATAGCAAGTGATCTGGCAACAAGAGGAATGTCTTTCAAGGGATGAAATGCATGCTTTGCAGAGTAAAAGACTGATAGATACAGTAAATAGGGTTTATTACAACGTATCTTTCTATCGAAATAAAATGGATGAGATGGGACTTCAAGTTGAAGACATTAAAAGTATAGATGATATTTCAAAGCTTCCATTTACTACAAAACAAGATTTGAGAGATCACTATCCTTATAAGCTTTTTGCAGTACCCATGAAACAAGTTAAAAGAGTGCATGCTTCATCAGGTACGACAGGTCAGCCGACTGTTGTAGGGTATACTCAAAACGATCTAGACTTATGGTCAGATTGTATGGCGAGGTTTTATGCAGCAATGGGAACGACAGAAGATGATGTGGTACATAATGCACTAGGGTATGGGTTCTTTACAGGAGGACTTGGTTTTCACTATGGCGCAGAACGTTTTGGCGCAACAGTAGTACCTATTTCAACTGGGAATACTAAAAAGCAGATACAAGTACTGCAGGAGTTTGGAAGTACAATTTTAGTGTGTACCCCATCTTATGCGATCTATCTTGGAGAAAGCATCAAAGCACTTGGCATAGACCCAAGAAACATTGGTATTAAAGCAGCACCCCTTGGTGGTGAGCCTTGGACTTATGAGATGAGAGCTGAAATTGAAGACCTCTGGGGGATGAAAGCGCATGATAGCTATGGATTAAGTGAAATTATAGGACCTGGAGTATCGTTTGAATGTGAGGCTCAAGACCATTTGCATATTAACGAAGACCATTTCTTTCCGGAGATTGTAAATGTAGATACACTTGAGGCTATGCCTTATGGAGAAAAAGGGGAATTGGTATTTACCTGTATTACAAAAGAAGCCTTGCCCCTTCTTAGATATAGAACAAGAGATATTTCTAGTCTTGTAAATGCACCTTGCAGCTGTGGCAGGACAACGATTAAAATGACAAAATGTGCAGGCAGAACGGATGATATGCTTATTATTAGAGGCGTTAATATCTTCCCATCCCAAATAGAAAGTGTGCTATTAAACTTAGGGGAAACAGCACCGCATTATGTACTTATAGTAGATAGGGTTAATAACTTAGATACACTTGAGGTATGGGTAGAAGGTAAAGAAGGCGTTACTTTTGTAGATGGTATGAGACATATGAAAGAAATTGAAAAGAGAATAACAGGTGAGATTCAAAGTGTATTAGGTATTCAGGTTAAGGTTAAACTCGTAGAACACAAGACTATTGAAAGAAGCGAAGGCAAGGCAAAGCGTATTATTGATAGGAGAAATAAGTGTTGAGGGCACAAAAGCAGCAGAGTAGGAATTTAAAACATATAAAGAGGAGGAATTAAGATGATTATAGAGCAACTTTCGGTATTTATAGAAAACAAGTCAGGCAGAATATATGAGGTTATGCAGATTTTGGGGGATGCCAATATTAATGTATCGGCACTGTCTATAGCGGATACTTCTGACTATGGTATTATCAGGCTTATTATTAGTGATCCGCAGATGGGGATTAAGCTGCTTAAAGAACAAGATTTTTCGGTACAAACAACACCTGTTATTTGCTGTAAAGTTCCTAATACACCTGGGGGGCTAAAAAGAATGCTTGCTTATTTAACTCAAGATAACATTAGTATAGAATATATGTATGCCTTCTCGGTAGGAGAGGATGCATCGGTGGTACTAAGGACAGAAGATTGTAATAAGACTATTGAATGTTTATCAAAGCATAAGATGGAGCTTATGAGTACAAGCGAAATTTATCAAATATAATTGTTAGAAGAGAGGGAATAAAGGGTATTAAATAGTTAAGATTATAATCATTAGGGGTTTTTAAATATAAGAGACGAGAGTGTTCAAAAAAGCTTAAAGTTTTTTTGAAGCCCCCGTCTCTTATTATGTGCTAAGTTAGTAATATGTTATATTTTGGATATTTAATTACAAGATTGATTTACCCAAAATTTTACATGTAATATTTTGGTAAAAAATGTTGAATTATAAGTGATAAAATGGTAAAATAGTGTTGAAGGAATAAAAAAAATAAAGAAAATTGTATAAAAATTAAAGAAAAGATATTTTATAGTTGAAAGAAGGGGTTAGTATGAAAAAGATTAGCACTAAGATATTAATAGCATCTATTAACAACTCGATCACGATGATGATTATCTTAATTGGTATTTTTGCATGGTCAATGATCAGTATACAAAATGCATATGTTGAGAAATTTGAAAGGGCCATTAGAAAGGATTTTGATACGCTGATTACAACACAAGTGCAAAATGCAATGAGTTTAACACACAATTATTATGAAAGTTATAAAAAAGGAGAAATAACTGCCGAAGAAGCTAAAATAAGGGCAGCATCTGCTATTAGAAGTCTTAGATATGGCGAAGATGGCTACTTTTGGATTGACACATTTGAAGGTGTAAACGTTGTACTCTTAGGTAGAGATACAGAAGGTGAAAATAGGCTGGAAGCTACTGATGAGAAAGGAAATAAATTTATTCAAGATATCATTGAAAATGGAAGAAAAGAAGGTGGTGGCTTTTCAGACTACTATTTTTCCAAGCAAGGTGGTAATGAGGCATTGCCAAAAAGAGCATATTCTTTGGCTTTTGAGCCATTTGAATGGGTTATTGGAACAGGAAACTATACAGATGATATAGATATTATTGTACAAAATGAAAAAGAGGAAATCATTACAGCTGTAAAAGAGAAAATATTTTTGCTGATTAGCATATCTATTGTTTTAGTCATAGTATTTGGAATCATGTCTTTAATTGTAGGTAAAAAAATCTCAAAGCCTATTGAAGATTCAGCAAAAATTATTGAACAACTCTCTTTTGGAGATTTTACGGTTGAAATACCTGAGAAGTATTTAAAACAGAAAGATGAGATTGGTCTTATTTATAATTCTCTACAACAAATGATATCTTCTATAAAAGGTATGATAGGTGAGGTTGCACGGGAATCAGTTTCTTCTATACGGATATTTGAAAAGTTAAGTGAAGAGATACATATTTTACAAAATCAATTTAACGAAATGGCAGCTCAGACCCATCAATTATCGATGGGAATGGAACAAACCGCCGCTGCTTCACAAGAAATGAATGCAACCTCAAATGAGATTGAAACAGCAGCAAGTTCAGTAGCAGAAAAGTCACAAGATGGCACAAAAGCTGCTAATGCTATGAGTAAACGTGCAAGTCAAATCAAGATCAATGTAATAGAGTCAGAAAAAAGTGCAACTCAAGTTATTTCTGAGACTCAAGATATGTTAGAAAAGGCAATTGATGAATCAAAAGCCGTGGAAAAGATCACAGCTCTATCAGATGCTATATTACAAATAACCGCACAAACGAATCTGCTTGCGCTTAATGCAGCAATAGAAGCGGCAAGAGCAGGTGAAGTTGGCAGAGGATTTGCTGTGGTTGCAGATGAAATCAGACATCTTGCTGAAGACTCTAAAAATACAGTTAATCAAATACAGTCTATTACTGAGGTTATAAGAAACGCTGTTGTGAATTTATCTTCAAGTTCACATAAACTTCTTGAATTTGTGTCTAGGGATGTTAAGAAAGATTATTCTTTTATGCTCACGGCTGCAGAACAGTATAACAAAGATGCAGACGGGATCGATGAGCTAGTAGGAGATTTTAGTGCAACATCAGAAGAACTACTCGCTTCCATACAAGATATGATTAAAGTTATAGATGATATATCTCAATCAACAGTTGAAGGCGCGGCAGGTACAACGGGTATTGCACAAAAATCAGGTTTTGCACTTCAAAGAACAAATGAAATTGTTAAAATGCTTGAGATAGTTAAAACAGGGACACAAAGCCTATCAAATGCAGTAGAAAAGTTTAATATAGGCTAGAATTAAATAGACCAATAGATATAGTAAAAAAGTGGGTAAATACCCACTTTTTTTATTTTTTATAAACACTAAAAACTTTATTGACTTATTTTGGCTAAATGATATACTGAATATTATAGTGATAGTTGAACTATCAGGTGTAAGTGTGACCTCATTAAATAATAGCCTAAATACTAGCATCATAAGTGAGTAGGGACGGAAACTAATGTATAAAAATAAATATGGGATGCATAGCATCTGTAAGTCATAAGATTTGTACATTAGGGATATCTATACTCAATGTATACCTAAAAATGAGTATAGCAAACAAACCTACATTAGATGTAA
>CAKZUB010000091.1 GCA_937921505.1 uncultured Clostridia bacterium | reverse complement strand
CGTAGCATCCTTGATAAGATTTGTGTTTTCAAGTACTCTTTTAAAAGAGGTAAAGATAAAAGACTACAGTAAAAGCACCAGAAAAACTGGTGCTAATGTTTAAACTATTTGAGGACATTTTCAAAAATGGTTGACACACCTATTTTTAATTTTTTATTTTTAATTTTTTAAACCTTTAAATGCTAAGTTCTTATGAAAAATCAACCTTATCAATCAACCTTTTGGTTGATGTGTAATTAGTCTTTAACTGATAGACTTTAACATAAGGAGATGATCATTATGAAAACAAATACATTATTAAAAGTAGAAAATCTTGAAAAAAGCTATAAATCTAATAAGGTTATTAAAGGAGTATCCTTTGAAGTAAACACACAAGAAATATTATGCTTTCTAGGCCCTAACGGTGCGGGCAAGAGTACTATCATTAATATTCTAACAGCCGCTTTAGGTTATGATAACGGAAAAATTTATTATAATGGCCAGAAAATAGGCCAGAAAAATTTAGGATTTAAACAGTACCTTGGAATAGTCCCACAAGAATTAGCCATTTATGAAGATATTAGTGCTGAAAAAAATGTACAGTTCTTTGCTTCTCTTTATGGCTTAAAAGGTAAGGACCTCATCTTAAAATCAAGGGACGCTTTAGAATTTGTAGGGTTACTAGATAGAAAGGATGATAAACCAAAAGTCTTTTCTGGCGGCATGAAAAGACGTCTTAATATCGCTTGCGCTATCGCACACCAACCAGATCTTCTTATTATGGATGAACCTACTGTAGGAATTGACCCACAATCTAGAAGTCATATCTTAACCTCTATCAAGAAATTAAGAGATCTTGGCATGACTATTATTTATACCACACATTATATGGAAGAAGTCGAAGAAATTTCAACAAGGATTGTTATTATGGATGATGGACGTATTATAACCTCTGGTACCAAAGAAAAATTAAAACAAGGTATTCAAAATGAAAAACAGTTTATTATCGAAATCCAAAACCATAAAGCCCTAGATTTGGATGATTTCTACAAGATAGAAGGCGTTAAAGAAGTTTCTTTGACTGATAACATCCTAAAGCTAACTACCTTAAGTAATATAGATAATCTAGACCGCATTATTTCAGCTTTATCTCATTACTCAGTAAAAATAAATAACATCTCATGTAAAACAGCTAGTCTTGAAACTGTATTTTTAAAACTTACAGGCAGAAGTCTTAGAGATTAAAACACCCAAGTTAGGAGAGCACACTTATTATGTATAAATTTTTTCAGATTTTTAAAAGAGACTTTACAAACTTGCTTATAAATTCGACCTGGTTATTTTACTGTACACTCTTTCCACTTTTGTTAGTTCTTATATTTGGATTTTTGAGCAGTGGTGATTATGGTACACTTATGAGCTCTTATGACTACTACAGTATTACAATAATGATTTATATGATTTTAGTTACTGCTACACTTGCTGCAAACAGCTTTATGGAAGAACGCATCAAAAATGGTAATATGAGACTGATTTACTCCCCTATAAAATCCGCTTACATTTATCTCTCTAAAATAGCTGCAACTTTTCTATTTTCATCAGCTTGTCATCTGGTTGTGATTTTAATGCTTTATTTGATTACTGGGGCAAACTTCGGTGGGGCTAACTGTGGTTATATTTTATTTTTATTTTTACTTCTTGAAATGTTTGCATCAGCCCTAGGTGTTTTATGTTGCTGTATTTTTAAAACAGAAAGTACTGCTAATCAATTTCTTAGTCTTCTTATAAGTATAATCGCTATAATGGGTGGACTGTTTTTCAGACTACAAGGCCTTGGTACAATTTTTGAAAGAGTAAGCTCCCTTTCACCAGCCAAATGGTTTAAAGAAGCTATTTTCATAATGATTTACGATAGCGACTTCTCTTATTTCTTACCAATAACTGGTTGCCTATTATCTGCATGTATTATTATACTCGTATTATGCGGCATCTTTTTTAGAACGGAGGATTACTTATGATTTCTGTATTTAAAAACAACTTTGTTAGATTACTAAGTCGCAAACATTATATAATTGTCTTTTTTATGATGATTATTGGTTCCATTTTTATGGGTGTTTATTTTTCAAGCACTGTTAAAACCAAACCTACTGTAGCTATTTTTAAAGAGTCTCTAGTTCTTAAAGAAGCTCTAAATGAATTTGATTTAAAAGTAGTTGAAACAATTCCTAAAAAGTCTGAACTTATCCTTGGCAAATATGACGCTTTTGTTATGCCACTCGAAAATGATCTCTATGAAATACAAACTATTAAAAATGATGATTTTAAAACACTGCTCACCACCACTTTGCATCATGAGCAACAACCTCAGTCTTCAAATGAAAATAGTCGTGGTATTGGAACAACTATCTTAGGATATCTTATGATGTTTCTACTATTACAAAGTGTTTCATTTATGTTTGTCTTTGGGGAAGATAAGGATCTAAAACAAATTGTAAGAATTGCTGCTTCTCCTTTATCTTTTTCTAAATACTTATCCGGTCACGCTTTGTTTAACTTTTTGATGATTTATCTGCCTACGTTTTTAACGCTTACTATCACAAAAACACTCTTTAAGTTCGATATAGGCTTTAGTTTACTATACTACTTGTTTTTCCTAGCACTTTTGTGCAGCTTTGGTACTGCCTACTCTCTTTTGGCAAATACATTTGCTGATACAGCAGACAATGCTAATATGCTAGGTTCTTCTATTATTCTACTCACTACTATACTTTCAGGAAGTTTTTATTCTTTTAGTGAAAACAACAGCTTTTTTGACGCACTTCTTTACATCCTTCCCCAAAAGAATTATCTCATCCTTGTAGATTCTGTAGAAAAAGGCAAGTCTTTACTTCATGTACTGCCACAGCTTTTTTACTTTATAGTTATTGTTTGTTCTTTATTTCTAATATCTGTTATAAAAAATAAAAAAGATTACGTGCAGCATAACGATTGATTAAGCTTGAATTTTTAGATAAAATAGGAATAAATAAATAATTCAGGTGGTTTTATGAAAAACAATAGGATCCTTTTATCTACAAAGCTAAAAATGCCCCAACCTAGAAAAAAATACATTATCCGCAGAAACCTTTTTAAAAAGCTTGAGGGCTATGTAGATTACAAGCTCCTCTTAATAACTGGCGGTGCTGGTTGTGGCAAAACGATGTTGGCAAGTTCTTTTATTAAAGAATATGACATCCCAAATACTAAGTGGATTACCCTTGATGAAAGTAGTAATAATATTTTCTCATTTTGGTATTATGTCCTAGAAACAGTAAAAGACGACTTAGGTGTGTCTGCCCAAGACCTTTTTGCTCTTTTTGAAACCAATTTTCAAAAAAGCACTGCTAAAGAACTGCTTACTTTACTCGTTAATGCCTTAGACTTAGATAAAGATTTTTTTATTGTTTTTGATGATTTCCATACAATCACTGATGCTTACCTACTTGAAACAGTAGATTATTTTATTAAATACTGCACTGATAACATACATCTTCTAATCCTCTCAAGGGAAACTCCGCGTTTATATCTCGGAGGTCTTAATATGTCAGGGCATTTACTTATCATTGATGAAAGGGATTTAAGGTTATCACAAGATGAGGGGGTGGCTTTTTTAGAAAATACAATGGGACTTGATTTAAAAAAGGAATCCATTGATTATATAAATAGTATTGCCGAAGGATGGATAGGCGGTTTGCAGCTTATTGCTGCGGGCATCAGAAATAAAAATGAGTCTGAAATCCAAAGCATCAAGTTAACCAATCAGCTTGTTAATGATTATTTGACAAAAGAAATTTTTGATCCGCTATCTCATGCTGAAAAAGACTTTCTGATTAAAACTTCGATCTTATCCTACTTTAATGAAAGCCTATGTAATAAGCTGCTTTTATTTAATGATTTTAATGAAATGATCACTGAACTTTTACAAAAAAAACTTCTTATTATTACTATTGATGAGGAAAATGGCCTTTATCGTTATCATAATATCTTGCAAGAATACTTGAAAATACACTTTAATAAGTTAAACAGCCTAACCCAAAAAGAACTTCACTTAAAAGCTGCATTACTCTTTGAGGACCTAGGTGATTTTAGCGAAGCCATTAACCATTTATGTTTTGCTAAGGCTTATACAGCGGCTATGGAAATAATCTTAAAACTGCCGCAAAACACAGAAACGCTCTCTTATCTTAATCGTATTCCTACTCAGTATGCTACACTTAATGCCGATTTTGCACTACAGAGGTTTTTTTATCATTATGGTAATGTGGAAATTGATGAGTGTAAAGAAATGTACGCGCTTATTCGCTTAAAGATGAAAGATGATCCTACCTTTACAGCTTTTAAGTCCATACATTTTCTAACTGAGGACTATCTTCAAATTGATGATCTTTATATCCCATCCTTAAATGAATTAGAAAACCTTCCTTTAAGTGAAGTAACAAAAACCTTTTTATTTCTTAAGAATGCCTCATTTTTACATCTTCAAGGCTGCTACCAAGAAGCTCTTTCCTTTATAGAAAAAGCATTCAGTTTTATGCAAAATAACACTAATCCTTTTATTACTTTTTTTGCTTACAGCAGCAAATCCCAAATACTTGAGGAAATGGGTGATCTTAACGAATGCCTAAATTTATATAAAAAAATGCAAAGTATTATTGCTTCTAATAAATGTTTATCCGCAATGAATCTTAGCTATTCTATTGGAATTATTGGGGTTTATTTAAAACAAATAGATTTGAAATCAGCTAAGGATATCCTTCATGAGTTAGAAACAAATCCCGGTATAAAGTCCTTTTCCTTTTATAGAGGCTACTTATTCAATCTAATTGAATATAATTTTTTAACAGGGCATGTAGAAGAAGGTTTGTCACTTCTTGATGAACTTTTAGCTATGGAAAGCTTTAAAAACACCTTATACTTAGCACCTCTTTTAAAATATATGATAAATACCAGTGAACAAGAAAATATGCTCCTCATACGCTATAAGAAAGATTATGAATGTACTCCAAAAACACATAGAATCCTTGATGGCAAGCTACTCTATACACGTATTCTGTATAAAGAAGGGTCTTATAATGAAGCGCTTGAGCTCATAGATGACATCTTAAAATATGCGCGTAAGCACAAAATCAAACTCAGACTTATTGAAGCTATCTTACTTAAAATAGCAATGATGTCTGAGCATCATTTAAGTCCTCGTGACGCCGTCAATCTCTTTAGAGAAGCGCTTCACTACGCTCATAAAGATAAACTCCTCCTGCCTTTTTATTATGAAAAGGCCACTGCTTTAAAGATTATTAAACAATATCATATAGAAACTTTAGAGGATCTAACTCCTGAAGAAAGGGCCTTTGTTAAGGACGTCTTAACTCTTGAATTAGTCGTTTCAAATGAGTCGCTACATCAGAAAAAACTTTTAAGTGAAAGAGAGCTTGAAGTTTTACATACCCTTGCCACAGGGCGCTCAAACAAAGAAATTGGAGCTGTGCTTTGTATTTCTCTTGCTACAGTTAAGTCTCATATAATTAATATTTATTCTAAACTTGGTGTCAATAGCCGCATTGCAGCCATAGAAGAAGCTAAACGCCGAGAACTTCTATAACTAAACGACCGTGGTGCCCGGTATTATTTTAGACGATACCATTTCGTAATCTTTATAAAGCATCCAGTTGTTATCTTGCCATTTATAAATGCTTATATTATTAAACTCACAGTCAAAGTAACACGGCTGGCTCTTTGCATACTCCCACACCTCGCTAAAAATAGGTTGTACCCTTTTTGAGGCAACCGTTACATGAAAAGTCTTATCCTTACCATCTTTATGATCAAAATGTATATAAGAGACTTTGCTTATAGTATCAATAAGTCTATCATGAACAGCTTTAGCTTCTTTAGACATATCTACATGCATATAGACAACGCGGTCGCTAAAACGCCCATATCCGTTTAACCTAAACGGTTCAGCCAGCTCCCTATTACAAAAGCTTTCAAGCACTTCCTCAAGCTCTGTAATAGGCGCGTCATATTCAAAAGGCGCTTTAATAGTAAAGTGAGCTGGTAATTTAGAGGACCTTGCCTTGAATTTTTCCCAGACTTCTTTTCTCATTTGATTGTTAAACTCTCCAGCTTCTTTTTGTACCACACACACTATGACATACCGCATAATCATTAGCTCCTTATCACTATTTATTATGTATTTGGTATTATCTAACATGATTAGTGCTCCCCCAAAAAATACAAATCCATACTAAAACCTATACGAATAATATTGCTTGATACTTTTTAATATTCTTGCTATACTATTTTCATGAGTTAGCTGAAGCTGACATATCTGATGATAGTTTAATTACAATGCAAGAAATAGTACCATGAAGGTATGATACTTTCCCTAGGAGAGCGACCACTTTTGTGGTACTTTTTATATTTGGGAGGATACAATGAATAAAGCATCAACTTACAAATTAGTATTATCAGGTCTATTTACTGCCATTGGTATCATTATACCTATGATTTTCCATACCTTCTCTCTGCCTGGCAGCATCTTTTTACCTATGCATATTCCAGTATTATTATGTGGTTTTATTTGTGGCTGGCAATATGGCTTTGCCGCGGGAATGATCGTTCCACTGCTTGGAAGCATGATTACTGGTATGCCGCCACTGTTTCCCGTGGCTACAGTTATGGCCTTTGAACTTGCTACATATGGTTTAGTTTCTGGTTTTTTATCCAGAAAAAATATGAATATAATGCTCTCACTTGTCATTGCAATGTTACTTGGACGATTTGTACTGGGTATTGCTAATATAGTATTCCTTGGGATTGCTGGGAAATCTTATGGTGTAGCTGCCTTTATGTCTGGAGCGTTTATTACGGCATTACCTGGAATTATTACTCAGCTTATTTTAATACCAATTATTTTAACAACATTAAAAAAAGTACGCTTACTGGAGAATTTAAATTAAAAAATGAAAGATTTATTATTAGAACACCTCATAAAATATCCTTATATGGAAGTGCAAGACCTTGTAAAACTCATTTATCAAAATGAATTTGCAGGTGGGCATATGATCTTAGATGAAAAGAGCAGCCTTAAAAGGCTGCAAACTGAAAGGGAAACTTTGAAAGAAGTTTCCTCTTTTGAGATGGATTTATTTGAGGATATAGGAAATGGTTTATATCGTTTACATCTTCAACCCCTTAAACAGACTTGTTTATCTTTAGAAACATTAAATTATTTTTTTATTTGCACAGCTCGTGAAACGAAAGGAACAATAACTTCTTTTGAAGAAAAGCTGCGAGATTTATTACATTATTGTAAATACCATGAACTGCCTTTTAGTTATACAGAAGTCTCCACATATTTAGAACATTATAAAAAACGAGGATATCCTTCTGTTAGTCACAGCGATACCTTTCATAAACATTATCAACCAGCTTATCGCATCGTAAAAAAAGATTTTATTACCTACTTTAAATTATTTTGTAGTATAGATGATTTAACCCGAAATAATCAGGTTGCTCATATCGCAATCGATGGAAACAGCGGCAGCGGAAAAAGCTCTCTTGCGTTCTTATTAGAATCTGTTTATGATTGTAATGTGTTTCATATGGATGATTTCTTTTTACGTCCAGAGCAAAAAACTATAGCGCGCAAAAACGAGATTGGCGGCAATATAGATTATTTGCGTTTTAAGGAAGAGGTAATAGACAATCTAGATAAGCAAACTGCATTTACTTATCAGATCTATGATTGTTCTGTTGGCAGATTAACAGAATATGTTAATGTAACTCCTAAAAAAGTAAATATTATTGAAGGTGTATATAGTCTGCATCCTCATTTTCGCGCGATCTATCAACTAAAAGTCTTTTTAACTATTGATCCTGTGCGACAAAGCGAGCGTATTCTTAAGCGAAATGGACCGTATCTGCATCAGCGTTTTATTACTGAATGGATTCCTCTAGAGAACGCATATTTTTCAGGACTTCAGATTGAAAATTTGGCAGATATTCTTTTTATTGCACAACACTCGTAATCTTTAAAAGTTCTTCTACTGTCAGATTAATATATTCAGAGAGCGTTAAACTTTGTTTGCCTATAACAATATGATTACACTTATTTATAGGAATTAAAAGTTTGTAAGCATGACTTTCTCCTACTGCTTGTGCCATCTTCGGTGTTATCTCTCCAAGCAGCGCATTGGCAATTACAATACCAATGGGCCCAATGATAACATCTGCCGATTGACTATTGAAAATCACCGGATTTTCACCTGTAGCGCCATAGTCTGCTCCTGATTTTAGCATAGCAGCTGTGGCAATACTATTTGTACCAATAGCCGTTAATTCTAAGTTTGGTATTCTTTTTTTTATTTGTTCTATCATTAACTTACCCATCTTGCCGCCCTGTCCATCTATTATAATAATCTTCATACGATTTCTCCTATTACTAATAGTTTTATTTCCCTTCATAACTGTACGGCTTTTTCTTACTATAGATTCCACTCTTTAAATTTCAGTTGTTCCTAGCTATGTATGATGTGAAATCATTATGAGAAGCAACTTTGCATAGATGAATAACTTTAGTTTATAGGTTGTTTCTCTATATGTACGCTAATGACAATGTATCATCCACCCCAACTGCTGTCAATCGGACTTTTTCACCCATTTCCCTAAAATATTCTTTAGCCTGTCTGGATAATCTGTAATAATCATATCTACTTCCATATCAATCATTCTGCGCATAGCTCCTTCACTATTAACAGTATACGGCCGCACTTTAAAACCAGCTGCATGTAATGATTCAACAATGGATCTAGTTAGTGTGCGATAAAATGGATGAATAGCTTCTGCCCCTACATACTGGCAATACTTTTCTGGCTTATAAAGTACTTCTGCGTAGATAAGCCCTATCTGGACTTCTCTACAAAGTTCTTTAACTCTTACCAGAGCATAGTGGTTAAAACTTGAGACAATAGTACTGTTGATGATGTGATACCTCTTAAGCGTCTCTACAACTTTTTCTTCGATTCCTTCATACCACGAAGGACCTGTTTTAATTTCTATATTCAAAATAATACGCTGCCTTTTTGTAAGTACAATAAGCTGCTCTAAAGAGGGTATTCCCAGTTTAGAAAGTTCCCTAAAAGTATAATCTTTCACATAGCCTTTCTTGTTAGTGGTGCGATCTACTTTATCATCATGAATAAGAACTAATCTTCCATCCCTTGACAAATGCACATCTGTTTCAATGGCATCACACCCGAGTTCAATAGCCTTCTTAAAAGCAAGCATTGTATTTTCCTTGTAGTAGGCACTTGCCCCTCTATGTGCACAATTTAATACCATTACTGCACCTCCATCATTCATTCTATTCATGCCCTTCTAATATTCTATCATTTAGTATGTTTCTTTATGCTTTGAGGATCCATTTCACACTTACTAAAAGTGATTATTTGTATTAAATATAGAAAGAAAAAAATAGACATTATGAAGGAAACTTCGGTTCTTTCTGAACTTTAGGTATACAAAGAAAAAGCAGGTATAAAAAAACCTGCTTTTTCTTTGGTTTAACGATTCTTATATTTGGGTATTTGTGGTATAATAAGGTATCAAGTATAAGGATGTGATGGTGAAATGAAGTA